>NZ_AOFQ01000064.1 GCF_000495915.1 Stutzerimonas chloritidismutans AW-1
CCCCGCCGATATGCTATCGACGGGCTCCTCGGGAATGGCCAGATTGACCCGGTCGGTCAGTCGACCCAGACCCGCGCATTGCGGAACATGCGCATCCAGCCGCCGTCTTCCTGCCACTCGTCAGGGCGCCAGGAGTTGGTCACGGCGCGGAACACCCGCTCGGGGTGCGGCATCATGATGGTCACGCGACCATCGCGACTGCTGAGACCGGTGATCCCGCGCGGCGAGCCGTTCGGGTTGGCCGGGTAACGCTCGGTGACCTTGCCGTGGTTATCCACGAAGCGCAGCGCCACGGTGCCGGAAAGATCTGCCTGCAGCATGGCCTCTTCGCTCTCGAACTCCGCATGGCCTTCGCCGTGGGCGATGGCGATCGGCAGACGGGAGCCGGCCATGCCCTGCAGGAAGATCGATGGCGAATCCTGAATCTGAACCATCGCCACCCGCGCTTCAAACTGCTCCGAGCGGTTACGCACGAAGTGCGGCCAGTTCTCGGTGCCCGGGATCAGCTCGTGCAGGTTGCTCATCATCTGGCAACCATTGCACACGCCGAGAGCGAAGCTGTCCTTGCGCTCGAAGAAGGCCTGGAAGCCATCCCGTGCACGCGCATTGAACAGGATCGACTTGGCCCAGCCTTCACCGGCGCCGAGCACGTCGCCGTAGGAGAAGCCACCGCAGGCCACCAGGCCCTTGAACTCCTCAAGGCTGACACGCCCGGAAAGAATATCGCTCATGTGCACGTCGACCGCGGCGAAACCGGCGCGGTCGAACGCCGCCGCCATCTCCACCTGGCCATTGACGCCCTGCTCGCGCAGCACCGCAATCTGTGGACGAACGCCACGCTTGATGTAGGGCGCCGCGATGTCCTCGTTCACGTCGAAGCTGAGCTTGGCACTGAGACCCAGGTTGTCCTCTTCGAGCAGCGCGTCGAACTCCTGATCGGCGCACTCGGCGTTATCGCGCAGACGCTGGATCTGGTAACTGGTTTCCGCCCACTGCCGATGCAGCAGACGGCGCTCACCGGCGAAGACTTCGTTCTCGCCGTGCTTGATCGACACATGGCCATTGTTGACCGGCTGACCGATGACCGCGACACAGTCACCCAGACCGGCTGCGCTGAACTGTGCCAGCACGATCTCGGTGTCGTCCTGACGCACCTGAATCACCGCACCAAGCTCCTCGTTGAAGAGCATCGGTGCGACATCTGCGGCACTCTCCAGCAGGCCATCGAGATTCAGACTCAGGCCACAGTGACCGGCAAACGCCATTTCCAGCACAGCGGTCAGCAGACCACCGTCGGAACGGTCGTGGTAGGCCAGTAGCAGACCATCGGCGTTCAGTCCCTGGACCACAGCGAAGAACGCCTGCAGGTCTTCGGCATCATCGACGTCGGGCGCCTGGCGACCAAGCTGACCATACACCTGCGCAAGAATCGAAGCGCCCATGCGGTTCTGGCCGCGTCCCAGATCGATCAGGATCAGGTCCGTTGCGCCCTTGTCCAGGCGCAGCTGCGGGGTCAGGGTCTGGCGGATATCAGTGACCGGGGCGAAGCCGGAAACGATCAGCGACATCGGCGAGGTCACGCTTTTCTCGGCGCCCTCCTCCGACCAATGGGTCTTCATTGACATCGAGTCCTTGCCCACCGGAATGGTCAGGCCCAGCTGCGGGCACAGCTCCATGCCGACGGCTCGCACGGTGTCGTACAGCCGCGCGTCTTCGCCGGGGTGGCCGGCGGCGGCCATCCAGTTGGCGGACAACTTGATGTCGGAGATCTTCTCGATGCGTGCCGCTGCCAGGTTGGTCAGCGTTTCGCCGATGGCCATGCGGCCCGACGCCGGGGCATCCAGCAGCGCCAGCGGCGTACGCTCGCCCATCGCCATGGCCTCGCCGGTGTAAACGTCGTAGCTGGTAGCCGTGACGGCGCAGTCGGCGACCGGCACCTGCCACGGACCGACCATCTGATCGCGCGCTACCTGGCCGGTGATGCTGCGGTCGCCGATGGTGATCAGGAAGCTCTTGCTGGCGACCGCTGGGTGGCGCAGCACCCGGGTGACCGCCTCATTCAGATCGACAGTAGCCGCATCGAAGTCATCGCCCAATTCCGCTTCGCGGCTGGCGCTGCGGTGCATGCGCGGCGGCTTGCCGAGCAGCACTTCGAGCGGCATGTCCACCGGGGTGTTGCCGAAATGGCTGTCGGTGACAGTCAGTTGTGGCTCTTCGGTCGCCTCGCCGACAACCGCGAACGGGCAGCGCTCACGTTCGCAGATAGCCTGGAAACGCTCGAAATCGGCGGCACTGACGGCCAGCACGTAACGCTCCTGGGACTCGTTGCTCCAGATCTCGTGCGGGGCCATGCCCGGCTCGTCGTTGGGCACGTTGCGCAGTTCGAAGCGGCCACCGCGGCCGCCATCGTTGACCAGCTCCGGGAAGGCATTGGAAATGCCACCGGCACCGACGTCATGGATGAAGGCGATGGGGTTCTGGTCGCCCAGCTGCCAGCAGCGGTCGATGACCTCCTGGCAGCGGCGTTCCATTTCCGGGTTCTCGCGCTGTACCGAGGCGAAATCAAGATCGGCCGAGCTGGCACCGGTCGCGACCGAGGAGGCGGCGCCGCCGCCCAGGCCGATCAGCATGGCCGGGCCGCCGAGCACGATCAGCTTGGCGCCAACGGTGATCTCGGCCTTCTGCACGTGATCTTCACGGATATTGCCCATGCCGCCAGCGAGCATGATCGGCTTGTGATAACCACGCACCTCGTCGCCGCGCGGCGTGTTGATCGACTGCTCGAAGGTACGGAAGTAACCGGTCAGCGCCGGGCGGCCGAACTCGTTGTTGAACGCGGCGCCGCCCAGAGGGCCTTCAATCATGATGTCCAGCGGCGTGACGATGCGTTCCGGCTTGCCGTAGGCCTGTTCCCACGGCTGCTCGAAGCCGGGGATGTTCAGGTTGGAGACGGTGAAACCCGTCAGACCCGCCTTTGGCTTGGCGCCGCGGCCGGTGGCGCCCTCGTCGCGAATCTCGCCGCCGGAACCGGTGGAAGCACCCGAGAACGGCGAGATCGCGGTCGGGTGGTTGTGGGTTTCCACCTTCATCAGAATGTGCACCGGCTCCTGCACCGCGCCGTACTGGCGGGTTTCAGGATTGGGGAAGAAACGCCCTGCGGTGTGGCCGACGATGACCGACGCGTTGTCCTTGTATGCGGACAGCACGTTCTCGCTGTGCATCTGGTAGGTGTTCTTGATCATGCCGAACAGCGACTTGTCCTGGCTCTCGCCGTCGATGTCCCAGCTGGCGTTGAAGATCTTGTGGCGGCAGTGCTCGGAGTTGGCCTGCGCGAACATCATCAGTTCGATGTCGTGCGGGTTGCGCTTGAGGCCCTGGAAGGCACTGACCAGATAATCGATCTCGTCTTCGGCCAGGGCCAGGCCCAGGTCGGTGTTGGCCTTTTCCAGCGCGGCGCGACCGCCACCGAGGATGTCCACGGCAGTCAGCGGCTTGGGCTCGGCATGGCTGAACAGGTTGGCGGCTGCGTCGAAACGATCGAGCACCATTTGTGTCATGCGATCGTGAAGCGCTGCGGCAATCAGCTGTGCCTCGCTATCGGAAAACTCGCCCTGCACGTAATAGGCGATGCCCCGCTCCAGCCGCTGGACCTTCTCCAGCCCGCAGTTGTGGGCGATATCGCTGGCCTTGCTCGACCACGGCGAAATGGTGCCGAAGCGAGGCACCACGAGGAACAGCCGCCCGGCAGGTTCCTGCACCGGCACACTGGGGCCGTACTTCAGCAGGCGGGTCAGTACGTTCTGCTCATCCGCGCCGAGCGTGCCGGAAACCTCGGCGAAATGGGCGAACTCGGCATACAGCCCGCCGACGGCGGGGACCTTATCGGTCAGTTGTGCCAGGAGCTTGCCATGACGGAAGGCGGAAAGAGCGGGAGCGCCGCGCAGGATCAACATCGTCGGAACAGCCTCGGAGGGGGGAGCAGTCGGGGCGCGTATTCTAGCCCATGACGGCGGCCGAGGCTAAGGCTGAACACAGCCAGGCGCCGCGTGCTCCGACGGCACGCCAGGCCCGGCTTGGATCAGTGCAGTATCTGGCTTAGGAACAGCTTGGTCCTGTCGTTGACCGGGTTTGTGAAGAACACCTCTGGCTCGGCCTGTTCGACGATCTCGCCCTTGTCCATGAAGATCACCCTATCCGCCACGGTGCGGGCGAAGCCCATCTCATGGGTCACGCAGAGCATGGTCATGCCGCTTTCGGCGAGGCTGACCATGGTGTCGAGCACCTCCTTCACCATTTCCGGGTCGAGGGCCGAAGTCGGCTCATCGAACAGCATGATCTTCGGCTTCATGCACAGCGCACGGGCGATCGCCACGCGCTGCTGCTGACCGCCGGAGAGCTGGCCGGGAAACTTGTTGGCCTGCTCCGGGATGCGCACGCGCTCCAGATAATGCATGGCGATTTCCTCGGCCTGCCGTCGCGGCAGCTTGCGCACCCACATCGGCGCCAGGGTGCAGTTCTGCAACACGGTCAGGTGCGGGAACAGGTTGAAGTGCTGGAACACCATGCCGACTTCGCTGCGGATTGCCTCGATCTGCTTGAGGTCGCTGGTCAGCTCCACGCCGTTGATGACGATGCGCCCCTGCTGGTGTTCCTCCAGGCGATTGAGGCAGCGAATGGTGGTCGACTTGCCGGAGCCGGAAGGCCCGCACAGCACGATACGCTCGCCCTGGCGCACGGAGAGGTTGATGTCCTTGAGTACATGGAACTGGCCGAACCATTTGTGCACGCCCTGCATGCGGATGACCGGTTCGCTGCTGTGCTCGGCCTGCGCGTTTGAATCACTCATATATCACTCCTAATGCTTGTGGCCGGTGTCCAGCTTGCGCTCCAGGCGCATCGAATAGCGGGACATGCCGAAACAGAACATCCAGTACACCAGCGCAGCGAACACGTAGCCCTCGGTGGACATGCCTAGCCAGGCCGGGTCCGCGGTGGCGCGCTTGATGCTGTTGAGGAAGTCGAACAGGCCGATGATGATCACCAGGCTGGTGTCCTTGAACAGGGCAATGAAGGTGTTGACGATGCCTGGGATTACCAGCTTCAGCGCCTGCGGCAGGATCACCAGCAGCGTGCTACGCCAGTAGCCCAGGCCCATGGCCGCCGCAGCCTCGTACTGCCCCTTGGGGATCGCCTGCAGACCGCCACGTACTACCTCGGCGATGTAGGCGGCCTCGAAGAACACCACCATCAGCATTGCCCGTAGCAGCTTGTCGAGGCTCATGCCTTCGGGCAGGAACAGCGGCAGCATCACCGAGGACATGAACAGCACGGTGATCAACGGCACGCCGCGCCAGAACTCGATGAAGGTCACGCAGAGCACGCGGATAGCCGGCATGTCCGAGCGCCGTCCCAATGCCAGCAGAATGCCCAGCGGCAAAGCACCGGCAATGCCCACGGCAGCGATCACTACGGTCAGCATGAGCCCACCCCACTGACTGGTAGGCACCGTCTGCAGGCCGAGAAATCCACCATGCAGCAGCCAGTAGGCCAGCAGCGGGTAAACCAGCATATAGCCCAGCCCGTAGCGCAACTTGTGTGGCATCTGCCGCAGGAACAGCGGCGCCGCACCGATGATCGCCAGCCAGGCTGCCGCATCGACTCGCCAGCGCAGCTCCGTCGGATAGAAGCCGTACATGAACTGGCCGAACCGGGTCTGAATGAACACCCAGCAGGCGCCTTCGCGGCTGCAGTCGGCGCGGGTTTCACCGGTCCAGTCGGCCTTGAAGATGGCCCATTCGAGTACCGGCGGCACAATCAGCCAGAGCAGGTATAGCCCTACCAGCGTCAGCAGGGTATTGATCCAGCTGGAAAACAGATTGGCCCGTAGCCAGCCGAGCGCACCGATGCTGATCGTCGGCGGCGGCAGGTCGGGCTTGAAGGTATGGATGGTCATGCGCTCACCGCTCGATCAGCGCAATGCGCTTGTTGTACCAGTTCATCAGCAGCGAGATGCTGATGCTGATGGCCAGATAGACACTCATGGTGATGGCCATGGTTTCGATGGCCTGCCCGGTCTGATTGAGCACCGTGCCGGCAAACAGCGACACCATGTCCGGATAACCGATAGCAGCAGCGAGCGACGAGTTCTTTGCCAGGTTCAGGTATTGGCTGGTCAGCGGCGGCACGATCACCCGCAACGCTTGCGGCACGATGACCAGCCGCAATACCTGGCCAGGTCGTAACCCAAGCGAAGCGGCGGCTTCGGTCTGGCCATGGCTGACCGACTGAATGCCTGAACGCACGGTTTCGCCGATGAACGCCGCGGTATACACCGACAACGCCACGACGATCGAAACCAGTTCAGGGATCACCACCCAGCCGCCGCGGATATTGAAGCGCTGCAACTCCGGCACTTCCCAAGTGAAAGGCACGCCTGCAATGAAGGTCATCAGCCAGGGGATGGCAAGAAACAACCCAGGGCTGGTCCAGAACACCGGAAACATCTGCCCGGTGGCATGCCGCCGCGCCCGAGCCCAGCGGTTGAGCAGGACTACCGCGACCAGCGCCACGAGCAACGCCAGCCAGAATGACCAGAAGCCATCGGCGGCGCTGGGTGCCGGCATCTGCACGCCGCGGTTGTTGACGAACACCGCATCCCATAGGCTCAGGCTGTTGCGCGGCCCAGGCAACGGGCTGATCACAGCGAAGTAGACGAAGAAGATCAGCAGCAACGGCGGGATATTGCGAAATATCTCGATGTAGAGCGTCGCCAGCTGGCGGATCAGCCAGTTGCTTGAGAGGCGTCCCACGCCGAGGATGAACCCCATCACCGTTGCGAGAAATATTCCGATGACGCTGACCAACAGCGTATTGAGCAGCCCGACCCAGAAGACGCGACCGTAAGTGTCGCTCTCGCTGTAGTCGATCAGGTGCTGGGATATGCCGAAGCCGGCGGCATTCTCGAGGAAACCGAAGCCGGAGGTAATGCCGCGATGGGCAAGGTTGGTCTGGGTATTGTGAAAAAGGTACCAGCCGAATGCTACGACGGTGATTACAGCCAGAATCTGAAACAGCCAGGCGCGTGCCCGAGGGTCGGTCAATAGCGACCCGCCAGCCGGCCTAGGATTGTCGATGGTTCGCATCGAATGTCCTCATACCGCACCGCCGGCGCGTTGTGCGCGCCGGCGGCACTTCTCCCTTTGGAAAACGGGACCGGTGTAGCCGGCCCCGCTTGGTCAACGTACCGGCGGGGCGTACTGCACGCCGCCGTTGTTCCACAGGGCATTGAGGCCACGGTCGATCTTCAGCTCGCTGCCGGCGCCAACGTTTCGATCGAAGATCTCGCCATAGTTACCGACTTGCTTGACGATCTGCACCGCCCAGTCCTTCGGCAGCTTCAGATCCTTGCCATATTCCCCCTCCACACCCAGCAGGCGGGCGACGTCAGGGTTCTTGGTGCTCTTGGCCTTTTCTTCGACGTTTGCCGAAGTGATGCCCAATTCCTCGGCGTTGAGCATGGCGAACAGGGTCCAACGCACGATATCGAACCATTCCTCATCGCCTTGGCGGACCGCCGGGCCGAGGGGCTCCTTGGATATCACTTCGGGTAGCACTACGTAGTCATCAGGCTTTGCCAGCTTGATGCGCTGGGCGTAGAGCTGCGACTGGTCGGAAGTGAGCACGTCGCAACGGCCCGACTCCAGTGACTTGGCGCTTTCGTCCGAGGTGTCGTAGGTGATGGGGGTGTACTTCAGGTTGTTGGCGCGGAAATAATCGGAGAGATTGAGTTCGGTAGTCGTGCCTGCCTGAATGCAGACAGTCGCGCCATCCAGCTCCTTGGCACTTTTGACACCCAGCTCCTTGTTCACCAGAAAGCCTTGACCGTCGTAATAGGTCACGCCGGTGAAATTCAGGCCCATCGCCGCATCACGCGAGCTGGTCCAGGTGGTGTTGCGCGACAGCATGTCCACTTCACCGGATTGCAGCGCGGTGAAGCGCTCCTTGGCGGTCAACGGACTGTACTTGACCTTACTGGCGTCACCGAACACGGCCGCGGCCACCGCGCGACAGACATCCACGTCGATCCCCAGGTATTGCCCCTTTGCATCGGCGTAGGAAAAGCCCGGAAGGCCATCACTGATGCCGCACTGCACGAATCCTTTCTTCTGCACTGCATCGAGGGTCGCCCCCGCTTGCGCCAGCCCGCTGATTCCCAGCAGTGACGCTGCACCCAGCGCAGCCAGTGTGGATTTCACCCTAATCATCGAAACCTCCAGTTTGCTTTCTTATTCTCGGGTTCGGGCCTGTTGCCCCTCGATGCGTAACCGGCAGCAGCGAAGCGGCGCAGCCTGACCTGAGTCTAGTCGTCCGTGGATGATCGGCAATGTTCTTTGTGCCATTACCTCGACTCGCTCATGCGAGCCGTTCCCTTCTGAGTCGAACTGAACTTAGCAAGGCGCGTACCAGCTCATCCGGCAATGAGCTGGATACGCCAGGTTGCGGGTTCTATCGAAGTGCGCGAGCGGGTAACCTCGCGCCACTCCCTCGCCGGTGGCACGTAATGCCCCAAGACGAGGCAACTTGCCCCCAACTGGAGCCGATCTATGAGCGAACCGTTGATCCTCGAACCCAATGGCATTGCCGATGCCTGCATCATCTGGCTGCATGGCCTGGGCGCTGATCGCTATGACTTCCTACCTGTAGCCGAAGCGCTGCAGCAGAAGCTGCATAGCACTCGCTTCGTTCTGCCGCAGGCACCGACGCGTCCGGTAACCATCAACGGCGGCTGGAGCATGCCCAGCTGGTATGACATCCTGGCCATGAGCCCAGCCCGCGCGATCGATCGCGAGCAACTCGAGGCATCAGCGCAACAGGTCATCGGCCTGATCGAAGCACAGCGTGACGCGGGCATCGATCCGGCACGCATCTTTCTCGCCGGCTTCTCCCAAGGCGGCGCGGTGGTGCTGCATACGGCATTTCTGCGCTGGCAGGGTCCGCTGGGCGGCGTTATAGCACTGTCCACCTATGCCCCGACATTTGCCGAACGCCTCGAGCTTTCCGAAGATGCCCGGCGTTATCCGGCGCTATGCCTGCATGGCAGCCGGGACGATGTGGTACCGCCAGCGATGGGCCGTGCCGCCTATCAGTGCCTGCACGACGCCGGCGTCAATGTCACTTGGCGCGAGTACCCGATGAGCCACGAGGTGCTCCCGGAAGAAATCCGCGACATCGGCAACTGGCTCGCACCGTTGCTTGACTGAGATGCCTCCTGAGCGCCAGGTCCGGCTGTCTATGCGTCAGTCACGGCCATGCCCCTGGCCTCTTCTGGACTAGACCTGTCGCGCAGCACCACACAACCGTAAGCGAGGCGCGAGTGCGTCCGGCTGGAAGTCAAGCCTTCCGGTGCGCGAGGCTTCGCCATGCATGCGTCTTGCATTACACTGGCGCGCGACACTTTCCTAATAAATGACGAGAAGACCGTGCTCAAAGCACTCAAGAAAATCTTTGGCAAGGCCCCGGATCTACGGGCCAGCACAGCCGATAGCGTGCTCGCCGCCGACAACGAGGGCCAACACAGCGCCCCGGCCCCGCAGCAAGCAACGACACCCGATACTCAACCCAAGCCGCAGCCCACTGAGCGCTCCGCCGAAAAACCGCGCCGTCAGCGCAGCCGCAAATCAGCGCAACCCGCCGCTCCGGCCTGGAAGCTGGACGACTTCGTGGTCGAACCGGCCGAAGGCAAGACCCGCTTCCACGACTTCAAGCTCGCGCCCGAGCTGATGCATGCGATTCACGATCTGGGTTTCCCCTACTGCACACCGATCCAGGCCCAGGTGCTCGGCTATACCCTTGCCGGCAGAGACGCCATTGGCCGCGCGCAGACCGGTACCGGCAAGACGGCCGCCTTCCTTATTTCCACCATCACGCAGCTGCTCGATACGCCGCCGCCGAAAGATCGCTACATGGGCGAGCCGCGCGCGCTGATCATCGCGCCGACCCGTGAACTCGTGGTGCAGATCGCCAATGACGCGCTGGACCTGACCAAGTACACCAACCTGAACGTGATGAGCTTCGTCGGCGGCATGGATTTCGACAAACAGCTCAAGCTGCTGGAATCGCGGTTCTGCGACATCCTGGTTGCCACGCCCGGTCGCCTGCTGGATTTCAACCAGCGCGGCGAGGTGCATCTGGACATGGTCGAAGTGATGGTGCTGGACGAAGCCGACCGCATGCTCGACATGGGCTTCATCCCGCAGGTCCGCCAGATCATCCGGCAGACGCCACCCAAGAGCGAGCGCCAGACCCTGCTGTTCTCAGCTACGTTCACCGATGACGTGATGAACCTGGCGCAGCAGTGGACGACCAATCCCGCCATCGTCGAGATCGAACCGGAAAACGTCGCCAGCGACACCGTAGAACAGCACGTATTCGCCGTGGCCGGCAGCGACAAGTACAAGCTGCTGTACAACCTGATCACCCAGAATGACTGGACGCGGGTGATGGTCTTCGCCAACCGCAAGGACGAAGTGCGGCGCATCGAAGAGCGCCTGACCCGGGATGGCATCAGCGCCGCGCAGATGTCCGGCGACGTGCCGCAGCACAAGCGCATTCGCACGCTGGAAGGCTTCCGCGAAGGCAAGATTCGCGTGCTGGTGGCGACCGATGTCGCCGGCCGCGGTATCCATGTCGACGGCATCAGCCACGTGATCAACTTCACGCTACCGGAAGATCCTGATGACTACGTGCACCGCATCGGCCGCACAGGCCGTGCCGGCACCAGTGGCACGTCGATCAGCTTCGCTGGCGAGGACGACGCCTTCGCCCTGCCGCCGATCGAAGCGCTGATCGGCCGCAAGATCCAGTGCGAAATGCCTCCGGCGGAACTGCTCGCACCGCCCCCTCACTCGCGCTGAGTCAATCGGGCACGGCATTCGCCGTGCCCCGCTCCCCTCCTCCATCAATGACCTGAATCAGGCCACAAAAGAGCTCAAACGGCTAGAGTGGTAGCTAGATCGGAACTCAAGGAGAAATCGATGGACAGCATGCACTGGCTACTGTCGCTAATCGTCATTGGCTTCATCCTGCTCTGCGTAGGCTTCAACTACCGAGACCGGAACTGGGGCGTGGGCCTTCTTGGCCTGGGTGTGCTCACCATGTTCTCGACGCTGGCCTTCAAGATGTACATCACCTTCTATTGAGGGCTCAGCCGTTCTCGCGCCATCGTTCAGCTGCGGCCTGATCACTGGCGCGGCCTTCCACCCAACGCGGCCCGGACGGCGTCGTTTCCTTCTTCCAGAACGGCGCCCGCGTCTTCAGATAATCCATCACGAAGCGACAGGCATCGAAGGCCGCGTCGCGATGGGCGCTCGCCGCACCGACGAAGACGATGGGCTCGCCTGGCTCCAGGGGCCCGACGCGATGCAACACGTCGAGCCGCAACAATGGCCAGCGCTGCTCCGCCTCGATGATGATTTTCTCCAGCGCCTTTTCGGTCATCCCCGGCGCATGTTCGAGAAACATTCCGGCGACATCCTGCCCGTCATTGAAATCTCTTACGTAACCGACAAACCCTGCGACCGCTCCAATCCCCAGGTTGGCCGCATGCAGCGCATTGAGTTCGGCCCCCGGATCGAACGCTGCCGTCTGTACACGAACCGCCATGCTCAGCCTCCGGTCACGGTGGGAAAGAACGCGACTTCATCGCCATCGGTGATCGGCTCATCGAGACCACAGAGTTCCTGATTGCGCGCACACATCAGGTTCTGCTCGGCAAGCACCTCCCAGACACCGCCCTGCGCAAGCAACCGCTGGCGCACGTCGTCCACGCTGGCGAGCGAAGCATCCCACTGCAGGCGTTCGCCATCGGTGCCGAGGGTTTCACGATAACGGGCAAAGAACTGGACGGTAATCATGCCTGCACCTGCCAGTGGCCGCTCTTGCCGCCGAGCTTTTCCAGCAGGCGCACGCCTTCGATGACCATGCCGCGATCCACAGCCTTGCACATGTCGTAGATGGTCAGCGCAGCGACGCTGGCAGCGGTCAATGCTTCCATCTCGACACCGGTCTGCCCGGCCAGCTTGCAGGCAGCGCGGATCAGCACGCAGTCTTCGCTATCCGCTTGCAGCTCGACCTTGATGCTGGTGAGCAGCAGCGGATGACACAGGGGAATCAGTTCGTAGGTCTTCTTCGCCGCCTGGATACCGGCGATGCGCGCCACGGCGAAGACATCGCCCTTTGGATGGCCACCCTGCTGGATCATCTGCAGGGTCTGCGGCAGCATGCGGACACGCGCCTCGGCCACAGCTTCACGCGCGGTGACGGCCTTGTCGGTGACGTCGACCATGCTGGCCCGGCCTTGGGAATCGAGATGGGTGAGCATTCGGCGCTCCTGATCGGAAAATCACGAGTCTACCGCAGTCGTCGGCGATGAACCCGCCCCCGTAAGAGGTACTACCGGGCATCGCCGCACGCTTCTCCGCTACATGTGCGCTTCGGCGTACTCGGCCAGTACCGAACGCGGCACACCTTGCAAGGTGATGTGAACACCGTGGGAGAAGTCCTTGAAGCGCTCGGTCAGGTAGGTAAGGCCCGAACTGGTCGCCGACAGATATGGCGTGTCGATCTGCGCCAAGTTGCCCAGACAGATCACCTTCGAGCCGTTGCCCGCACGGGTGATGATGGTCTTCATCTGGTGCGGCGTGAGGTTCTGGCATTCATCGATCAGGATCAGGCTCTGCTGGAAACTGCGCCCGCGAATGTAGTTCAGCGATTTGAACTGCAGCGGCACCTTTTGCAGGATGTAGTCGATGCTGCCGTGGGTGTTCTCGTCCTCCATGTGCAGCGCCTCGAGGTTATCGGTGATCGCACCCAGCCAAGGCTCCATCTTCTCCGCCTCGGTGCCAGGCAGAAAGCCGATGTCTTCGTCCAGCCCCTGTACGCTGCGGGTGGCGATGATGCGCCGGTAGCGCTTGCTGACCACGGTCTGCTCGATGGCTGCAGCCAGCGCAAGAATGGTCTTGCCCGAACCGGCCGCGCCGGACAGGTTGACCAGATGGATGTCCGGGTCGAGCAAGGCGAACAGCGCCAATGCCTGATGAATGTCCCGCGGTCGCAGGCCCCAGGCTTCCTGATGCAGCAGCGGCTCCTGATGCAGGTCGAGCAGCAGCAGCTCATCGGCCTTGATGCCCTTGATCCAGCCGACGAAGCCCTGTTCGTCGATGATGAACTCGTTGATGTGTACCGCAGGCAGATTGTCGGTCAGTTGCACGCGATGCCAGGTGCGCCCATGGCCCTGGTGGGTCTCGACCTTGCTCACACGATCCCAGAACGAGCCGCTGACGCTGTGATAGCCGGGGGAAAGCTGGCCGACGTCATCGACCAGCTGATCGGTATGGTAATCCTCTGCCGCTACGCCACAGGCACGCGCCTTCAGGCGCATGTTGATGTCCTTGGTGACCAGTACCACAGGCACGCCGGGGCGTTGCCTGCTCAGCTCGACCACCTGGTTGATGATCTTGTTGTCGTTCAGATCTTCCGGCAACGCGTTGGGCTCGCCACGCTTGCTCATGAGGATCGAAAGACTGCCGGACGGCCCGCTCTTGCCGCGCTGGATCGGTACGCCGAGCTCGACCTCTTCCGGCGTTGCATCACCGAGCAGCTTGTCGATCAATCGGATTGCCTGACGACACTCGGCCGCGACGCTGTGCTTGCCGGTCTTGAGTTGATCGAGCTCCTCCAGCACGGTCATCGGGAGGGCGACCTGATGTTCCTGGAAGTTCAGCAAAGCATTGGGATCGTGGATCAGTACATTCGTGTCGAGGACGTAGAGCGTGGGCTGGGTCGCGCGAGGTCTGCCGTAGTCATCCATACTGATCACCTTCTTCTGGGGCCAGAAACGAAGAGCCAAAAGCGCTTCGCTGCAGAGTGACCGCCATGCGATTCAGGTGAGCGGACGAGGGCAGCCGGTGGATTCGGGGCTGCCCAGAAGCCGCCACCTGTGTCGCAGGGTTCGGCGGTCTGAATTCGGTAATACCGTAAAAGTTATGACAGACAAAAGACTTTTCCGTTGAACTCGGCTTTTTTTCACGAATCGACCAAACGGCCTTGGCGCGCGTGTTTCGGCCGCGCTATTGTCGACGATCAAGGTGCGCGCTTTCGTCGCAGCGATTCACTTCCACGGTGATGTGCACCAGCTGCGGAAAGCCCTGCAACGCAGCCTTGTAGTGGTCGGCGGTGTGCGCCTGATGCGTCACCAGGCTCAGGATGCAGCTGTATTGCGACCGCCCTACCCGCCACAGATGCAGATCGGTGACCTCGGTATCCGGCACCTCCTGCAGCGCTTCCCGAACCCTGTGGACCAGCGGATCATCCATCTCCCGATCGAGCAGCGCCTTGGCGGTATCGCGCAACAGGCCGCGCGCCCATACAAGGATCACCAGCGCGCCGACGATACCCATCACCGGGTCCAGCCAGCTCCAGCCGAAGAACTTGCCGCCCAGCAGCGCGATGATGGCAGCCACCGACGTCAGCGCATCGGTCAGCACATGGATGAAGGCGGCGTGCCGATTCAGGTCCTTGCCACCCGAAGCGTGTTCATGCTCATGCGAATGGTCATGCCCGTGCTCGTCGTGACCGTTACCGTGGTCATGCTGATCCCGCAGCAACCAGGCGGACAGCAGATTCACCAGCAAGCCGATCACGGCGACCATCAACGCTGCATCGAAACCGATCGCGACCGGCGACCAGAGCCGCGACAGCGATTCGCCGATCATGAACAGCGCCACGACGACCAGCAGCAAGGCGCTGGTGAAACCGGCCAGGACCTCGATTTTCCAGGTTCCGAACGCAAAACGCTGGTCCGCCGCGTAGCGCCGAGCCAGCAGATACGCCAACGCCGCCAGGCCGATGGCTACCATGTGCGAGGCCATATGCCAGCCGTCCGCCAGCAACGCCATGGAGTTGAACCAGTAACCGGCAATGATCTCCACCAACATGGTCAAGCCGGTCAGAATGACCACCGCCCAGGTCTGACGCTCGGAGTTGCGCTCCAGCGGACGGTAGTCGTGAGGTGGTTGCCATTGCGCATGATTGCAGCCAGACATACGAACTCCTTGATTGACGCCTTCCAGCTTGTGCCTTGCCACGCGGGGAAGGTCAACCGTTGCCTATGGCCGCCATAGCTGGAGCCGCTCCGCTCGTAGCCCTACAATCGCGCCATCAGACAGGAGACCCGTACATGCTGATGGTGATTTCCCCCGCCAAGACGCTCGACTATGAAACACCCCCGATAACCGAACGCTTCACTCAGCCTCAGTACCTGGAGCACTCGCAACTGCTGATCGACCTGTTGCGCGATTACTCGCCAGCGCAGATCAGCGAACTCATGCACCTTTCCGACAAGCTGGCCGCCCTGAATGTCGCGCGCTACGGGAGCTGGTCGGCTGACTTCACGCCGGCGAATGCCAAGCAGGCCCTGCTCGCCTTCAAGGGCGATGTCTACACCGGACTGAGCGTCGAGGATTTCACCGAGAGCGACCTGCTGTTCGCACAGGAACATCTGCGCATGCTGTCGGGGCTCTACGGCCTGTTACGGCCGCTGGATCTGATGCAGCCGTATCGGCTGGAAATGGGCACCAAACTGGCCAATCCGCGAGGCAAGGATCTGTACGCGTTCTGGGGCGAGCGCATCACTGGCTGGCTGAACGAGGCGCTTGCGGAACAAGGGGATGACGTTCTCCTCAATCTGGCGTCGAATGAGTACTTCAGTGCCGTCAACCGCAAGGCCCTGAATGCACGGGTCATCAATGTCGACTTCAAGGACATGAAGAACGGCCAGTACAAAATCATCTCGTTCTATGCGAAAAAGGCACGAGGGCTGATGGCCCGCTGGGTGATCAAGGAACGCATCGGCAACCCTGATCAGCTGCCGGAATTCGACTATCAGGGCTACCGCTACAGTCGGGATGATTCGACCAGCGACCGCTTGGTATTCCTGCGCGACACCGCCGACCAGTAACAACTCAATGCCGGCGGAGGGCCCCGCAAGGGCGCTGCCGCCGCCCTCACCGACCCCATTAGCGGGTCCGCCCAGCACGTCCCACAACCTCTACCAACACCGCCCGATCAACCCTCCGCATTCCGCCGGGCCGGTGAGCGCACCTTGAATCCGTTCGCAAAAACTGGCCGATCAACGGTTGCCGACGCGGGAACTATCCAGCATGGCTCGCAATCATAAGCGCGTACCGACAATTCCAGGCGGAAAGGGAAGTCGCACATGAACGTGCATTGGGTCATCGATTTCGCAGATCGCGCCGTTCCAGATCGTCATTCGATCTCGGCGGTAGCGCAACCTCAGACGGCGATGCGGCTGATTATCCAGCCGAGAGCCGCGGCGCCGAGCAGAGCCTACGCGGCATCTGACACGGCAAACGCCGAGCAAGGCACGAACAGAGGGTTACGGCCATGCAAGCGCATCACTCCCGTTCGACCAGCAGCAGATGCCACGCATCGCTCGCGACGATGGCGCTCCTCAGCGACGCGCCGCCCGCCGCTCACGAGCCTCCAGTGCAGATGACCATGATCGACATCTCGCCAGAGACACATGCGGCCTGACCAGCCATGGTGCGACATCCCGGCGATTAAGCAGACAGCAGATTTCAATCTCGAGGCATGCCTCGGGACAGAGCGGATTTCGTTCAGCGGACTGGCGATTCCCTCGACAAAGAACAGCAACCAGGCGCGGCCAAGAGGCCAGCGTCACCGGACAAGTAGAACGACCTTCGAAACGATTCAGGAGAAGCAATATGATCCCGGTTATTCTTTCAGGCGGTAGCGGCTCCCGGCTGTGGCCCCTTTCCCGCAAGTCGTTCCCCAAGCAATTTCTTGCCCTGACCGGCGAGCAGACGTTGTTCCAGCAGACTGTCGAACGCCTGGCGTTTGATGGCATGCAGCAACCGCTGCTGGTCTGCAACAAGGATCACCGTTTCATCGTCAAGGAGCAGCTGGCTTCTCGCAAACTCGGCGTTCAAGGCCTTCTGCTCGAGCCTTTCGGTCGTAACACCGCACCGGCTATTGGTATCGCGGCGATGAAGCTGGTTGAAGAAGGACGCGACGAGCTGCTGCTAGTCCTGCCGGCCGACCATGTCATCGAAGATCAGAAGGCCTTCCAGCGATCACTGGCACTGGCGACCAATGCTGCGGAAAATGGCGAAATGGTTCTTTTCGGTGTTCCGCCGACTCGTCCTGAAACCGGTTTTGGCTATATCAAAGCTAGCCAGGACGCCAATCATGGCCTGCCCGACGGAATCAAGCGCGTGGCGCAGTTCGTCGAGAAGCCGGACGAGGCTCGCGCCCAGAGCTATGTGGAGTCGGGCGACTACTTCTGGAACAGCGGTATGTTCCTGTTCCGCGCCAGCGTGTTCCTGGAGGAACTGAAAAAGCACGATCCGGACATCTACGACACCTGCTCACTCGCCCTGGAGCGCAGCGTGAAGAACGGCGAGGAAGTGCTGATCGATCCCGCCACTTTCGCCTGCTGCCCAGACAATTCCATCGACTATGCAGTGATGGAAAAGACTCAATTGGCTTGCGTAGTGCCCATGTCAGCTGGCTGGAGTGATGTCGGCTCCTGGTCTTCGATCTGGGATGTGCACGAGAAGGACGAGAACGGTAATGTCCTCAAGGGCGACGTGATCGCCGAAGACTCACGCAACTGCCTGGTACACGGCAACGGCAAGCTGGTCACCGTGCTCGGCCTGGAAAACATCGTGGTGGTGGAGACCAAGGACGCCATGATGGTTGCCCACAAGGACAAAGTGCAGGACGTCAAGAAGCTGGTCAGCAAGCTCGACGCCCAGGACCGCAGCGAAACCAAGAACCACTGCGCCGTCTACCGCCCATGGGGTTGGTATGACTCGGTGGACATGGGCGGTCGCTTCCAGGTCAAGCGTATCTGCGTGAACCCGGGGGCCAGCCTCTCTCTGCAGATGCACCACCACCGTGCCGAGCATTGGATCGTTGTTTCCGGTACAGCCCAGGTCACCTGTAATGACAAGACTTTTCTGCTCACCGAGAATCAGTCGACCTATATCCCGATCACGTCGGTGCATCGTCTGGCCAACCCTGGGAAGATTCCACTGGAGATCATCGAAGTCCAGTCCGGCAGCTATCTGGGTGAAGACGACATCGAGCGCTTCGATGACGTTTACGGCCGCGCCGAACAGAGCAACGAAGCCAAAGTTGCCCGTTAATGTTCGCCAAGTAAGAGAAAGCCCGCTTCGGCGGGTTTTTCTTTGCTCGATTCCTGGCTCTGCGCGTCCTACAAGCGCATACTTGCGCAAACCCGTGTAGCGCCTTGCCGCAAAACACAGTATCAATGCCGCAGGTAACTCCTGGTTTTTTTGAACTACTGCTCGAATCTGCAGCCTGCCAGGTAATTGCTTAAACCTTTTCAGTTGACCTTGAGTCCCACAGACATAAGCTCGACTCCGTTGCAACTGAAAACTTCGGTTACAACCAAAGACGCATCATTCATTTCCAGACGCGTCTTAATTCAAACTAAAAAACAGGATCCTTACGTGACGAAAGACGAACTGCGCGCCGAACTTGAGCGCCAGGCGCAGCGCTTTACCAATGTCTATGGTGGTGAAATTACGACTTACGCGGCTGAACGCGAACCCGAGCGCAAGCCGTGGCGGAAAAAACCCACTGTGCTTGATCAAGTGTTTCAGCAGGAACTGCAGAAGCTTGAACAGGAAAAACATGCCGACTGTGAAAACGCGGCAGCTAAGCAAGGCTGATCCTGACCTTCGTGCAGGACAGGCGCAAGCAGTCAACTATCACATCCGATACAACAGCAGCAGTGAACTGAAAAGCGCCGATAAGTCAGCGCTTACCGCCGAGTAATGAGCCGAGCAACCCTCTGGCCAACTGACGCCCCAACTGACTGGCTGCCTGGCTCAAGGCACTTTTTACGACCCGTCCGGCCAGATCCCCCAGATCGCTGCCTGCACTACTCTTGCTTCGTGCAGGCTTCTCGACCAGACGTTCAGTCTCCTCGACCGCCTGCATGGCCCGAGCACTCAGTATTTCGTAGGCCGACTCACGGTCGACGGGCTTGTCATAACGGCCACGCAAGCTGGACCGCGCGACAAGCTGCATGCGCTCAGCTTCGCTCAGCGGCCCCACCCGCGACTGTGGCGGCGCGATGGCGACGCGCTGCACCATCGCCGGTGTGCCTTTCGCCTCGAGCCCACCCACCAGGGCCTCACCGATACCCAGCTGGGTCAGCACATCCAGCGTCGCAAAGTCCGGGTTCGCACGAAATCCGTCAGCCACCGAGCGCAGTGCTTTCTGCTCCTTGACGGTGTATGCCCGCAAACCATGCTGGATTCGCAGCCCCAGCTGCGCCAGTACCTGGTCAGGCAGATCGGCTGGGGACTGAGTAACGAAATAGACGCCAACACCTTTCGAACGAATCAGCCTCACCACCTGCACCAGCCGCTCCTGCAACGCCTTGGGCGTATCGCCAAACAGCAGGTGCGCCTCATCGAAGAACAGGACCAGCAAAGGCCTGTCGGCATCGCCCCGCTCCGGAAGCTGCTCGAACAGTTCGGCAAGCAGCCATAGCAGGAAGGTCGCATAGACCTTGGGCGCCTCATGCACCAGTACGCTGGCATCGAGCAGATGGATGGGACCTCGGCCGTCCGCCGCGGGGTGCAACAGATCCTCGAGTTGCAGGGCTGGCTCACCGAACAGCGCCTCGGCGCCCTGCTGTTCGAGCGTTGCCAGGCGTCGCAGCAGGGCCTGTGACGATGCACCGGTGAACAATGCACTGTCCTCGCCGAGCAACTGCGGCTCAGCCTTGAGGTGCGCCAACAGCGCCTTGAGGTCCTTCAGATCGAGTAACAGCAGGCCTTCGCGGTCTGCCACCTTGAACGCCGCGTACAAAGCGGCCTGCTGGCTGTCGGTGAGCTGCAGCAGGCTTCCCAGCAGCAGCGGCCCCATCTCACTCAACGTAGTACGCAGCGGATGGCCGCTGCGACCATGCACGTCCCACAGGGTCACCGGGTACGCCTGCGGTTGATGGTTCAGCCAGGGCATGCTGGCGATCCGCTCGGCGATCTTGCCCTGCGGTGCACCGGCAGCACCCAGGCCACAGAGATCGCCCTTGATGTCGGCAGCGAACACGGCAACTCCGGCATCGCTGAACTGCTCGGCCAGACGTTGCAAGGTCACTGTCTTGCCGGTGCCGGTGGCTCCGGCAATCAACCCGTGCCGATTGGCCAGGCGCAGGGACTGGGTATTCGGTTCCCCCACCGCATCGGCGCCGAGTACCAGACGATCGATTGCAGCCTTCATCAACCACGCTCCTTGTCGTGCTCGCACGTACCGGCTGGGGCGCCCTCGCCGGCCGCCGATGCACTCGACGGCCGACCTGCATTGCCCTGCTCAGCCTGAAGCTCGGCCCATAGCGCGGCGGCACCGGCGAACTCGGTGCCCTGCTCGGGCGACAGCGCCTCGGGATCGTATCGCTGAGTACAACCACTGCCGATGACAGGCGGCGCCTTGGCCGCGGCACGTTCGAGGGGATCGGTCACGGATGCTCCCAGATATCAGTTGAACACCATCGTCTTGTTGCTGTGTACCAGCACGCGGTCTTCCAAGTGATAGCGCAGACCGCGAGAAAGCACCATCTTCTCCACGTCCTTGCCGAGCCGGACCATGTCCTCGATGCTGTCGCGATGGCTCACGCGCACTACGTCCTGCTCGATGATCGGGCCGGCGTCGAGTTCCTCGGTGACATAGTGACAGGTGGCGCCGATCAGCTTCACGCCGCGCAGCGAGGCCTGATGATAGGGCTTGGCGCCGACGAAGGACGGCAGAAAGCTGTGATGGATATTGATTACACGCTGGGCGAACTCGTCGCACAGCTCGGACGGCAGAATCTGCATGTACCGCGCGAGCACAATCACATCGGCGCGCTGTTCGCGGACCAGGCGGGTGACTTCGGCGAACGCCTCCTGCTTGTTGGCGGGGTCGACCGGCACGTGGATATAGGGAATGCCGTGCCATTCGACCATGCTGCGCAGGTCGTCATGGTTGGAGATCACGCAGGGAATGTCGCAGTCCAGCTCGCCGCTGTGCCAACGGTGCAGTAGATCGGCCAGGCAGTGGGATTCGCGACTGGCCATCAGCACCACGCGCTTGCGCTGCTCGGAGTCGGTGACTCGCCATTCCATTGAAAACTCACGGGCGATCGGAGCGAACGCCTGACGGAAACCGTCCAGATCGAAGGGCAATGAGTCCGCGCGAATTTCGTGACGCATGAAGAACCAACCGCTCTGGTGATCCGAATGATGGTTGGCTTCAGTGATCCAGCCGTTGTATGTGGCAAGAAAGTTACTGACTTTGGCAACAATGCCAACGCCATCGGGACAGGCAATGACCAGCCTGAAAGTGCGCATCAACGGTTACTCCGACTCAATGGGAAATGCGGCATTCTAGCCCAGCAGACAAAAGCACAGCCATCGCCATTAAGATCGAGGCGCAACGCCAACTATGCGCAACGACGCAAACGGCGCGGCCCGCAGTCCCCCGGTTGTTATGCAGAGGGCGGTTGCAGAAGCTGAGTGCAACACGGTTATTGATTTGAAGCTGGAGCATGATGCCGCATAGCCATGGCTTCCTGCATCACCTCGCCCATGACTTCGATCGGGCACTTGAAATCGAAGCGTTTACGGGGGCGCATATTCAGCTCCAAGGCGATGGCATTCAATTGCTCTTGACTGTGTACCGACAAGTCAGTCCCCTTGGGCAGGTACTGGCGGATCAGGCCGTTGATGTTTTCGTTGCTACCGCGCTGCCAGGGGCTGTGCGGGTCGCAGAAGTAAATAGCGACCCCTGTCTGCTGGGTGATTTCAGCATGCCGCGCCATCTCCCGGCCCTGGTCGTAGGTCATGCTCTTGCGCATCGCCAGCGGCATGCTGTTGAGCGCTGCACTGAAGCCCTCCATCGCCGAGGTCGCCGTTGCGTCGTTCATCTTCATCAGCATCAGGTAGCCACTGGTGCGCTCCACCAACGTGCCTACCGACGAGGCGTTGGCCTTACCCTTGATCAGGTCGCCCTCCCAATGCCCCGGCATCAGCCGGTCTTCGATCTCTGGCGGGCGAACATGAATGCTGACCATCTCAGGGATCTGGCCGCGCCGATCCACGCCACCAGAGCGCGGCCGGCGCGTCGTCTTGCCTTGGCGCAGGCAGACGATCAGCTCCTTGCGCAACTCGCCGACCGGCAAGGCATAGATCGCGTTATAGATCGTCTCACGACAGACGTAGGCATCTCTGAGGTTGGGTATGGTCATGCTGCGCAGCTTGCCGGCAATCTGCTCGGGAGACAAACGCTTACGCAGCATGTGGGCCACCAGTTCGAAGCGCTCGCTGCCCGGCACAAGCTTGCGCTTGGGGCGACAAACCTGGCGCCGAATATTCATCTGTTGCTGGGCGCAGCGGGCCGAGTAAGCACCACTACTGCCTCGATTGCGCTTCAGCTCTCGGCTGATGGTCGAGGGCGACCTGTCAATCAGGCGAGCAATGCCGCGCAGGCTGAAGCCTTGAGCTTGACTGAGTTGAATGATGGCGCGCTCTTCGACGCTGAGTTCGGAATAGGACATAGGGGCAGCACCGTACCGGAAAGGTCAGGTGTTGCACTCAGTTTTCGCGGCCGCCGAGCATAAAAACCAACCGAAAAAAACTTGTCCGATAAAACAGGCTTTCCGCTTGATTTAAGCCGTGCACGGCTGCATTAGCAGCTCTTAGCCTGCGTCACATATCCTTTCAAATAGTAGTGTGGCTTTTTTACAAGGCTATATTTACTTGCGGATTACGCAGGACTATGATTGCTGCCACTTGCGTTCAAACCTATCCCAAGGAAGTCATATGTCACTTATCAATGAGTATCGCGCTACTGAAGAAGCCATCAAGGAACTTCAAGAGCGCCTGAAGTCGCTGTCCGAAGACGACAAGCTGAAAAAGGAACTGGAATTCGAAGGCAAGCTGCGCGAACTCATGGGTGAATACCAGAAGTCCCTGCGCGACATCATTGCCCTGCTCGATCCGGAGGCCTCTCGCAACAGCAAGAGCCCGCGCGCTGCAAAAGCTCCCGCGACCAGCAAGCGTGCCCGCCGCGTGAAGCAGTACAAAAACCCACACAGCGGTGAAGTGATTGAAACCAAAGGCGGCAATCACAAGACCCTGAAAGAATGGAAAGCCCAGTGGGGCTCCGACACCGTTGAAAGCTGGGCCACCCTTCTCGGCTAAGCGGCTACGGTTTTATAACGAACGCCGTTTCTCGACATTAATCATTGATGTCGGGAAACGGCGTTTTTATTTGTGCTGCACTCTTCCTTCCCCGCTCGATTCAGGCGTGGCGCACAAACATACGCCCTCCCCAAGAGTTAATTGCTCAAGCGGTAACGCTCACGCAACCCCTGACCGTACTCGCGCCATTGCTGCAACAGTTGCCGTTGTGCCGGCGTGGCGCCGATCATGAATTGCTCGATATCCGACTCGAACTGCACGAGGGTGTTGGGCGCGCCACATGCCCCATCACTCAGCCGCTGTTGGCAGAACTGACGCCATTGCGCTTGCTCGTCGACGGATAACGCTTCAGGAAAGTTACGCGCGCGGTAACGAAACAACAGCTCGTCGAGGCGCGCATCATCGAATCGGAATGGCTGTTTCACCAGCTCCGCAGGTGACAGGCTACGGACCTGGTCGCACAGCCGCCGGTCGCGGTCCCCGAGAAAACCGTCATACAGCTGCTGCTCCGGATCATCAGTGCCAGCGAAGCGGTCTTCGCGATAGATGTCTTCGAGCTTGGTGCTCCAGATCTGCCGCTGCCCTCGAAGCATCGCTGCACGCTCATGGCAGATCGGCATATCCAGACCAAGGCGCTGGATGTCTTGCGTGCGCAAAACCTTGAGCGGCGCCACCACGGGACACTTGTTGACGTGCACCAGCTTCAAGGGCACCGGCAACCCGCCATCGGCGAGCTGGTCACGTCGGGTATACAGGCGCTGACGCAGCGTTTCAGCCGTTTCCTGCAAGAGCGGCTCCGGTCCGGCCTGCAGATCGCAGACGATCAGCGCGTTGCGATTGCGCGGGTGCCAGCCCAGCGGCAGGACCACCGAGAGAAAATGCCGTGCAGCGGAGAAGCGGCCGGACACGTGCACCATGGGTTCCAGCAACCGGATCTGCTCAAGCACCGCCTGCTTGCGGCGCAGGTTGTAGAGATAGTCGTACAGCCGCGGCTGCCGATCGCGAACGAGTCTGGCCAGGGCAATGGTCGCGCGCACATCGGATAGCGCGTCGTGCGCATTCAGATGTTCCAGCCCGTTGGCCACGCTCAGTCGTTCGAGTTTGAGCGTCACCCGCCCCTCCTCTTCAGGCCAGACCAAGCCTTCCGGGCGCAGAGCATAAGCCGTGCGTACCAGATCGATCAGATCCCAGCGGCTGTTACCGCCCTGCCATTCACGAGCATAGGGATCGTAGAAGTTGCGGTACAGGCTGTAGCGCATCACCTCGTCGTCGAATCGCAGGCTGTTGTAACCGGCGCCGCAGGTGCCAGGCAACGACAGCTGTTGATGCAGACGATGAATGAATTCGGCCTCGCACAAGCCCTTCTGTTCGAGGGTCGCGGGGGTGATCCCAGTGACCAGGCAGGCCGCCGGATGCGGAAGGATGTCGTCGGAGGGACGGCAATAGATGTTCAGCGGCTCGCCGATTTCCTCGAGCGCCTCGTTGGTGCGGATACCCGCCACCTGCAACGGACGGTCGCGGCTGGGCGAGATTCCTGTGGTTTCGAAGTCGTACCAGAAGATGCTTGAATTCACGGGAGAGTCCTTCTCGATCAGCGCGGCAGTCTATCAGCCAGGGCGGCACATCGCCGCGTGCGTCAACCGATCTGCCCGCTCAGCATTGGGTATGCGAACGACATCCTGCAAAGGAGCAGGCACTTCGCCATAATCACCCCCCTCCGGCTTGCCCTCCGCTCAGACGACTCAGGCGCATTGCCGCAGCGGCACTTGCCGCATAGCATCGACCTTTGCCTGCCTCAGACGACTTTACCCTTGCCTTCAGCTCTCGACCGACCATCGCTGCTCGACAATAGCCATCGCGTGGAGACGCCCGAAGGCATCGATCTACTCCTGCGTCCGGCCGGGCTCGTGCCGCGCGCGCTGGCCTTTGCCATCGACCTGGCGATCCGTGCCGCCATCCTGGTGGCCCTCTTCATCATCCTGGGGATGCTGGGCAATTTTGGTATCGGTCTTGGGACGCTACTGCTGTTCCTCGTGCAGTGGTGGTACATGGTGCTCTTCGAAGTACTGAATCAGGGACGCACGCCAGGCAAGCACTGGCTGGGCCTGCGTGTGGTGCATGACGATGGCACGCCGGTCGGCTGGACCTCCTCGCTGACGCGTAACCTGCTGCGCTTCGTCGACATGCTGCCGTTCGGCTATTTTCTCGGCGCACTCAGCTGCCTGGGCCACCCTGCCTTCAAGCGTCTCGGCGATCTCGCCGCAGGGACGCTGGTGGTCTACCGAGAAAGACCGCAAGCGCGCCCGACGCTGCCGGAGGTGGAAGCTGCCAAAGCGCCTTTTGCGTTAAGTCTCGACGAGCAACGCGCGCTTATTGCCTTCTCCGAGCGTCATGCCAGTCTTTCTGCCGAGCGGCGTCTGGAGCTGGCTTCGATCCTTGCCGAACCGCTGGCGGTTACCGACAAGTACGCCGAGGCAAAAATCCATGGCATCGCCCGCTCACTGGTAGGCGCGCCATGAAGCAGGCCACCTTCGAACGCCAGCATCAGGCCGACTGGCACGACTTCATCAGCCAGCTGGACGCGCTGGAGCGCGGCAAGCCGAGCCCCAATCAGGCCAGCGACTTCCCCGCTGCCTACCGCCGTCTCTGCCAGCACCTGGCGCTGGCCGAATCTCGCGGCTACAGCAGCCAACTGATCGATCAGTTGCGCCAGCTCGCCCTGCGCGGCCATCAGCAGTTCTATCGGCACCGCAGTCCATTGCTGGGGCGACTGCTCGGATTCGTCACCGGCGGCTTCGCCCGCGCGGTCCGTGAGCAGTGGCGTTACGTACTGGCCGCGAGTCTGCTCTTTTACGGCAGCCTGATCGGCATGGCCGCCCTGGTCTTCGTCTTCCCCGAGCTGGTCTTCAGCATCCTGCCGCCGGACCAGGTCGCACAGATGGAACAGATGTACGATCCGGACGCCAGCCGTCTGGGTCGCTTCGCCGAGCGGGGCTCGGGCGACGACTGGCTGATGTTCGGCTATTACGTGATGAACAATATCGGCATCGCATTCCAGACATTCGCCAGCGGGCTGCTGTTCGGCCTGGGTACGTTGTTCTTCCTGCTATTCAATGGCCTGACGATCGGTGCCGTCGCGGGCCACCTGAGCGCCATCGGCTACCACCAGCCGTTCTGGTCGTTTGTCATCGGCCATGGCGCGTTCGAGCTGACCGCCATCACCCTTGCCGGCGCCGCGGGGCTGCAGCTCGGTGTAGCGCTGCTGGCACCGGGGCGCCTGCCCCGCGCAGAGGCACTGCGTCAGGCCGCCAAGCGAGGCATTCAGCTGGTCTGCGGGGCCACCTTGTTCCTGCTCATCGCCGCCTTTGTCGAGGCCTACTGGTCATCCATGACCCTGACCTCCCCCCTGATCAAATACATCGTCGGCGCGCTGCTCTGGCTGATCGTGGCCGCTTACTTCGCTTTCGCCGGGAGGGCGCAGCATGCAGCTGAGTGATGCCAGCGTCTCGATCCGCCCGCGCAGTCCATGGGAAGCGCTGGACCTCGGCACCCTGCTCGCCAGGCGCCACGCCAAGCTGCTGATGACGACCTGGGCGGCCGTGACGCTGCCGCTTTTCGGCCTGATCAGTCTGCTGCTGTGGCAGCACCCAAGTCTGGCGTTGCTGCTGTTCTGGTGGCTCAAGCCCCTGTACGAGCGCTTGCCGCTGCACATCCTGTCCAAAGCACTGTTCGGTGAAGCACCGGGCTTTCGAGAGAGCCTGCGGGCCTTCCCCGGCCTGCTGCGGCCACAGCTGTTGGCCAGTCTCACCTGGCGTCGCCTGAGCACGACGCGCAGCTTCGATCTGCCAGTGCAGCAACTCGAGGGGCTCGACGGCAAGCCTCGCAAGCAACGCCTGCTCACGCTCGGTTTGCGCAGCGGTCGCGCGCCCAGCTGGCTGACCGTGGTCGGCGTGCATCTGGAAGGCGCGCTCTGGCTCGGGCTGCTCGGTCTGCTGTATTTCCTCCTGCCGGCGCAGCTGGTACAGCGCTGGAACTGGGAGGATCTGCTCGGGCTGAGCGCCGAATGGCTCTGGCTGGAACATCTGTCCAATCTGCTCTATGCGCTGGTGCTCATCGTCTGGGAGCCTATCTATGTCGCCTGCGGCTTCAGCCTCTATCTCAACCGACGCACTCATCTGGAGGCGTGGGATATAGAGCTGGCCTTCCGTCGACTGCGACAGCGCCTGCTCAGCGCTGCGCCAGCGTTGCTGCTTGCCTGTGGCCTGTTGTTCTGGCCGGCCGCGCACGATGCCTGGGCCGCGGCACCATCGGCCGACACAGCGCAGCAGGGCCCGGAAAGCGAGCGCCTGCTGAATCAGCCCCTGACCAGCGAGACGGCCCGCGAACGAATCGACGCGCTGCTTGACCAACCGCCTTTCCAGCACCGGGAGACGGTCACCCGCTGGCGCTTCGGTGCGCAAGACAGCCCGCAGGAGCCCGGCGCCCTGGCACGCCTGCTCGAACGCCTGCTGCAGGGTGGCTCGCTGTGGCAAAGCCTGGAAAGTTTGGCGCAGGCACTCGAAGTTCTGCTCTGGACCGCGCTGGCACTGCTGATCGCGCTTCTGCTGTGGCGCTACCGCGACTGGCTGCAGACTTTCGGCAGCCGCATACAGCTGCCGACCAGGCGCCGCCAACCTGCACCCACGCAGCTGTTCGGCCTCGACGTCGCGCCCGAAAGCCTGCCAAACGACGTTGCCAGCGAGGCCGAACGACTCTGGCAGCAAGATCCGCGTGCAGCTCTGGCAATGCTCTATCGCGGTTTGCTCAGCCGCCTGCTGCACGATTTCCAGCTGCCGTTGAAGGCCGCGCATACCGAGGGCGAGGTGCTGCTACGCGTGCGTCAGCTTCAGCGCGAACCGCTATCGCGCTTTGCCGAGCAGCTTACGCAGCATTGGCAGCACCAGGCCTACGGGCATCGGAACGCCGAAGACGTGGTCCGTGACGAACTGTGTGCCGGCTGGCGCGCGCTGTTCGCCGAGGACTCGAGGCCATGAACCGGCTTCGCCCTCGCCTGCTCGCCGCAGCCGCCGTTGTGCTGTTCGGCCTGCTGGCCATCTGGTTGGCCGGCAAGCTGCAACCCTATAAAGACGTCGTCGAGCACGGCCCGACCCCGGAGGCGCGCAGCAATATCTACCTGGCCGCCGAACTGTTCCTGCGCGACCTCGGCCTGCAGGTCGCGCATCAGGAAGGCATCGCCGGACTTGAGACCTTGCCTACCACTGGCCAGACGCTGCTCCTGCTCGGTGACCGCGGCAACCTGACCCCGCGGCAGACCGAGCGCCTGCTGGGCTGGGCAGCCGCCGGCGGCCATCTGGTCGTGGTCGCAGAGCGGCTGTGGGATGAAGAGACCGGCAAAAGCGGCGACCTGCTGTTCGACCGGCTCAATCTGCAGCAGTACGCAGTTGACGATCTGGACGATGATGCGCAGACACCGCAGTCATCCACAGCCGAGCAGCATCCGCAGCTGACCAAGCTGTATCTGGAGAATGAAAGCGCGCCGGCCTATCTGGCCTTCGATACCGACTTTCATCTCTACGATGCCGACAATCGCGCCCACGCCTGGGCCAATAGCGCAGGCGCCACGCACATGCTGCAATTGCAGCACGGTGACGGGCTGATCACCGCCCTGACCGACAGCTGGATCTGGCAGAACCGCAACATCGACCAGTACGACCATGCCTGGCTGCTCTGGTATCTGAGCCAGGACAGCGCGGTGACCCTGGTGCACCGCAGCGAGCACGACGGCTTGCTCGCACAACTGCGCCGCCATTTCCCCGAACTCCTCACCGTGCTGGGCCTGCTCGTGGCACTCGCGCTCTGGCATGCCGGGCAACGCTTCGGCCCACTGCAGGCTCCGCTCAACCCGGCACGTCGCCAGTTGCAGGAGCACCTGCGTGGTTCGGCGGAGTTTCTGTTGCGCCATGGCCGCCAGCACAGTCTGCTGCAGCCGCTGCAACAGGATATCCGGCGCCGAGCGGGGCAACGTCATCCGGGCTTCGAGCAGCTTCCGCCGAGTGCCCAGCTGCCACTGCTCGCCCGTCTCTCCAGCCTGCCGATCGCCCGCATCGAACTGGCCATGCGCCCACTGCCGCAGCAACGTCTGTCGGCCACCGAATTCACCCGACAGGTCGCCCACCTGCAAACCCTCAGGAACGCGCTATGAGCGAACACACCCCAGAATCCGACAACCCTGCTCCGGCCACCAACCCGGTAAGCCAGCGCCTGCGAGCCAGCCAGCTCGCCCAGGCACTGCGTGACGAGCTGCACAAGGCGGTGATTGGCCAGGACGAAGTCATCGATGGCGTTCTTACCGCGCTGATCGCTGCCGGCCATGTGCTGATCGAAGGCGTGCCGGGGCTGGGCAAGACACTGCTGGTACGGGCGCTGGCACGCTGCTTCGGCGGCGAGTTCTCGCGCATCCAGTTCACCCCCGACCTGATGCCCAGCGACGTTACCGGCCATGCCGTCTACGACATGCAGAGCGAGCAGTTCAAGCTGCGCAAGGGCCCGGTGTTCACCAACCTTCTGCTGGCCGACGAAATCAACCGTGCACCAGCCAAAACCCAGGCCGCTCTGCTCGAGGTGATGCAGGAGCGTCAGGTCACCCTGGAAGGCAAGGCCCTGGCGGTTCCGCAACCTTTTCTGGTCATGGCCACGCAGAACCCCATCGAACAGGAAGGCACCTACCCCCTGCCGGAAGCCGAGCTCGACCGCTTCATGCTGATGTTGCGCATGGATTACCCGCAGGCGAACGAAGAACTGGAGCTGGTACGCCAGGTCACCCGCTCGGCACGCGCCGACATGCTCGACGTCAGCGCCTTACGCCAGCTGGTGCAGGCCCGCGATGTGCTGGCCCTGCAGAAGATTGCCAGCGAACTGCCGCTGGACGATCAGGTACTGGACTATGCCGTGCGCCTCGCCCGCACCACTCGCAGCTGGCCAGGGCTGGCGCTGGGTGCCGGCCCCCGCGCATCGATCGCGCTGGTTCGTGGTGGTCGCGCCAAAGCGCTGCTGCGTGGCGGCGAGTTCGTCACGCCTGACGACATCAAGGGTTGCGCGCTGGCGGTACTGCGTCACCGGGTGCGCCTGTCGGCAGAACTGGACATCGAAGGACTGTCGGTGGACCAGGTGCTGCAGCAGCTACTCGATCAGGTCGCGGCGCCACGCGCATGACGCCATCCCGTCGCCTGCTCGTTGCGCTGGCTGCGCTGGCGCTCGCGGCCATTCCTCTTGGCGTTCTTGCCGCGTTCGGCGTCGAAGCCGGGCACTGGCGGTCCGCCTGGTGGGGCCTGTTGCTGGCGCTGGGTATGGTGACATCGCTCGACGCCTTCGCCTTGAGGCGACTGCCGTCGCCTGCGCTGCAACGCAGCCTGTCGGGCAATCTGCCACTGGGCCACTGGAGCAGCGTGCAACTGCTGGTGCGCAACGAACATTCCCGCACCATCGAGCTGGAGCTGTTCGACCAGGTGCCTGAGGGCATGAGCTTCGAACAGCTGCCGCAACGCATGCGCCTGCAGCCCGCCGAGCATTGCCAACTCGACTACCGCCTGCGCCCGACCCGCCGCGGCCAGTTCTTCTTCCAGCACTGCGACCTTCGCCTGGCCAGTCCGTTGGGCCTCTGGCGCAGCAAACGCCAGCTGGAGCTTGCCGGGGAGACGCGGGTGTATCCCGACTTCGCTCGATTGCACGGAGCCAGCCTGCAGGCGATCGACGTCTGGTTGAATCGCCTCGGCGTCCGCCAGCAACCGCGCCGCGGGCTGGGGCTGGAATTTCACCAGCTACGCGAGTTCCGCGAGGGCGACACCCTGCGGCAGATCGACTGGAAAGCCACGGCGCGGGCACGCATGCCGATTGCCCGCGAATATCAGGACGAACGCGACCAGCAGATCGTGCTGATGCTCGACTGCGGTCGGCGTATGCGCAGCCAGGACGCCGAACTCACGCACTTCGACCATGCCCTCAACGCTGCCCTGCTGCTGGCCTATGCCGCGTTGCGCCAGGGCGATGCCGTGGGCGCCTGCACCTTCGCCGGCGAACAGCCGCGTCACGTCACGCCGGCCAAGGGCCAACAGCAACTTCACGTGTTACTGAACGGTCTTTACGACCTGCAGCCCACCCAGCAGCCCGCAGACTACGGCGCAGCGGTCGATCGGTTGCTGGCCCGGCAACAGCGCCAGGCACTGGTTATCGTGCTGAGCAACCTGCGCGATGAGGACGATGTCGAGCTGCACGGGGCGCTGAAGCGGCTCTCACGCAAACATCGGGTGTTGTTGGTGAGCCTGCGCGAAGAAGTGCTGGACCAGCTGCGCCTGCGGCCGGTGCAGAGCCTGGACGACGCGCTCGACTACTGCGGCGCCCAGGACTACCTGAACGCCCGTCAGGCGCTGCACAAGCGCCTGGCGGCCCATGGCATGCCGGTACTCGACGTCCAGCCTTGCGATCTGGGGCCGGCACTTATCGGGCGTTATCTGGCGTGGAAGAAAACCGGGACGCTGTGAGCGCGGCTCACAGACCGTGGCAGCAGTCCTTGTCAGTAAATCGATCCGATGCCGGGCTGGCATGATGCGCCAGAGGGATGTGTAACATCGGCTGGAAACTGAAGTAGTGATGCAGGGCAGCGATCATTTCGCGGATATCCCCGGGCGGGTCGATCAGGGAAAAACCGGTGTCATAGCTGCCCGGCGTCACATCCTCGCTTGACCACAAACTGAACGCACTGAAATCCACTTGCCGCAGTTGACCGCTCTGGCCCGGAATCTTCAGGCGCATCTCGAAGCGAACACCAAGCATCATCGGATAGGGGCTGATCAGCATCAGCCCGCCCTCGGACAGGTTGCCGATGAAGCCCAGCGGCTTCTCGGTGAACCGATTGAATACGTTGAGGTAGTACGGCAACTGATGCCGCTGGATACGACGCTGGTTCGCCATGTTCATGTCGTCGGAGCCTTCAGCCTTAACCCTGCAATTCGAGTCCTGTCGGCTCAACTGCATTCCTGGCTGATACGCATCGCCAGGCGCTGTCGAGCCGCCTCTACTTCACTTTCACTGTAGTAGACGCGCTCTCCGGCTGCATCGTTACGAAAAAAACGTCCGCCAAGCTGCAGTCGCGACAACTGGCTGCGCAAGCCTTGGCATTCCTGCTCGCGCGCAGCGCGCGTCTTGCTGGCCTGCTCCCTCGCTGCCTGCTGCTCCTGCCGCCGCGCATCGAAGAATCGTTCGCTGCGCGCCTCACGCTCACGGGTCTGGTCGTCGCGTTCGACGACCTGGGGCCGAACCTCGACCCGCTCGGCTCCGGCCGCGGGGCGCTGGCCGAAGTGAACCTGTCCGTTGGCATCGGTCCAGCGATAGATCTGCGCATCTGCCAGTGCAGGCAGCAGCATCGCGGTCATCAGCAAAGCTCGCATGATCCCTCACATGGCTTTCATGAAATCAACGTTTGGCCGGCTGAACCACCGGCGGTGCCTCGGCATGATAGTGGCCCAGCTGCCTCAGCGTCTCCAGGCGCGCACGAGCGCGATAGGCGTACTCGCTGGCAGGGTATCGCTCGACGATGAAACGATAGGTTTCGCCAGCGTCGACGAACAGACCCTGGCGCTCCAGACACTGGCCGCGCAACAGTGAAATCTCCGGCTGGACCTGGCTGCGCGGCTTGCTACGGCGTTCTGCCTGCGACAGTGATTGCATCACCCGCTCGCAGTTGTCGGCCTCGTAGTACTGGTAAGCCGCATCCAGGTGGCGATCGAAAGCATGGCGACTGCTGCAGCCGACGGTCAGAAGACTCAGGAAAACGATGATCAGGGTGCGCATGGGTTCCGCCGTATGCCCCTGTATCGACCGAGCTGGAAAAAGCTGCAGACAGCCCGTCAGCCGGACGCAAAGAGTAGTGGTCGCCGAGCGATGACTACAACCGGCGAGCATAGTAGCCTCGGGGCCAGCCAGAAAAAGGAGCAATTGAATGATTCCGCGTCGCACCAAGATCGTCGCCACCCTGGGCCCAGCGAGCAGCTCGCCGGAGGTGTTGGAAAAGATGATCGTCGCCGGGCTGGACGTAGCCCGCCTGAATTTCTCCCACGGCAGCCCCGACGAGCATCGTGCCCGGGCTGAGCTGGTGCGTGAAATCGCCGCGCGCCACGGCCGCTTCGTCGCGCTGCTCGGAGACCTGCAGGGGCCGAAGATCCGCATTGCCAAGTTCACCGACAAGCGCATCGAGCTGAAGGAAGGCGACCAGTTCCGCTTCTCCGTGACCCATCCGCGCGACGCCGGCAATCAGGAAGTGGTCGGCATCGATTACCCGGATCTGGTCAAGGATTGCGGCGTCGGCGATGAGCTCCTGCTCGACGACGGCCGCGTGGTGATGCGCGTCGACAACGCCACCGCGGACGAACTGCACTGCACCGTACTGATCGGTGGCCCGCTGTCGGACAACAAGGGCATCAACCGTCGCGGCGGCGGCCTGACTGCCCCGGCACTGACCAACAAGGACAAGGCCGACATCAAGCTGGCCGCGGATCTGCAGCTGGACTATCTGGCCGTCTCCTTCCCGCGCGATGCCGCGGACATGGAGCTGGCCCGTCGCCTGCGCGACGAGGCCGGTTCCGACGCCTGGCTGATCGCCAAGATCGAGCGGGCCGAAGCGGTCGCCGACGACGAGGCGCTGGACGGCCTGATCCGCGCCAGCGACGGCGTGATGGTGGCGCGCGGCGATCTCGGGGTGGAAGTTGGCGATGCCGAGCTGGTCGGCATCCAGAAGAAGATCATTCTGCACGCGCGTCGCCACAACAAGGTGGTGATTACCGCGACGCAGATGATGGAGTCGATGATCCACAGCCCGATGCCGACCCGCGCCGAGGTATCCGATGTAGCCAACGCCGTGTTGGACTACACCGATGCGGTGATGCTCTCGGCCGAAAGCGCCGCCGGCGAATACCCGATCGAAGCGATCAAGGCCATGGCCCGCGTGTGCTGCGGTGCGGAGAAGCACCCGACCAGCACTAAGTCCGGCCACCGCCTCGGCCAGCAGTTCGAGCGCTGCGACGAGAGCGCGGCGCTGGCTGCGATGTACACGGCCAACCACTTCCCGGGCGTCAAGGCCATCATCGCCCTGACCGAAAGCGGTTACACGCCGCTGATCATGTCGCGCATCCGTTCTTCGGTGCCGATCTTCGCATTCTCGCCGCACCGCGAAACCCAGGCACGGGTCGCGCTGTTCCGCGGCGTGCAGACCATCCCGTTCGATCCGGCCGCGCTGCCCGCGGACAAGGTCAGCCAGATGGCGGTCGAGGAGCTGCTCAAGCGCAATATCGTGCAGCCCGGTGACTGGGTGATCCTGACCAAGGGCGACAGCTACCACGACAGCACAGGCGGTACCAACACGATGAAGATCCTGCGCGTCGGCGATCAGTAAGGTTGGCAGGGAATCACACGAGGCCGGCTCTTTAGCCGGCCTCGTGCTGTCTGCAAGATCGAACGGGAGCCAACTACCGCGGCTGAGTCGCGCTGACGAACGCGTCGCTGAATATCTGTCCACGCGGCAGGCCCGCGAGAAACAGGCGCCTGGCGCAGGCGTCGACGAACGCCGAGCCGCCGCAGAGCAGCGCGATGTCCCGCCGCGACGTTGGTCGTAGCGTCGAAAGCATGCTGTCACGCTGTTGCGCATCGACCCATTGCAGCTCCAGGTTCTCGTGCCTATCCGCCAACTCCTGCAACGGCCCGCGCAGGTAGTGCTCGTCGCGGCAAAAATGCACCAGCCTGATCGTCCCGGCATGGCCCTGGCGCAGGCTCTCGCGCAACAGGCTGAATAGAGGGGCCAACCCGGTTCCCGAAGCCAGCAGCAATAAAGAGCGCTCAGACCACTCCGGCTCGTAATGCAATGCACCACCGTGCAGGTCGCCCAGCCGCAGCGTGTCGCCCGCGCGCAGCTGCCGCGCGGCATCGCAGAACGCCCCCGGCCTGGAGCAATCGAGATGAAACTCCAGCCAGGGATCGTCGCCGGGAACACTGGCCAGCGAATACGGCCTAGCGATGCCGGCACCAGTCCACAGCAACAGGTGCTGACCTGCACGATAGCGCAGCGGCCGCTCCGGCAGCAGACGCAGGCGCAGCACGCTACCGCTCAGCCACTCGGCGCTTTGCACCTGAGCGGGCTGCCCGTCGCGGCGAGGATCGAAGACTTCTACGCCGAGGTCCTCCTCGACACTGCACTGACAGGCCAATCGCCAGCCGGCCGCATGTTGCTCGGGCCGTAGCAGGTCAGCTTGCAGCTCGCGCGGTGCGCCGTCGACACAGCGCACCAGGCAGGCGTGGCAGCTGCCGGCGCGGCAACTGTAGGAAACGGGCAGGCCGGCAGCGATCAGGGCGTCGAGCAGGTTAGTAGCGGGCGCGACCGACCAGCGCTTGCCGGCGCAATGCAACTCAGGCATCGGCGGTGACCCAGGCGGGTTCGCAGCGATTGCGTCCAGCGCGCTTGGCTCGATAGAGCGCTTCGTCGGCACGTTGCAGCGCCGCGTCCAGATTATCTCCAGCATTCAGCAGGGTCAGGCCGATCGACAGGCTGAGATGTCCGGCTTCGATCTTGGCATCTTCCGGTTCGGCGTTGGCGAAGGCCTCTCGCAGGCGCTCGCAGCACGCGGTGAACTGCTCGGCGTCGGTATTGGGTAGCAGTAGCACGAACTCCTCGCCGCCATAACGGGCCAGCACATCGTCATCACGCAGACAGGACCGCGCCACGCTGGCAAAGGCCTGCAGCACGCGGTCTCCGGTGGCATGGCCGTGGATATCGTTGATGCGCTTGAAGTGATCCAGATCGATGAGCGCCAGCCCCGATTGATGTCCCTTGCGCAGGCGGTTCAGGTCGCCCTCGGCGATACGCAGGAAGCGCCGCCGGTTGTATAGGCCCGTCAACTCGTCGGTAGAAGCCAGATCCTCCAGTTGACGCATCATTCCGCGCAGGGTGTCCTGATGTGCCTGCAACGCGAAACGCCGCTGGCGCATGCGCTGGCGCAAGCGATACACGTGGCCGGCGAACAGACACATCCAGATCAGCGTCACCAGCAGCACGCTGGCCTGCAGCAGGAACACATCGGTCTCGATAGGCCGCTGCAGGTAGTAATCCAGCGCAGCCATGCCGACGAAGCTGACGAAGGCCAGCGCGGCGTAGCGAATGAACACCTTGGGCGGCAGGAAGACGGCAAACATCAGCACCAGCAGATAGAGCACCAGCAGCGAACCACGCGCGCTACCGAGGTTGAACAGAAAGGTCGTCAGCCACAGCAGCCCCACCAGGACCTGCGGCTCAGTCAGGCTGGGATCCTTCGAGCGCAGGTTGATGCCTCGGTGAAACAGCCAGAAGAACAGCAGCTGACTCACCACAATCAACTCCGACTGCACCACGGCGCTGGCCACCGAGGCCTGATAGAAGCCCCCCGCCACCGCCACCCAGGTCAGCACCAGGCCCAGACCGTAGGTCACGGAGGCCAGTGCGAATCGCCGCGTAACCAATTGCTGCAATGTACGCAGATCGGTCTCGTCACGCATCGCACTCATAGGGATCCTTCCCGCTGTGGCAATTTGCCGCACTCTACGCTTACCGAAAACAAAATCCTAGCCAGCATTCGCATCGCTCCAGGTCCATCCGTGTACCGCGCAGCTTGACGCGTTATACTGCGCCGCATTTTTTCGCGGCGCGTCGACTGCCACCCCCGACGCGCCTCTTAATCGCCCCGTATGAGGACGCGCTGCATGACCGTGATCAAGCAAGACGACCTGATTCAAAGCGTCGCCGACGCTTTGCAGTTCATTTCTTACTACCACCCCGTGGACTTCATCCAGGCGATGCACGAAGCCTACCTGCGTGAAGAATCCCCGGCTGCCCGCGACTCCATGGCGCAGATCCTGATCAACTCGCGCATGTGCGCCACCGGTCATCGCCCGATCTGTCAGGACACCGGTATCGTCACCGTGTTCGTCCGCGTCGGCATGGACGTGCGCTGGGACGGCGCGACCATGAGCCTGGACGACATGATCAACGAGGGTGTGCGCCGCGCCTACAACCTGCCGGAAAACGTCCTGCGTGCTTCGATCCTGGCCGACCCGGCAGGTTCCCGCAAGAACACCAAGGACAACACCCCGGCCGTCATCCACTACTCCATCGTTCCCGGCGACAAGGTGGAAGTGGACGTCGCAGCCAAGGGCGGCGGTTCCGAGAACAAGTCGAAGATGGCCATGCTCAACCCGTCCGACTCGATCGTCGACTGGGTGCTGAAGACCGTGCCGACCATGGGCGCCGGCTGGTGCCCGCCGGGCATGCTCGGCATCGGCATCGGTGGCACCGCCGAGAAAGCCGCGGTGATGGCCAAGGAAGTGCTGATGGAGTCCATCGACATCCATGAGCTGAAAGCCCGTGGCCCGCAGAACCGCATCGAAGAGCTGCGTCTGGAGCTGTTCGAGAAGGTCAACCAGCTGGGCATCGGCGCCCAGGGCCTGGGCGGCCTGACCACCGTGCTCGACGTCAAGATCATGGATTACCCCACCCATGCCGCATCCTTGCCGGTATGCATGATCCCCAACTGCGCCGCCACCCGTCATGCGCACTTCGTACTCGACGGCTCCGGCCCGGCCAGCCTGGAAGCGCCGTCGCTGGACGCCTACCCGGAAATCGTCTGGGAAGCCGGCCCGAGCGCACGCCGCGTCAACCTCGACAGCATCACCCCGGAAGAGGTGCAGAGCTGGAAGCCGGGCGAGACCATCCTGCTCAACGGCAAGATGCTCACCGGTCGCGACGCCGCGCACAAGCGCATGGTCGACATGCTGAACAAGGGCGAAGAGCTGCCGGTAGACCTCAAGGGCCGCTTCATCTACTACGTCGGCCCGGTCGATCCGGTCGGTGACGAAGTGGTTGGCCCGGCTGGCCCGACCACCGCGACGCGCATGGACAAGTTCACCCGTCAGATCCTGGAAAGCACCGGCCTGCTGGGCATGATCGGCAAGTCCGAGCGCGGCCCCATTGCCATCGAAGCGATCAAGGACAACAAGGCGGTCTACCTGATGGCGGTTGGCGGTGCGGCTTATCTGGTCGCCCAGGCGATCAAGAAGTCCAAGGTGCTGGCCTTCGCCGAGCTGGGCATGGAAGCGATCTACGAGTTCGAAGTGAAGGACATGCCGGTCACCGTCGCCGTCGACACCAACGGCGAGTCGGTGCACATCACCGGCCCGGCGATCTGGCAGCAGAAGATTGCCGACAGCCTGGCGGTCGAGGTGCAATAAGCGACACGCCAATAAAAAGCCCGGCTCGATGCCGGGCTTTTTATTGCCCGGCAATCAGCGGTTGAAGCGTTCGACCAGTGCCCGCAGCCCGTGCGCTGCGCATTCCAGGTCGCGACCGCGCTGCATGGTCAGGTCCGCCTTGCTGACATTGCTGTCAGTCGTGACGGCAATACGGGTGACCTGACGAGCAATGTCTTCGGCCACATGCGCCTGCTCTTCGGCAGCGGCAGCCATCTGCTGGCTCATCCCGGCAATGCGGCCGACCGCCTCGCGAATGCCCTGCAACGCCTGCTGCGCCTCGACGACCTGGGCCAACCCCTGGGCCGCCTCCTTGTCACCCACCTGTGCAATTGTCACGGCCTCACCCGCCTTGCTGGTGAGCGACTGGATGATGGCCTGGATCTGCTGCGTCGACTCCCGCGTCTTGCTCGCCAACGCACGCACCTCGTCGGCGACCACGGCAAAGCCCCTGCCCTGCTCGCCAGCACGTACGGCCTCGATGGCAGCATTCAGCGCCAGCAGGTTGGTCTGGTCGGCGATGCTCTGGATCATGCCGGCAGCGGATACGATCTGCTGGGTTTCGCCAGCCAGCTCGTTGACCACGTTGCCGATGTTGGTGACGGTCGCCGCCAGCATTTCCATCGCCTCGCGGGAACTCGCTGCGACCCGATCACCGTCGTCTGCCAGCGCGTTCGCCGTCCTCGCCTCCTCTGCCGTGTGCTGCACGTGCCCGGCGACCTCACTGATCGATGCGGTCATCTGCGTCACCGCGGTGGCCGTCATGTCCGTCTCGCCGCGCTGCTGGCGCAGCTCGTTTTCGGTCTGGCTGGCCAGCGAATAGGTTTCTGCCGATGCACCGGCGACCTGCACGGCCAGATCGGACAGACGCGTCAACGCCGTACGCAACCGCGCGTCTTCACTGACCAGGGCCATCTCCAGCCGCGCCGCATTGCCATGCCGCTGGGTGTAGGTCAGGGCGACCACCGGATCGGTGAAGGCTTCGGGTACGCGCTGCAGGATGCTCAGCAACTGGCGTTCCGCAGCGAAGTGACAGCTGAGCCCGAGCACGAAGAACAGACCGAGCACGACGAGCGCTTCCACTGCCGGCGGCAGCCAGAAGATTCCACCGGCCGCCAGCACCGCGGCGCCCATCGGCATCGCCAGTGCACGCGTCCAGCCCTGCGCGCGCCGGCTCAACGAAACCGCCGGCCGGCCGGTACGCAGGCGCTCGTACAGCGCCGTCGCCTGGGCGACCTGCTCGGCGGTCGGCTTGACCCGCACTGACTCGAAGCCGGTCAGCTTGCCATCGTCGAAAACAGGCGTGACGTAGGCGCTGACCCAGTAGAAATCGCCGTTCTTGCAGCGGTTCTTGACCACCCCCATCCAGCTTTTGCCGGCCTTCAGGTAGCGCCACATCACCTCGAACACGGCGGGTGGCATGTCCGGGTGGCGGACCAGGTTGTGGTCACTGCCGATCAGCTCGGCTCGTGAGTAGCCACTGATGGCGACGAATTCGTCATTGCAATAAAGGATTTTGCCCTGGTTATCCGTCGCCGAAATCAGCCGCTGATGCGCCGGAAAGGTCCGTTCGGTGTTGCTTACCGGTCCGTTGTTTCTCATCGCCCGAACTCCCTGCCAGCGATTTGCTGAAAAATGCGACTCATCGGTCACGACGAATCAATCTGTTACAAGAGTCGGGCGGCGCAAAGCGAACTTGAGAGGGGACGGAAAGTATTTGCCGAACGGCATCGGCAGGTAGTGCCGCTCGTGAGCGGACTAGCGACCGCCGTTCTGTTCTGCGATGTACAGCGCTTCGACTTTCGCCCTGGCCCAGGGCGTCTTGCGCAGGAATTTCAGGCTGGACTTGATGCTCGGCTCATTGCTGAAGCAGCGGACATCGACGCGCTCGGCAAGGCCGTCCCAGCCGAAGCGAGCATGCAACTGGACCAGAATGGCCTCCAGCGTCACGCCATGAAGGGGGTCTTTTGCTTGAGTCATGGGGCACTCACGAACACGAGGGCATAGCCTCACGGATGAAAAAACCCGCCGCGCGGTCTGCGGGGCGGGCTTGGGTGACGGTCTGCATCTTACAGGCTGATGCGAGTTCCGAGCACCTCGAGGAATGCCGCCAGCCACGCCGGATGGGCGGGCCATGCCGGAGCGCTGACCAGGTTGCCATCGGTATGCGCCTGATCCACGGCAATGTCCACGTACTCGCCACCGGCCAGCTTCACCTCGGGTGCACAGGCGGGATAGGCACTGCAGGCACGCCCCTTGAGCACGCCCGCGGCAGCCAGCAGCTGGGCGCCGTGACAAACGGCGGCGATTGGCTTCTTGGCCTCATCGAACGCACGCACCAGCGCCAGCACCTGCTCGTTCAGGCGCAGATATTCCGGCGCCCGGCCACCGGGAATGACCAGGGCATCGTAGTCTTCGGCCCGCACGTCGGCGAAGTCGAAGTTCAGCGCAAAGTTGTGCCCCGGCTTCTCGCTATAGGTCTGGTCGCCCTCGAAATCGTGAATCGCGGTGCGCACGCTGTCGCCGGCCTTCTTCTCCGGGCACACGGCATGCACGCGATGGCCAACCATCTGCAGGGCCTGGAAAGGCACCATGGTTTCGTAGTCTTCGGCGTAATCACCCACCAGCATCAAAATGTTCTTCGCCGCCATTGGATCGTCCTCTTCGCGCGGGTTTGGAGCATTGCTCCGTGACGCGGCGGCTTCAGCCACCGCGGTTGAAGATGTTTACCAGCAGCCGGTCCAGCCAGCCCCACATGCGCTGGTAGAGGCGCAGGTGCAGCGGTCTGGCGTACCAGCTTTTAATGTCGATTTCGATACTGTCCTGAAAATCGCGCTCGAAGCATGCCTGCACCTGGGCACTCAACGCAGCATCGATGGCCTCGAGATTGGCTTCCAGATTCCAGCGCAGGTTCCAGTGATCGAAGTTGCAAGAGCCGACGCTGACCCAGTCGTCAACCAGCACCATTTTCAGGTGGGAAAAGTGTGGCTGATATTCATGGATTCGCACGCCGGCACGCAGCAGCCGTGGATAGAAACGCTGCCCGGCGTAGCGCACCGGCGGGTGATCGGTATTGCGACTGGTCAGCAGCAGGCGCACGTCCACCCCGCGACGCGCCGCCCGGATCAGTGCCCGGCGCACCTTGCCGGTAGGCAGGAAATACGGTGTCGCCAGCCAGATGCGCGTCTGCGCGCGCCGCAGGTTGCGCAACAGGCTGTGCAGTATGTCGCGGTGCTGACGCGCCGCCGCATAGGCGACGCGCCCTAGCCCCGAGCCACTGGGCAGCACTGGAATGCGCGGCGCACCACTGGGCAGGGGCAGCTGCCAGATACGCCGCTTCAGGCAATGCACCCACTGGGTGTCGAACAGGTCCTGCCAGTCCTGCAGCAGCGGGCCGGTCATCTCGACCATCACCTCATGCCAATGCACGTCGGGCTCATCAGGACGCCAGAATTCGTCGGTGACACCGGTGCCGCCGACATAACCGATGCAGCCGTCGACCAGCAGCAGCTTGCGGTGGTCACGATGCAGGTTGCGCAGCCTCAGGCGGAGCGAAAGCGGGTTATAGAGACGCAGCTCGACGCCAGCGGCGGTCATTCGATCACGATTGACCTGGCTCATCTTCAGGCAGCCGAAACCATCGAACAGGCAACGCACCCGAACGCCGCGTGCCGCCGCACGCAGCAGCGGCTCCAGCAGGCGGTCGAGACAAGCGCCGTCCTCCACCAGATAGAGTTCGAGATCGACCCGGCGCTCGGCGCGCTCGATGGCATCGAGCATGGGCGGGAAGAACCCCGGCCCGTCTATCAGCAGGCGGAACTGATTGTCGCTGCGCCAGGGGAACACCGCTCCAGCGAGCATCACAGGGCGGCACCCCGCGTAGAGCCAGATGACGTCAGGCACAGCGACGAAGCGGATGAGCAACGAAATGACATGAAATCCCTTTTTCCGGACGGCATCCAAGGGCAGCGGCCTCGATACCGCCGCTCTGCACTGGGGGTGCTGAACGAGCAGTTGGCTAGCTTACCCGGGCGTTCGAGCAAGGCAAGGCAGCAGGTCAGACCGCCGCAGCGGAAGAGCCGCCGTGAAATACGATTTTCTATAGGCCCGACTCGCCTGGGCAGAGTTCCCAGCTGTTCGCCGGCGCGCGCCCTGCCTTCAACTGCCTACTGAAGATTCGAGCCCGAGCGCGGCAAGCGCCTGTTCCAGACGGCGCGCCTGGGCATCGCGCGCCAAGCCCAGCACTGCGCGATCACGCCGCCACAATGCGCCCCGGGGCCCCTGCGAATCCGCCAGCGCCCTGTCCACCTCAGGTTGCAGCGCAGCGAGCTGCTCGAGCAACGCGGCCAGCAGCAGATGAGTGGCTGGCTCATGGGCTGGCCGCCGCGCGACCTCTGCCGCAGCCGCAAGAACGCCGAGCAGACGCAGTACCAGCGCGCGCGGCCACTGCTCAAGCAGCGCCACACCGTAGAGCCACGCAGCCAGCGCCGCCAGCACATATAGATCCTCGTGGCTGCGGAACGGTTTGACGTACTCGCTCCAGCCGTCACCAGGCAAGCGTTTCCCAGCAGCCTGCTCAAGGCTCAATCTGCCATGCGCGATATCCGGCACGATCGGCAGATCCGGCCCGGCCACCAATGACACGCCGGCACCGGACGGCTCCACGACAAACAATCCGAGGCGCGGTGACTCACCGGCCCCCTCCTCCCGGGCCGAAACGAGCAGCCATTGCGCCGCGTCGCCCGCCGTCACGAAATCCTTGCTGCCAGTGAGCTGGCCGTTCTCGCAACGCGTCGCCATGTCGGCCGGCCGCAACTTGCGCCGCTCCGTCGTGCATAGCGCGCCAAGCCCGGGCGGCGCATCCGGCCAGAGCGCCCGCAGGGCTGCCTGGTATCCCGCGAGAAAGGCCAGCCCCGGCGTGGTCGCCAGCCGGCCGCCGTAGACCGCTTGACTGAACGAGCCCGTACTTCCGGCACCGTCACACACGGCCTGGTACCAGTCGCGCAGCCCTGAGGTTGCAGCAACCGGCTGCAGCGGCCCGATCAATCGTTTCCAGGGCATCTTCATCTCCAAAGGTTCTGCAATTACCGGCCACTGGCTCCCGCCGTCATCCAACCATCATCCGAACGTCACAGTGGCGACACGCCCTGCTCCTAGCCTGATCACGCCAAACCAGCGAGCCCAACGATAACAACCAGACGCTCGCGTTGCATCGCCAACCCGCCACTACCCCGGCGGACAAGGAGACAGAGCATGAATGCCATCGTCGACCCACGCAGCACGCGTCAACTTCGAGCCGAACGTTTGGAAGGCGAACGGGCCCTCCGCGAAGCCCAGGCCCTGCGTTATCGGGTCTTCAGCAGCGAGTTCGATGCCCAGCTCAATGGCGCCGAGCTCGGGCTGGACATGGACGATTTCGACATTCACTGCCGGCATATCGGTGTACGTGATCTGGCAAGTGGAGAGCTGGTCGCCACCACCCGCCTGCTCGATCACCTCACCGCCAAGCAGCTCGGGCGCTTCTACAGCGAAGGAGAATTTGCCCTGCATGGCCTGGCGAACATCAACGAACCGGTGCTGGAGATCGGCCGTACCTGCGTGGCGCCGGCTTATCGCAATGGTGCGACCATTGCGGTGCTGTGGAGCGAACTGGCCGAGGTGCTCAACCAGGGTGGCTATCGCTACCTTATGGGGTGCGCGAGCATCCCGATGCGCGACGGTGGCATCCAGGCCCGAGCGATCATGCAACGACTGCGCGACAGCCACCTGAGCACTGAACTGCTGCACGCTGAGCCGCGAACACCACTTCCCGAACTGGAATTGCCGGACAACGTCACTGCCCAGCTGCCGCCGCTGCTCAAGGCCTATATGCGCCTCGGCGCGAAAATCTGTGGCGAACCCTGCTGGGACCCGGACTTCCAGGTCGCCGACATATTCATCCTGCTCAAGCGCGAAGAGCTGTGCCCGCGCTACGCTCGCCACTTCAAGGCAGCGGTATAGATGGCGCGGTTGCGCCTGCTGCGGGTCGCCGCGGCGATCCTGCTGGGGTTGCTGTTGGCGGCCGCACTGGGTCTCGGCGACCGCCTCGCGCTACGTACCTCGCTGCAACGCAGGCAACAGCTGACCCGCTGGTTCATGGTTCGCCTGGCCGCCGCGCTGCCCTATCGCGTACGCATCATCGGTCAGCTACCAGCTCAGCCGATGCTGTGGGTCGCCAACCATGTTTCCTGGTGCGATATCCCGCTGCTGGGAATGCTGCGGCCGCTGTCGTTCCTGGCCAAGGCCGAAGTCGCACGCTGGCCCGTGCTGGGCTGGCTGGCACGCCAGGCTGGCACGCTGTTCATCCGCCGCGGCGCCGGCGATGCCGCGCAGATCAATCAGCAGCTGGCCAACCACCTCACCCAGGGCCGCCACCTGCTGATTTTCCCTGAGGGCACCTCGACCGACGGCAGCAACGTGCGCACCTTCCACCCCCGGCTGTTCGCCTGCGCGATAGAGGCCGGCTGTGCCGTTCAACCCGTGGCTATCCGCTATCTGCGCAACGGCAAGTCCGACACCTTGGCCCCCTTCATCGGCGACGACGAACTGCCCGCGCACCTGCGCAGGCTGTTGGCCAGCGACGTGGCAGAAGTAGAAATCCAGCTGCTGGCGCCGATACCCGTTGCCTCACTCAGTCGCAGGGCTCTCGCCGAGCAAGCACAGCGGGCCATCGAGCGGGCACTGTCTGGGGAGGCGCAGGAGGCCGCGCGCGAGGCCGCATAGCGACCTCCTGTCGAGGCTGCGCTAAGCTTCGCCCATGAACTATCTCGCTCATCTTCATCTTGGCGGCCCCGGCCCCGCTGACATGCTCGGCAGTCTTTACGGGGACTTCGTCAAAGGTCCGCTGCAGGGCCGCCTGCCGGCCCAGATCGAAGCAGGCATCCGTCTGCATCGGCAGATCGATGCCTTCACCGACAGCCATCCGCTGGTGCTGCAGGCCAAAGCGCGCTTTCCCAGCGAGCGTCGCCGCTACGCCGGGATACTGCTGGACCTGTTCTTCGATCATTGTCTGGCGGCGAACTGGGCGGATTACTCCGGCGAACCGCTGGACCAGTTCACCCGGCGCGCCTACCGAGCGCTGGCCGATGAGCCCGCGCTGCCTGGCAAGCTCGCCGTGATCGCACCGCATATGGCGGCACACGACTGGCTCGGTAGCTACCGTGAATTCGAGGTACTGGGCAGGGTGCTGGCGAACATGGGCCGTCGCCTGAGCCGGCCGGATGGCCTGGCCGGCGGGCTGGAAGAACTGGAACAGCTGTACGACCCGCTGCTCGAGGACTTCCGCCACTTCTATCCGCAGCTGCAGCAATTCGCCAAGGCGGCGATGTAGCGCGAACGCCCCGTATTACTGCGCATAGCCCGGGCTTTGCGCATCCAGCTTGCGCAACAGACCGGGCCATGCCAGCGCACCGCCCATGCCCGAGCGAGTGCGGGTCACGCCCGCTGCCATGGCCTTCGCACCGGCCAGAATCTGCTCCGGAATGGCGATCAGCTCGCTGCCACCGGCCTGCGCCATGACCTGGATTTCACAGGCGCGCTGGAAGATGAACATCATCAGAAAGGTATCGGCGATGCTGCTACCGCAGGTCAGCAGACCGTGGTTGTGCAGCAGCATGAAAGCGGTTTCGCCAAGATCGGCCTGCAGACGCGCTTTCTCGTCGTGATTCAGCGCCACACCCTCATAGCCGTGCGTCGAAAGGCTGGCCAGCACGAACAGTGACTGCTGGCTGATCGGTAGCACGCCCTGACGCTGGGCCGAGACCGCCACCCCGGCGGCGGTATGTGTGTGCATGACGCAGGCGACGTCGTGGCGAACCTCATGCACGGCGCTGTGAATGGTGTACCCAGCGGGATTGATCTCGTACGGGCTGTCCGTCACTTTGTTGCCGGCCAGATCGACTTTCACCAGGCTGGACGCGGTGATTTCGTGAAACATCAGCCCGTATGGGTTGATCAGAAAGTGATCGGCTTCGGGAATCTTGGCCGAGATGTGCGTGAAGATCAGGTCATCCCAGCCATGCAGCGCGACCAGTCGGTAACAGGCCGCCAGATCGACCCGCGCCTGCCATTCGGCGGGGCTCACTTGGGTTTCCAAAGAAGGCAAAGCGTGCAGCGCAGTCATCGAGGGCACCTCTTGTTATTGTCGTGAAGATGCCCTGGATTCTAGCCAGCCGCTACTGGCCCGGCAGTTGCTCTTGCAGCCAGGCCGCTGACCCGGCGAGCCACTCAGGCACGCAAGGCCGCCGCGAAGGTTTCCAGCCACGGTTCGGCGTCGCTTTCCGGCGTGACCGTCTCGCTGGCATCGAGGCGCAGCATCGCCACGACTTCTCGCACGCCGAGCTCGGCATAGAGCTCACGAATCAGCTCGCCGCCAGCACAGAAGGTGTCGCCGTAGCTGGCATCGCCAAGGGCGATGACGCCTCCGGGCAGGCCACTCCACGCGGGAAACTGATCACGGATTGTCGAGTACAACGGAATGAAGCTGTCCGGCAGCTCACCCATGCCGGTGGTCGAGGTCACGACCAGCAGCGCTTCGGGGGCGAAATCGAGAATCTGTGGCAGCTGGGCGCGGGGATCGTGCCAGGTTTCGAAACCGGCGGCTTTCAGCTGGTGTTCGGCGTGACGGGCGACATCTTCGGCGGTGCCGTAGACGCTCCCGGAAAGAATGGCGACTTTCATGTGCGCTCCGAGGCAATCAAAGCTGCGCATTATGCCGCAATCACCAAGTCTGGTCGGCACACCCTGCTCAGGCGAAGCCGTCCATCCAGAAAACGTGCAGCCTGCGGAACCACTGTCGATCGCATTTGTCATAGGGCCGATTGCCCCACCGCGACCATACCGGTTGCAGGCGTATAGCGGCCCCGCCGCTCGACGCCAAACGTGGAGGGCACTGTCCCTCCGAGGGTATCCGCATGGCGGAAGAGACGATTCTCAGCAAAGACGAACTGACCTTCATCCGCAAGTTGATGCAGCGCAACGGCAGCACCAGCGCTGAGCGCACGACAGGCTTTCGGATCGACGGCGGCGCGCAATCCAACGAATTGCTGCTGCAGCTGGCCGCTCGCGCCAATCTGTCGTTGCAGGCGGAGTTCGAGGATTTCCGCATGTCCTTTCCGCTGCAGCTCCGAGAAGACGAACTACACAGCCTCGACCTGCAGCTGGCACCTCCGGTGATCTACGAGCGCGGGCCAACCACGCGTGCCTGGCGCCTGCACCTGGACCAGCCGCTGCCTCTGCTGGAAAACGATGGTGGTGAAAGCTCGCTCAGCGTGCACGAGCTGTCTCCGCACGGCCTGCTGGTGGATGCCGGCGGACACCGCAAGCCACCCAAGCACTTCCACCTGCGCCTGGCGCTGCCCGACGACGGCCCGCTGGAAATCGATGCCCATCGCGTTCGCGAGCTGACCGGCGGGCGGGCCGCCTACGAAGTCGAATTCACGCAGGAAAAGGACGCCGAGCGGATCCGCTCCTTCCTCTATCGCCAGCATCAGCGCCTGCACCCAGATTTGCAGCCAGAGCTGCCGGCCGATCTGGTGTAAGCTGCCACGCCTGTAGCGACCGCCTCAACCTGTGGGCGGTCCGCCCATTACAGGCAGTGGATTTTCATGCATCAGGCCCCGATTCTCATCACCGGAGCCAGCCAGCGGATCGGGCTGCATTGTGCCGAGCGACTGCTGGAAGACGGCTTTCCGGTCATCGTTACCTACCGTCGCGAACGCGACAGCATCGACCGGCTTCGCGCCTTGGGCGCACAGGCGTTGCAGGCAGACTTCAGCGACGAAACCGGCATCACCACCTTTATCAGCGCTCTCAAGCAGCAGACCGACTGCCTGCGGGCCATCGTGCACAACGCCTCCGAATGGCGCCCGGATACCCCCGGGCAGGAAGCCGAGGCGTTCCGCCAGCTGTTCCAGGTGCATATGCTCGCGCCCTACCTGATCAACCTGCACTGCGCCGAACTGCTGCGCCACGGCGGGCCGGCGGACATCGTCCACATCGGCGACGACGTGACCCGCAAGGGCAGCAAGAAGCACATCGCCTATGCTGCGAGCAAAGCGGGCCTGGACAACCTGACACTATCTTTCGCCGCCAGCCTGGCGCCGGCGATCAAGGTCAATGGCATCGCCCCGGCGCTGATCCAGTTCAACCCGGACGACGACGCCGAATATCGCCGCAAGGCGCTGGCCAAATCCGCGCTGGGCATCGAACCCGGTGCCGAGGTGATCTACCAGAGTCTGCGCTACCTGCTCGACAACCCTTATGTCACCGGCACCACACTGACCGTGAACGGCGGCCGCCACCTGATCTGAAGACTGCAAGGAGTCCCCATGCCCCGACTGGAACCCGCGATGGCCCGCATCCGCGTCAAGGACCTGCGGCTGCGCACCTACATCGGCATCAAGGAAGAGGAAATCCTCAATCGCCAGGACGTGCTGATCAACCTGACGATGCTCTACCCCGCTGCGGAAGCGGTGCGCGAAAACGACATCGAACAGGCGCTGAACTACCGCACCATCACCAAGGCGATCATCCAGCACGTCGAAGACAACCGCTTCGCCCTGCTCGAGCGGCTGACCCAGGAAATTCTCGACCTGGTCATGCGCTACCCGCAGGTGCGCTACGCCGAAGTGGAAGTCGACAAACCCCACGCGCTGCGCTTCGCCGAGTCCGTATCGATCACCCTGGCTGCGCATCGGGATTGACCCTGCGCAAGGCTGGCCGGCTCACTGACGCAAGGTTATGATCCGGCCGACCTCAGCCAACGCCGAGACCCACGAGATGAACGATCAAGAACGCACCGAACTGGAAGCCGCAGCCTTCCGCCGCCTGGTCCAGCACCTGCGCACCCGTCCCGATGCCCAGAACATCGACCTGATGAACCTCGCCGGTTTCTGTCGCAACTGCCTGTCGAAATGGTACAAGGCCGCCGCAGACGATCTGGACGTCGAACTCAGCATCGACCAGGCCCGCGAAGAGGTGTACGGAATGCCGTACAGCGAGTGGAAAAAACGCTATCAGAAGGAAGCGTCTGCCGAGCAGCAGGTCGCTTTCGACAAGGCCCAGAAAGAATGAACGACCTGAAGGACTTCCGCGCCAGCCTGCGCAATCGCAACCACGCATTCAGCGAAACGCTTGCCTTCATCGAGGGCGCTTACGACTACCAGCCGAGCCGCTTCGTCAACGGCACACTGGAGAACGCTGCCGGCGAGAACGAAGGTTCCTGCAAGACGCTGGGCCTCGCATTGCTTGAAGACTTCACGACGGAAGAAGCGCTGCTTGCGTTCGGCGAGCACTATCAGGCGGTCCTGGCCGACCCGAACGGCAGCGACCACCGCAACATTCGCGCGCTCATGGAAACCGGCCTGCCGGGCGTGCGTTTCGACACCCAACCGCTCAAGCGCAAGTAACGCGCATCCTTTCGACGGATCGAGCCGGCTATGCCGGCTCAATGGGAATAAAAAGGGTCATCCCAAGCACTTGGGGAAGGCTGAAGGAGCGGATGACCCGAAAAACGTTGAGCGCCACCTTAGCTATCCGCCAAGGCCGTGGATAATTCAGGTTCTGCATACACCCCATAGTCATCGACTATCCCGCTGCGCTACGCCCCTCTCGACGAAACCCTGCCCTTTTTCAGGAGACGCCAATGCCCGTATCCGCCCTCTCCGGCCCGCAATACCTTCGCGAAGGCCTGCGCCTGGTGCTCAGCCCGGGGCTGCGTCTGTTCGTGATCCTGCCGCTGACGGTGAACGTGCTGCTGTTCTTCGGCCTGATCTGGTTCGCGGTCGGCCAGTTCAGCGGCTGGGTCGACACCTTCATGCCCAACCTGCCGACCTGGCTCGCCTTTCTCGAATACATCCTCTGGCCGCTGTTCGTCGTGCTGGTGGTACTGATGGTGTTCTTCAGCTTCACCATGCTGGCCAACATCATCGCCGCACCGTTCAACGGCTTTCTGGCGGAAAAGGTCGAGGTAGTGGTGCGCGGCGAAGACGCAGCGCCGCCTTTCAGCTGGGCCGAGCTGCTGGCCATGCTGCCCCGCACGATTGGCCGCGAGCTGCGCAAGCTGGGCTATTTCGCACCGCGCGCGCTGGCGTTGCTGGTGCTTTCATTCATCCCCGTGCTGAACCTTGTTGCCGCGCCTTTATGGCTGCTGTTCGGCGTGTGGATGATGGCAGTGCAATACATCGACTACCCGGCGGACAACAACAAGCTGAGCTGGGCGGACATGATGGGCTGGTTGCGCCAGCGACGCTGGCAGAGCCTGAGCTTTGGTGCGGTGACTTATGCGGCGTTGCTGGTGCCGGTCCTGAACCTGCTGATCATGCCGGCGGCCGTCGCGGGGGCGACGCTGTTCTGGGGAAGGGA
>NZ_AOFQ01000065.1 GCF_000495915.1 Stutzerimonas chloritidismutans AW-1
AAGTCTGCCCCCCCGCCTGTGAGCCCTTCGTAAAGAAGGCGTGAAAATTCCGTCATTTGCCTGCTAGCGAACCGATATGCGCATTCTCGTCATCGAAGACAACCGCGACATCCTGGCCAACGTGCTCGATTACCTCGAGCTCAAGGGCTACGTGGTCGACTGCGCGCAGGATGGCCTCAGCGGTCTGCACCTGGCCGCCACCCAGGACTACGACCTGATCGTGCTGGACCTGATGCTGCCGGGCATCGACGGACTGCAGGTGTGCAAGCGCCTGCGTGACGATGCCGGGCGTGATACGCCGATCATCATGCTCACCGCCCGCGATGCGCTGCCTGACCGCATCAAGGGGCTGCAGGCCGGTGCCGACGACTATCTGATCAAGCCCTTCGCGCTGTCCGAGCTGGTTGCCCGTATCGAGGCGATCCTGCGGCGCTGCCAGGGACCGCGCCGGCGTCAGCTGCAGGTGGCCGATCTCTGCTACGACCTGGACACCCTGGAAGCCAGTCGTGGTGGCCAGCCGATTCGCCTCAACCCTATCGGCCACAAGCTGCTGGCGATCCTCATGCAGCGCAGCCCGGCGGTGGTGCGCCGCGAAGCGCTGGAAGATGCCGTCTGGGGTGATCACGTGCCGGACAGCGATGCGTTGCGCAGCCATATCCACCAGTTGCGCCAGGTGCTCGACAAGCCGTTTGCCAAGCCGTTGCTGCATACCGTGCACGGCCTTGGCTTCCGCCTGGCGGAGGACTGCGATGCTCGCTAAGCAGCCGCTGGCGCGGCGGATCGTCATCGCCTTCACGCTGATGACGCTGGTGGTGAGCGGTGCGTTCGCCCTCGGCATCGTCGGCGTGGTGCACTTCATCGAGGAGCAGCTGGTCACCGAGGAGCTGAGTCGCGACCTGGACATCGTGCTCAACGAGGACCTGCCAAAGGGACGGACACCGCAGCTGGATACCAGCACCCACTTCTTCGCCTCGCATCTGCCCGAGCACCCGATGCCAAAGGTGTTTGCCGGGCTCGGCGAGGGGTTCACCGAGCTGGTTCGCGGTGACGATGCCTACTACGTCTATGTGCGCAATGTCGGCGCTGACCGCTACGTGCTGGTGCAGGAGCAGCACGAGTTCGAGGCCCGTGAGGATGCGCTGTTCAACGTCGTGCTGGCCGGCTTTCTGCTCAGCGTGCTCGGCGCCTGGGCGCTGGGGCGGCTGATGGCCAACCGGGTGTTGGCACCGGTCAGCCGCCTGGCCAACCAGGTACGCCACCGCGACCAACTGCATCCGCTGGCACCGCCGCTGGCCCTGCAGTATCCCGATGACGAGGTCGGCCATCTGGCCGCGGCGTTCGACAGCACCCTCGGCCAGCTGCGCCAGACCCTGGAGCGCGAGCGGCTGTTCACCGCCGATGTCAGCCACGAACTACGCACCCCGTTGATGGTGGTGCTCGGCGCCTGCGAGCTGCTCGAGCAGCAGGCCGAGCTGTCGCCAGCCGCGCAGCGACCGCTGGCGCGCATCCAGCGCGCCGCGCGGGAAATGCACGAGCTGGTGGAAACCTTCCTGATGCTGGCGCGGGCGCGTCCGCAACAGACGTCCTTGGCCGGCGACGCCAGCTTGCGGAGCGTGGCGACCGAGCAGAGCGAGCGCTGGGCACCGTTGCTGGCGGAGAAGGGCCTGGCCTTCGAGCTGCTGGAGGAGGGCGAGGACCGCGGCGTCTACAACCACACCCTGCTCGGCACGGTGATGTCCAACCTGCTGCGCAACGCACTGCATTACACCGACCGCGGCACGGTGCGGCTGGTCCTCGACGAAGGTGGCTTTCGCGTCGAGGACAGCGGAGTGGGCATTCCCCTGGCGGAGCAGGAGCGTATGTTCCAGCCGTTCGTGCGGGGTGCCGAGGGGCGCGGCGAAGGGCTGGGGCTGGGGTTGTCGCTGGTCAAGCGGATCTGCGCGCACCAGGGCTGGCAGGTAGGTGTGGTGCCGCGGCAACCGCAGGGCAGCTGCTTTCAGGTGCGCTTTCATGACGGCGCTGTTTGACGTTTTTTTCACATCCCGTTGACGGGCCCTTGATGTCTGCCTGGTTAGTTTGGCGTTCCGTTTCCAACCGGAATGCCCGCCATGACCACATCGAGCCCTATCGAACTGGAGTTCTCGCGCAAGTACGACCGCCAGCACGCCTACGAATACCTGCACAAGCATCAGGATGGCCCGGCCCGGCGGCTGTCGCACTGGCGTGACGAGCAGATGGCGCGCCGCGCACTGAAGATCGCCGGCGATCCTGATCTGGTGCTGGACCTGCCGTGCGGCGCCGGGCGCTTCTGGCCGCTGCTGGCCGAGCACCCAAGCCGGATGATCTTTGCCGCCGACAACTCCGCCGACATGCTGGCGATCGCCGAATCGGCGCATTCGCTGGAAGTGCTCAAGCGGGTCGAGACCTTTCAGACCTCCGCCTTCGCCATCGACATGGGTGACAACGCGGTAGACAACATCTTCTGCATGCGCCTACTGCACCACATCGCCGACCCGGCGCACCGGCTGGCGATGCTGCGTGAGTTCCACCGCGTCACCCGTGACACGCTGATCGTCTCGCTGTGGGTCGATGGCAACTACAAGGCCTGGAAGCGCAAGCGCCTGGAGCGCCGCCGGCCGGCGAAGGACAACCAGAACCGCTTCGTCGTCGCCCGTTCGGTGATCGAGGCGGAGTTCGCCGAGGCCGGCTTCGACATCCTCGACCGCAATGACTTCCTCCCGGGCTACGCCATGTGGCGGGTCTACGTGCTGCGCAAGCGGGGTTGAACATGAGCCGACCACTCGTACTGCCGGCCCGCGAAGCGCGTACCAGCACCTTCCAGCGCTGGTGGAACACCCAGGGCGAATGGGTCGAGGAACCTAACCAGCGCCGCGCCGGCGAAAGCGGTGTGCAACGGATACGGCTGCGCGATCCGCAGCAGCCGCTGCTGTACTGCAAACGGCAGATTGGCCACCTGTATCGCTCGCTGCTGCATCCGTTCGGCCGGCCCACGGTGCTGCGCGAATTGCAGGCGCTGCAAGCATTCGCCCGGCTCGGCGTGCAGGTGCCGGAACTGGTCTACTGCGGCACGCGACAACAGGCCGGGCAGTGGCAGGCGCTGCTGGTGACGGCGGAGCTGGAAGGCTTCGTCAGCCTGGAGGACTGGTATCAACAGGACTTGGGGGGGCGCTTCGGTCCGACGGTACAGGAGCGCATGCTGACAGCGGTCGGAATTAGCCTCGGTCGCATCCACCAGGCACGCTGGCAGCATGGCTGCTGCTACCCCAAGCACATCTTCATCAGGGTTCAGGGTGAAGGTGACGCGGCCAGCGTCGAAGTCGCGCTGCTCGATCTGGAAAAGAGTCGTCGCCGTTTGCGGCGTAGCGCCGCGGCACGGCATGACCTGCGCCAGCTCAAGCGTCATCGCCAGAGCATGCCGGAGCACGACTGGCAACGACTGCTGACTGCCCACGGCACGTTCAGCCAGATGCGCTGCGATGTCATCTAAGTCGGCCCGCGTGATGAGCGATGACGCGGCAAGCGTTGACGTGCCGGTTGGTGGTGCGGTCATGAAAGGGCGCAGCGGGCTGGAGCGCATCTGGTATGCCGCCGGCTACTCCGCCGCCGGCCTCAAGGCCGCCTATCGGGGCGAGGCGGCGTTTCGCCAGTTGGTGCTGCTGAACCTGCTGCTGATTCCGCTGGCCTTCCTGCTCGACGTCAGCCGCGTCGAGCGCGCTGTGCTGATTGCCGTGGTGTTTCTCGGCCTGATCGTCGAACTGCTCAACTCGGCCATCGAGGCGACGGTCGACCGCATCTCTTTCGAACTGCATCCGCTCGCCAAACAGGCCAAGGACATGGGCAGCGCCGCGCAATTGCTGGCGCTGTGCCTGATCGCTCTGGTCTGGGCGGTGATCCTCATCCCCTGAAGGACGTACCCATGCTTTCCTCTTTGCGACGCTCTGCTCGAGAGCGCCCGGCGTCCGGCTTCAATGGCCTGGCCGCGCACCTGCGCTTCACGTTCGCCAGTGCGCTGGCCCTGCTGGTGCTGTTCGCTCTGTTGCGGCTGGGCTTGCTGCTGTTCAACCGCGAGCTGATCGGCAGTACACCGCTGGCCAGCTTCGTCGAGGCGTTCGGCAACGGCCTGCGCTTCGACCTGCGGCTGACGGTGTACACCCTGCTGCCACTGCTGCTCGGCGTGCTGAGCATGCGAGTGATGGCCGTCCGGAGCCTGCTGCGGCTGTGGTTGAGTGTGTGTGCCAGCTTGACGATCCTGCTCGGGCTGATCGAGCTGAACTTCTATCGCGAGTTCCATCAGCGCCTCAACAGTCTGGTGTTCCAGTATCTGCAGGAAGATCCGGCCACCGTGCTGAGCATGCTCTGGCATGGTTTTCCGGTACTGCAGCTGCTGGCGAGCTGGGGCGTGGCGAGCGTGGCGATGTACGTCCTGTTCGGCTGGCTGGAGCGGCTGACCCGTGGCGCGCCGGCTGTGTGCGAGACCGGCGCGAGCCGCCGCGGCTCGGCCTGGTATACCCGTGCGGCGGTATTCGGCGTGCTGATACTGGTCTGCGTGGTGGCTGCCCGCGGCACGCTGCGCCAGGGACCGCCGCTGCGTTGGGGCGATGCCTTTACTACCGAGTCGATGTTCGCCAATCACCTCGGCCTGAACGCGACACTGTCGCTGTATGACGCGGCGAAAAACCGCTTTTCCAGCCACCGCGACAACAGCTGGAAGGCGACGCTGCCGGCCGAGCAGGCGCAGGCGATCACCCGCGAGCTGCTGCTGACCGGCAACGATCAACTGGTGGATGCCGAACTGGCGCCGGTGCGCCGGAATTTCCAGCCGCCGGTGGACGGCCAGCTGCCGGTGCGCAACGTGGTGGTGATCCTGATGGAAAGCTTCGCCGGGCGCTTCGTCGGCGCGTTGGGCAGCGGGGAAGGCATCACGCCGAACTTTGACCGCCTGGCCGGCGAGGGGCTGCTGTTCGAGCGCTTCTTCGCCAACGGCACCCACACCCACCAGGGCATGTTCGCCAGCATGGCCTGCTTCCCCAACTTGCCGGGCTTCGAGTACCTGATGCAGACGCCGGAAGGCGGCAACCGCTTCTCCGGGTTGCCGCAGTTGCTCAGCGCACGGGCGTTCAACGACCTCTACGTCTACAACGGCGACTTTGCCTGGGACAACCAGTCCGGATTTTTCAGCAATCAGGGCATGACGCGCTTCATCGGCCGCGGCGACTACGTCGACCCGGTCGTCGCCGACCCGACCTGGGGCGTATCCGATCAGGACATGTTCACCCGCGCTGCCGAGGAGCTAGCGCTGCTTGACCGCAGCAAACCGTTCTATGCGCTGTTGCAGACGCTGTCCAATCACACGCCCTATGCGCTGCCGGAGCAGTTGCCGATTGCCGTCGTCGAGGGGCATGGCGCGCTGGATCAGCACCTGACCGCGATGCGCTATTCGGACTGGGCGCTGGGCCGGTTCTTCGATCAGGTGCGTGACGAGCCCTGGTTCAAGCAGACGCTGTTCGTGGTAGTCGGTGATCACGGCTTCGGGGTGCCGGAGGAGGTGACCGAGATGGACCTGTTCCGCTTCAACGTACCGCTGCTGCTGATCGCGCCGGGTATCAGCGAGCGCTTCGGCAGCCGCCGTGATGTAGTGGGTACCCAGGTCGACGTGGTGCCGACGATCATGGGCCGCCTCGGCGGTGAGGTTCGACACCAGTGCTGGGGGCGCGATCTGCTCAGCCTGGCGGCGGATGATCCGGGCTTCGGCATCATCAAACCGTCGGGCAGCGACCAGACGGTGGCGATGATTCGCGGTGACCGCGTGCTGGTACAGCCCAAGGAGCAAGCGGCGCGCCTGTATCGTTATCGCCTGGGGGCCAACCCGCAGGGCGACCGCCTCGCGCCGGATGCCGAGGCAGCGCAGTTGCAGCGCCAGCTCGAAGCCTACCTGCAGACCGCGACTGCCAGCCTGCTGGCCAACCGCAGCGGTGATCGCGAGCGCGAGGCCGCGCCGGGCGGCGTACCGCTGGCCAGTGCAGTCATACCCGCAGAGCCGTCCAAGACGCCGAGCCAGGTGCGTAAGGCGAGCGAAGGCTGAGATTCAGCGCATCGGTGGCGAACGCCGCGGCCGAGAGGTTCGCGGCGTTCGGCTGTATGACGGCTACTGATCGTGCAGCGAGGCCAATTCGGTGGACGCGTTCTGGCGGGCGAGGAAGCTCACCAGCTTCTGCCGCTGACGGGCGTCGAGCAGCTCGCGTTCGTTCAGCAGCTGCTCGATCTGCAACTGTTGGCGAGCGTCGCGCAGTTCACCGAGCTTTGCCTGCTCGCTGGCGATCTGCGCGGGGTCGACCCGCTCGCCGAGCAGTGCCTGTAGCAACTTGCTGCGCTGGGCATCGAGGTCACTGTCGAGGGCACGCAGCCGGGCCAGATAGGGCGCCTGGCCGTCATGCCAGCGCCCGAGCTGGTTGGCGCTAAGCTCCAGCTGGTGCGACAGTTCGGTTGGTGCGCCGGACGGCATGGGCAGCCCGTCGGTTTGCAGTTTCTGCCAGGCGAGCGCGCCCAGCACGCCACAGTTGACCAGTAGCGACAGCGCCAGGGCTCCGCGCAGAGTGGAAGTCGTCATCATGAATTACCTCAGTGGGGAAACGGCGCTTAGCGCGGAATCTTCACGCGATCTTCATCGAAGTCGCCGCTCTCGGCGTCGCGGTGGCAGGCCACGCAGTTGGCGCGGCCGCCCACCGATTCACGCTTGAACTTGGCTTCGCTGACCTCGTCATGCTTGCGCTCGAACCAGCGGGTCTGGCTGATGCGTGGCGGCTCGCCGGCGGTCGGCGACGGCTCGACAGGCAACCTGTTGCCCGCCGAGGCGCGGAGCAGGAATTCGAGGATCTCGCGCTCCTGGTCGGGATCGAGCGTGGCGTTGCTGCCGTAGTGCTCATCGAGCGTCTGCATCTGCTGGCGCCAGGCCTTGGCCGGCAGCAGGCCCGGCGGGTAGAGCATGTGGCAGGCGGCGCATTCTTCCTTCCACACCAGCGGTGCGTCGTTCGGCACCGCCAGGCGCTTGGGGCGCTTGTAGCCCTGGCGATCATGGTCGTCGTCATCGGCAAGGCTGAAGCCGGTCAGCGCCAAGGCGGAGGTCAGTCCGGCGACGGCAACGATGGATGCGATCTTCATGGCGCGCTCCTATTGGATGCTGTCTATCCAGCTGATGAAGTCGCCTTTTTCCTGCGCCGTGCATTCGCGGGCGAAGACGTCGTCGCAGTTGCGGCGGAACCATTTCTCGACCTTCTTCAGGTCGGTGAAGCGCTCCGGGTTGGCGGCCGGGGCGAGCGGATCGACCTTGCGGTGCGCCGGCGTCTTGCCGGGCTGACGCGGGTCGGCGGTGTGGCAGGTGGTGCAGCTCATGGTCTTGCCGTCGCGCTGCTCCTCGGCGAAGTACAGCGCCTTGCCGCGCTCGGCGGAGAAACCGGCGAAGTTCGGATTCTCCTGACGCGCCTGGGCGGCGTAGCCGGCCAGCAGCGGGTGTTCGGTTTCGGCCAGGGCCGGCAGGCTCAGGCAGCAGGACAGGAGGATGATCCAGCGGGCTTTCATGGTGCGCTCTCCGGTTGGGAATGAGCGCAGCCTAGGCGCGCTGCCTTACGCCAAGCTGAACCGCAGCGGCCGGTGGCGTTCAGTTTCGTTTCAGCTCGCGGGAATACAAAGACGGCATCCATCAAAGAGGATCGCCGTCGTGGCTGCTTTCAATCGTTTCCGTCTGTTCCACTGGCTGCTGGCCGGTTTCTTTCTTGGCGCCTACCTCAGCGGTGACGACGCCGAGACGCTGCATATCTGGCTGGGCTACGGCCTGGTCGCGCTGTTGGTGTGGCGCCTGCTGATCGTGCCGCTGCGCCTGCGCGGCTTCCCGCAGCTGCTGCCGCCGAAGGGCCAGCGGAGCAAGCCGGGCCTGTCGAGCGTCGGCAAGTGGCTGACGGTCGGCGCGCTGGGCAGTTTCGCCATTGCCAGCGTGGTCGGCCTGGGTATGGTCGACAACGGCGATGTGCTGGCCGCCCTGCCGGGCGTGGGGCCGGATGTCTTCGGCGCCGCCAGCGACATCGATTTCATCGGCTGGATGGGCGATGCCGAGGAAGTGCACGAGTTCTTCGCCAATCTGGGGCTGTGGCTGATCGGCCTGCATGTCGGCTATGTGCTGCTGTTCCGCCGCAAGTCGGTGTGGCCGATGCTGCGTGGCGTGCCCAAGTCGGGGCCGGCTTCGACTGCACCTTCGGCTTCGGCTTCGGCTTCGGCCGCGGCGCCGGCTGCAACTGCGGTGGCGACCTCGCTCGCATCGTCGCCGACGCCGGTTGCCGGTGAATTCACCCGTCTGCGCATCGCCTCACGCCAGGCCGAAACCGCCGACAGCTACTCATTCATCCTGCAGGTCCCGGCCGCCCAGCGCGCACGCTTTGCCGCGCAGCCGGGGCAGTTCCTCACGCTGAAGGTGCCTGGTGCCGAGCCGGTGCTGCTGCGCTGCTACTCGCTGTCGCAGCGGCCGCAGGCGGATGGTGCGCTGCGCATCACCATCAAGCGGGTGCCCGGCGGCCGGGCGTCGAACTGGCTGCTGGACAACCTGCAGGCGGGCGACTGCATCGAGGCGCTGCCGCCGGCCGGTGTATTCGTGCCGCGCAACCTGGATGACGATCTGCTGCTGCTTGGCGCCGGCAGTGGCATCACGCCGCTGATGGCGATCCTGCAGGCCGCGCTGGTCGAGGGCAGTGGGCGGGTATGCCTGTTCTACGCCAGCCGCGATGCAGCCTCCCTGATCTTTGCCGAGGAACTGGCCGAGTTGGCCGTGCGTTACCCCGAGCGCCTGCAGCTGCGCATCTGGCTTGATGCGGAGCAGGGCGTGCCGAGCGGTCGGGCGATCGCCGAGAGGATTGCCGGCTGGTCTGCCGCCGACGCCTTTGTCTGCGGACCGCAACCGTTCATGGATGCCGCCAGCGCCGCGCTGGTCGAGCTGGGTGTGGATGCCTCGCGCATCCATCTGGAGCGCTTTGCCGCCGCAGTGCCGACGGTCGCACCGGGCGGGCGCCGCAGTCGCCTGCGGGTCGCGCTCGACGGTCGCCGTCACGAATTGGACGTGCCGCGTGGAGAGGTGCTGCTGGAGGCTATGGAGCACGCCGGCCTGCAACCACCGAGCGCCTGCCGCTCGGGTGTGTGCGCCGCCTGCAAGTGCCGGGTGGTGGAGGGCAGCGTGAGCATGCGCAGCAATCAGGTGCTGAGCGAAAGCGAGGTGCGCCAGGGCTGGACGCTGGCCTGCCAGGCCGAACCGCGCAGCGCCGAATTGCAGGTGGAGTACTGAGATGCAAAAGGCCCTGGTTTGCATGATTTGACGCAGCGTCCGCCGGATAACGGCATAGCCTTTATCCGGCGGGCGGAAGCGCCCGGGCAGTCGAAAAGGCCGTCGGCCGTTTTCCACCCTTGGCGGGTTACCCCGCGGCGGGCTTAGCGCTCCGCCACCGGCAGATCGTGCTTCTGCCAGGCGAGCCACGAGCCGGGCACGTTTACCACGTCGCGGAAACCCTCGCGCTTGAGGATGCTGGCGGCAATCGAGGCGCGGTAACCGCTGCCGCAATAGGTCGCCACGGTCCTGTCCTTGTCCAGTTGCTCCAGTCCTTCGGGCAGATGGGCGACGAAGGCGTGGCGGGCGCCGGGCACGCGCCCTTGCTCGACCTCCTCGGGGGCACGCACGTCGAGTACCTGTACCTGGGGATCGTCGCGGCGACGATCGAGCTCGTGCACCGTCCATTCGCCGACGCACTCCAGTGGCAGGCCGGCGTTCTGCCAGTCGCTCATGCCGTTGCGCAGGTAACCCGCCACGTGGTCGAGGCCGATGCGGTACAGCTGCAGCGTGGCCTGGTGGATCTGCTCGCTGTCCTCGCCGATCAGGTAGATCGGTCGCTGATCGTCGAGCATCCAGCAGGCCCAGCTGACGAACTCGTTCTGCAGGGCGATATTCAGCGCGCCGGGCACATGGCCGCCGCCGAAGGCGAGGATCGAGCGTAGGTCGACCAGTTGCACGGCGCTGTGGTCGGCGCTGCGCTCGGCGAATTCTTCCGGCGACAGCGGCGACAGCGGCGCCGGCAGTGACGGGCCGTGCATGCGTGCAGCCGGGCGCACGTTGAGCTTCTTCAGCCTCGCGTAGTGACGCGGCGGCTCGGGCATGCCGCTGAGCAGCCAGTCGATGAATTCGGCCTCGTTGCGCCGCTGGTTGAGCGCCGGGTTGAACAACAGCTCGTTGCCAAGCGTGGAGCGCCGCCGGTCGCCGATCGACTTGCCGCACGCCGAGCCCGCGCCGTGACAGGGGTAGATCTCGACACGCTCACCGAGCGGCAGGTAGCGGGTGAACAGCGTGCCGTAAAGCTGCGCGGCCAGTTGTCGGGTGCTGTCTTCGCCGAGCAGGTCTGGCCGGCCGACGTCGAGGTTGAACAGGGTGTCGCCGGTGAAGAGAGCGAACGGCTGTTTGCCCTGCTGGCTGTCGCGCAGCAGCAGGGAGATGTGTTCCGGCGTGTGACCGGGCGAGTAGATGATTTCCAGGCTGACCTGGCCGAGCTCCAGCACCTCGCCATCGGCAGCCTGGCGCAGCTCGAAACCGTAGTCCGCTGAGCAGCCGCCGATGATCTCTGCGCCGCTGCGTTCGGCCAGCGCCTGGGCACCGGAGACGAAGTCGGCATGGATGTGGGTTTCGATGGCGTAGGCGATGCGCAGGCCTTTTTCGCGGGCCAGGTCGAGGTAGATATCGACGTCGCGCCGCGGGTCGATCACCGCGGCGACCGCGGCATTGCTGTCGCCCACCAGGTAGGAAATCTGCGCCAGGCCATCGGTATAGATCGGCTCGAAAACCAGCATGCTGTCACATCCATAACGTGTCAGTGGTTATGGATGTGGAACGCCGCCAGGCGGCCGGCGTTCAGTCGGGCCGATCACTTGCGGACCAGCAGCACCCCGGATTCCATGTGGTGGGTGTATGGGAACTGGTCGAACAGCGCACAGCGCTCGATGCGATGGGTGTCGGCGAGCTGGGCGATGTTCTGCGCCAGGGTTTCCGGGTTGCAGGAGATGTAGAGGATGCGCTCGAAGCGACGGGCCAGTTCGCACGTGTCCGGGTCCATGCCGGCGCGCGGTGGGTCGACAAAGATGCTGCCGAAGTCGTAGCTCTTCAGGTCGATATGGGCCAGGCGGCGGAACGGGCGCACCTCGTTCAGCGCCTGGGTCAGCTCCTCGGCGGAAAGACGCACCAGCTCGATGTTGTCGATGCCGTTGTCGGCGATATTGGCCAGCGCGGCGTTGACCGAAGTCTTGCTGATCTCCGTGGCCAGCACGCGGCGCACGCGAGTGGCCAGCGGCAGGGTGAAGTTGCCGTTGCCGCAGTAGAGTTCGAGCAGGTCGTCGTCGCGCTCACCGAGCACGTCGAAGGCCCAGTTCAGCATCTTCTGGCAGACCTCGCCGTTGGGCTGGGTGAAGGCGCCCTCGGGCTGGCGATAGCGGAATGTCCGTCCGGCGACGACCAGCGCTTCTTCAACGTAATCGCGGCCGATGACGATGCGCTTGCCCTTGGAACGGCCGACCAGACTGACGCCGAGGTCGGCGGCAAGCTGCCCGGCTTCGGCCTGCCAGGCCTCGTCCAGCGGGCGGTGGTAGGCGAGGGTGATCAGCGCATCGCCGGCCAGGGTGGTGAGAAATTCGACCTGGAACAGCTTGAAGCTGAGGACTTCCGACGCCTGCCAGGCGGCCTTCAGTTGCGGCATCAGCTCGTTGATGCGGCGGCTGGCGATGGGGAAGTCGTCGATCAGGATCGCCTTGTGCTTGTCGCCCTGCTCGAACATCGCGTAATGGCGCTGGCCATCCTCGCGCCACAGGCGAAATTCGGTGCGCAGGCGGTAATGCTCGCGGGGCGAGTCGAAGACCTCCGCTGCCGGTGCATCGAACGGTGCCAGCAGCTCCTCCAGCCGGGCGGCTTTCTCGGCGAGTTGGGCGGCGTAGGTGGCGGGATCGAATTGCGGAGCGCTCATGAAGACTCTTGGAAAGGTAGGTAAATCGTAGGGTGGATCGCGGCGCGCAGCTGACGCTTCATCCGTCCACCGTTGCCGCACGGAAGGTGGATGAGAAAAGCGTCATCCACCCTACGCTGCGATCAGCCGGCGAACCAGCCCAGCTTGACCACGAACAGCGCCGAGAGAATCCACATCGCTGGGCTCAGCTCGCGCCAGCGGCCGGCCAGCAGCTTGATCGCGGTCCAGGCGATGAAGCCGAAGGCGATGCCGTTGGCGATGGAGAAGGTCAGCGGCATGGCCAGCGCGGCAACCACGACCGGCGCGGCGACGGTGAGGTCGTCCCAGTCGATGCCGGCCAGGCTGCTCATCATCAGCACGGCGACGAACAGCAGTGCCGGTGCGGTGGCATAGGCCGGTACGGCGCCGGCCAGCGGGGCGAAGAACAGGCTGAGCAGGAACAGCAGCGCGACCACGCAGGCGGTCAGGCCGGTGCGACCTCCAGCAGCGGTGCCGGCAGCGGATTCGATATAGCTGGTGGTGGTCGAGGTGCCCAGTGCGGCGCCGGCCATGGTCGCGGTGCTGTCAGCCAGCAGGGCGCGGCCCAGGCGCGGCATCTTGCCGTCCTTGTCCAGCAGGTCGGCCTTCTGCGCAACGCCGATCAGGGTGCCGGAGGTGTCGAACAGGTCGACGAAGAGGAAGGCGAAGATCACGCTGATCAGGCCGATATCCAGCGCGCCCATGATGTCCAGCTGCATGAAGGTCGGCGCCAGCGACGGCGGCATCGATACCACACCGTTGAGCTGCGACAGACCGAGCAGGATCGACAGGCCGGTGACCACCAGAATGCCGATCATCACCGCGCCGGTGACTTGCCGGTAGGCCAGCGCAGCTATCAGGAAGAAGCCCAGGCAGGCCAGCAGCGGGCCGCCAGCGCTGAGGTCGCCGAGGCCGACCAGAGTGGCCGGGTTGTCGACGACGATGCCTGCGTTCTTCAGCGCGATGATCGCCAGGAACAGGCCGATACCCGCGGCGATGCCGGCACGCAGGGCCAGCGGAATGCTGTGGATGATCCACTCGCGAATCTTGAAGATCGACAGGCCGAAGAAGATCACGCCGGAGAGGAACACCGCACCCAGCGCGGTCTGCCAGGTGTAACCCATGGTCAGCACGACGGTGTAGGTGAAGAAGGCGTTCAGGCCCATGCCCGGCGCCAGCGCGATCGGGTAGTTGGCAATCAGCCCCATGATCGCCGAGCCGATGGCCGCGGCCAGGCAGGTGGCAACGAACACCGCGCCGTGATCCATGCCGGTTTCGGCGAGGATGCTCGGGTTGACGAAGAGGATGTAGGCCATCGTCAGGAAGGTAGTGATACCGGCCAGGACCTCGGTGCGCAGCGTGGTGTTGTGCGCCTTGAGTTGAAATAGCTTTTCCAGCATGGTCGATCCTCTATGTGCCGGTCAGTGTGAGGGCTGTCGCCTCTGGCGGGCGATTCGCGTGTCATCGCAAAAGCCGCGCATCTTACACCGGGCGGCAGCGCGGTTGAATTTCCATTGAGCAGGTGAAGGCCATGAGCAAACGAGTCCTGATTCCGATCGCCGACGGTTCCGAAGACCTGGAGACCGTCACCCTGATCGACGTGCTGCGCCGTGCCGAGTTCGAGGTACTGGTGGCCAGTGCCGAAGAGCGGCGCATGCTGACCTGCGCGCGGGGCACGCGGATCACTGCGGACGCCATGCTGCTCGACGTGCTGGCGCAGGATTTCGACCTGATCGTGCTGCCCGGCGGCATGCCCGGCGCGAAGACCCTCGGCGAGCTGGAGCCGCTGGCCGAGCGTGTTCGCCAGCAGGCCCGTGCCGGTCTCGATTTCGCCGCGATCTGCGCCGCGCCGGCAGTGGCGCTGCATCCCTACGGCGTGCTCAAGGGCCGCCAGGTGACCTGCTACCCAGGCATGAGCGACAACCTCACCGGCACACATTTCCTCGACCAGCCGGTGGTGGTGGACGGCAACTGCATCACCAGTCAGGCCCCGGCGACCGCCCTGGAATTCGCCCTGACCCTGGTGGAGCGCCTGGCCGGACGGGGCAAGCGGCGCGAGGTGGCCGACGCAATGCTGGTGCCTGCGACGAACTAACCTCGTCCCGGATCGGTCATTCCTTGCATTGCCGGAAGTTTCGGCGGCAACTGGCTAGAGCCGAGGAGAACGATGGACAGTGTCGATCTGGCGGTGCTGCGGCGCGCCCGCGACTGGTTGTGCGACGGCCACGCGGTGGTGCTCTACACGGTGCTGGAAACCTGGGGCAGTGCGCCACGTCCGGTGGGTTCGCTGCTGGCGCTGCGCGGCGATGGCCGCGTTGAAGGCTCGGTGTCTGGCGGCTGCGTCGAGGACGATCTGCTCGCCCGGGTCATGGCTGACCAGCCACCGTCGACCTGCCAGCTGATCACCTATGGCGTGAGCAAGGAAGAATCCGCGCGTTTCGGTCTGCCCTGTGGTGGCACCCTGCGCCTGCTGCAGGAGCCATTGCGCGATGCCGGCTGGATCGACGAGCTGCTGCGGCGCTGCGCCGCACACGAGCGGCTGCTGCGCTGCGTGGATATCGCCAGTGGCAACGTAAGTCTGCAAGCCGCCGGCCGCGACGCGGCGCTGCAGTTCGATGGCCATACCCTGCGCGCGCCATTCGGCCCGGCCTGGCGCCTGCTGATGATCGGTGCCGGGCAGCTGTCGCGCTATGTCGCCGACCTGGCCCACGGCCTCGGCTTCGAAGTTCTGATCTGCGACCCGCGCGAAGGCTATGCCCACGACTGGGATGCGGCGGCGGTGCGCTTCGTCCCCGGCATGCCGGACGATGCCGTGCTGGCCATCGAACCGGATGCACACACCGCCATCGTCGCGCTGACGCACGATCCACGACTGGACGACATGGCGCTGCTCACCGCGCTGCAGTCCGAAGCCTTCTACGTCGGCGCGCTGGGCTCACGGGTCAATAGCGAGAAGCGCAAGACGCGCCTGCTGTCACTGGGCCTCGGCGAGCGCCAGGTGCAGCGGTTGCACGGCCCCATCGGCTTGCCCATCGGCAGCCGTACACCGGCGGAAATCGCGCTGTCCTTGATGGCCGAGGTGGTGGCGCTGAAAAACGGCGCCCTGGTCAGACAGGCGTTGCCGGAACAACAGCGCTGTGCCTGAAGCGGGCGTTTGCGCCATCGTTCTGGCTGCGGGGCAGGGCAGTCGTTATCGAGCTGCCGGTGGTGCGGACAAGCTGCTGGCGCTCAGCCTGGCTGCTGCGTTTTCGCCGCCGGTGCTGGCGGCCACGCTGGCCAATCTTCGCGGTGTCGCCGAACGATTGCTGGTGGTGACCCGAGCAGACAATCTGCCTCTGCGCGACTGGCTGAGCGCCAACGCTGCCGACTGCGAGGTGCTTGTGCTGGAAACCCGCGGGCTCGGCCACAGCCTCGCGCAGGCCGTCGCCCATGCGCCGGCGGCGCGTGGCTGGCTGGTGGCGTTGGCGGATATGCCCTATGTGCAGCCGCGGACCCTGCGCGAGATCGCCGCGGCTATCCGTGAGGACAACCTGGTCGTGCCGACCTATGACGGCCGCCCTGGCCATCCGCGCGGCATCGGCAGCACCCATCGCGATGCGCTGCTGCAATTGGACGGTGATCGCGGTGCCCAGGTGCTTTTCGCGGCGCACCCGGTACTGGAGCTCGCCCTGAACGATCCCGGTGTACTGCAGGACATCGACCATCCCGATGATCGCCGGCAGGCCTGAAGACCATCGCCGTAGCGACTACCAAAACCAGCACAAATCAATTGGCCGGTGAGCGCAGCGCCACGCCGTTCGCGGCGAGATGACCCTCAGTCAGCCGCAGCCACTCGACCAGCAGGGCTGAACGATTTTCGCGCCACGTCAGTCGTACCCCAAGACGCACGGACAGCGCATACCAACGCCCAAACCGTGAGGCCGCCATGAGCGAAAATTCTTCAGCCGCAGGCCAGACCTGCACCATCAGCCTGGAGCTGAACGGCGAACGCCGTGAGCTCCAGGTGCAACCCTGGACCACCTTGCTCGACCTGCTGCGCGACCAGCTCGGCCTGACCGGCACCAAGAAAGGCTGCGATCACGGCCAGTGCGGCGCCTGCACGGTGCTGCTCGACGGCCGGCGTATCAACAGCTGCCTGACCCTGGCGGTGATGCACGACGGCGCGCGTCTGACCACCATCGAGGGCCTGGCCAGCACCGAGGCGCTGCACCCGCTGCAGGCCGCCTTCGTCAAGCACGATGCCTTCCAGTGCGGTTATTGCACGCCGGGGCAGATCTGCTCGGCGGCCGGGCTCGCGGCCGAGCACTGCGCCAGCAGCCGCGACGAGATCCGCGAACACATGAGCGGCAATCTCTGCCGTTGCGGCGCCTATCCGAACATCCTCGCCGCCATTGAGGAGGCACTGCCGGTGCTACGTGGCCAGGAGGGTGCGCAATGACGCCGTTCAGCTACCAGCGCCCCGAACGTATCGACCAGGCCATCGCCCTGCACGGGCCGGACAGCCGCTATATCGCCGGTGGCACCAACCTGCTCGACCTGATGAAGGAAAACGTGCTGCATCCGGGCCAGCTCATCGACATCAACGGCCTGCCGCTGCGCGAGATCGAACAGACCGCCGAGGGTGGCCTGCGCATCGGTGCGCTGGTGAGCAACGCCGACCTGGCCTGGCACCCGCAGATCGAGCAGCGCTACCCGCTGCTGAGCAAGGCCATTCTTGCCGGGGCATCGCCGCAGCTGCGCAACATGGCCAGCACCGGCGGTAATCTGCTGCAGCGCACCCGCTGCTACTACTTCTATGACACCGCCACCCCGTGCAACAAGCGCGAGCCGGGGTCCGGCTGCGGCGCACGCGACGGGCGCAACCGCATCCACGCCATCCTCGGTGCCAGCGATGCGTGCGTCGCCGTGCATCCCTCGGACATGTGCGTCGCGCTGGCGGCGCTGGACGCGCGGGTGCACATCGAAGGGCCACATGGCCAGCGGCGCGTCGACCTGGTGGACTTTCACCGCCTGCCCGGCGACCAGCCGCAGCTGGACAACGTGCTCACCGAGGGCGAGCTGATCACCGCCGTTGAACTGCCGGTGGAAGGCTTCGCCAGCCACTGCGCCTACCTCAAGGTGCGTGACCGCGCGTCCTACGCTTTCGCGCTGGTCTCCGTTGCCGCCGCGCTGGAGGTCGATGGCGACGTCATCCGTCGCGCACGCATCGCTCTGGGCGGCGTGGCCCACAAACCCTGGCGGCTGGAGGAAGCCGAAGACCTGCTCAGTGGTCAGCGCGCCGAGCCGGCGAGGTTCGCCGCGGCGGCCGATCGCCTGCTGCAAGGCGCGCAACCGCTCGCCGACAACGCTTTCAAGATCGACCTGGCCCGGCGCGCCATCGTGCGTGCACTGACCGAAGCCGCCGGAGGAACCGTCCGATGAACAGCGCCAACTCTCCACTGGGCAAGCCGCTGGACCGTGTCGACGGTCCGCTCAAGGTCACCGGCAAGGCGTGTTACGCCGCCGAGGCCGAGGTGCCGGGGTTGCTGTATGGCGCCGTGGTGTCGAGCAGCATCGCCCGCGGCCGGATCACGCGTATCGATGCCGTCGCCGCCGAGGCACTGTCCGGCGTGCGACTGGTGCTGACCCACCAGAACCGCCCGCCGGTGGCCAGCTACGACGAGCCTTACGAGGACGACGATGCCGCCGACGGCTCGCCGTTCCGCCCGCTGTACAACGACCGCGTGCTCTACAGCGGCCAGCCACTGGCGCTGGTCGTTGCTGAAACGCAGGCGCTGGCGCGCCACGGGGCGAGCCTGGTGCGCGTCGAATACGAGGTCGAAGCGCACCAGACCGATCTGCAGGCTGCGCGTGAGCAGGCCCATGAAGCGCCGGCGGAGCTGCCGGAGCCGCGCGGCGATTTCGACTCGGCGTTCGCCGCGGCGGCAAAGCGCATCGATTGCGAGTACGGCACCCCGGTCGAGCACCACAACCCGATGGAGCCGCATGCCTCCATTGTCCAGTACCAGCCGGGCGGCGAGCTGCTGATCCATGACAAGACCCAGGGCGTGCAGAACTGCCAGCGCTATCTGGAACAGGTCTTCGACATGGAAGGCAAGATTCGCGTGCTTGCGCCCTTCGTCGGCGGTGCCTTCGGCTCCGGCCTGCGCCCGCAATATCAGCTGCCGCTGGCGGTGATGGCCGCACTCAAGCTGAAGGCCTCGGTGCGCGTCGAACTGACTCGGCAGCAGATGTTCACCTTTGGCTATCGCCCGCGCACGTTCCAACAGCTGACGCTCGCGGCAGATGGCGAAGGACGGTTGCGGGCGATCGAGCACAGGGCCATCGGCCAGACCTCGCGCTTCGAGGACTTCACCGAGCACGAGGTGGAGTGGTCCGGCATGCTCTACGCCTGCGACAACGTGCGCCTCGGCTACCGCCTGGCGCCGCTGGACGTCTATACCCCGCTGGACATGCGCGCCCCGGGCGCGACCATCGGTGTCTATGCGCTTGAGTGCGCGATGGACGAGCTGGCCCATGAAGTCGGTATCGATCCGCTGGAGCTGCGCCTGCGCAACTACACCGACATCAACGGTAACGAGGGCAAGCGCTATTCCAGCAAGGAGCTGCGTGCCTGCTACCAGCAGGGTGCGGAGCGCTTCGGCTGGTCGCGGCGTCCAGCGCAACCGCGCAGCCTGCGCGACGGTCATCAGCTGGTCGGAATGGGCATGGCCACCGGCGTCTGGGAGGCGATGCAGATGCCGGCCAGTGCGCGCGCCTGCCTCGATGCCGACGGCCGGCTGCTGGTGACCAGCGCCACCGCCGACATCGGCACCGGCACCTACACCGCGATGACCCAGATCGCCGCCGATGCGATGGGCCTGTCGATGGCCGAGGTGGAGTTCCGCCTGGGCGATTCCAGTCTGCCGCAGGCACCGCTGGAGGGTGGCTCGGCCACCGTGTCCTCGGTCGGTAGTGCGGTGCAACGCGCATGCGCCGGCCTGCGGCAGAAGCTGCTGGACGCCGTACAGCAGTCGCCGGCTTCACCCTTTACCGGAGCGAATCTGGAGACGGTGGAGTTTGTCGATGGCCAACTGCGGCTGAAATCCGGCGAGCATGCCGTGCCGCTGCGCGACATCGTCCAGGTCAGCGGCGCATTGGAGGCCGAAGCCAGCGTCAAGCCTGATGAGAAGCGCGACGCCTGGGCGACGGGAACCCATTCGGCGGTGTTCGTCGAGGTGCGCGTCGACGAGGACCTCGGCACCATCAAGGTCAGCCGTGTGGTCAGCGCGATTGCCGCGGGCCGCATCGTCAACCCGAAGACCGCCGGCAACCAGATCGTCGGTGGCGTGGTCTGGGGCATCGGCCAGGCGCTGCACGAGGAGACGCTGATCGATCACAGGCTCGGCCGCTACATGAACCACAACCTTGCCGAGTACCACATCCCGGTGAACGCGGACATTCCCGAGATCGACGTGATCTTCGTCGAGGAACACGACGAGATCGTCAACGACCTGGGGTCCAAAGGCGTGGGCGAGATCGGCATTGTCGGCGTGGCGGCGGCGGTGGCCAATGCGATCTACAACGCGACGGGCAAGCGCGTGCGGGATCTGCCGATCACCCTGGACAAGGTGCTGTAACGCGCCTTCGACGGCGGCTGCGATGTCCGTACGGTTGGTGGGCTAGCCCTCCAACCGCCACTGCGCCAGGGCACAGAACCTGTTGTCGGCCGGCTTAGCCACGTGGTGTGCTGGTTTGCCGATCACGCATCCGGCAAAAGGCCCCGTTCGGCAAACACCGCCTTGACCGTGTGCATGCCGTTGAGCGCGGCCGGGAAACCGGCGTACACCGCCATCTGAATGACCACCTCGACTATCTGCTCCGGCGCGCAGCCGACGTTCAGCGCGCCATGAACGTGCACGGCCAGCTGTGGTTGGCAATGGCCGAGTGCGGTGAGCGCCGCCACGGTCGCCAGCTCACGCTGGGCCAGGTCGAGGCCGGGGCGCTGGTAGATGTCGCCGAAGGGAAATTCGATCACGTAGCGCGCCAAGTCCGGCGCAATGGCTTGCAGGCTGTCGATGACCTTGCGCCCGGCCTCGCCGTCGATCTCGTCGAGCTTGGCCAGGCCTTCGGTGTAGCGGGCTGATACAGACATGGAGCGTTCCTCTCAATAGGTCAGAGGAAAGCCTGCGGGTTGGAGTCGACTCCAGGTCAAGCGGAAGTTTGCTGCCGATACAGCGCGATCTTCGCCTGCAGCGCGTCGAGATGCTGATGGTCGCGCTGGATGCGTTCGTGCAGCCCGGCAGCATGCTGCTCAAGCAACGCCTGGCGCGCTGCCAGGGTGGTATCTCCACATTCGCGCAGATCGGCATAGCGGATGATGTCGTCCAACGCCATGCCGGTGTCTTTCAGGCGCAGGATGAAGCCGATCCACTCCAGGTCGCGTGGGCCATAGACGCGAAAACCGCTGGCGTCCCGAGCGACCTGCCGTAGCAGGCCGATCTTTTCGTAATAGCGCAGCGTATCGGCGGACAGGCCGCAGCGCGCTGCGAACTGCCGGATGCTGAGGCGGACCGGCGCCTCGCTCATGCCCTGATCGACCGCAGAATGACGAACTTCGGTGTGGCGGCGACCTGCTCGGCATTGCCGAACAGGCGCTTGAGCTTGAGGTGATAGCCGAGGTGGCGATTGCCGACGATCCACAGCTCGCCGCCCTTGGCCAGCGCTGCGTTGGCCTGGGTGAACATGCGCCAGGCGAGGAAATCGCCGACCACCTGCTGCTGGTGGAACGGTGGATTGCACAGCACCAGATCCAGCGAGGCCGGCGGTTGCTCGGCCAGGCCGTCGCCGGCGCGAATCTCGACCGGACGCTGGCCATGGATTGCCTGCCAGTTCTCCCGTGCCGACTGCACAGCCATGTAGCTCTCGTCCACCAATGTCAGTTGCGCCTGCGGATTGCCCAGCGCGTAGACGATGCCGAGCACGCCGTTGCCGCAGCCGAGATCGGCGACGCGCAGTGCACCGAGTGCCTGCGGCAGATGTGGCAGGAAGGCGCGGGGGCCGATATCGAGGCCTTCGCGGCAGAACAGGTTGGCGTGGTTGAGCAGTTCGAGCTTCGGCTGATCGAGCTGGTAGCGGGTCGGGTAGGGTGACTGCGGCGCCGGTTTCGCGCTCGGCGTTGCGCTGAGCAGACGTGCCTTCTTCACCGCCAGCGAGGCCTGCACCGGGCCGATGTACTGCTCCAGCAGATCACCGGCGGCGCGCGGCAGATGCTTGATCATCGCCGCAGCGATCACCTGCGCGCCGGGCGCCAGCTGGCCGTGAAGGCGGATCAGCTGTTCTTCCAGCAGGGCAAGGGTTTTCGGTACGCGAATCAGCACCCGGTCGAACGGGCCCCGGGCGACCTCGCTGGCAGGTACGAAGCGCACGCGCTCGGCCGGCAGCTCGTTACGTGCCAGGTTCTTTTGCAATGCCAGGTGGCCGAGGTGCGAGTCGCCGCTGCTGGTGACCGCGACGTGTGCGGCCAGCGAGCAAGCCAGGGCGCCGAAGCTGTCATTGAGGATCAGTACTCGCGTGGCCGCTGGCAATCCCTGCTCATGCAGCTGGGCCAGCAGGTATTCGTCGGCGGCATCGAAGGCCTGCAACGGCTCGTTGGGCTGCTCCGGCTGGCGGATCAGATCGAGGCTTGCATAGGGGGTATCGAGAATAGGCATGAGAACTGGCGGTGTTTGTCGGCTGCGTAAAGGAGTATCAAGGACCCATGCGGGCGCCGCGTGCAGTGGGCCCGAAGATGCTCGGAGGGAGCGAAGTATGACCGCCAGCGAAGAGAAGTTCACCCGCCAGCGCCTGCTAGAGGTGCAGACGCTGACGCCTAACCTGTTCACCCTGCGTACCAGCCGCGATCCCGGTTTTCGCTTCACCGCCGGGCAGTTCGCCCGCCTCGGTGTGCGCAAGCCAAGCGGCTGCATCGTCTGGCGCGCCTATTCCATGGTCTCGGCGCCGCACGACGAGTTTCTCGATTTCTTCTCCATCGTCGTGCCGGACGGCGAATTCACCAGCGAGCTGAGCCGGTTGGCAGTCGGCGACGAGCTGCTGGTGGACAAGCAGGCCTTCGGCTTTCTCACCCTCGATCGCTTTCCCGATGGCCGTGATCTCTGGCTGCTGGCCACCGGCACCGGGATCGCCCCGTTTCTGTCGATCCTGCAGGACTTCGAGGCCTGGCAGCGCTTCGAGCGCATCATTCTGGTCTACAGCGTGCGCGAAGCCCGCGAACTGGCCTATCAGCAGCTGATCGCCGAACTGCCGCAACGCGACTACCTGGAAGGTCTGGGCTCGAAGCTGCTGTACATGCCGGTGGTAACGCGCGAACAGATACCCGGTGCGCTGCACGGGCGCATCACCACGCTGATCGAGAACGGCGAGCTGGAGCGCGCCGCCGATCTGCAGCTGGCGCCCGAGCATTCGCGGATCATGCTCTGCGGCAACCCGCAGATGATCGAGGACACCCGAGCAGTGCTGAAAGCGCGTGATCTGAACCTGGCGATGACGCGCAGGCCCGGCCAGGTGGCGGTGGAGAACTACTGGTAGGCGATTGCCGCGCGGAGTCTCGCGAAACAAAAGCCCCCGCCGGACGATCCGACGGGGGCTTTGTCTTTCTGGCTGAGGCTTGGCGGCGGGCGCAGCCGTTACACGACGCCCTGGGCCAGCATGGCATCGGCAACCTTGACGAAGCCGGCGATGTTGGCGCCCTTCACGTAGTTGATCCGACCGTTTTCCTCGCCGTGGGCGACGCAGGCGTGGTGGATCGACTGCATGATGCCGTGCAGCTTGGTGTCCACCTCACCGGCGGTCCAGTGCAGGCGCATGGCGTTCTGGCTCATCTCCAGTCCGCTACAGGCCACACCACCGGCGTTGGATGCCTTGCCCGGCGCGTAGAGGATGCCGGCCTCGAGGAACAGGTCGACGGCTTCCAGGGTCGAGGGCATGTTCGCGCCTTCGGCCACGCAGATGCAGCCGTTCTTCAGCAGTGCGCGGGCGTCTTCGCCATCCAGTTCGTTCTGCGTGGCGCAGGGCAGGGCGATATCGCACGGCAGGCTCCACGGACGCTGATCGGCCAGGTAGGTGACGCCGAAGTGCGTGCCCATCTCCTCGAGGCGACCACGACGGACGTTCTTCAGGTCCATCAGGTATGTCCACTGCTCGGCGGTCATGCCGTCCGCGAAGTGCAGGGTGCCGCCCGAGTCGGACAGCGAGACGACCCGGCCACCCAGTTCCATGACTTTCTGCGCCGCGTACTGCGCAACGTTGCCGGAACCGGAGATCGCCACGCGCTTGCCGTCGAAGCTGCTGTGGCTGCTCTTGAGCATTTCCTCGGCGAAGTACACGCAGCCGTAGCCGGTGGCTTCCGGGCGGATCAGGCTGCCGCCATAGGCCAGGCCCTTGCCGGTCAGGACGGAGGTGAACTGGTTGGACAGGCGCTTGTACTGGCCGAAGAGGAAGCCGATCTCGCGGCCGCCGACGCCGATGTCACCGGCCGGAACGTCGAGGTCTGCGCCGATATGGCGGTACAGCTCGGTCATGAACGACTGGCAGAAGCGCATCACTTCGTTGTCACTCTTGCCCTTGGGGTTGAAGTCCGAGCCACCCTTGCCGCCGCCCATGGGCAGCGAAGTCAGGGAGTTCTTGAAGACCTGTTCAAAGGCGAGGAACTTGAGGACGCCGATGTTCACCGACGGATGGAAGCGCAGGCCACCTTTGTATGGGCCGATGGCGCTGTTCATCTGGATGCGGAAGCCGCGATTGACCTGCACACGGCCCTGGTCGTCGACCCAGGGTACGCGGAAGATGATCGAGCGCTCCGGCTCGACCATACGTTCGATGATGCCGGCCTGCATGTAATGCGGATTGGCTTCAAGGAAGGGCCAGAGGCTGCGAACCACTTCTTCCACCGCCTGGTGGAACTCGGGTTGGTGGGGGTCGCGTTGCTTCAACCGCGCGAGAAAGGCATCAACGGTTTCGATCATCAGGTAGGCCCTCGGCGACCGCGTGTCGGCAGTCATTAATAATTTTGGCCGGAGACTGTAGCAAACCTGATTTGCACCGCGGAAGTGCGATATGGGTCTGCAGTGCCTTCCTGTAGTGCGGGGCGGGCGGTTATGAACGAGCTTAGAGCAGCGGCGACAGACCATTGAGACTGCCGCTTGAGGGGTATTTGGAGGCGGGGTAGGTTGAACCATTGAAGTCGGTGCGCCGAAATGTCGCATTCCGTGCATCGTTTTTGTGCAAAAAAGTGCCGCGCGGAGTCGAGATTTACTCGGACAACTCGCAGCGATTACGGCCACTGCGCTTGGCACGCAATAGCGCGATGTCGGCGCGATTTATAGTGCTCGAATAAGTCTCGTCCAGATGCAGCTCCGCGACGCCCATGCTGGCGGTCACACCAAGCAGCTCGTCGTTCACCCGGACGCCGAGCGCCGCGATGCTATCTCCCAGGCGGCGCATGACGGCCCAGGCGGTTTGTGCCGTGCATTCGGGCATTACGATCAGAAACTCTTCACCGCCCCAGCGGCCGCACAGGTCCTGTTCGCGAATCTCTGCCTCCATCACCCGGACCACTTCGATCAGTACACGGTCACCTACCTCGTGGCCGTGTTCGTCGTTGATGACCTTGAAACGATCGATGTCCAGCATGACCAGCGTAAGTGGTCGCGCATAGCGTTTGGCGCGCTCGCTTTCCTCGCGCAGCCGTTCGGTCAGCAGTCGGCGATTGGCGATGCCGGTCAGCGAGTCGAGTGTCGAGGCTTCGCGCAGGGAGGCGTTCAGGTCGTGCATCATCATCTGGTAGCGATCGGAGATGCGTGCGACCTTTTCCAGCTGGCGCAACTGCTTGTCGAAGCGCGCCGAAAGGCTCAGTTCGCGCTCGCGGGCGATGCTCTGGTAGCCGTCCGATACGCGGGCGATGCGTTCGATTCGGCCAAGCAGGTCATGGTGGGCGCCCCACAGCTGGCTCAGGGCTTCCTTCAGCGGATGACCCTCGAACTCCGGATCAGTCAGGAGGGTTGCAACCTCGTGCTCTAGCGGCGATGGCCCACGCATATCGATCTTCCGTCAGTCGTGACTCAGGATGGAGAAGGGGAAGGTGCAGTCTTCCTTGAACTCTTCGGCCAGTTCTACCACGCGCTCGTTGCGGATGTCGTAGTACCAATTGACTGCAATCTGACGGCCTTCCTGATAGGCCGCTTCAAGCAGGTCGAAAATGTCCATCATCGCTTTGATGCTGCTGGTGTTCAGATACAGCAAGCGGAGTTCGAGGCTGAGCGGATGCCCGGCTTCGCCAAGGAAGCGCTCGATCCACTCGTAGACCTGATGGAACAGCTCATAAGAGTTTTCGGGGTAAGAATCGCCCTGCATCGAGACAATGCCTTTCTCCCAGTCGGACTGGATGGCGGGGGTGGACTGGCTGCCGGGGATAGAAAAGTCGTTCATGTGGATGCTCTTGGAGTTCAGATGACGGCGCTCAGGCTAATGAAGGAAAGCTCGTCGGAAACCGGCTGCAGCGAGGCCTTGAGCGGCTCGCTGGACTTGCGTGCGATATCGATCAGGCCGAGGCCGGCGCCGGAGGTCACATGTTCGTCGCGAGGTTTGCGTAACTGTTCTTTGTACAGGGCTTTGAGTCCGGCCTTGTCCTTTTGCGCCAGCTCAGCGACGGCGGTAAGCAGCAGTTGGCCGTCGGCGGTTTCGATAAGGTTGCCGGCCGATACCACGTACCTGCCTACATCATCACGGGCGACGACGACCGTTGCGCCGGCCTGCTGATCGGACCAGTTCTTTTCGCGGGTGTAATGGCGGATGTTCTGCGTCATCTCGATGTACACGGCGAACACATCCATGGCCGACGATGGGTGTGCCTGCTCCTCGCTCATGTAGTTGCGCAGTGCATTGCCGATTTCTTCGATCAGGCTGCGCGAGATAGGGCCGTTGAAACACAGCATGATCTGTTGCTGGTTGTAGCATTCGCGCATCGCGAACATGTCAATGGGGGCCATGGCCAACTCCCTGTCTCAATCGAAACGGAAACATAACATCGTGATGTCGTCGCGCTGCGGAAATTCACCCTGATAGCGCGCCAGGGCAAGGCTGAAAGCTTCGCCCTGCTGGGCCAGGGGAAGTTGTGCGTGCTCGCGGATCATGCTGGCGAAGCGGCTGTTGCCGAACCCGTAACCCTGCTCGCCGCCAGCCTGGTCGAGGAAACCGTCGGTGGTCATGTAGAAGGTTCGCCCAGGCTGCAGCTCGATACTGGTGTTGCGGTATTCGCCGATCCGCTTGTCACCGATAGCGCGTCGCGCCGCCTTGATCTCGTGCACCTCGTCGCCATCACAATAGTACAGCGCTATTTTCGCCCCGGAATAATGCACCTTGCGTTGCCGAAGATCGACATAAGCCAGGCCGATATCCATGTTGGTGGCAAGTGCGTGGGAGTCGTCCTCATCGCGGAGCATGCTGCGAACGATCGCGTCAGTGCGTGAAAGTGCGGCAGCTGGATCTTCCAGGCCGGTAGTGTCGAGCGCCTGATCAATGGCCGCGTGGGCAAGCATCGTCATCAGCGCGCCGGGTACGCCGTGGCCGGCACAGTCGACTATCCCGAACAGGCAACCATGCTCGTCGGCGCGATAGACGTAGAAGTCGCCACCGACAACGTCCCGTGGTCGCCAGAGCACCGCATGACGATCCCCCATCGCAGTTACCAGCTGCCGATTCGGAAGAATCGAGCGCTGGATAAGGCTGGCGTAATCAATGGAATCGTCGATTTTCTTGTGCGCAGCGGCCATTTCCAGATTGGCCTGCTCCAGATCGCGGGTGCGTTCCCTTACACGGTTTTCCAGCTCGCTGGTGTGGCTGCGCACCTTCTGCGCCATCGCTCCAAAGGCAGCACTCAGCTCACCAATTTCGTCCTGCCGGCCAAGCGGCAGTGGTGCATCGTATTGCCCTGCCGCCAGCGCCTGGGCGCTGCGACGCAACTGGCGCTGCGACGCAACTGGCGCAGCGGTTTGAGTACGCGTTTTTCCACGAGCCAGGCGCCGCCGCCGATCAGCAACAGGAACAGCACCAGAAACAGCCCAATGGCTGGCAGAAGCGGGCGTACCTCGACGACCTGGGCGGTTCCGAGATCCACGGAACTGGCGACGAACCACTGCAGCTCGGGTATCCAACTCAGCGCGAGTAGTCTGGGGGCGCCGTCCAGCGTGACACGTAGCGTCGCCACCGACCCCGGCGTCTCGCGGCTATCGGCATGGCCTGACGCAACGCGGTGGCGGCGCTCAGGTCGTCGAGCAGGCCCAGGACGCTGGTCGACAGCGAGCGACCCCGTGCGGTTTCGGCGTTGAGGGTGACCAGATTCTGATTCGGGTGAACCAGGATAGAGCCATAGGCATCGAGCACCATCGATTCGACGCCGACCTTGTTGGCTTCGATGAAGTCCTCAAGAAATGCCTTGAGCGCGATTCCTGAGCCAACCAGTCCAAGGCGTCGTTCTCCATCGCGCACCTGCACGTTGAACCATACCTTGAGCTCGCCGGTAACCACGGAGCGGTCGACGTTGATAGCGTAGGGGGTGTCGGTTTGCAGCGTCTGGAAGAACCACTCGTCACGCGGGTTATCCGAGCTCATCACATAGCGAGGGGTGTCACTGATTGCCTGGTCAGGCCCGTTGGAGTAGTAGCCATTGCTGCGCGCCGATGCCGCGAAATACGCGTGGTCGCCGAAGGCTTGCTGGTAGCCGGCCGCTTCCTGGAAAAAGATCTTGCGCTTGGCCGGGTCCTGCTCGTCGTTCAACCAGGCCAGCGTCAGTAGCGAAGCCGCCAGCCGTTGAGCCAGTGCCAGTTCGCGTGAAACCGGTGCGAACAGGCGTTCGCGGTTGAGTTGGACCACATTGCGCGCATACGCCTCGCCGAAGCGGCTCTGCACGCCGAGTAACGCCTCTCGGCCAATGAAACCGGCAAAGACGAAAGCAAGCAGGCAACTGAGCAACAATGCCAGCAGTGATTTGCCGCGCAGTCCAAGTGCCGCCATGCGAATTGTCCTTTGTCGGTCGCGAGGGTCGGCATGGTGCGATTGCCGCGCCTGCCGGGGGGATCAGTCATTCACATGGGCGGCATTGTGCCATTATTTATGGGTGCTTTCTCTAGACACGACAACGGAGCCTGTCCGGCTCCGTTGTCGTCATCTACCGCTTACTGCGCCAGCTTCTTGTACTTGACGCGGTGCGGCTGGGAGGCAGCATCGCCGAGGCGCTTCTTGCGGTCGGCTTCGTACTCGGTGTAGTTGCCTTCGAAGAACACCACGCCGTCGTCCTCGTAGGACAGGATGTGGGTAGCAACGCGGTCGAGGAACCAGCGGTCGTGGGAGATCACGATGGCTGAGCCGGGGAAGTCCAGCAGCGCTTCTTCCAGCGAACGCAGGGTTTCCACGTCGAGGTCGTTGGACGGTTCGTCGAGCAGCAATACGTTGGCGCCCTGCTTGAGGGTAAGCGCCAGGTGCAGGCGTCCACGCTCACCACCGGAAAGGTCCTTGACGAACTTCTGCTGGTCGGCGCCCTTGAAGTTGAAGCGGCCGACGTAACCGCGCGATGGCACCTCATAGTTGCCAATGCGAATCTGGTCTAGCAGGCCGTTGAAAAACTCGGCTTCAACTGCCCCAACCCGTCCGGTTTGGCGCTTTTTCAAGCGCTTTGGCCTAACGGAGTCCACACAAGGCCTGACTTCAGGCCTTTTTGACAGGTTTCAGCACCACGTTCACGCCTTTCGGCGTTTTTTGGGCGTAACTCGCCCTATACATGCGATCCTCGCCACCAACCCGACAGGCTACCCAGTCGGATCAGGTTGTAGACCGAGAAACCCAGCAATAACTGAGCACTCAGCTTGGCGCGACCGATCAGCTTGGTCTTGCGCAGGCCGCCAACCGTCTTCAGCCAGCCAAAACCTTCTTCGATCCGCTTGCGGATCTTCTGGCTGGCGGCATACCCCGGATGCCGCGTGGTGCGCCCATCGATGGCGCTGCCCTTGCGCTTCTGCGCCACATGCGGTGTCACTTTCAGCTCGCGCGCCCTCTGCACGAAACGCTTCTGGTCGTAATTCTTGTCTGCACCTACCGTGCTGCCCGGCTTGGCCGTGCGCTCCAGCATCTCCAGCGCCGCCTCTACCTCGGCACGTCCATTGAACTCGGTGCATTCCACATCCACGATCAGACCGTTGCGGTGCTCCATCATCGTGTGGGCCATGTGCGCCAGACGACTGGCATCGCCATTGCTCTTGCGCGCCAGCCGGGCCTCGGGATCGCTGGTCGATTGGTGGGTCGCGTTGCTGCGCTTCTCGCCCTTGAAGTCGGCATCGGGGTTGCGCGTGCCATCCTCCGGTGGGTCGCCGCCATCCTTCTTGATAAAGGACTTGTGCGAGGCCCAGGCGTCGATCAGCGTGCCATCGACGCTGAAATGCTCGTTGCTGGCGTACTCGGACCATGCGGCCAGCGACTTGATGCGCTGGAAGAACAGCCGCGCTACATCCTGGTTGAACAAGCGGTCACGGTTCTGGCTGAAGGTCGAGTGATCCCACATGCGCTCGTCCATCGACAAGCCGACGAACCAGCGAAACAGCAGGTTGAAATCAATCTGCTCGACCAACTGCCGCTCGGAGCGAATGGTGTAAATCACCTGCAGCAACGAGGCGCGCAGCAGCCGCTCCGGCGCAATCGAGGCCCGTCCCAGGGTGGAGTACAGCCCGTCGAAGTCCCGATCCATCGAAGCCAGAACGGTATCGACCAGGCCTCGCAGGGGACGCAGCGGGTGATCGTTCGGGATGCGCTGCTCCAGCGTCGTATAACTGAACAGCTCGTTTTGTTTGAGGTCGAGTCCACGCATCGGCTTGGGCTGGCTTCGGCAGAAGAGGATGGCCGCCATTTTGCCAGAGCCACGCGGGCTCTGGCTTTTTTCAACGGCCTGCTAGACCGTCGGAGACGGCTTCCCATACGGTCTTGCCGCCGTCCAGGTCGTCGCGGCTCTGGTCCACGCAGGCCAACTGCACGGTGTCGCCGATTTCGATGCTGCCGGAATCCGGCGTTTCCTTGCCCATCAGCATGCGGAACAGGGTCGACTTACCGGCACCGTTACCACCGATAACGCCAACAATGGCGCCTTTCGGCACGCTGAATGACAGGCCTTCGACCAATACGCGGTCGCCATAGCCCTTGGTGACGTTCTTGAATTCAATGACCTTGTCACCCAGACGCGGGCCGGCTGGGATGTAGATCTCGTTGGTCTCTGCGCGTTTCTGGAATTCCTGCGACTGCATTTCCTCGAAGCGCTGCAGGCGAGCCTTGGACTTGGACTGGCGGGCCTTGGCGCCTTTGCGCACCCACTCCAGTTCTTCTTTCATGGCCTTTTCATGAGCCGATTGCTGCTTGGATTCCTGAGCCAGACGGGCCGATTTGGCCTCCAGCCAGCCGGAATAGTTGCCTTCGTACGGGATGCCCGCGCCGCGGTCGAGCTCGAGAATCCAGCCGGCGACATTGTCGAGGAAGTAACGGTCGTGGGTGATCGCTACAACGGTGCCCGGGAAGTCATGGAGGAAGCGCTCCAGCCAGGCCACCGAGTCGGCGTCCAGGTGGTTGGTCGGTTCGTCCAGCAGCAGCATGTCCGGGGCCGACAGCAGCAGGCGGCACAGGGCGACGCGGCGCTTCTCGCCGCCGGACAGGTGCGCGACCTTGGCATCCCAGGCCGGCAGACGCAGTGCATCGGCGGCGACTTCCAGCTGGCGTTCCAGGTTATGGCCGTCGGATGCCTGCAGGATCGCTTCGAGCTTGGCCTGTTCTGCGGCCAGCGCATCGAAGTCGGCATCGGGTTCGGCGTAGGCGGCGTAGACGGCATCCAGGCGGGCCTGGGCGTCCTTGATCACACCAACCGCTTCCTCGACGATTTCGCGCACGGTCTTTTCCGGATCGAGCTGCGGTTCCTGCGGCAGATAGCCGACATTGATGCCCGGCATGGCGCGGGCTTCGCCGTCGAACTCGGTGTCGACGCCGGCCATGATGCGCAGCAGGGTGGATTTACCGGCGCCGTTCAGGCCGAGCACACCGATCTTGGCGCCTGGGAAGAACGACAGGGAAATGTTCTTGAGGATTTCGCGCTTCGGCGGAACGACCTTGCTCAGCCGGTGCATGGTGTAGACGTAAGAGCCTGTTTTGCCTGCTTTGTCACTTTTGGACATGGTCTGACTCGCCTTTAATCCAGTGTTTTCAGTGCTTGATGGTATATCGACAAGCGCTTAATTCGGGAAAGTAAAAGTTAGGTTTTGCGCCGAGCAACTGTTACCCCTGACTATACTTGGAAAAGTTATGTTTTATGAGGAAGCAATATGGGTTTTCAGGTCATAGAGCAGGTGGTGAATGCTGCTCGAAGAAAGTTGCTGGTGCAAGACCACATCCCGGTCTACTACCCCAACCTATACATCACCATGGAGCACTCGGGCAGAGCCCTCGAAACGACCAAGAAGTACCTTGAGCATCTGACTGTGTTTGAGGAGTTTCTGGCTTTTTCCTCCATTGATCTGATTTCTCACCTGGAACAGCGCCCTCACAGCCAATACCTGACAGATAGTGAACTTTCTAGGTTTGTGTCAGACGCGGGGTTTAGCAAGGGAACCTTGGCCATGAAGTATGCGGGGATGCGTTTGCATCCGACTGCCTACAAATCCGTTGGCAAAGTCCATGCGCAGCAGCGAATCGAGGCGGTACGTGACTATCTGTCCTTCCTCTATGACAAGTTGGGTGATCACTCAACACGATTTGAGGCGGTTGACGATCTGAAGAAGCGCATCAACCGCAAGATCAAAGCGGCTCGCCCCGCGTGGAAAAAAACGCGAATGGGCGAAATGAAAGGGCTTACCAGTCAGGAGCGAAATCGCTTGCTGGAAATCATGCATCCGGATAGCGCCGAGAACCCCTTTTCAGATGAAGCCATCAGGATGCGTAACTACATCATTTTGCTGTTGGGTCTCCACATGGGGCTGCGACGCTCCGAGATGCTGCTGATCAAAACCAGCGATATTCACTGGCACAGTCGTCAACTAGCAGTGGTCAACTTGGAGGATGAGCGCCTCGATCCACGAACCATGGCCCCGCAATTCAAAACCCACGAGCGCATGCTGGTGATGACCGATGACCTGTATGACGCAATCACTGAGTACGAATCGAAATATCGCCACAGAAAGCCCCGTAGCGGCGCATCGAAAGCGAGAAGGCATCCGTTTTTGCTGGTGGCGCACAAGCGAAATGAGGGCGGACCTCTGACCATCAAGGCAGTGGATGGCGTTCTGTCCAGGGTCCGAGAAATAGCGCCGGAACTGGCTCATGTGCACCCGCATATTCTAAGGCATGACGCGGTCTACACGATGCTGGAAAGCATGCGTGAGGAACTGGCAGCGCTCACGCCAGAGGATCGCACCACGCAAGTTCAAAAAAACCTCACATGGATGTTCGGCTGGAGTCCAGACTCGAACATGCCCGGCCACTACGGCGCGAAATTCTGGAAGGAAGAGGCGGACAAAGCGATACAGAAACGGGCCGAGCGGTTTACGGCCAATCGTCAGAAGGCCGGCACGACACAAGGAGGTTCAGAGTGAACATCGCTGTCGAAGCACTTCAGGCACCCACTAAAGACAGCCTCGATACATGGCTGAACACGCCTCGCCTGGCGAAATGCGGGGACGTGTTCACACCGGCCGAACCGATGTGGAAACCGGACAGATCAACTAATCATTCAGTCAACTGGAAAGCCGCTGTTGCCTGCGTCTCGCCGGACTGGAAGCCCTGGTTGCACGCCGCCCTGGCGTACCGAATGGCCGATGTGGCAGCCGGCACGGTTGCTTGCACTACCAGTGCGTTGTCGCGGGCTGCTCAGACCGGGCTTGACCCGCTCAACGAGGGTCAACTCATCGCTCTGCGGGAGCGCTTTAACAAAAGAGAGTTTAGTGTCATTGCCGCTTTCATGGCGTTTTGGCACGACTGCGAATCCCTCGAACAGCGCCCGTCGCAACCCCTGATCGACGCCTACCAGGCACTGCCCAAGAAAAAGAATTCCAGCAACAATGTGATCCTCAGCCTGGACCCCGAACAAGGCCCGTTCACGCAGGCGGAGCAAGACGCGCTGCACCAATGGATACATGAGCAGTTTTGTCACGGGCACGTAGATTTCGAGCGGTACCTTTACCTGCGCATGTTGATGATTTACGGGCAGCGTGGCGCGCAAGTGCGAATGATGGTTTTTGGTGACGTCACCAAGACCGATCAGGGCTGCAAGGTCAGATTTCACTGGGCAAAGCAAAAAGACGACGAGGCGGGTTGGCGAACGAAGTCCGAAATGTTCAGCCTGGATGAGGACCTCTACAGCGCCGTGCAGGCCTACAAGGCGGTGGTTCTGGCGCAACTCTGGCAAACGTATCCAGGCGGTGTCGACTGGAATGTAGCAATCCAGAATGTGCCGCTCTTTCGTAAGAAGGTGGATTATGATGAAGCAGTAGGTTGGAAGCGGCGGCGGAATCCTCCTGTTTTGCTCGATAGCCCTCTTCAAAAAGGTCTCGAAGACGCGCCTGATTCGAGCTTTCATGTCTGCGTCGGCACGGTTAGAGGATGGCTTACGCGCATCGAGCGGATGGAGGGTTTTCCAATTTCGCCTCGCACCCATCAACCACTGAAAGTGACGCGGGGGCACCGGTTCAGGCACACCCTGGGCACGGACCTTTCGAATGCGGGGCTGGATGAGTGGACGATCGCCCGCGCATTGATGCACAGCAATACTCAGACAGTGCGAACGTACCGAAAGGTGTCGGCGGAGTTGCTGGCGTTGATCGACGCGAAGATGAGCGACCACCTGGCCTTAGTGGTAAATGCGTTCACCGGGATCATCGTCACGGATCGCACCTCAGCGAAAAACGCGGATCGAGCGGATCGACAAATCGAGGATGTGGCAGTATGCGGTGCCACTGCCGCCTGCCATCTCGATGCGCCTTACACCTGCTACGCATGCGGAAAATTCCAGCCCCTTCTGAATGGCAATCACCGTGCGGTCCTTGAGCGATTGGAACGTCGTCGGGAGCAAACGATTGCCACGGATAAAACGACCGGTGTGCTCTGGGATCGGGCCATTCTGGCTTGCCGCAAGGTGATTCTGGATTGTGAGGCCATGCGCCGATCATCGGACCCAAGGAGGACAGAGGATGACCGATACGTTTGATTCTGAACCGATGAATAACGTTGTTGATTTTGAGCCCAAGAGCCAGCTGGAGGCGGAGGCTCAGCTCGCTGCGTTTATCGAATGGGCAAAACAGACCCTGCCCTTAGGCATTCCCAATCGAGTGCACGAGAGTATTCGCTGGGAAGACGGCAGTTGGCACCAGCATGGCTTCTCAAGCTGTAGCTTCACTGCGCTCGAATCGACCAAAATTGCCCCAAAGGCGATGCAGGCACCTTTCGTGGATTTTGCCAAGGCCTTACTGGTGTATAGAAAGGTTTTCTTGCAGAAAAAGTCGCCAAAGGACTCGCTGATGGCCGTGAAGGGGCTGGAAGCCGCCCTGTTCGAAGTGACCGGTACCCAGGATGTGACTCGGGTTTCTGCCGCTGTCTGTAATAGAGCGTGCGAGCACATGAGCCGTCAATGGACAAAAGGCAACACCGCATACTGTAACGCTAAGGCATTTGAGAAAATCATCACCCTGATGCGGGACAAAAAACTTCTCAGGTCGAATTTCCGGTGGACCTCTCCACTGACGCTGAGGCCGATTGGCACGCTCAAGCAGCAAAGAACGGATCGGGAACAGAAGCTGCCCAACCCTGACGCGATTAGAGCCCTCGGGGAAGTGTTCTCAAACGAATTGACCAACCCCCTCGATATCGTTGTGACATCCGCCTGTGCGCTGTTGCTGAGTGCACCCAGTCGCTTGGGTGAATTGGCGGATATTGAATTGGATTGCCTGGTATTCAAAGAGGATAACCATGGCAATCGGCGCATGTTCCTGCGCTGGTACGCGGAAAAGATAAACCAGGTGACGCTGAAGCCCGTCGTTAAGCCTGAGATGGAGCCGGTCGTCGAGCGGGCCATCACGTTACTGAAACCGATCACCGATGATGCGCGGGCTTACGCAGCCTGGCTGGAAGACCATCCCGATGAGTTTCCGCCCCATGAAGGACTGCCACCCAGGGGCCCTGATGAATCACTCACGTACGCCGAAGCCTGTGCCGCACTGAAACTCAGAGTTCATGAGCGCGTCGAACCGAGAATCGTCTTTAATAACAGTTTCCTAATAGGCATGGAGAAGCAAAAGGCGCTCAGTCCCGCAGCCCGAGCCCTCGTGGCCGAGATCCGTGACGGGTGGAATTCCTCGCTCATACATGTCGAGGGCAAGCCAAGAATCCAGAGGTTTGAATTTGACGACCGGTATGTGATCACGCTGCGCAAGCTCAATATGCTGTTGAGGGAGAAATATCTTCCAAAGGATTTTCCATACACCACGCCCTACATGGAGGGCAAAGTTCGGGTGAAGTACCGTGATGCGTTGTTCACCGTGCGCACAGGAGCACTAGTTGAAGACTCAGGTACAGCTATTGCGACACACGGGTTTGGCGTGGAGATCGCGGCGAACTCTCAACGAATGGTTCAGCAATTAGGCGGCTCGACCGACCTGAAAAGGAAAAACCTGTTCGAGCGCTATGGCTACCCCGGTCTTAAGGTCAACACGCATGCGTTCCGGCACGAATTGAACACGCAGATGCAGAAGGCCGGTCTGTCGCAGTTCCTGATTGACGCCTTCTCTGGGCGCACGTCGATGGGATCGGTCTACAACCATGAAACCATCGAAGACCGCACCCAGAACGTTGCGGCTTACCACCCCAAGACGAAGCACAGCACCGCTGCTCAGCGTCTGGACAAGGTCAAAACCAATCAGCCTTTGAATCTTGCTGATGTAAGGGAACTGAGCGAGGGTGAGCAGGACCGCATTATCCATCAAACCCACCTCGGCGTTTGTGTGCACAACTTCGCATCCGAGCCCTGCCCGAAAATGGGTGCCTGTTTGGACTGCGGGCGGCTCGGTTGCGTCAAAGGGGATGGCGTGAAGCTGGGCAACCTTAGGGAAGAATGCGACGAGCTTAAACGCCGCCTAGATAAAGCCATGGATGCGCAGTCTCGTGGTGTGTTTGGGGCATCGGAGTCGGCCAAAAAACTGGGTGAGAAGCTCTTTAAATGCAAGGCGCTCATCCAAACGCTGGAAAACCCCGAACTCGAAAACGGTGACATTGTGTGGAACGCAGACAACGGTTGGACGCTGACCAAGAACGCAGCTGCAATGTCGGGGCTGATCGAAGTAAAAGCCATTGAAAACCAGGCGCAGGCGTTGCCATCGCTGGATGATGTCAAGGCTTTGCTGGATGAGATCGAGGGTTAACGATGGGGCATTTAACGCCAAAGGATGAGAAACGCATCATTAACCTGATTGAGGAATGGTCAGAGCCGAAGCTGACCTGGCCTTTGCTCGTTGAGGCCTGCAAAGAAAAACTGGGTATCAGTCGTGCTCGTCAGTCTTTGATGTGTCTACCTGCCGTGGACTTAGCGATGAAGAATCGCAAGGCGGCATTGAAGGCTAAGAAGCTGAAACCGGGCTGGATTAGCGATATTCAGACAGCCAACGAACGCATTGAGGAACTGACAGCGACCAATCAGAAGCTGTTCGCTGCTGTTCGAGATATGCGTAGCCGGTTTTTGATCTGGCAAGCCAATGCGGATATGCACGGGCTAACGCAATCGATGCTGGAGCGGCCGGTTTCACAGCTTTCAAAGAAGACCTGATCCGGTGTTCAGAAACTTGTACCTGGAATAGACTCATGGCAGCTACGTCCTGAAATCCGAGCACTCGGACCATGCTCCTCGCTACGTTCTGGAAGGAGACGAGTTGATGACCCGGGGCGTCGTGACCCATATGCGGCGAGAGTTACTGTCTCCTTCCTACACAACCGATTGGTCAGAGATGGTAGTTGTAAAAGCGCAGTGAAAATCGAGCGGCCATGCACGCTTCAGAGGGCCTCGGATTGAAGCCGAGTTGAGCAGTAGAACACCTTGTGACAGGCAGGAAACGGCCAGAAGCGGCCTGTCATGGTCAACCGGAATCGACTCAAAGCGAACATCAACAATCAGGCTGGCGAGCTTCCCGAAGCGTGACACATTGACCTCTCCCAAACGTATTCATACTCACTAAACGCTTATCTATGCGTTGCAACAGCTATTTCTCATCGCAACAAGATCGTATCCTCTGCGCAGTAGGGGCATTTGGATCGGTAGATTCTGTTGTCCTTCGCTATTTGTTGAACCCGCTCCACGGCATGGGGAGTCGGTTCGCTGCGAGTTCATCCACTGGTACAAACAGTCAAAATTGCCCCAGATACGTTATGTTGCGTATCTGACCATGGTTCTCTATTTCATTTACGCCGCTATCGAGTATCACGTCGCCGCCGACCAGCAGGTGTTACGCCTGTTCCTGTACGGCTGGCTTGGCCATTCCAGGCGCGCTGCTCGGCATAGCGCTGCTCGGTTAGCCAACTCACAGTGGTGTTGAAGCGCCCGACAATGAGAAGCAAGATTTCGTCGTTGAGGAATTGATTATGGATCGTCTGTCTACGTTGATGTCGCGATTTGGCGTTAGCGCGAACCTTTATTACAACGACAAGCTTTGTGGGGTTGAGGCATATAGTGGAGTTGGTCGACATGGTCATATGCACCTGTTGCAGGCAGGTACGGTGACAGTGCAGGGCGCTGACGAAGGCGATACAATTCTTACCCAACCCAGTCTGATATTTATACCGCGCCCTTTTGAGCACCGCTTGTTTGCCCGGGAATCCGATGGCGCTCGGCTCCTTTGCGCTTCGATCGATTTTGAAGGTGGCATCGACAACCCGCTATCAGCCTCCCTACCAGACATGCTTGTTTTACCATTGGACGAATTACCATTATTGGCCACTACACTTAAGTGGATGTTTGAAGAAGCGTCTGAGGGGCACTGTGGTAAGGAAGCCGTGATCAATCGTCTGTTCGAGTTGCTGATTATATTGTTATTCCGGCATCTGCTGGAACTGAATCAATTGCAAACAGGTTTGATGGCAGGATTGGCGGACCCGCGGCTTGCTCACTCCTTGATAAGAGTCAATGATGCTCCTCACTACCCTTGGTCAATTGCGGAAATGGCGGATCAATCCAACATGTCACGCTCCGCCTATGCAGCGCATTTCAGAACCATCGTAGGCCAAACACCAGCGGAGTATCTATTGAGCTGGCGTATTAGCCTCGCTCAAAAGCTATTGCGAGATGGTCGAGCCATCAATTTGATCGCGGCAGACGTTGGCTATGACAGCCCGTCAGCCCTGGCACGTGCGTTTCGCAGAAAAACTGGAGTCAGTCCCCGTGAATGGACTAAAGCTCTGGCAATGCATGAGGGGCAGGATTGAAGATTTTCTCAGAGATGGCGCCTTATGAGCCTTGCACGAACAATAGCCTGAGCGCGATTTGCACTCAGGCTATTGAAATGATCATCATCAATTGGAACGGGATTCAATCTCTACAAGCGAATGCCCTGCCACGAAAATAGAGGCTGCTAACAAGCCAACATCTTTGAGCAGAAACTGACCTGGCGCAATAGTGATAGCTGGAAAGCCAAGTCCGGGTTCGAACACGCCCGGCGTTGAAAGCATAAAACTCAAAGTTGTCACAAATAAACCGGCAGATAAAGCACCTCCGAGAAGGGAGAGCTTCGGAGACAAAAAGCGACCCAGTATCAGTGCGCCGATGGATATCTCAAGAATGCCAAGCAAGCCGGAGAACGTCTCGATACTGAAGATATTGTATACCCAGCCCAGCAGCGGACTACTACCTACCAATGGGACTAGGCCTTGCGCTTCATAGTGGGTAAATTTCATACCTCCGAACCAGAAGTAGATTACGGCAAGTGCGAAATAAACGCCAATAACTCCCACGTTCATTGTGGTGGCACCCAGCGAATATTTCTGAGTATTACCATCTAGTTTGTGATGTGCAGTGGTCAGAGTTTTCATGAAATTGATTTCCAAATAGCTGGTAACAGAATGGGCATGACGTCAGCCTGGAGTTGCTTTTTTCTGACTGTCCGCATGTCGGTTTAAATCCAACGGGGATAGCGCGTTGGGTGTGTAGAAATTGTCACTGCTAAATGGAAATTGATGTGCTCCAAACGTGCAGTATTTGGTGCAGATCGTCTCGAACAGCGTCTTTTGAGCCGAATCACGCTCGAATAGTGTCTGAGTGACCTCGACACAATGGGTCATACAGAGCCTGAAAAGAGAGTCTCTAGCTGTCTACGGGAAAACTAAGAAGGCAGGTACTGCCTCATTGATGATCAATTGATGCTGGACGGGTTGTCGTGGGTTTTTGTTCAGATTCGATTTCGCAAGGCATGCTGATGTGCTCCGGCCAAGAGGGTGGTCGGCCTCATGAGGGTCGTTTGACTGTCAGCTCGACTGCGGATGATCCATGCCTCTTTTAGCCGCCAGGCAGTCCGTTATCCGGCCGCCCTTCAAGCTACGGTAGGGCTTTTACATGTAGGCCATCAGCAGGCTGCCAACGATTGCGGTCGCGGCGAGCAAGCCTTGTGAGACACGTTGCTGCGCCTCCTCCTTTGTCAGCAATTTGGCTGTTGAAAGTATTGGACATGTCGGTAGCCAAACCATTTCTGCGCATGGGTACCTTCCACGGAACGGGCGATGACTTCTTTGTGGCGGCACTCTTGTTGGCGCTGATGGAAAATTGACCCACCCTGCCGATTGAAATTTGACCCAGGGCGGATTGCTGATTTTGTTACCAGCAACTGTGGATAAGTCTACCAGCGCAGCTGCTTTTGAACCCACTCCCTCGCTGTCCCAGTTCAGCTGTTGAAGACCTGCCACATGCAGCCATGCAGCAGGCCGTCGTCACCATGAAATCAGAACGACTCATCGTCCTCCGGTTCCTGGCCGCCCTTACGCTTTCGCTCCCGTGATTTGATCTTGGCCTGGGCCGCCAAGCTACTGTGTTGCAGGCGATAGGACTCGTTACCGGTTTCGACGATGTGGCAGTGGTGGGTCAGCCGATCCAGCAGGGCGGTGGTCATCTTGGCGTCGCCGAACACGCTCGACCATTCGGCGAAGCTCAGGTTGGTGGTGATCACCACGCTGGTGTGTTCGTACAGCTTGGACAGCAGGTGAAACAGCAACGCACCGCCAGCCTGGCTGAACGGCAGATAACCCAGTTCGTCGAGGATGACCAGATCCATGCGCAGCAGTGCCTGGGCGATCCGCCCGGCTTTGCCGTCGTGTTTTTCGCGCTCCAGCAGATTGACCAGATCGACCGTGGAGTAGAAGCGCACGCGCTTGCCATGCCGGGTGATGCCGGACACGGCCAGCGCGGTGGCTAGGTGGGTTTTACCGGTGCCTGGCCCACCGATCAGCACCACGTTCTGCGCGGTGTCGGTAAAGGCCAGGCTGGCCAGCTCGCTGATCAGGCGTGCGTCGGCGCTAGAGGCGTTGAAATCGAAGCTGGCCAGATCGCGGTGCATCGGCAGCTTGGCCATGTTCATCTGGTGGCTCACCGAGCGCATGGCGCGATCTGTGTGCTCTTGTTCCAGCAGGTGTTCGAGCAGCCACTTGGACGAGGCTGTGTTCGACTCACCCTGTGCAGTTAACTCCGCCCAGGCCGTGGCCATGCCGTGCAGGCGCAGCTCCTTGAGTTCCGCCATCAAATCACGCATGACCGACCTCCTCGGCCTGGCCACGCAGGCGGTCGTAGCGCGCCGTGTTAGCGACGGGGGCTTCCTTGAGCGACAAGTGGGTTTCGACGCTGGGTGGTGGTTCGGTCGCGGCCAGGCGCGCCACGACATTGAGGATGTGTTCGGCGCTCAGGCTGCCGCTCTCCAGTACCAGCTCAACGGCTACCAGCACGGCATCGAGCCCGGCGACCGGTACGGCAGCCAGAACTTGCGCCATGATCCGGTCACCGCCGGCATGACGCCCCAGACCGTGCTTAAGCTGACGCAGCGGCGCCGGCAGATCAGCAAAGGGCGCGCCGTTGCGCAGCGCACCGGGCTTGCGTTCGATCAGCGGGAGGTAGTGCTGCCAGTCATAGCTGACCTGGTCGCGATCCAGCAAGCGGACATGGCTGGCGATCAGCGCGTCGTCAGCCACCACCTCGATTCGCGTCGGATACAAACGGCTGCTGACCCACTTACCCGCGTACTCACACGGCACCGAGTAGCGGTTGCGCCCGACGCTGACCAAGCAGGTGCTGGAGACCCGCGCAGGCCGCTCGACGTAACCGTCGAATGGCGCTGGCACAGGCATCAGTTCAGCGCGCTCCAACTCAAGCACTTCGGCCACACTCAGCCCGCTGTATTGAGGGTGCGTCAGCTCGTTCCAAAGCGCGCGGCAGCGCTGGCCCAGCCAGGCATTGAGTTCCTCGAAGGAGTGAAACTGACAGTCCTGGGCGTCTAGCCAGATACGCCTGCGGCTGTCTTGCACGTTCTTTTCAACGATGCCCTTTTCCCAACCAGCGGCGACGTTGCAGAAGTCCGGATCGAACAGGTAATGCGCGCACATCACCGCAAAGCGTGCATTCACCGCCCGGCCTTTGCCCTTATTGACCTTGTCGACGGCGGTCTTCATGTTGTCGTAGATGCCCCGGCGCGGCACGCCGCCCAAGGCGCCGAACGAGCGTGTATGGGCGTCAAATAACATCTCATGGCCCTGGCTCGGATACGCCACAAGCCAGAACGCACGGCTGGCACACAGCTTCAGATGTGCCACCTGCATACGCCGGTAAATGCCGCCGACCAGCAAGCCTTCCTCGCTCCAGTCAAACTGAAACGCCTCGCCAAGAGCAAAGGTCAGCGGCACAAAGGCCTGCGACGCCTTGCCCTGTCCCCCTCGCCAGGCACGGATAAACGCGGTGAGCTGGCTGTAGCCACCGTCATAACCATCGGCTTTGATTTGCGCCAACAGCGCCTTGGCACTGCGCCGCTGTTGCTTGGGGCGCAGCGAATCGGCTTTTAGCGCCTGCTCTAGCGTGACGTGAAAAGGGCTGAGTTTGTTAAAGATCGCGCGGCGTTGGTACACCGGCTGCTTGGCCTCAGGTGCTCTGACCCACTTGCGAATCGTGTTGCGCGCCAGCCCGGTGCGCTTGGCTATCTCATGCAGCGACAGCTTGTCGCGGAAATACATCCGCCGAATTTTGCCCATCATTTCCATACTGATCACCCTGTGTTCTCCTGCTCAAAAATTGAGCAGAAGCAGTTGAACACCTGGGTCAGTTTTCAGTCGGCAGAACAGCCTCTACTGGGTCAGTTTTCGGTCAGCGGCAACAGGCACTCTGTCATGTTGCCTCGAACTGCTCCGAAAACTGATACCGACGGGGTAGTAGTACGCTCGAATATCCGTTGGGCGTGAGCAAATAGCAGAATTCAATCATGGTTCGCTCTGTCTATGGTTGAGAAGTGCTAGCGCAGGCCGAACCATCCCCTCGAGCAACTCTCGTTCGGGTCTTGTTCTCGCAATGACCCGGAGCCCAACATGAACACCCAGTAGCATTCGCGCCAAGTCGGTGGCGGATTGAGATGTCGATATCGTTCCGTCTTGCTGGCCGGCCTGAATGCATCGGCAAAAGAATGCCTCGATTTCTCCGAGAACTATCACAACAATCCCGCGAAACTCTGGATCGTGGGGCGCGACTTCCAACGCCGTGTTCACAAGCATGCACCCTCTTCGCTGGCGATCGTCTAGCAGGCCGTTGAAAAAAGCCAGAGCCCGCGTGGCTCTGGCAAAATGGCGGCCATCCTCTTCTGCCGAAGCCAGCCCAAGCCGATGCGTGGACTCGACCTCAAACAAAACGAGCTGTTCAGTTATACGACGCTGGAGCAGCGCATCCCGAACGATCACCCGCTGCGTCCCCTGCGAGGCCTGGTCGATACCGTTCTGGCTTCGATGGATCGGGACTTCGACGGGCTGTACTCCACCCTGGGACGGGCCTCGATTGCGCCGGAGCGGCTGCTGCGCGCCTCGTTGCTGCAGGTGATTTACACCATTCGCTCCGAGCGGCAGTTGGTCGAGCAGATTGATTTCAACCTGCTGTTTCGCTGGTTCGTCGGCTTGTCGATGGACGAGCGCATGTGGGATCACTCGACCTTCAGCCAGAACCGTGACCGCTTGTTCAACCAGGATGTAGCGCGGCTGTTCTTCCAGCGCATCAAGTCGCTGGCCGCATGGTCCGAGTACGCCAGCAACGAGCATTTCAGCGTCGATGGCACGCTGATCGACGCCTGGGCCTCGCACAAGTCCTTTATCAAGAAGGATGGCGGCGACCCACCGGAGGATGGCACGCGCAACCCCGATGCCGACTTCAAGGGCGAGAAGCGCAGCAACGCGACCCACCAATCGACCAGCGATCCCGAGGCCCGGCTGGCGCGCAAGAGCAATGGCGATGCCAGTCGTCTGGCGCACATGGCCCACACGATGATGGAGCACCGCAACGGTCTGATCGTGGATGTGGAATGCACCGAGTTCAATGGACGTGCCGAGGTAGAGGCGGCGCTGGAGATGCTGGAGCGCACGGCCAAGCCGGGCAGCACGGTAGGTGCAGACAAGAATTACGACCAGAAGCGTTTCGTGCAGAGGGCGCGCGAGCTGAAAGTGACACCGCATGTGGCGCAGAAGCGCAAGGGCAGCGCCATCGATGGGCGCACCACGCGGCATCCGGGGTATGCCGCCAGCCAGAAGATCCGCAAGCGGATCGAAGAAGGTTTTGGCTGGCTGAAGACGGTTGGCGGCCTGCGCAAGACCAAGCTGATCGGTCGCGCCAAGCTGAGTGCTCAGTTATTGCTGGGTTTCTCGGTCTACAACCTGATCCGACTGGGTAGCCTGTCGGGTTGGTGGCGAGGATCGCATGTATAGGGCGAGTTACGCCCAAAAAACGCCGAAAGGCGTGAACGTGGTGCTGAAACCTGTCAAAAAGGCCTGAAGTCAGGCCTTGTGTGGACTCCGTTAGGCCAAAGCGCTTGAAAAAGCGCCAAACCGGACGGGTTGGGGCAGTTGAAGCCGAGTTTTTCAACGGCCTGCTAGAGATCGTTGAATGATTTCGGCAAAAAAAGCCTCGATTGCCTGGCTTGGGGGTAACTTGCCTTCGAGCCTGCGCACGCGATCTGCGAAGCTCGTCTCGATGTATTGATTGAGCGCCCTGCGGTATAGGGTTTGCTTATCGCCGAAAGCGTTGTACAGACTCGCGCCGGTCAATCCCATCTTGTCGGCCAGCGCTCTGACCGAGGTCGCCTTGTACCCGCGTTCCCAGAAACAGTCGATCGCGACGCTCAGGACTTCAGCTTCATCAAATTCTCTTGGTCGGCTCATATCGCGGTTTGCCCAGCATCCCATGACGAATGTCATAGGTTCATTATGATTTGACTATTTTAGAACGATCGTTGTAAAACACAATACCGTGCCCATGGCTTACCGGCTTTTGAAAATCCTTGTTTTTGGGTTTCTTTTGCGCATGGATCAATCTCTGAGGACAGCCAAGCATGAACGTACTAGGAAAGAGGGTTCTGATTACTGGAGGCTCGAGTGGTATTGGACTGGCTACGGCTACCGAGCTCGCTCGCAAGGGCGCTAGCGTCTTCATCATCGGGCGCCGCGCAAAGCTGGTTGAGGAGGGAATCGAACTGCTACGTGCTGTCGGTGGAGAGGCAGATGGAACAGGCGTGGACATTGCGACAGCTGAAGGCCGGGATCAAGCGTTGGCATCCGCGCGGGCGTCTATGGGCGGAGTAGACATTCTCATTAACTGTGCGGGAGGCGTGCGCGCGGGTAGTCTGGAAGACACGTCAGAAAGCGATATTGCGAAAATGGTGGAGGTCAACCTATTAGCGCCCATTCTGTTGGCACGGGCGGCCATGCCGGATCTGCGTGTGTCTGGCGACAGCATGATCGTGAATGTCTCCTCGGGCATTGCGCTCGTAGGGGTGCCCTTTTACACGACTTATGCGGCGGTCAAGGCGGGGATCTCGCATTTTGGAGAAGCACTGCGTCGGGAGTTGAAAGGTGAGGGAGTGCACGTACTGACGGTCTACCCCGGCGCTACCGATACGCCCATGATGACGTCGTCGCGAGCAGGCCCCGATCTGGGTTTTATTCGCGAGCCGGCCTACGCAGTGGCCCAAGCTATTGTTGAAGGCATAGAGGCCAATTCGTTGCAGGTAATTCGTGGTGGGGAAGTGCGTGAGGCCATGATTGCTCAAAACCGCGCCGACCCGCTGGCTCTGGATGATCGGTTTACGTTGCTGAAGCCGAAGCTTGCCGAGGCAGTAATGGACCATTCCGCACTTTGACGATACAAAAGCATGATCTCGTGTCGGATGCGATGGCTGTCGCGTTTGATATTGGACAAAATTGGAAGAGACACTTCGAGCCTTGATACCGATGAGACATTTGCGGTCGCAAGAAAGTACTCAAAGAACCCTACGCCACGGCGCGGCTTCACTGCGCAAGCATTCGATTTGATCGAAACAGCCGTTCCTGAGCAGCTTGTCGAAATTATCTTCAAGGAAGTGGCCGCGTGGCGTCGGCACTCAGCGCAGCTAAACACAATCTACAATGAAGGAAAAAAGATGCTTCTCCCTCGACTATTAGTTCCCGAGTTGCGCGTTCCCACACTTTCTCACGGCGAGTTTGATCTGGCAGATGATGCGCCAGAGAATTTCACGTTGATATCCTTTTATCGAGGTCTTCATTGCCCAATTTGCTTGAAGTATCTGCGCGACCTTGGATCTTTAGTTGCTGAATACGAACGTCGCGGCACGAAGGTTATTGCCGTTAGCTCCGACATTCCCGAACGGGCCCAAGAGATGGCGCGCAAGGTAGGTACCAACAACTTGCGATTCGGACATTCTCTACCACTGACTGTTGCCCGCCAATGGGGACTCTATATTTCAACCTCGCGCGGAAAGTCGTCGATTAACATCGAAGAGCCGGCACTATTTTCGGAGCCAGGCGTTTTTCTCGTCCGTCCGGACGGCAGCTTGTATTACGGCGCGGTTCAAACGATGCCGTTCGCACGTCCGCTGTTCTCGGAATTGCTTCAGGCGATTGACTTCGCTATCACCAAAAGTTATCCGGCGCGTGGCGAGTATGACGGTCCGCTGTGAGCGCCCGCCGACTTAGCTGATATTGCCCCTGGCCCGACAGTGAGCGTGAAAGGCGCCACGTGGCATGAGAACAGCTGCGCGGCGGCAGAAGTTCAGAGAATGTCGGGCCGCCGTTCGCCTTTGCTGCTGGTCTGGCCTTTGCGCTTTCCTTTGCCGCGCCTGACGTATCCAGCGGCGAGCATTTCCGCGTTACAACCACCCTTGAGTCGAGCGCTGAGGATGCAGATTTGCGCCAGGCAGTCGCCGACGAGTTCGAGATAACTCGCGTTTTTTCCGAGATCGACTGGGTGCCTTCAGCAAACAGGGCAACGGCACTATGGACATCAATGCAAGTCGGGGCGCGAATCATCTGCTCAGTGTATTGCTTGGCGTTCGAGTATTGGCAAGAGTCAACCCAGACCCTGCGTACGTAACTGAAGCTATCGATATGGCACTCAACAGCTTGAGGTTACCGCCCTTGATTCATTCCGTTCACTGAAGGCCATAATTAGTAGGAGTCAACATGATCAAGTTTTACTATCACCCGTCTCCAAATCCCGCAAAGATCGCACTTTTTCTGGAGGAGGCCGGCCTCCCGTATGAGCTCATCCCAGTCGATACGCGTAAAGGAGAACAGCACGATTCGGTGTTTCTCAAGATCAACCCTAACGCTAAGACACCGGCTCTGGTTGACGGCGACAACATAGTGTTCGACAGCAACGCCATGCTGCTTTACCTGAGCGAAAAAACCAGGAAATTCCTGCCTGCCGACAGCCTGAAAGCGCGCGGTGAAATGTACTCCTGGCTCATGTTCGTTGCGACAGGCATAGGTCCATACTCCGGTCAGGCGGTGCATTTCAAACATTACGCCCCTGAACCGAAAGATTACGCGGTCACTCGCTACGCGTTTGAAGCCTGGCGTCACTGGTCAATTGTCAACGACCGCTTGGCGAACCTGCCGTACATGCTCGGAAATGAGTACACGTTGGTGGACATGGCCGTCTGGGGATGGGCGCGCGCGGTACCGTTTATTCTGGGCAATGATGCTTGGGAAAAATTGCCTAACGTCAAACGCCTTCTCGATGAAATCAATGCGCGACCGGCGGCACAGCGTGCTGAAGCGCTGAAGGCCCAGCACGGTTACAAAACTGAAATGGATGCTGAAGCTCGTAAAGTAATGTTCCCTCAGATAACTCAGTAGGGGCGATCATGATCGATTTGCATTACTGGACCACTCCTAATGGGCACAAAATCACGATGTTCCTTGAGGAGTCGGGCCTACCTTATCGCCTCGTGCCGGTGAACATTGGAAAGGGGGACCAGTTCACTCCATCATTTCTGAAGATTGCTCCCAACAACCGTATTCCAGCTATCGTCGATCATGAACCAACCTTTGGCGTTCAGCCGATATCAGTTTTCGAGTCGGGCGCCATTTTGTTGTACTTGGCAGACAAATTGAGCCGGTTTATTCCTGCCGATTTGCGAGGCCGCAATGAGGCCCTGCAATGGCTGTTCTGGCAGATGGGAGGGCTGGGGCCGATGGCGGGGCAGAACCATCACTTCGTCCAATACGCACCTAGGCCCATACCCTACGCACAGGCGCGTTACATCAACGAAACCGCTCGGCTCTATGGTGTGTTGAACAAACACTTGGCAGACGGTCGGGAGTACATTGCTGGCGATTACAGCATTGCCGACATTGCGAGCTACCCATGGATCGTGCCGCATCGCCGGCAACAACAAGACCTTGCCGACTTTCCCCATTTGGCTCGTTGGTTTAAACGGGTAGGTGACCGACCTGCGACGAAGCGTGCTTATGCGCTGGGCGAATTGATCAATACTGCGCCGGTGGTCGACGAAGAAACGCGCAAACTGCTGTTCAATCAAGACGCGAGGACGGTTCGATAATCAGCGCAGGAACAGGTCCTCTTGAGGGCCTGTTCCTGCGCCCCCGAGACACATGAATTTCATTGCCCATGCCGGGCTGAAAAGCACCCACTCCTAAGGCAAGGCGAGCTTCTACGTTTGGATGTCTCCTTCGGGTGTTAGCGAATTTATGTCTCGAACATAAACTCGATAATTTCAATACACGTGATGGCGTAGGAAATGGATTTACCACTAACAAGAAGACTAAACCACGTCACGGAGGCTCTTCCAGGTTGAGCATCACAACCGCCAATCGTCGGTCGTAGCCGGCGATTTGTCAGGGCTCTCATGAGCAACGGATGCGAAGAAGTACAAGGACACAAGAAACGAAAAAATCTGGAGAACGGGGTCGATTATGAGAATCACTGTTGTAGGTGCTGGAGCTGTTGGAGGTTTTCTTGCGAGTAAATTGTTCGCGGCCGGCCATGACGTCAGCGTCATAGCTCGTGGCGCAACACTACTTGCGATTCGCGAGCAGGGACTGCGACTGCACACGGGCAACGATCTTGTGATCGCACCGCTTAAGGCTACATCGGAACCAAAAGAGCTTGGTGTTCAGGATGTGGTAATTTTTGCCGTAAAGGCCCCAGCGCTGCCTGCTGCAGTTGAAGCTGCAAAGGCGTTGTTGGGTCAACAAACCATTGTCATACCGGCGGTCAATGGACTTCCTTGGTGGTATTTTCTGAAGTCAAATACTGCGTTGTCAGGTACGCGCTTGAAAGCGGTCGACCCTGATGGCCTGATCGAAAGGAATGTCCTTACCGACGCCGTCATCGGCTGTGTTGTGTTTCCCTCTTGTATGGTTGAGTTCCCAGGTGTGGTCAGGCATATGTCTGGGAGCAAAATCGTTTTCGGAGAGCCTGGTGGTGGTACCAGTAGCCGTGTTTCAGAAATGGCGGACGTTTTTCTCGAGGCTGGTTTTGATGCTCATGCCCACGAGAACATCCATGAAGAAATATGGCTTAAGCTGCTAGGGAATGCGTGCTTCAACCCTGTCAGCCTGCTGGTAGGTTGCTCCACCGATGAGATGATTGATGACCCAAACCTCAATATTTTGTTCGTGGAGATGATGGGCGAACTCCTTGAGTTAGGGAGCCGATTGGGCATCTCACCCAAGATTAATCCTCAGCAACGGATCGCGATCACACGTAAACTCGGCAAGGTGAAAACGTCGATGCTGCAAGACGTTGAGGGGCACAAACCCGTCGAAATCGAGGCTATTTTGGGAGCAATGATGTCGGTGGCTGATCTGGTAGGGGTGCCAATGGCTCGAACGCGTACAGTATATGGCTTGGCTCGTATGAGGGCACGAACGCTTGGCCTACTGCCAGAATAATTGCCCGTCCTCACAGTGCGACCCTGCGATGTAGCCCCGGTTGCAGCAATTTTTCACCTTGGCCTTCCATGGGAATTGAAGCAGTCCGTTTTCCTCAACTGTCTCAAGCGTCCGGCCTCATTCGGCGTACGACCGAAGACTGGCTGATTTTCAAATGCTTCGCCGCCGCCCTTGTACTGCCAAAGCGCTCCACGGCTTCAAGTACCAGCTCGCGCTCGAAACGTGCGGTCCTGGCTTTAAGATCGGGGCCAGCTTCATGATCTTCGCTGCGAGTGACGCACAGCTGCGGCGGAAGATAATCGGTGCGGATAAGGGTATCGGGCGAAGTGACGACCAGTCTTTCGATCATGTTACGCAATTCTCTGACATTCCCAGGCCAGTTATAGTCGAGCAGTGCTGCCAGCGCCTGCTCGGAAAAGCGTTTGGCGAGGTTGTATTGTCCGTTCAGTTCGTCCAGAAAATGCTGTACCAGAGGCAATATATCCTCGCGTCGTTCGCGCAGAGGCGGTACGTGAATCGGGACTACGTTAAGCCGATAGAAAAGGTCACTTCTGAATTGGCGCGAATCCACCATTGCCTGCAGGTCCCGGTTGGTAGCCGCAACTACCCGAACGCTGACCGCTATAGACCGGGTGCTGCCTAGGCGAACCAGCGTCCTGTCCTGCAGCACCTGCAAAAGTTTTACCTGCAGATCGAGCGGCAGCTCGCCTATTTCATCCAGGAAAAGGGTGCCATGGTTGGCCACCTCAATCATTCCGATCTTGCCTTGGCGCTGAGCGCCGGTAAAAGCGCCGGCGTCGTAGCCAAACAGCTCGGACTCCAGCAGCTCACGTGGTATGGCACCGCAATTGATCTTGACGAAAGGCCCCTCGCTGCGTGAGCTCTCTTTATGAATGAGGCGCGCCATGACCTCTTTGCCGACGCCGGACTCCCCGGTGATCAGCACCGTAGTGTCCACGTGGGAGACTTTCATCGCTAGTGTGCTGATCTGTTGCATGCTTGGGCTGCGTAGGATGATGCCCGCTATAGAGGGACCGTTCATTCGGAGCTGGCTGACCTCCAGAGCATAGCGGCGCAATTTTTCTTGGGCGCGCGCCAGGTCTTCCTGTAGCTGGATAAGCTCGGTCGCATCACGTGAATTGATAACGACCTTACGGACGTTCCCCTGCTCATCGAACAGCGGGATGCCCGTCACCATGATTGTCTTGCCGATCCGTGTTTCCTGGACTGCTGTGACCCTCTTGCGTGTCGCAATCACACGCGGCGCGATGACTGGCCGGACAAGGCCAGCTCGTTCAAGTTCGAATACATTCTTGCCGATCAGATCGGCCGCCACTATTCCATAGTTTCGCTCGCATCCCTCATTGACCAAAAGCGTCTTGCCCGCTCCATCCGTAATGAAAATACCATCAAACGAGTGTCGGTAAATTTCACGAAAGTCTAGGTACAGCTGTTCTAGCTGTTCCACTTGGGGCGAAAACCTCGCCACTGCCGATGATGGCCAAAACACCAGCGCTCTATCGTCCTGCACCTGATGGCTCGCCACTTGATAGTGCTCACCATCTATTTCAAGTACCGCGTCGTGAAACGTTCCTATTTTCGCCCAGGTCTCCAACTCCGGCTCCTTCCACTGATCAATGGTTAGTCGAAGTCGAGTATGGCGAGAAGACAAGTACTCGTTTATCCAAACGGTTCCCGCTTGGGATACGCCCATGATTCCGATCGGAAGCTGGCTGACGAGAGCGGCGACAAACTCGTTTGTAGAGAACATATGCATCTCTCATTTGTGTACGTGCGACAGCGCTGAATCAGGGCGGTTGCAGAAGCTGAGTGCAACACGGTTATTGATTTGAAGCTGGAGCATGATGCCGCATAGCCATGGCTTCCTGCATCACCTCGCCCATGACTTCGATCGGGCACTTGAAATCGAAGCGTTTACGGGGGCGCATATTCAGCTCCAAGGCGATGGCATTCAATTGCTCTTGACTGTGTACCGACAAGTCAGTCCCCTTGGGCAGGTACTGGCGGATCAGGCCGTTGATGTTTTCGTTGCTACCGCGCTGCCAGGGGCTGTGCGGGTCGCAGAAGTAAATAGCGACCCCTGTCTGCTGGGTGATTTCAGCATGCCGCGCCATCTCCCGGCCCTGGTCGTAGGTCATGCTCTTGCGCATCGCCAGCGGCATGCTGTTGAGCGCTGCACTGAAGCCCTCCATCGCCGAGGTCGCCGTTGCGTCGTTCATCTTCATCAGCATCAGGTAGCCACTGGTGCGCTCCACCAACGTGCCTACCGACGAGGCGTTGGCCTTACCCTTGATCAGGTCGCCCTCCCAATGCCCCGGCATCAGCCGGTCTTCGATCTCTGGCGGGCGAACATGAATGCTGACCATCTCAGGGATCTGGCCGCGCCGATCCACGCCACCAGAGCGCGGCCGGCGCGTCGTCTTGCCTTGGCGCAGGCAGACGATCAGCTCCTTGCGCAACTCGCCGACCGGCAAGGCATAGATCGCGTTATAGATCGTCTCACGACAGACGTAGGCATCTCTGAGGTTGGGTATGGTCATGCTGCGCAGCTTGCCGGCAATCTGCTCGGGAGACAAACGCTTACGCAGCATGTGGGCCACCAGTTCGAAGCGCTCGCTGCCCGGCACAAGCTTGCGCTTGGGGCGACAAACCTGGCGCCGAATGTTCATCTGTTGCTGGGCGCAGCGGGCCGAGTAAGCACCACTACTGCCTCGATTGCGCTTCAGCTCTCGGCTGATGGTCGAGGGCGACCTGTCAATCAGGCGAGCAATGCCGCGCAGGCTGAAGCCTTGAGCTTGACTGAGTTGAATGATGGCGCGCTCTTCGACGCTGAGTTCGGAATAGGACATAGGGGCAGCACCGTACCGGAAAGGTCAGGTGTTGCACTCAGTTTTCGCGGCCGCCCAGTGATTCATTTGTGCATCACATTAAGTTTCTCTGAAGTGAGCCCGTATGACAACAGCAAGTATCAGTGGAGAAGATCGTCGAGTCGAAACTGACTCAGTTTAGTCATTTTTGAATCGAACTATTCTGGTTTCAGCTCGTAAAACCCCGCTTGGTTAATAAGTAAAGACGAAAAACCCAGGGGAAACAGAAGGTTGCAAATACTGGCACGCGTCCTGCTAAAGCCGTGAACATACCAGCGCCCTGGGCTGGTTAGAAAACAATAAATGCCTAAGAACGGTGAGGAGAATGGACATGACAGCGAAATTTGTAATCTTCGAACAAGAGGCAGTCACCTCAGAAGGGGGCGCGCATAAATCTGGCTCGCCATGCAGCTCGGTGCACTTCCAGGAACTCATGCGAATGAAAAAGCGAACCATTGGGCCACTATTGATCGCCACTCTTGGGTTCTTTTCCGTGATGACTCTTCTGGCGGGCTACGCCAAGGACTTCATGACCATCAAGTTGTTCGGCTCAATGAATGTTGGGTTCAGTCTTATTCTCCTCGCATACGTTATCTGCTGGGCAGGAGCGCTTCTTTACGTTCGTGCCGCCAGTGGACCGTTCGATGCGAAAACCAAACTGGTTATCGAACACAACGAGCGGAGGAACTAACCATGAAGGTCCTTACGTTGGTTATTTTTTGCATCATCCTGGCGCTGACCTTGGTAGTAACTTACTGGGCGGCCAAGCGAACCAATACGGCAAGCGAGTTCTATGCCGCAGGCGGCAATCTCTCTGCGAAGGAAAACGGTTTTGCACTCGCTGGTGACTGGTTGAGCGCCGCGGCATTTCTCGGCTTCACCGGGCTCACGGCCTTGTATGGAATGGATGGCTCGCTCTATGCGGTATCGGCGCTCGCAGCCTTCTTGCTGATCCTGATGTTGATTGCCGAACCTATTCGCAACACCGGACGATTCACCCTGGGCGATGTAATCGCCTACCGGATGCGCCGGCCAGAGGCCCGGCTGGCTGCAGTGATCGGTACGACTGTCGTAAACCTTGCTTATATGATCCCGCAGATGGCCGGTGCCGGCGTACTAATGAAGCTATTGCTCGGCGTTCCGTACTCCACTGCTGTGGTATTTGTCGGCATTGGCATGGTGGTCTATGTGCGCTTCGGCGGCATGATTGCCACCACCTGGGTGCAGATCATCAAGGCCGTGCTGCTGCTCACCACCGCGGCGGTGATGGTCGTTTGGCTGCTGTCGAAAGTCGGTTTCAATCCGTTGAATTTATTCTCTGGTGTCGAGGCCAAATATGGCGCGCAGATGCTTTTGCCCGGCAACTATCTCAAGCATCCGCTGGATACCTTTTCGCTCGCTCTAAGTCTGATTGTCGGTACTGCGGGCCTGCCGCACATCATGACGCGCTTCTTCACCGTGCCCGATGCGAAAACCGCTCGCAAGTCGGTCATCTGGCTCATGTTCCTGGCTGGTAGCTTCTTTATTGTAACGACCTTGATCGGTCTGGCATCGGCGATCTTTGTTGGCCAAGATCAGATCCGCGCGGCGGATAAAGGCGGCAATCTCGCGCTGCCGTTACTGGCCCAGTACTTGGGCGGTGGTGCAGGAACGCTCGGTGGCGAGATATTCTTGGCGGTGGTCTGTGCGATTGCATTTGCCACGATATTGGCTGTAGTGGCGGGGCTTACGCTAGCAACGTCTGGAACCATTGCCCACGATCTGTACGTCAATGTGATCAAGAAGGGGCATGTAAGCGAAGTAGGCCAAGTGCGTGTTGCTAAGCTCTCCACGCTTGTTGTGGGAGTCCTAGCGATTGGCTTTGGCTTGCTCGCAGAAGGTCTGAATGTTGCCGTCCTGGTAATCCTGGCGATCGCCATCGCGGCATCGGCCAATTTCCCGATCATCCTGCTGTCGCTGTTCTGGCGTCGCTTCAACACTGCCGGAGTGATCGGTGGCGTGGTGGTGGGCGGTATCTCGGCCTTAGGCCTCGCCTATATCGGTCCAGCCTTCATGGGCAAGGACGCTATATTTCCCATCGTCAATCCAACAATTCTTAGCATGCCGCTGGGCTTTCTCGGCGCGTTCCTTGGCACCTGGCTGGGTGGAAGGGATCTGGCGAACGAACAACGTTACGACGAGGTGCTTTTCAAGGCCCATACCGGTGTGGAGGCTAAAAAGTGAACCCGTCTGATAACTGCACCCATCTTCTACTGCCTCGGCCAATTTGCGAGGCAACCATTCTCCCGGTTGCAGAACACCGCGCGGATCAGGAACTAAGCGAAGTCTACCGGGACTTGAAAGCAACTTTCGGTGTGCCCTGGGTCGGGGTTATTACGCAGGCGGTTGCGCACTACCGGCCTTTCTTTGTCGAAGCATGGCGACGCTTCGCGCCGTCAGCGAAAACGCATTTTTTCGAGCGTGCCAGTGATGACATTCGGATCCGATCCTGGGAGCTCATTGCACAGTCTTTTGTCATCGAGGGGCAGACAGGCCGGCTACAGGAGATGGGCTACTCGGTGCGTGAGATTGATCAGATCAGGGCAGTGCTAGATATCTTCGATTACGGCAACCCGAAATACCTGATTTTCGCTACTGCGATCAAGGAAGGCTTGCTGAGCGGCCGCACGTACGGAGGCGTGGCAGGCGATGCGCGCTGTAGTTTTCCGCGCGCCCCGATCTGCCAGATCGAACCGATTCCGGCAATGATTGAGGAGCACCACGCGGGCGAGACTCTCTCGCAAGTCTATGCCGATATCAAGCAGACCCTGCAGTTGCCTTTCATTAACAGTGACTACAAGGCCATGGCGCGCTGGCCGAGCTACCTCGATCTCGCGTGGGATGCGCTAAAGCCCTGCATCGACACGCCGGCCTACCTAGCGGATAGGTCCGAAATTAATGCACAGGCGCTAGCTACGCTCGATGCCTTGCCGATCGCTTACCGGATGAGCCGAGCCGATGCACTGCTGGCAGGGCTCAGCGAGATACAGCTCGATGAACTGATCCAGGTTATCAGCCTCTTTCAGTGGTTACTGTCAGGGCTGGTTTTAAATATCACTCATTTCAAGCAACAGGCGCTCAAATAAGCGCCTTTATATAAAGGAAATAAAACCATGAAAAACATCCAAGGCGCCGTTTTCGATCTTTATGGCACGCTGTATGACGTTAATTCGGTAGCGCAAGTTTGCGAAGAAGTTTATTCGGGCCATGGCGATTCCATCTCCCGCCTTTGGCGGCAAAAGCAACTGGAATATACCTGGCTCAGGAGTTTGATGGGTCGTTACGTCAACTTCGAAAAAGCAACGGAAGATGCACTGCGCTTTACCTGCACGCATCTGGGCTTGTCGCTCGATGATGAAACCCACCAGCGCCTCAGTGATGCTTATTTGCACCTCACCCCTTATGCCGATACAGCTGACGCGCTTCGCCGTTTGAAAGCTGCGGGCCTACCGCTAGGCATCATTTCAAATGGTTCTCATTGCTCGATCGAGCAAGTCGTGACTAACTCTGAAATGAATTGGGCGTTCGATCAGCTGATCAGCGTCGAGGATGTGCAAGTGTTCAAACCTGATAGTCGCGTCTATAGCCTTGCCGAGAAGCGCATGGGTTTTCCAAAGGAAAACATCCTCTTCGTTTCGTCAAACGCGTGGGATGCGAGTGCAGCCAGTAACTTTGGTTTCCCGGTTTGCTGGATCAATCGGCAGAACGGCGCGTTTGATGAGCTGGATGCAAAGCCGACACACGTCGTGCGTAATCTCGCCGAAATGTCGAACTGGCTGGTTAATTCGCTCGATTAATCCATTGCATCTGGATTGGGAGAATCGTCCGCTCAGGGTGAAATCGCGCCGCGGTTTTCCCTGGCGGACATTAGAGCGGAAGATAAATAAGGTGTGCGACGATATCGGCGCCTGTGAAATAGGACCGTAGTCGCACAGTAATAAACTCAAGTATCCGTGGTTATTTTATGTACGGTTACCTTTCCCGACTTTCATTTGGGCGGGCCATCCTCTGGTGCTATCTGATCTGGTACAGCATGGCAATTGTGCTGTATTTCGATTCGTCGCCCGCCCTTTGGTTAACCTCATTTGGGATCGGCTTACTGATGGGCTTTGGCATGCTTGTCACCTTAACCGGGTTTCCATTCATGCCGATAAAGATTGGTCGCTGGCAGGTTTTTCGCTTCTTCTTCATGCCATTTTGTGCGTCCAGCTTTACCGGAACCGCAAAAGAACAAGGGTTTCTCATCATCGCGTTCCCAAAGGCCGGAGAAACCCTGGCGGCTGCACTGGCCTGCGGTTTTTTTTGCCTGTGCGTATTTGGAGCAAAGCAATGGAAGGATCGCACGAAGCAAGAAAAAATCAGAATCGATCGTTCCGAGCCGATCGATACTTAACTTGATCAGCCCATCGGGATAGCAAAACTCGCAGCTGGCGCTCAATCTATGGGGCGCAACGCTTCTAGCGCCGGGAGCCGCCAGTCGCGCCGAGACGGCGTTTCGCGGTCTAGGCAACATACAAAAATGTCTTAGCATTAAAGATCACGGTGCAGGATCGCCAGGGATGGTCTGAAGTGGCCCTGTATTTCCGGCTGACTTCAGCCTCTGTCGATTTTGAAAGTGGTGATTAAACCACGATCCAGTTATCCGCTCATTCCTGAGCTTTTTAGGGAAACTGAAAAAGCCCAATTTTTACGAAATGATAGGTCTGTAATCCGCATGGTTACTGGGCCGCTTTTTTCGAAGGAGGACTTTTTCAGACCATCCTTAGCGACCGCGAGCACTTCGCAGTGGCCATTTCCCACATACACACGCACCTCTCCTGCATTTGCCAGCAAATGTCGGCGCGCCATCTACAGGCTCGACAAGGCAAACAGCATGACCAACTGCAACGTATTCTTTGCCAACCCGCGAAAGCGCACGTTGGTTTAGCCAACCTGCTGCTTGATCACCCGGAACGGGTGCTCGCCTTTGGCGCGCAGTTGAGCCTTGGCCTTCTCGATCTTGCGCTTGGCTTTGTACAGTAGCTGCGTGAGTCGCCGTTGTGATGATTGGCCAATTTCAATCTTTACAACAAATACATTTTAGTAAATGGATGTCTATGATTTCGTGATGAAATCTAGCGGCAGCTCTTGGCCGGAAGCGGATGTCCATGATTCGCAGCTATCGGCCAGAAGTGACGTCCAAGCGCGTCTATCGAAACGCAGACAATTCAGAGTGATAGCCAGCTTCGCAAACAAGGGTTAACTTTCATCTGATCCAGTTACCCTCTACCCTTTCGCCTATAAATATAAGCCGACACGGTGAAACATACACGCTGAGGGCCGGAACGGACGCCATTGCGGCGCTCAACCGTGCGGGACGGATCCGGAGGTTGAGAGGTAGCAGAGCATCACCCGGCCCGGCGGCGGGTCGTCGGGCTTCCGCTTTTATTTCTCCGGGCCTTCATCCACAACTTATATATGCAATTAATTACCAAGAACAAAGCACCGGCGCAAATCCCATAAACGATCGCGATCTCGTAGTTATCACGGAGCTCAGCGGTTGAGTAAACGAAATTTGCAGCGCTCGCAAATACCGCTAGCGCTATGATGCCGCTTACTATCCCTAGGAATAGCTTCTGACGGCCGTATCTCTTCTCAAGATCCTCATAATGAATCTGTAACTTTTCAGTGGTGAGCACATGCTTCTGCTTTATTTCATCCCACTGATTCATCATCTCGATTCTTATTGAATCCAAAGAATGTCGCTGATTACGAAGCAGTAGAGACATAAGGGCAGCGAATACAAGCATGCTAAAAAAAATGAATATATTATGAAGAGATATGCTTTCCGTCGGCGCTGTCTGGCTTCCAATAAGTATTAAAGCTACCGGTATGGCGAGAAGTTGATTCTGTATCTCAGAAAAAACCTTATTCAGCTTAAGCATAAAGTCAAGCTTTTCTTTCTCGACTTGATCTCTTATTTTTTCAAAAGAAAACTCAGAGACGTATAACTGATAATTCGCATTGACGCGTTCTACAAATTCCGAAAACCGTTTAAGCAGACAGGGAAGTGTTAGTCTGTCGAGCTCATTTGTCTTCAACATTTCAATCAGAACTGATTTTATGATTGAGGACTTTTGTTCTTTATGAATCTGAGCATTAACGAATTCGGCATAAAAATCTTGGCAGCCATCGAGGGGACGGAGATCATTAACGGTGTAGCCTAGAGATAACTCGATTTTCTGGCCATGTAAGAAAATGGCTTTTAACTTTCCTTTCAATACCGAATGATCCGCGACTTTAGCGATTTCTTGGATAAAACGAGCAGTATCTAGATAATACTGTACAATCCGGTCGGGTGCGTTTTCTCCACCCTTGTAGTGGTAGTCAATATCAGACAAATAAAACTCTTTCGGCACGCGTGCTTGGCGAGACGGAGCCGAAATCAAATCTTCCAAACAGCTGGCAAAGATTAAATCATCTTGGGACGGCAACTTAAAAGATAGTTGCTCAATCCTTTGATCGTACTGAGCCTCCAATCCGCTTTTTTCGAGGTCTGAGTGAATACTCGCATATTCTGCCTGCGGAAGGCGACCAGACAGCACCCGGCCAGAAGAAACGGGCCCTGCTATTTTCTTGCTTAAATGAATAGCGAGCTCTAAATCGTTCATCTCATTCTTCGTTGTCTTCTGGATCTATACCTTTCTCTTTTTTTATTCTTGCTATCAGATCGACTGGGGGATTTCTGATGATAATGCTTTCTTCGTCGTCGTCTAGATATACTCTTTCGTTGAATATATCCTCAACATCAAACCCAAGACTTATAGTGCCAAACTTTGTTGTATAGCGCTGCAGTTTCTTAATGCTGCTACTGTGCGGAGAGAAAGTTTCGTGAATCTCAACGTTATTGTCTTTGACATACTCGATAAACGAAGCGGGCTCTTCTGGGTTAATGAACGCTGAAAGTGCTACCAAATGAACTGGTTTGTCATCGTCCTTCATTTCTTTACAGTGTTCGTAAACCTTGGCGCGAATGGATTGGCGCTCCGCCGCGGCGAACTCATTTTCTTCGCAATATGAATCTATCGTTTCGATAAGCTTTTGCGTGTTGTATTTGGAGTCCGTGTAATCAATGCATGCGAGTGCCTGCCTGAAGTATGCGGATGAGTCGCCTTCAGCGCCTGTTCCTTTTTTAATGAAGGAAAGGTAAGGTTGTTCATCGTTTTGCCACTTCTCAATATCGATCCGCGCCGCCTCGCGCAGATTGCTAACATCAAAGAAAAGCGAGTCGTTTAAGTCGAGCGTCGTACTATCTATCCCTACTCCCTCTTTAAGCTTCAGCATCGCAATCAGTAGCCAGTCCCGCCCCTGATTCTCATACCGGATGAACACAGGATAGCTTGTGGTAGTCAACCTGCTGTTCGCCATTTCTGTCGAAATAACTTCGGTGCAAAGTTTACTCATTGCCACCAGATCAGTTTTCCCGGCATGGTAGTCGGTCAGGATCTTAGGGAAGATATGGATCATATGGTTGGCGCCTAGAGTCCCGTAGCCGTTACTGAGTCTCCCATACAGCTTCAGCACATCATCCCCCAGATTCTGAAGTCGATCGTCTAGCGGCAACGGAGTCAGTCGGGGGACCACAGTGGCGCTACCTGGGCCTGACGTGTCTCGGGCTTTCTCAATCCCGTGGATGATGGACTCTGTAATATTCACTGGATTCCCTTCTCTCAGGTGGGGTCGGCTTTCACGCTTTGTTTAGCGGAATGCAAGCTGCTTCTGTGCAGGCCACAGTTAACTACACAACAGTTACGGGTGCTACTCCCAACCTAATTGCCCGCATTTAAGGCTGCAGCCTCTGACAAATCGATCAGGGAATGGCATCAACAGAAGCTGAAATCGTTTCGTGGGCTGCCCCGTTGTGATTGGCCCACCTGTACGTCTCCTTTTGGCCGATTGCTGCCTGTCGTGGACGACCGTTTAACTTCAAAGCCTGACTGGATTGCAAACTGCTGACACGCGTAGATTCTGTTTTCGACTCGTTTAATGCCGTCGATGCCAGGCCATAAACAGAGAGGAAACAACCGCTCGAAAATTCGAGCCATAGACTCTAGAGCCAGTGGGTAGTCGGAGTCATGTTCCTGCAACCATCAAATCCAGATTCTGCACCGCCGCTCCAGCGGCTCCCTTCCCAAGATTGTCAAACACCGCAGCCAACAAAACCTGCCCCGTCTCATCATTTTCACACACCACCAATCGCAAACTATCAGTCCCGTTAAGCGCCTGAGGATCAAGGCACGTCAACCCTTTGGCCTCCTGCATCGACATCACCTGTACATGGTCCGCATCGACGTAGTGCTGCATAAGACACGCATGCAACCGCACCGCATCCACGCCCGGCGCCAACAAGCGAAGTTGCAACGGTATGGTCAGCACGATCCCCTGCCGAAAAGCCCCATAAGCCGGCACAAACATCGGCCGCTCCATCAGACCGCTTTGCTGCTGAATCTCCGGAATATGTTTGTGTGCCAGCCCCAGACCATAAACCTGAAACGCGGGCGCCTGTGATGCGCCCTCTCCCTCATGCTCTTGCACGCCAACGCGCCCTTTTCCGGAATAGCCCGACACAGCATGAATGTTCGTCGGATAGTCCCTGGGCAGCAACCCGGCCTCCAGCAATGGGCGCAGCAGCCCTATCGCCCCCGTGGGATAGCAACCGGGATTGCTGACCCGCCGTGCCGTGGCGATGCGTTGGGCCTGCTGCGAGTTCATCTCCGCGAAACCATAGGTCCAGTCTGGATGGGTGCGGTGCGCCGAACTCGCATCGATCACCCGAACGGCGGGGGTTTCGATGCTCGCTACAGCGTCGCGTGCGGCTTGGTCGGGCAAGCAGAGAATCGCGATGTCGCAGGCGTTGATGATTTCGGCGCGACGTTGCGGATCCTTGCGATGTTCGGGGCTGAGCGTGATAAGCCGCAGATCGGTCCGGTCGCGTAGACGTTGATGGATTTGCAACCCGGTGGTGCCTTGGTCGCCGTCGATGAATATAAGAGGACTTGCCATGGAATGCTCTCGGACATAGGAAATCAGGAGTTCCAATCTTCAGTGAGGGGCTAAGATAGGAAAAGTTGAATTTCTAAACGATGAAATTCAGCTTTTCTGAACAAGGAGTGACTCATGCGCGAAATCAGCCTGGACCGTCTGCGCACGTTGGTGGCCATTGCCGACCTGGGTTCGTTTGCCGAGGCGGCCCGTGTGCTGCACCTCGCGCCACCCACGGTCAGTTTGCATATTGCCGACCTGGAGTCGCGGGTTGGCGGAAAGCTGTTGTCGCGCACACGTGGGCGCATTCAGCCTTCGGCGATTGGAGAAACGCTGGTGGAGCGCGCGCGGCGTCTGTTGGCGGATGCGGAGCAGGCGCTTGAGGACGTGGAGCGTCAGGTGCAGGGCTTGGCCGGGCGTGTGCGGCTGGGTGCCTCCACAGGGGCCATCGCACAGTTGATGCCGCAAGCTTTGGAGACGTTGGGCCAACGCCATCCCGCTATCGATGTGCAGGTCGCGGTGCTCACGTCGCAGGAAACTTTGAAGAAGCTTGCCGAGGGCTCTTTGGAGATCGGTCTGGTCGCGCTGCCACAGACCCCGGTGAAGGAATTGCGGATCGAGCCATGGCGGCGGGACCCGGTCATGGCCTTCTTGCCGGCTCGCTGGGAATGCCCGGATGTTGTGACCCCCGGTTGGCTGGCCGCCCAGCCATTAATTCTGAATGACAAAACTACTCGGCTTTCGCGCTTGACCTCGGAGTGGTTCGCCAGTGATGGACGGCAGCCCACGCCGCGTATTCAACTGAACTACAACGATGCGATCAAAAGCCTAGTGGCGGCCGGTTATGGTGCGACGTTGTTGCCGCATGAAGCCTCCACGCCATTGCCCGATACCAGGATCGTCATGCGGCCATTACAGCCCTTATTGTGGCGTCAACTTGGTATTGCCCACCGTGGTGGGGACGTCGAGCGGCCTACGCAACATGTGCTGGATGTGTTGTGGGGGTTGAGTGCGGGCTAGGGCGATGTTGTCAGAGAAAGGACCGCTTTCGACCCGGTCATACGGTGATTGAGGTCCCAGGCGTCAGCTACCGCACCTGAAGCCGTCGTTCATCGCTCCAAAGCCGGTGCCTGTCTCCGTTCGCCCAGGCCAGGGTGTCGTAGTACTTGTGCAGCAGCTCGGTAATGGCGGCGGTGTCGTCGGTCATGGGGTTTCCTTGGGGTTGGCGGTGAGGACTGCCTGGACGCGTGCTTGCAGCGCGGGCAGCACGTCTTGTTGGAACCAGGGGTTGCGCACCAGCCAGCGATTGTTGCGCGGGCTAGGGTGAGGCAGGGGGAACGCTTGCGGCCAGTGCTCGCGCCAGGCTTCGACCACCCGGGTGAGCGGCGTCTTGCCAGTACCGAGGTGGTAGTCCATGGCGTAGCTGCCCAGCACGATGACCAGCGACAGGCGCTCGAAACGCTGCATGAAGGCTTCGCGCCAGGCGGGGGGCGCACTCCGGGCGTAGCGGCAGGGCACCGCTTTTGCCGGGGC
>NZ_AOFQ01000066.1 GCF_000495915.1 Stutzerimonas chloritidismutans AW-1
GGCTCTGGCTCTGGCTCTGGCTCTGGCTCTGGCTCTGGCTCTGGCTCTGGCTCTGGGAGTATTTCGGCTTCGACGGGCGGTTCGGGCAATAGCTCGGGGGTGGTGATTGCCGGTTGCTCGCTCTCGGCCTCAGGCTGCTCGGCGTGCGGCAGGCTGTCTTCCTGCGGTTCGGCGGCAGGCTGCTCGGCCACCGGCTGCTGCGGTTTCTTGCGCAGCCAGCCGAACAGGCCTTTCTTTTCGCCGGGCTCGGCCGGTGTCTTCTTGTCGTCGTTGGAACCAAACATGGAGAAGGTATTCTCAAGGATGCGATACGCCGGCAGCCACGCTGCCGGCCAAACGGGCTCTATCCTAGCACCTCGCAAAGCGGGTGCGCTAAGCACGGGCTCCGGCATCAGGGCCGGTTCGGCTGCGGATATCCCGGCTTTGCCTGATTCGCACGCGCCAGTACCATGGCTGCCGTGTTGCCGCCCTGCCAGTCTGCCGTGGCGGACACCAACTGGACGAGTCCCGACTATGCCTCTGATGTTACGCCGCGCCGCCGCCCTGCTGCTCGGAGCGTTCTATCTGCCCCTGCTGGCAGCAGCAGACAGCCAGCCCACCCACGAGTTCTTCCTCGACAACGGCCTGAAAGTGATCGTGCGCGAGGATCATCGTGCGCCGGTAGTGGTATCCCAGCTCTGGTACAAGGTTGGCTCCAGCTACGAGACGGCTGGCCAGACCGGCCTCTCCCACGCGCTGGAACACATGATGTTCAAGGGCAGCCGCAAGCTCGATGCCGGCGAAGCCTCGCGCATCCTGCGTGAGCTGGGCGCCGAGGAAAACGCCTTCACCAGCGACGACTACACCGCCTATTACCAAGTCCTGGCACGTGACCGCCTGGCCGTTGCGTTCGAGCTCGAAGCCGATCGCCTGGCCAGCCTCAAGCTGCCGCCAGACGAGTTCGCCCGCGAGATCGAAGTGATCAAGGAAGAGCGCCGCCTGCGCACCGATGACAAGCCGAGCTCGCTGGCCTACGAGCGCTTCAAGACCATCGCCTACCCCGCCAGCGGCTATCGCAACCCGACCATCGGCTGGATGGCCGACCTCAACCGCATGCAGGCCGACGAGCTGCGCGCCTGGTACGAGCAGTGGTACGCGCCGAACAACGCTACCCTGGTGGTGGTCGGCGACGTGACCGCCGATGAGGTCCGCGGACTGGCCGAGCGCTTCTTCGGCGACATCGAGAAACGCGAAGTGCCAGCAGCCAAGCGGCCACTGGAACTGGCCGAGCCGGGCGAGCGGCGCCTCAAGCTGCACGTGAAGACCCAGCTGCCGACGCTGCTCATGGCCTTCAACGCACCGAGCCTGGCGACCGAGGAGAACGCCCGCCAGGTGCACGCGCTGCGGTTGATTTCCGCCCTGCTCGACGGCGGCTACAGCGCGCGCCTGCCGGAGCGGCTGGAGCGCGGTGAAGAACTGGTGACCAGCGCTTCGGCCTGGTACGACGCCTATGCCCGCGGCGACAGCCTGTTCGTCCTCAGCGCCGCGCCGAACATGCAGAAGGGCCGCACGCTGGAAGAAGTCGAAGCCGGCCTGTGGCAGGAACTCGATGCGCTCAAGCAGACACCGCCCTCGGCGGACGAACTCGAGCGCGTGCGTGCGCAGGTCATCGCCGGCTTGGTCTACGAGCGCGATTCCATCACCCAGCAGGCCACCACCATCGGCAAGCTGGAAACCGTCGGCCTGTCCTGGCGCCTGATGGACGAGGAGCTGAGCGCGCTGGAAGCGGTCACGCCCGAGGACATCCAGCAGGCCGCCAGCACCTATTTCACCCGCTCCCGCCTGAGCGTCGCCCATGTTCTGCCCGAGGAAGCCCGTGATGAGTGATTGCAAAGCGCTGCGCAACGGCCTGTTCGGCCTGCTGCTGGCAGCCGGTTTCGGCCTGGCGGGCTGCGATGAAGGCTCCACCGCCCTGCCACAACCCGGCGAGCCGGCGAAGCAGGATGTCGCCCGCGAGGCGACCCAGCCTGCCGTGCCGACCGCAACGCCGGAAAAACCTCGTCTGGAGTCGCTCGCCGAGCTAGGCGATCAACCCCTGGCCCGGCGCAAGCTGGACATCCAGAGCTGGCAGACCGCCGAAGGCGCCAAGGTACTGTTCGTCGAAGCCCGCGAACTGCCGATGTTCGACCTGCGCCTGACCTTCTCCGCTGGCAGCAGCCAGGACGGCGACGTACCCGGCCTGGCACTGCTGACCAACGCCATGCTCAACGAGGGTGTCGAGGGCAAGGACGTCGGCGCCATCGCCCGCGGCTTCGAAGGCCTGGGCGCGGACTTCGGCAACGGTTCCTACCGCGACATGGCAGTGGTCAGCCTGCGCAGCCTCAGTGCGCCGGACAAGCGCGAACCGGCCCTGGCGCTGTTCAATCAGGTCATCGGCCAACCGAGCTTCCCCGAGGACTCGCTGCAACGGATCAAGAATCAGCTGCTGGCCGGCTTCGAATTCCAGAAGCAGAACCCCGGCAAGCTCGCCAGCCTCGAGCTGTTCGAGCAGCTCTATGGCGATCACCCCTACGCCCACCCCAGCGAAGGCACCCCAGAGTCGGTGCCGACAATCAGCGTCGAGCAGCTGCGCGACTTCCACGCCCGCGCCTATGCGGCAGGCAACGCGGTGATCGCGCTGGTCGGCGACCTCTCCCGCGAAGAGGCCGAAGCCCTGGCCGCCGGCGTCTCGGCCGCCCTGCCGGAAGGCCCGGCGCTGCCAACGACGCCGACACCCGAGGCTCCGGTTGCCGGCAAGCACCACATCGACTTCCCCTCCAACCAGAGCCATCTGATGCTGGCCCAGCTCGGCATTCCGCGCGGTCACCCCGATTACGCGGCGCTCTATCTGGGCAACCAGATCCTCGGCGGCGGCGGTTTCGGCACGCGGCTGATGGAAGAAGTGCGCGAAAAGCGCGGCCTGACCTACGGCATCTATTCCGGCTTCAGCCCGATGCGTGCCGAAGGGCCGTTCATGATCAGCATGCAGACCCGCGCCGAACTCACCGATGGCGCATTGGATCTGGTGCAGCAGCTGGTCCGCGACTATCTCGCCGAAGGGCCGACCGAGGCCGAGCTGGAGCGCAGCAAGCGCGAGATCGCCGGCAGTTTCCCGCTGTCTACCGCAAGCAATGCCGACATCGTCGGTCAGCTGGGCAGCATCGGCTTCTACGACCTGCCGCTGACCTACCTGGAGGATTTCATGGGCGAGGTGCAGGCGCTGACAGTCGAACAGGTCAAGACGGCGATGAACAAGCATCTGCAGCAAGACGCCTTCGTCATCGTCACCGCCGGCCCCAGCGTCGAGCAGCAACCGCTGCCACCGCCCACCGATAAACCAGTCGAACAGCCCAGCGGCGTTCCGGAGCACTGATGGCCAATCCACCCATTCGCCCCAACGCCCACGGCGGCCAGGGCCAGTTGCGCATCATCGGCGGCGAGTGGCGCTCGCGCCGCTTCAGCTTCCCCGATGCCGAAGGCCTGCGCCCCACGCCGGACCGGGTGCGCGAAACCCTGTTCAACTGGCTGGCACCCTACCTATCCGGCGCGCGGGTGCTCGATCCGTTCACCGGCAGCGGCGCGATCTATCTGGAAGCCCTGTCGCGCGGCGCCAGCATGGCCCTGGCGCTGGACGTGAACGCCAACGCCATCGCCAGCCTGCGCAAGCATCTGGACACGCTGAACTGCGGCCACGGCCAGCTATTGCAGAGCGATGCCCTGCGCTATCTGGAAACCCAGACGCCGACCGCCTTCGACCTGGTATTCCTCGACCCGCCGTTCAACAAGAATCTGTTGCAACCGGCCTGCGAGCTGCTGGAGACAAAGGGTTGGCTGGCCGAGCACGCCTGGGTCTACACCGAAAGCGAGGCACTGCCGTCCAGCCTCGGCCTGCCGGGGAACTGGCGACTGCATCGGGAGAAGCAGGCTGGCAAGGTGCACTACGCGCTCTGGGAGCGCCACGCACCCGCCGCTTGAAGTCGGCGACTTCAGTAGAAGTCGACGGTCTGACCGTTGCGATCGAAGGCCAGAAAGCGGCCGACGTTGCCGGTCTCGATGGCGCTGACCATCATCTTCAGTGGCTGCTCGGCCTCGTCGGCGTTCGGCGTGATGCCGGCCTGGCCGGGCAGCGCCGCGGCGAACAGCAGATCCCAGGCCACGCCCGTGCGCTCGGACTCTTCACGCAGCGCGGCGAAGTCGCTCAGCTCCTCGGGCAGCTTGTCGACGCAGAGCACCGGTTTCAGCGAGCCGCCGGCGTTTTCCTCGAAGCGCTGGCGCTCGGCCTCGGTGGCATCCTCGGGCAGTTCGGCGCTGACGAAGACGAACAGCAGGCGCTGGGGTTCGCGCTCATGGCGCGCGGCAGCCAGCAGTTGATCGAAGGGTGTAAGCGTCATGGGCAGGGTTCCGGATAAGACTATCGCGTCACTCTCCACCCCTAAGGCGGCGCTGACCATATCCCCAAAGACATAAGTCGCCAGGCGGCCAGCATCATTCAACGCCTGCATCGTGCTTTTCTTCCCGCCGCCGAGGCTCTAACGTCGGAGCAAACGAGGAACCCGAGCAACCGTGTCAGAATCCTTCCAACCCGCCTGGTGGCTTCCCGGGCCGCACCTGCAGACCCTGTGGAACGCATTCTTTCGCAAGGCGCCGCGCCTCGAACGCCGGCGTGAGCGACTGTGGCTGGCCGATGGCGATTTCATCGACCTGGACTGGCACGGCCCGCATGAAGCAACAGCGCCGCTGGTTCTGGTGCTACACGGGCTGACCGGCTCGTCGAATTCGCTTTACGTGCTCGGTCTGCAGCAACAACTGAGCGCGCAAGGCTGGGCGAGCGTCGCGATCAACTGGCGCGGCTGCTCGGGCGAACCGAACCTGCTGCCGCGCGCCTATCATTCCGGCGCCAGCGATGATCTCGCCGAAGTGATCGGACATCTGCAGGCCTGCCGGCCCATGGCGCCGCTGCATGCGGTCGGCTACTCGCTGGGTGGCAACGTACTGCTCAAGTACATGGGCGAAATGGCAGCCAGTTGTCCGCTGCGCAAGGCCGTGGCGGTGTCCGTGCCGTTCCGCCTGGACCAATGTGCCGATCGCATCGGCCTCGGCTTCTCCCGCGTCTACCAGGCGCATTTCATGAAGGCGATGGTCGCCTACCTGAGGGACAAACAGCAGCGCTTCCAGCGCGAGGGGCTGCTGAACCACCTCGGTGCCCTGCAGAGCCTCGGACCACTGCACGGCATGCGTACCTTCTGGGATTTCGACGGCCGCTTCACCGCGCCGCTGCACGGCTACAGCGACGCCCAGGACTATTACCGCCGTGCCTCCAGCCGCTACTACCTGCCGACGATCACGACGCCAACCCTGCTGATCCAGGCCGAGGATGATCCCTTCGTGTTCCGCCACAGCGTGCCGGAACCAGGCGAGCTGTCTGCAACCACCGCCCTCGAGCTGCACGCCCACGGTGGCCACGTCGGCTTTGTCGAGGGCACGCCGCGTAGGCCTCGCTACTACCTGGAGCGGCGCATTCCGCAGTGGTTGGACGCCTAGTTTCAGCGGCCCAGCATGAAGGTTTCGTATTCCAGATCCTCGAGACTGCTGGACAGGCGAACCAGCCCCAGCAGAACACACGCCAGCACCGACAGCGTAAAGCCATAGCCGAAGAAGCTCGGGCCCATGTGCTGGCTGATCACCGTCAGCATCGCATTGAGCAGCACGAAGATCAGGCACAGCTCCAGCACGATCCGGCGCTTGTCCAAGTAGAAAAAGACGTTGAGCAGCGCCATGAACACGACCTGAATGCTCACGCCGATCAGGTCGACGTAGAACAGCGGCAGGTAATAGGCCGAAATCCCCAACCAAGCGAGCAGGTTGGGTGCAACGAGAAACAGCAGCACGACGGTCAGGCCCTGGACCTTGCAGATTTCCAGCAACCCCTGACGCACCGCCAGGATCATCTGCTGCTTGAGCTGGCCGATGTGCTGCAGCGTCTCGCCCCCACGAATGGCCGAGAAGAGCCGCTCATACCACTCCGCGAAGTCCGTCTCGATGCGCACGAGGAACACCGCCATGCCTGGAATGATCGCCAGGTAGGCCAGAAAGATCGGCAGGTCGTAGAGCATCGAAGCACGCAACGGCCCGATCACCTGACTCGACGTGCTGGGGTTGAACCAGAACAGGATCTTGTCGATCCAGATTCCCAGGTTGTAGCACAGCCCTGTGACCAGCAGGCTCAGGAAAACCTGCCGGCGCTCGAGGAAATCGAACGCCACCAGCCGCCGGGACGGATACTCCCGAAGGATGTCGAACAGGAACATGAAGAACAGACTCGCATGCCCGATCAGCAGGCCGAGGAGCAGCCCTTCGAGCTTCAAGAACCGGAGCAGATAGGCACACAACACCATCAGCGAATAGCCGATGACCATGACCAGCAGGATGCGGTTGTAGGCCTTCATGCCCGACAGGAAGATGATGGTCAGCCACAGGTTGCACAGCACGACGAAGTTGGCCAGCATCAGCAGCCGGTATCCGAACGGTTGATCGAACACCAGGCTCAGCAAGACGAATCCCAGCACACCCGAAGCCACCGTTACCATCAGCAGGATGCCCACCAGATTCGGCAGGATGCAGTCCTGTCGCTTCTCGAACAGCCGATCCGAAATGAACCGGGTGAAGAACAGCTGAGCGCCACCGGTAATGATCAGCGAAGCGGCCATCAGATAGGTCACGCTGACCAGGAACTGGCGAACCAGCAGCTCGGGCACGACGACCCCGAGGCTCATCACCCCGATCAGCATCACGCTGATGATCGACAGCACCCACGGGCCCGAACTGATCAAGCCGGCATAGACATAGGCGCGGAGCGTAGCCGTATAGGAATCGCGCGACAGGATTTTGCGCAGCTCGAAACCGATACCGGCCATGTCAGCGCCTCCCCGTGGCGTTGCGATAGAGATTGCGATAACGATCGAGCATCAGGGCCTCGGTGTAATAGCGATTCACCCGTTCGAGTCCCACCGCCTGGGCCGCCCGCCAGCGCTCGGGGTTGCCGAGCAGGCCGATGATCGCCCTGGCCGTCGCCTGGGGGTCGGCAATGGCGACCACCTCCCCGGCGCAACCCAGCGGTGGCGACTCGTCCGCCGCCCCGTCGATCAGCTCTCGGCAGGAACCGACATCGCTGCTGACCACAGGCGTTCCCGCTGCCCAGGCTTCGAGGATCACCAAGGGCTGGGCCTCGCTGATCGAGGTCAGCACCATGAGGCCGAGGTTGGGCAACAGGTCATGGATCTGCCGGAACCCGAGGAACTTCACCTTGCCTTCCAATCCGAGGCTGGCGACCAGACTCCGGCATTCGGCCGCATAGGCGCGATCCTCTTCCTCGGGCCCGACCACCCAACCCTCGGCCTCCGGTATGGCACTGGCCACGCCCCGCATCGCTCGGATGAAGGTCTTCACGTCCTTGATCGGGACCACGCGACCGACGAGCCCGACCACTGGCGCAATCCCCGCTGGGCGGCGCTGCAGGGCATCGATCCATGCGGCCATGGCGATGCCGTTCGGGATCACGCGGGTACGCGAGGGGTGCGCGCCATCCGCGATCTGGCGCTGCCGGTTGCCTGCGTAGAGCGAGATGATCGGGTCTGCCGCGCGGTAGGTCAGCAGGCCGATGCGCTCGAAAAAGCGGATCCATAGGTTGCGGATATAGCTGAACTCGGTGTCCAAGCCGGTACGCAAGGCCTCGTCCGGGCCTTCGGATATCCAGCTGGCCTGGGCCAGGTCGATCTTGCGTTCCTTGGTGTAGATGCCGTGTTCGCTGAGCAGGTACGCACACTGCCAGCGACGCTGCAGCATGGCCCCCAACAGCCCCGCATATCCGGTCGAGATCGAGTGCAGGGCCTGCGCCCTGGGTAGCCGGGCCGCGACCTGCGAGAGCATGACGAGTGGCGCGTGCATGGTGCGCAGTGTCCAAAAGTAATTGACGAACGAGGGGTCGCTGCAATGCCGGGTGTAACCCTCGGTGATGGCCTCCCAGCTCGATCGGCTGCGCAGCACATCCTCAAGACACAATCGACCGGAAGCCAGGGTGTCGAGCAGGCCTTCGCCAAGCGCTTCGTCCGGGGTGCCCGGGGCGTGGAGATAGCGGTGCATCTGCCGCATGGTCTCTGCCGCGCCTTCGTGCCCGACCCGGCCGAGCGCCTCGACCGGACGCCAGGCGCTTTCCAGGAAGTGCTCCTCGATATGCACGACGTTGGCCGGAATCCGGTACTGCCGTTCCCCGTACGCCTCACGCTGCCCGCCGATGAAAACCACCGAGAAGGTAAAGTCCGGCAGCCCCAGGATCAGCTGGTTCACCCAGCTGGACACGCCACCCCGCACATAGGGCCAGGTGCCCTCGAGCAGCAGGCAGATATCGGCGATAGGCGTTTCGGATCGCATGAGGGTCACAACCAGTACTTCGCAAGGGCAGCGAAAGGCGGACGCTGCAGGGTTTCGGACGGGAGCGCGGCCAACTGCTGGCGAACCTCGGCATAACGTCCCTGAAGAAAGGCGATTTCCGCACGGAAAGGAGCCAGCGTCGGCACCCCGACGCCGGCCGCTTCTGCGTGAGAGAAGTGGTCGGCCGCGGCTTCGAGCCGCCCCTGCTCCAGGGCGATCCGCCCCGCCAGGACATGCGCATAGGGATTGCCCGGGACGTCGAGCGTGCGCTGCGCATGCTCGCGTGCCTGCTCCAGGACATGGTCCAGGACGCTTCCCTGGGCCAGCCCAAGATAGGCCAGCTCCCAATACCAGCGCGCCAGGGCATCGTGCAATGCCGTACGGTGGGCGCCCTCCGCCACCGCAAGCTGTCGCAGAGCCGTCTCGATCCGCAGGTTGATCTCACTTTCCTGTTTGTCGAGCATCGAATAGGCCAGAAGCCGGACATCATCAGCCGAATCACGCAACGCCAGCTTGAGGATGGGGATGGCTTCGCGGGACGGCATGCGACGCGTAGCGAACAGCGCGGCCATCCGTTTCTCCGTATCTGGAGCATGACGCAGCACGTCCTGCAGGCCGCCGTCGTTGAACATCAGTTCCTTGCCGCGCTCCTGCGGTCGGAAAGGCAACTCCGGAAGCCCCATCGAGTCCCAGCTCTTCTCCTGCCGACGCCGGGGCAGGTACAGCGCCGGAAAGAGCGCAGCCGCCACCCCAACCGCGCCCAACACCGGAACGAAGAACGCCAGACAGAAGATGAATAACGGGCTCCAGGGCAGCGGAAGCTTGTAGCGACGCGGCAGGAGCAGCCAGATTCCGGCCGCCAGCAAGGCGCTGCTCGCGGCATGCGCACCCAGATACAGCGATGTCGCCTGCGCAACGGTCAAACGCTCGTGGAACGCCGCCCAGCTGCTCAGCTCGAACAGCAGCGCGCCACTAAACAGCCACTTGCTGATCATTCAAGCCACACTCGCTGTAGAGGAAATGACGCAAGGCTTCCTGCCCGTATTCCGCGCCGATGTCGTGCGCCAGCACCCGAACCTGCAGGCTGTCCAGCGTCTGCCCCTGGCCAAACCGCTCGCCCAGCAGCGTATTGAGGCGTAACAGATAGCCCTGAGCGCCTTCGGCGGAGGTCAAGGGCAGCAGCACCAGCACGCAGGTGTCGCCGTCCTGGTCGGTCAGCCTGAGCTGCAGATCCAACCCGCGACGGCTGTCCTCGATCAGGCGCAACAGCCTGTCGCTGTTGGTCGACGCCTTCACCTGCAGTGCGAACAGGCTGGCATCGAGCCCGTGAAGCCGTGCATCGCTGGCCGAGCGCTTGAGGTTCTGGCTGAAGTGCTGGCTGTCCATGTCCTGCAGATGGAGCAGCTCCGGATCGCTCAGGATCAGGTCCGCGATATGCCCAGCCAGGATGGCGAGCAGGCCGAACACCCGGTCGTTGAACGAGAAGAACGGCATCTGCTCGATGGCAAGCACTGCCAGGAAGCGTCCTTCGGTGTCGATCAGCGGGACGCACAGCTGGTAACGCGAATGTTGCCGATGCTCGCCTCGCTCGATCAGTTGCTCCCGGATGCTGACAAGCTCGCCGCGCTGCAGGCACATACGCATGAGCAAGTCGTCGTGGTCGAGCGGGGCGACATCGCCCATGGCACTCAGCGCGCCGGGCAGCGCAACGCCGTCGCGCACCCGATAGAGCGCCGCGGCGCGGAAGGCGCCGTACTGGGCCAGCAGACCCAGCACCGGTTCCGCCAGGGCCCGCAGCGCATCGTCGCCACGAGGCAGGTCGCGCAGCTGGTTGCGCAAGCCAAGCAGCGAGCTGCGCAGGCTCTGATCGTTACCCGCGACCCGCTGCTCCAGACGGTCATGAGAGATGCGAAGGATGTAATGGGCCCGGGTGAACTCGTCGAGCCGCAACTGGCGGTAGTCGTTGGCCAGGTCGAGCCGTTCCAGGCGCCGCTCCCAGATATCACGAAACTCCCCGACCAGCATGCCGCTGACGAGCACACCAACGATGAAGGACGCCGGCATCTGCGGGTACAGCCCGTCGCCGTAGCGGTGATAGGCGATAAGCGCGAGGATCAGCAGCACCGCGCTGACCATGCCCCGCATGAAGCCGTAGCGCATGCCGAGCAACAGGGGCGCCATCAGCGGCCAGGGAAACGAAGCCTGCACCATGAGCGGGTCTCCGGGGGACAACCAGTAACCCAGGCCGATCGCCAGGCCGGTGATCACCCAGGTTTCCAGCCACGACACAGCCGCGCCGGCGCGCGGCGCCAGCGTGAAGTCCTTGTGTGCCGACCCCACGGACATCATTCGAGCCGCAACGCGCCGGCCAGCTCGCGCAACACCTTCTGACCGGTGCCGGCGAGGCTCTCGCGTGACCAGCCGGCACGTGCACCGCTCTTGCTCCAGACGACCCGTCCCGTCGCCGGCTCGATCACCTGCAGGCTGATACCGACCGCAGGCTCGCCGTCCAGGCCGCTTTTGTACTGCCACTCCTCGACGCTGCCGCTGATGACATAGTCGAGCCGCTCCGACGCTGCCCAGGCCAGCGCATCGGCTAGCCGACTGCGGTCGTCGAGCATGGGCAGGTCCGACCGAGGTGCGGTCGGATAATGCCGCGGCTGCAGGCCCTGCTCGGCCAGCACGCTGAGCAGGATCTGCTCGACCCGCTCGCCCGCCTGCGGGGCCTGCGAGAAATTGACGACCGGCACCAGTCCCCACGCCGCCTCACGCGGCAGGGTCGCCGTATGGTGGTCGGTGAAGGTGCTGCAGCCGGTCGCCAGCATGGCCACGGCGAGCACGGCCAGATAACGAATGAATGACATGGATCGGTCTCCCTGTGAGAAATCAGCGCCCGAACCGGGTGCTGTAGGTCAGGCTCAGCGTGCCCCCTGGCTCGCCGTCGCCGTTGCGCGGCGCCGACTGATACCCCAGGGTGAACGCCAGTTCGTCGTCACCGAGCAGCCGCGTCCCGACACCCGCATTGATCGCGTAGCCGACCTGCTGCTCGGTCCACTGCCAGCCGGCAAGCACGTCGACCAGCCAGCTGTATTGGGGGGTTTCGCGGTTCAACGCACCGGGAAAGCCACGGCGCCAGGTGCTGGCGACATAGACCTGACCGAAGCGCTCCTGCAGGTAATCGGCCGGTTCTTGCAGGACTGAATGCAAGGGCCCGTCCGCCAGCTGATAGGCCGCATGGGTCAGGCCGCTGCGAAGTGTCCAGCTAGGCCCCTCGAAGAACAGTGCATGACTGAATTCCAGATTCAGCTGGCGCCCGTGGCCAAGCGCTTCGCCGTCCAATGTGCTGAACCGCTGCTGCGCGAGCGACCAGCTGAACTGGTCACGGGGTGTAAGGCCATGCGTCGCACTGACGCCCACCGAGTCGCGACGGGCGAGTGCACGAGCCAGGCCGCTCTCCTCAGCCTGGCGATGCCAGTCGGCGTGAAATTCAAGCGAATCGGTATCGGTGAGTTGAAGGCCGCCAAAAACACCAGCGCCCTGGCGATCGCCTTCGTCATGGTCGCTGATCTCGAGCGCCGCGCCGAGCCAGGCCGGCCCGAGCTCGCGGGTCAGCTGGAGCTCAGCGGACCGCTCGACACCGGGGCTGGCGTCAGAAAGGCCCGGCCCCGAATACCGCTGTCTGCTGAACAGGGCGCTGGCATGCCAGTCGCGCCCGAACTGGCGGGCGATCTCCGCCGTCTGACCACGCAGCTCCAGGGTGCCGAAATCCTGCCGGCGCAGGCCGATCTGCAGGCCTTGCGGGTGGCGCGCCTGGAGGGCCAGCGCCTGGCCCCGCAACTGGTGTTGCAACGCGTCCGGTTGGTCCGGCGAAAGCGCCGCCAGACTTTCGCTCAGCGCCCGATGGGACGCACCGAGCTGTTGCAAGGCTTCGACTCGTTGCGCCGGATCGAGCCCGCCGCCGGCGAGCAGGCGCTCCAACGCGCTGGCATTGTGGGCGCGCAATGCGTGTTGCAGCTCGGCATACCGATCGATGCGCAGGCCATTGCGACGCGCCCAGCCAAGCCATTCGTCCTTCAATGCCGGCTGGTTGAGCCGCTCGAGCTGCTCGCTGAACTGGTCGAACCAGATCTGCAGCATGGGGCGGGCATCGGGCCGCTCCAGGCGCAACACCATCTCGATGCCGGCCCCACCCGCACTGAGCAGGCGCAGGTAGGTCCGATAGGTGTCCGGCTCCGCCGTCGCAGGCCGGCCATCGAAGAGCCCAGCCAGATGGCGTCGCAACCGCAGCGCTCGGTCGAAATAGCCGGCGTTGTCCAATGCATCGGCGTAAGCGGCCTGCACCAGCAGGTCCTCGGGGTTGCGTCGCAGGAAGCGGTCGAACCACTGCAGCGCAAGTTCGTTGCGATTGAGCAGCAGGTAACCACTCGCATAGGGCAGCCACAGGCTGCTGCGCTTGTGCGCGAGCGGCTCCCAGCGCTGCAGCAGCGGGGTCAGGGCCGCCTTGTTGCCCGTGTCGATGTAATGCCAGAGCAACTGCTCCTTGACCGCGTCGGCGTGCGGGAAGCGCGCAACGGCCTCGACCAGCAATCGCTCGGCCTCGGCCTGTTCACCCGCCTGCACCGCGAGCCTGGCGCGGGCGCTCCATAGCGCGCCGACTCGTTCGCCTTCAGGTAGCTGCAGGCCTTGCTCGACCAGCAGGCGCAACCGTGGCAGGTCATCCAGCTGCATCGCCCATTGCAAGGCGCGGGTCAGATTCGCCGGGGTCCGCTTGCGCTCCCAGCTGGCCATCATGACGTCCAGCGCCCGCGCCGGAGCGTGACGCTCGTAAAGGGTGATGAGCCGCTCGTCGGCAGTATCGCTGTTGGCGACCCCAAGTTCCTGGAGCCGCTGATAGCCCTCCATTGCATCCTCATCACGCTCCAAGTCCCACGCCAGTTCGGCGCGCAAGAGCCAGTAGGCGGGTTCGCTGACCTGCTGCCGGTCGGCTGCATCGAGCACGGCCCAGGCGGCCTGGAAATCGAACAGCTCCCAATGCACGTGCGCCCAGGCCAATCGTTGCTCGAGGCTCACGCCGAACCTGCGGTCGCGCTCAGCCCAGAGCGCGACCTGCGCCTCGAGTTGCTGCGTCTGTTCCAGCAACTGCTGGAGGCGCTCCCAGGCCAGGCTGTGATCCGGATGGGCGCTGAGATACTGACGCAGCCAGCGCTCGGCCTGCTCTGGCGTGCCGCGCTGGCCATGGCTGTAGACCAGGGCGTCGAGCTCGGCATCGGACAGTTGACGGCTTTCGCCCGCACCGGCCAGCAACCGGATGGTGTTATCGAAATCGAACAGCTGGGCCGCCAGACGCCAGGCGTGCTCCCGCACCTGCGGACCATCCTGCTGCTGCAGCAACTTCAGCCAGTACTCCAGGGCCTCGCTGGGCCGCCCTGTCCATTCGCCGAGCTTGGCCATGGTTTCGAGCGTCTCGGCGGGCTGCGGTGCGACATTCGCCAGCTGCTGGCCGACCTCCCAGGCCTGCTCGAGCTGACCCGACGCGAGGCGCAGCTGCATTTCGCTGCGCAGCGCGGTCACGCCTTCGGGATCGAGCAGCCGCCAGCGTGCCAGGATTTCAGCGGCCAGGTCGTACCGCTGGCTGCCGATACCCGCCTTTACCGCCGCTTCAAGCAGCGCACCATCGGCTGCGTCCAAGATGTCCAGATTGGCATGCACCACGGTCGCTGCCTGTTCACCCTGGTCCGCGGCGAGGTATGCCGAAAACGCCTCGCTGACATAGCGCTGCCGGTCATCGGCACTGTCAACACGGGCGATCATTCCGCTCAGCAAGCGTGCGGCCGTTCCGGTTTCGCCAGCGGCGAGGTGGGCCGTTACCGCTTCGCCAAACCACTGCTGTCGTCTGGCCTCGTCTCGCTCAGCCAGGTCCAGGTAGACCTGCGCGGCCAGGCTCGGGTCGTTCACCGCCAAGGCATGGCGGGCAAGCCGGGCCAGTTGTTCGAGGCTAAGCCCTTCGCGCACCACGCCGCGTAGTTGGGCACTCAGCGCCGCGAGGGTCTGGGCGGAAACCGCTTTTTCAGTCGCCTGAGCCTCGAGTACGGCCAGCTCCGTTAGGAAAAAGCGGACATCGCCGGACGCCTCATTCAGCCTGAAGACGTGTGAGCGGGCGCGGACATGGTCGCCGAGGGCAATGAGCTGTTCGATGAGTTTGAGCCGCAAGCTGGTGTCATCAGGATGGGCTTCCAGCAGCAGTTCGGCGTAGCTGATCGAGACGGCATCAGGTTGCCGCTCGCTCGGCATGAAGACCTCGTCGCCATGGTAGGTGACGACCAGCAGGGTAACGACTAGCCCGCCGACGAGCAGCAGGGCCCAGGGACTGAGAAGCCGAACGGGTTCAGTGGCAGAGGAGTTGCGCATCGCTCACCCGCGTCTCTGCCAGCTCGAACTGCCACAAGCCCTGAACCTTCGCGCCCGCATGACGCTTGCCCGCAACTTCCAGCGAGCAGCGGCCGCTGGCGCGAACGGAAAACCGCAGCGGCATTTCTCCCGCGAAGGAAAGTTTCACTCGGTCGTCATCCAGATAGTCCCAGGCCAGCAGCGGCAGGTTCGCCTGCTCCAGGGCGGGCCTGGGGTCACGCTCGGGACGCAGCGCGAGCACGGCGTGCGCATCGCTCAGGTGCACGTAGCGACCCTGCGGCAGTTCGCGAACCCCGGCGACGCCCTGCGAGCGGCGCAGGTCCGGCCAACCGAGCGCTGGATCCAGTCGCAAGGTGCGGAGCCCATCCAGGCCACGAATCTGCCAGCGGCCATCGCCGAGCCGGGCCAGGCTCGACTGGTGCAAACCATTCATCCGTCGGATGTACTGGCTCATCCAGAGCGATATCGGCTGTTCGGCCTGCATCGATCGGTAGATGTCCTGCATGACCCGTATCGATGCCTGCTTGGTCGCAGAGTAAAAGTGGTAATACAGATGCAGGCCGCGCAGACGGCGGGGGGCATCGGTCAGCGCGAAGGTCTCGAGTACACCCCGGAAACCGTAATAGGGCCCCTGCCAGAGATTGGTATAGAGGTTCTCGTTGATGATCGGCGCGTAGTACTGGATGCCGCCGGCCGTCGGCCGGATTAGCGGCGATAGCCCGGTCAATGAAGGATGCGCGCGGGTCAGGATGGTCGTTCCGCCGTTGACGTTCTCCAGGCCGGCGTCATAAGCGAGCTTGATCGTAGCCGCATCCGGCAGTGCGTCGCCGGTCCAGAAGATCATCTTCACGGGCTTGTCGGCGGTGGTCAGCCGCTCGTTTATGTAGGCCGTCGAACCCACCACCTCCCGTGTGAAATCCAGCTTGTCATAGCCGGGAATGGCCATCGTCATGCCGTACTCGGCGGTAAAGCCTTCCCGGAGCTGGGCGCGCTCCGGCTGCCAGTAAAACGGATGGCTGAAACTGTGACTGGCCACCTCGACCTTACGATTGGCGAATATTTCACGCGCGATCGGCTCCAGCTCGCGGGCGAGATGGGGATAGCGGCCTTTGGGCCCGATTTCCCCTTCGATCACCGATACCGACGTCAGCAACCCATGCGGTTCGATGAACGCCTCGAGCACCTCGCGACCGGCATATGGGGAGCCGGCCACCTCGGCACGAGACAGAAAACCATCGCCATCGATATGCACCGTCGCGATACGCCGCCCGTTTTCGGTGGTCGCATCCGGGCGGGGCAACGGCGGCAACCGAAGGGCACGCTGCAAGAAGACGAACGGGTCGAGAATCCAGCGCTGGTAGTCAGGCCCCTCTTCAATGATGTAGGGCGTCAGCGCAACACCGCCGGCAGGCCCGGTCGCCACCGGCGTGTAACGGCGTTGCTCGCTATCGACCAGGCTCAGGCCTGCCTGTGCCTCGCCATCGATCGTGTCGAGCGCTACCAGCTCGCGAACTCGCACCGTAACCGGCGCTTCGAAACCGCCCACCAGGGTTTTGTCCTGCGCGAGGATAGTGACACCGGGCTTCGCCGGCTTGCCAACGTGGCGCATCCCCAACCGCCTGAGTACTGCCCGGCCGACCACGGGAACCCCTCCCATGATGGCCAGCGGAACGCCTTCGTCGAGCCGGGCCACGAGCCAGTCGTCGAAAGCGGCAGAATCGTCCGGCGGGCCATTGGTCATCCAGGTCACGATACCGGCATAGAGCCCGCCCATCGGGTTTGTCGGCAGCTGGTCAGCTGGTAGGTAGTCGACCCGATAGCCAAGGTATTCGATCAGCCCGCCCAGAAACATATGACCGCGGTTGCTCGAAAGCGGACCTTCCCGTGGGTCGTAGATCACCGCAACGCGTCGAGGCTGGACCTCCAGCGTGCTGATCCCGAGATAATCCAGCTCAGGCATGGTGACGAAGGGTATGAAACGCTCGCCACGTAGACGCTCGGCTAGCGCGCGCGCCTCCTCGCGCTGTGTGGATGGCAGGTAATCGATCGCGATCAACGGCACGCCTTGGGCACGCAATGGATCGAGGTGGATGTCGAGCCAGTCCCGGTCAGCTTGCGGCACTGCACGGTAACGTCCGCGACCGGCATCCCAGCCGGCGTGAATCGATTCGACCGCCACCGCGCTCGCCACGCCCGGCAATTCGGGAAGTACTTCGAACCCGCGATTGAAGATCAGCTTGAGCTCCGGCAGCTCCCGGTGCAGTTGCCGAAGAAAATCGCGCAGCGCGACGCGCTCGGCTTCGCGCCTGTCCTCGGGCAAAAGCAGGAAGCTGTCCAGCGTATCCAGGAAAAGACCGACGTAGCCCTGCTGCTCGAGGGCTCGGGCTTGAGCCAGCAGATGTTCGCGCCACGCCGGGGCACTCAACTGCATGACCTGACTGTTCCAGGCCTGGTTACGGACCTCGCTTGCGCTCCGGGCGATCTCGTCGCCACCCTCGGAGAGGTCGCCGTCGTACTCGCCAACGGAAAGATAGGCAAAGGGCGAACTGCCCTGAGCGCGAAGAAACGCCACGTCTCGTCGTGAGAGATGGCCAGATTCAAGAACCGCCCACTCGAACTGTGCCAGTTCTTCCAGCGGCGGAGAGGAGGCGTACCAGAAAGCGACACTGCCCGGACGGGCCGTCGAGCTAGCATCAGCGTGAACAGGCAGGGCTAACAGCAGACCATGGAGCAAAATGGCGTACGCCGAACGGTGCGGCCCTAATAATGCAAAAAATCGGATTGCCGTTGCCGTCAACCTACGGGCAAATACTTGAACGATCCACATGGATTCACCGTAATAAACGACCTACCGCCCACCGGTATTAATCCATAGCGTCTGGCTCTATACAAGCATAATGCCATCATCACCGATGAAAGGTTGACCCTGTCGGCAGATGGCGCCAATTAAATGTCAATCCAGCTCGAAATCCAGGTGCCATACTTCCCTTACAGTTACGTCTAACGGCACCCGAAACCGCCGACACAGCTCGCCATAATTCACCCGCGCAGCGTCGGCGACAACGCCCTCCTCCAATACCAGCACCTGATAAACACCCCGACACAGCAAGGCCTCGCTCAACCGGTCCGAACGAATGCCACTAGTGGAAAGGAAGCGCACCCAAGACGTGATTATGATCCAGGCGTTAAGCGCGATGTCCTCAACCTGGGCGGGATCCATCAGCAGAATGCCGGCATCGACGAACCCCTGATAGATCGCCCGGGCATGCCGCAGGCAACGGCCGGCGAACGCCTGGTAGCGCTGGGCGAGCTGCGGATTGGCATCCAGCAGGCCTTCCAGATCACGATGGAGAAATCGGTAATCCCACATCGCGCCCAGCAGCGCTTCGAGGTAAAGCGCCTTGTCCTGGACTTGCATTTCCCGCTCCGGCGGCAGGCGCAGGAACTGGTCGACACGCGATTCGTACTGCCCGAACAGCTCTGCGACGATCGCCTGCTTGTTGGGGAAGTGGTAGTACAGATTGCCCGGCGAGATGCCGAGATGGGCGGCGATGTGGTTGGTCGTAACGTTCCGCTCGCCCTGGGCGTTGAACAGCCCCAGGCTGGCTTCGATGATGCGGTCACGGGTCTTGGTGCGGGATGCCATGAGGCGGCGAGTTCTCGGCGGCGAAGCGAAGGAAGTAACGGTACACGCCAGCAGGCGGGTAAGCACGTCTCGTTGACAGTTTAGAGTAATTACTCTAGAAATCCTCCAGCACATCGCATCAGGAGCCCGCATGTCAGCCGAAATCCCGCAAGCGCTGGTCGCCATGGAGGCCCTGTTCGCCCGCCAGCGTTTGGCCTTCACCGCCGCACCGATGCCTTCGGAAGAGGATCGCCTGCGTTGGCTGGACGCCCTGCGCGATGTGCTGGCCAGCCATCAACCGGCGCTGATCGAGGCAATCGCTGCGGATTTCGGTCATCGTTCGGCCGACGAAACCCTGCTGGCGGAAATCATGCCCAGCCTGCACGGCATCCGTTACGCCAGCCGTCACCTGCGGCGCTGGATGAAACCCTCACGCCGGCATGTCGGCCTCGCCTTCCAGCCAGCCAGCGCACGGGTGGTCTACCAGCCGCTGGGCGTGGTCGGCATCATCGTGCCGTGGAACTATCCGCTCTATCTGGCCATCGGGCCGCTGATCGGCGCGCTCGCCGCCGGCAATCGCGTGATGCTGAAAATGAGCGAGTCGACGCCTGCCACCGGGCAGCTGCTCAAGGAGCTGCTGGCGCAGATCTTCCCTGAAGATCAGGTAGCGGTGGTGCTCGGCGATGTAGAGGTCGGGCAAGCCTTCGCCCGGCTGCCGTTCGATCACCTGCTGTTCACCGGTTCGACACACATCGGCCGCGAGGTGATGCGCGCGGCAGCGGAGAACCTGACACCGGTGACGCTGGAGCTCGGTGGCAAGTCGCCGGCGATCGTCTCGGCCAGCGTCCCGTTGGCCGATGCCGCCGAGCGCATCGCCTTCGGCAAGTGCATGAACGCCGGGCAGACCTGCGTCGCGCCGGACTATGTGCTGGTGCCGCGCGAGCGTGTCGAGGGCTTCGTCGGTGCCTACCGTGAGGCGGTACAGCGTCTGTATCCGAGCCTTGCGGACAATCCCGACTACACCGCGATCATCAATGCGCGTCAGCTGACGCGACTGCAGGACTACCTCGACGATGCGCAGGCCAAGGGCGCGCATGTCGTGCCGCTGTTTGCCGAGGCGCAGCAACGGCGCATGCCGCACTGCCTGCTGCTGAACACCACCGACGACATGCGCGTGATGCAGGAGGAAATCTTCGGCCCGCTGTTGCCGATCGTGCCGTACGCCGATCTGGACGAAGCGGTGGCTTACATCAATGCACGCCCACGACCGCTGGCGCTGTACTACTTCGGCTACGACCGCAGCGAGCAACAGCGCATGCTGCAAACCACCCACTCCGGCGGCGTGTGCCTGAACGATACCCTGCTGCACGTCGCCCAGGACGACCTCCCCTTCGGCGGCATCGGCCCGTCCGGCATGGGGCACTACCACGGCCACGAAGGCTTCCTCACCTTCAGCAAGGCCAAGGGTGTGTTCATCAAGCAGCGCTTCAATGCTGCCCGGCTGATCTACCCGCCCTACGGCAAGTGGTGGCAGAGGCTGATCTATGCGCTGTTCATCCGCTGATGCGTGGCTGAAGCAATGCACGACCTGTCTCTCAATCGCCGCGGCCTGCTCAAGGTCGGACTGCTCGGCGGCGCGCTCCTGGCCGGCGGTGGCTTGCTCAGCCGGACCCTCAGCGCCTCGGCGGACGGCGCGGCGAGCGGCTTCTCCGTGCTGCGTGACAGCGATCTGCCCATGCTGCGCCGACTAACGCCGTTGCTGCTGGAAGGCTCGACGGCGCCCAGTGACATGCCGCAGGCCGTGCAGACCACCCTCGTCAGCCTTGACCTGGGCCTGCACCACTTGTCGCCCGCGCTGCTAAGCCAGGTACGCCAGCTGTTCGACGTACTCAGCCTGCCACTGACCCGCGGGCCGCTGACCGGAATCTGGAGCGGCTGGGAGGTCGCCTCCGATGATCAAATACGCGCGTTCCTGCAGCGCTGGCAAAACAGCTCGCTCGCCCTGCTGCGCCAGGGTCATGCCTCGCTGCTGCAGATGCTCCTCATGGCCTGGTACGCCAGCCCCGCCGCCTGGGCGCACTGCGGTTATCCCGGACCGCCGAAGGTCTGACTGACAGGAGGCATTCGTGCCCGTTCCCGACTTGTTTGCTGCAGGCCTTGCCCGTGGCTGGACCACATACGACGGGTCGCGACTGGAGGACGATCTGACCCTGGAGGCCGACGTCGCCATCGTCGGCAGCGGCGCAGGCGGCGCCACAAGTGCGGAGGTGCTGAGCGCCGCGGGCTACAAGGTGCTGCTGATCGAAGAAGGTCCGCTGCGCACCAGCAGCGACTTCGACATGCAGGAGGCCCGCGCCTACCGCTCGCTCTATCAGGAAGCCATCGGCCGCACCAGCAAGGACGGCGCCATCACCATCCTGCAGGGCCGCGCGGTCGGCGGCACCACGCTGGTGAACTGGACCTCGAGCTTTCGCACACCGCCGCAAACATTGCAGCACTGGGCCAGCGAGCACGACGTCAGCGGGCTGTCGGTCGAGGCGCTGCAACCCTGGTTCGAACGCATCGAACAGCGCCTCGGCATCGCGCCCTGGGCCGTGCCGCCGAATGCCAACAACGCGGTGTTGCAGCGCGGCTGCGAAAGCCTCGGCCAGCACTGGGCGGTGATCCCGCGCAACGTGCGTGGCTGCTGGAACCTAGGCTATTGCGGCATGGGCTGCCCGACCAACGCCAAGCAGTCGATGCTGGTCACCAGCATTCCGGCGCTGCTGGATAAGGGCGGCGCACTGCTCTACCTCGCGCGCGCGGAACGCCTGTTGATGCAGGGCGAGCGGGTCGTCGGCCTGGACTGTCTGGGCATGGACGACCGCTGCGTGGAACCGAACGGGCGGCGCATCCGCGTCGTCGCCAGGCACTACATACTCGCCGGCGGCGGCATCAACACACCGGCACTGCTGCTGCGCTCGCAGACGCCCGACCCGCACCAACGCGTCGGCAAGCGCACCTTCCTGCACCTGACCAACTTCTCCGCGGCGCAATTCGACGAGCGCATCGACGCCTTCAGCGGCGCGCCACAATCGATCTATTCCGACCACTTCCAGTGGCGCGACGGGATTGCCGGGCCGGCGGGCTACAAGCTCGAAGTACCGCCCATCCATCCCGCGCTCGCGGCCACCCTGCTCGGCGACTTCGGCCCGGAGAATGCGCAGCGCATGGCCGAGCTGCCGCATACCCACGCGATGATCGCCCTGCAGCGCGACGGCTTTCATCAGGACAGCGCCGAGGGCACGGTCGAGCTGCGCAGCGACGGCAGCCCGGTGCTCGACTACCGCATGACCGACTATGCCTGGAACGGTATCCGCCGCGCCTTTCTGAGCATGGCCGAGATCCAGTTCGCCGCCGGTGCGCGCGCCGTGCTGCCCCTGCATGCCGACGCCCATTACGTGCGCACGCCCCGCGCCGCCCAGGAGCTGATCGAGGGTCTGGACCTTGCGCTGTACCGCACCCGTCTTGGCAGCGCCCACGTCATGGGCGGTTGTGCCATGGGTGATGACCCACGCTGGGCCGTGACAGACAGCCTCGGTCGGCACCATCAGCTGGCCAACCTGTCGATACACGACGGCTCACTGTTCCCCACCAGCATCGGCGCCAATCCCCAGCTGTCGATCTATGCGCTGTGCGCCAAACTCGCCACGGAACTGGGTGATCGCCTGCAGAAGTCCTGAGATTGACTGTCATTCACGACAGATCGCGGCATGGCATTCAGGCTTTACGCTGTCGACACCGAGCCGCTACCATCCACACCCCCACGCATGCGTCAGGACGCCGCGATGAATCGAGTGTTGTATCCGGGAACCTTCGATCCCATCACCATGGGCCACGCCGATCTGGTGGAACGCGCTTCGCGCCTGTTCGACGAGGTCATCATCGCCGTGGCGGCCAACCCCAAGAAGAACCCGCTGTTCCCGCTCGAGCAACGTGTGGCGCTGGCTCAAGAGGTCACCAAGCACCTGCCGAACGTGAAGGTCATGGGTTTCTCCACGCTGCTGGCGCACTTCGTCAAGGAGCAGCAGGCCAATATCCTGCTGCGCGGGCTGCGTGCGGTTTCGGACTTCGAGTACGAGTTCCAGCTGGCCAACATGAACCGCCAGCTGGCGCCCGATGTGGAAAGCCTGTTCCTCACGCCGTCGGAAAAGTACTCCTATATTTCCTCGACGCTGGTTCGGGAGATTGCCTCGCTCAAGGGTGACGTATCCAAATTCGTCCACCCGGCGGTGATGAGCGCCTTGCACGAGCGCTTCGGCCAGAACTGACGATGCCCGCCGGACCGCGTCGAGTGCACGCTGGCCGGCGATGCGGCACAATTGCCCGGTCGTAATATTGCTGTGCCGTGGTTCGAGCCACGGCAGGAGTTCGCTGGATGTCCCTGAAAATCACCGATGACTGCATCAACTGCGATGTGTGCGAGCCAGAGTGCCCGAACAGCGCCATTTCCCAGGGCGAGGAAATCTACGTCATCGACCCCAACCTCTGCACCGAATGCGTCGGCCACTACGACGAGCCACAGTGCCAGCAGGTCTGCCCGGTGGACTGCATCCCGCTCGACGAGAACAACGTCGAGAGCAAGGACGAACTGATGCAGAAGTACCTGATCATCACCGGCAAGGCGTGATGCTCTCGCGGCGACCGACCCGAAGGACCCGCCTGCTCAGGGGCCTCCAGGGTTGTCTCGCCGCCCTCCTGCTGCTGGCCTGCGCGGCCCAGGGCAACCCTCTTGCAAACGGCGCCGTCGCCACGGCCCATCCGCTGGCCAGTGAAGTTGGCCGGCGCATTCTCGAAGCCGGCGGCAACGCCTTCGATGCCACCGTTGCAGTCAGCGCCGCCCTGGCGGTGGTCGAGCCATACGGCTCCGGACTTGGCGGCGGCGGCTTCTTTCTGCTGCGCGAAGCCGGCGAATCCCCCCACCACAGTTTCCTCGACGCCCGCGAGCGCGCACCCGCCGCTGCCACGCCGGACCTGTACCTGCGCGAGGGCAAGATCCGGCGCGAACTTTCGCTGAATGGCCCGCTGGCCGCGGCGATACCCGGCACGCCGGCCGCACTGGTCGAGCTCGCGGAGAAGCGCGGCCGCCTGCCCCTGAAGACCACCCTGGCGCCGGCCATCGCCTTGGCCCGCGACGGCTTTGCGGTGGATTCCGTCTATCGCCAGCGCGCCGGCTGGCGCCTCGCGGCGTTGCGTGACGATCCGGAGAGCGCGCGGCTGTTTCTCCACGACGGCGACCTGCCCGCCGAAGGCCATCTGCTGCGCCAGCCGGAGCTGGCGCAAACCCTGGAGCGCCTGGCCAGGCACGGTCACGACGGCTTCTACCGCGGCGAGTTCGCGAAGAAATTGGTGCAAGGCGTTCGCGCCGCCGGCGGCATCTGGTCGCTGGAGGATCTGGCCGACTACCACACCGTCGAGCGCGAGCCACTGCGCTTCACCCTCGCCAATGGTCGTGAGCTGATCGGCGCGCCACCGCCGTCAGCCGGCGGCATGATCCTCGCGCAGAGCCTGGGCATTCTCGAACGCCTGGCCTGGCGCGACGCCGAACCGCTGCAACGCAGTCACCTGGTGGTCGAGGCGTTGCGCCGGGCCTATCGCGACCGAGGTCTGCTGGGCGATCCGGATTTCGTCGTGTCACCACTGCGACATCTACTTTCAGACCAGTATCTGGACCAGCTCGCCAGCTCCATCGCCCCTGATCGGGCCACGCCGAGCAGCGCATTGCCGCCAGCGCCACGCTGGCGCGAGGGCGAGCACACCACCCACTTCGCGGTGATCGATGCCGAAGGCAATGCGGTGGCGGCGACGCTATCGCTGAACATGATGTTCGGTGCCGCCTTCAGCGTGCCCGGCACCGGTGTGCTGCTCAATGACGAGATGGACGACTTCGCCGCCGACATCGACGGCAGCAATGCCTATGGCCTGAAGGGCAGCAGCGCCAACGCCATCTCCGGCGGCAAGCGTCCGCTGTCGAGCATGAGCCCGACTTTCATCGAAAGCGTCGAGGAGTTCGCCGCCTTCGGCACGCCCGGCGGCAGCCGCATCCCGAGCATGGTGCTGCTTTCGGCACTGTCTTACCTGGATGGCGAACCGGTGCAGGCCTGGCCAGCAGTGCCGCGCTATCACCACCAGTACCTGCCCGACGTACTGCAGTACGAAGCCGACGCGTTCACCCCGGCACAGCTGGACACCCTGCGCGCGCGCGGCCACCAGCCCAGGCTGATCGAACGCGACTACGGCAACCAGCAGGTGCTCTATTGGCACAAGCCGAGCGGCACGGTCGAGGCGGCCAGCGACCCGCGCGGCATCGGCCAGGCACTGATGGTGCCAGCACGCCGCGAGCCGGTTACAGCTGCAGAATGACCGGGCCTTCGTCCTCAGCGAGCTGACGCAGCTGCCGCGTCAGCTCATGGCCCTCGCCGAGCAGCAAGGCGTTGCGCAGGCTCTGGATGATGCGGCTGGCGTAGCCCAGGTCGTTCATCAGCGAACTGCTCTGCAAGCCGTCCAGCTTCTGGTTGCGGATCGACTCGAACAGTCGCCGGCGAAACTCAGCATCGAACTTCGCAGCGCGCTCGTCCAGCCAGTTCAAGCGCTCGCGCCATAGCTCATCGGGCAGCTCCGAGTGGTTGAGCGCGCGGATCTCGCGCAACGACTCCAGCAAATGCCAACGCAGCTCGACATACGCCTGGCGCGCCGCGGATTCGTCGGTGCGCAGGTAGTGTCCGAGGTTCTTCTGCAGGTGCTTGGCATCCTTGACCGCGTCCACCAGCTGCAGCGCCGCAACCTGGCAGCTCAGCCAGAACGCCTGGTGGCTCTCGTCCAGCGGCAGCTCCAGACGCCCCATGAAGGTCAGCAGATCGGAATACACGCCCTTTATGTGCCGCTGATACAGCCGCTCGGCATCCAGGGCCTGGGCGTCGGGCTTCGCGTTGATCAGCGCCTCGTCAATCCGTCCCTGCTGGCGCAGCTGGTCCACCGGCAGATAGGTGGCATGGCAAATCACCTCGAGACTCAGGCGCGCCAGATGCTGCAGCTCCTGCGCCACGGCGCTGGCGGCAGCATCCGCGGAGTCCAGCGCACGGTCATTCAGGTAGCGCGCGCGGGTCGGCTCCTCCGGTCGAGCAGGCGAAAGCTCGGTGATCAGCACCGTCGGTTCGACTCGCTCAGGCAACACGCGCAACAGCAGGTTTGCCAGCTGCGCCTGCCACGGCCAGAACAGCAGCACACCCATGGCGTTGAACAGCGTATGAAACAGCGCCAGCTGAATCAGACGGTTTTCAGCCAGGCCCAGCGGCGCGACCAGCCACTGGACCAGCCAGGTCAACGGCGGCAGCAGCGCGATGGCCAGCACGGCGGTAGTCACGTTGAACAGTACATGGGCCAGCGCCAGGCGCTGACCACTGCGGTTGCCGCCGAGCGAGCCGACGAACGCAGTGGTGACGCTTGTGCCGACATTGGCGCCGATCGCCGTCGCCAGCGCCTGGCCGAGATCCAGCTGGCCGGTAGCCAAAGCGGTCAGCGTCAGCATCAATGTGGCATGGCTGGACTGCAGCACCACCGTGGCAAACAGGCCGATCGCGACGAACATCAGCTGCCCGGCCAGACCGCCAGCGTGGTACTGCGACAGGTCCATGCCACCGAAGCTGGAGAAACCGGTCTTGATCTGATCGATGCCGAGAAAGATGAAGGCGATGCCGAGCACGATACGCCCGGCCGCCTTGCCCTTGTCGCCGGTGAAGCTGGCCAGCACGCCGAAAACCAGCAGCGGCAAGGCCAGCGGACTCAGGCTGACGTTCTGCCCGGCCAGTGCCAGCAGCCAGATACCCGTGGTAGAGCCGAGATTGGCGCCGAACAGAATGGCGATACCGCCGGCAAGCTTGATCAGCCCGGTGCTGATGAAGGCGATGGTGAGCAACGAGACCAGCGTGCTGGACTGCAGCAGCATGGTGCCGCTCATCCCGAACATCAGGCCCTTGAGCGGCGTCGCCGTACTGCGCGTCAGCAGCTGTTCGAGCTTGCTACCGGCCAGTTGGCGCAGCCCCTCTTCGAGGCATTGCATGCCGAACAGGAACAGGGCGAGTCCCGCGCACAGCTCGAGCCATCCGTCACTGGCCCAGAACGACCAGGACAACATCAGCAGGCCCACGATGGGCAGAAATGTCTTGAAGAAGCGGCTGTTCAAGGAGGGGGCTTCGCGGCGCGGGATGGGAGGCGAAGCCTACTGCAGCAACACCGCGACCGGAAGGCTCAGGCCCTGCCAGTCGCGATGCGGATGACGCCGATCAACGCTGGGCGTTGTAACCGCTGGTGGTGCAGCCCAGGCAGCGTACGAACGCCGCTTTGCCCGGCTCGACGACCAGCGCCTTGCCAGCCTCGCCGACGTTGCCGCCCAAGGCGGTGAACGGCAGGCTGACAACGAAAACACCGGCGCCGATGGCAGTCGCGGCGATCAGCAGCGGGCGGGCGATGATCAGGTCACCGACCATGGAGTAGGCCTTGGGCGCTTCTACGGAGTACATCGGATCACCACTGGCGTTCTGCGGGACCGACTCCGCATGTGCCGGCAGCGCCAGCAGGCCAGTGGTCAGTGCCAAGACAGCAGCGGTAGAGCGGAACAGATTCATGGTGTGGTCCTTCAGATGTGCGAAACGCGGCAATTTTTAGTTGTGGCGGCCACTATAGCAGTGGCCGGGGCACGCTGAGCGTGAACGCCGTCAACGCATGCACAGTTCCGCCAGCCGCTCAACGCTGGCAGCGAGCGCAATACACGCTGGCGCGCTGACCGAGGCGAATCTCACGCAGCGTGCCGCCGCAGTTCTTGCAGAATTCGCCGGCCCGCCCGTAGACGAACAGCTCCTGTTGAAAATAGCCGGGCTTGCCATCGCCGCCGACGAAATCGCGCAAGGTCGTGCCGCCACGCTCGATGGCCATCGCCAGTATCCGCCGGATTTCCTCGCCCAGTTTCAGGTAACGCGCTCGCGAGATGCTCCCGGCCGGCCGCCGCGGATCGATCCCGGCGGCGAACAGTGCCTCGCTCGCATAGATGTTGCCGACGCCCACCACTACCGCGTTGTCCATGATGAACGGCTTGACCGCCATGCTGCGCCCACGCGACAGCCTATACAGACGGTCACCGTCGAAATCCTCGCCGAGCGGCTCGGGCCCGAGACTGGCGAGCAACACATGGGCGAGCGGCTCGTGGCTCCAGAGCATCGCGCCGAAGCGCCGCGGATCGGTGTAGCGCAGCGCCTGGCCGGACTCCAGCAGGATATCGACGTGCTCGTGCTTGGCCGCCGGCAATGCCGCGTCAACCAGACGCAGGCTTCCGGACATGCCCAGATGAACGATCAGCGTGCCGCTCTCGGCCTTGATCAGCAGGTATTTGGCGCGACGCTCGACGGCTTGGATGCGTTGGCCGGACAGACGCACATCGAGGTCTTCCGGGATCGGCCAGCGCAACCGCCGGTCACGCACCAGCACGCGGCTGACACGCTGACCAACAAGGTATGGCTCCATACCACGGCGGGGGGGTTTGGATACCACGGCGGGTAGTTTCGACTTCGGGAAGTTCGGGCATGGCGGGACGTTGGATACAGCGAAGGGATGCCGACCTTAGCAGGCCGGCGCCGGGCCGTCAGCCCACGCCAAGCTCGCGGATGCTTTCCTTGAGGCAGACGAAATCGTATTCCGACAGCCCGACGTACTCGAGCACCAGCTGCGACACGCTGTCCCACTCGTGATCGTCCGGCTGCGCGCCGAGCACCCGATGACAGGCGCAGATGTGCTCGGCCATCTTGAGGATCGCCAGCAGCGTCTTGATCGGCGCGTCGCGCCCCGAGTCGTCGGCGAACAGCGACAGCGCGTTATGGTGATTGGCGATGGCATCGCACAGGTGCAGCGGCAGGTTCCACGATTTGGCGGTGAAGTAGCCGACCACCGCATGGTTGGTGCTGAGCACGCGATTCTCGATATCGACGATGCGCTGGCCGTCTCCGGTGCTGGCGTAGGCCTCTTCCAGCACACTCATGTAGCCGGGGAAGCGCTTGAGCATCAGCGGGATGCCGCAATTGTGGAACAGCCCGAGGGTGTAGGCCTCGTCCGGCGACTGGTAGCCGATGCGCTTGGCCAGGGTCAGGCAGGCCATGGCCACGTCCTGCGCGCTGTCCCAGAAGCGGCTGAGCGTGACGATGGTCTCGTCGCTCATCTCGCCCTTGATCGACTGCGCATTGATCAGGTTGATCACCGAATTGCAGCCCAGCAGGTTCACCGCCTGCTGGATGGAAGCGATGCGGTTGGCCAGACCGAAATGCGGCGAGTTGACCAGCTTGAGCAGCGCCCCCGAAAGCCCCGGGTCCTGACTGATCAGCCGGGCGATGGCTTTCAGATCGGGCACCGGCATGACCTGCTCCATCTGCAGGTCGACCATGATCTGCGGTTGCGGCGGCACGCTGATGCCTTGCAGCACCCGGCGGATCTGTTCGGCGGAGAGTTCAACGGCCATGAGGGGGACGCTCGACTAGAAGGCAAAGTGCCATCGGCACGAAAAGGCGAACTTTGGCTGAGATGCGGGTCCCATTTCAAGTGACTCGCATTCGGCGAGCGTTACCGACAGACAGACGGAGGCATGCTCATGACCCAATCCCTCAACGGCAAGCGCGTGGCAATCCTGGTGACCGACGGCTTCGAGCAGGTCGAGCTGACCGGCCCGCAGGAGGCGCTGGAAAAGGCCGGTGCGACCGCTCAGATCGTCTCCGCCAAGAATGGCGAAGTGACCGGCTGGAACCACACCACCCCGGCCAGCAAGTTTCATGTGGACAAGACCTTCGACGACCTCGATATGAATGACTATGACGCCGTGCTGCTGCCCGGCGGGGTGGTCAACTCCGACACCATTCGCACCGACGAAACCGCACAAAAGCTGGTACGCGACGCCGCCGCGGCGAACAAGCCGATCGCGGTGATCTGTCACGGCGGCTGGCTGCTGATCTCGGCCGGACTGGTCAAGAGCAAGCGCATGACCAGCTGGCCGTCGCTTACCGACGACCTGAAGAACGCCGGCGCCGATTGGGTGGACCAGGAGGTGGTGGTGGACGGTCAACTGATCAGCAGCCGCAAGCCCGATGACATCCCAGCGTTCAGCCAGGCGCTGATTCAAGCCCTGTCCGCCTGACCGGTGATGCGTGGCGGGCGCTGCGAGGAATTTCCGGCAGCGCCGGCGCGCGTGGCCTGCCGCTCGTTTAGAATGCCCGTCTTTTTCCCGGAGCCCCGCCGATGACCCTGCCCAGCCTGCGCCTCAAAGCCAATGCCGATCGCCGCCTGCGCGCCGGCCATCTGTGGGTCTACAGCAACGAGGTGGACACCGCGGCCACGCCGCTGGCGGGCTTCGTTGCCGGGGATCAGGCCGTGCTCGAAGCCGCCGGCGGCAAGCCGCTGGGCATCGTCGGGGTATCGCCGAACAACCTGATCTGTGCGCGCCTGCTGTCACGCGATCTCAAGCACAGCCTGGATAAGTCATTGCTGGTGCACCGCATTCAGGTCGCCCTATCGCTGCGTGATCGCCTGTTCGATCAGCCGTGCTACCGCCTGATCTATGGCGATTCCGATCTTCTGCCGGGCCTGGTGGTGGATCGCTTCCACGACCATCTGGTGGTGCAGCTGGCGTCGGCCACCATGGAGCGCAACAAGGATGCCGTGCTGGAGGCGCTGGTGCAGGTGCTCAAGCCGCGCGGCGTGCTGTGGAAAAACGACTCCAGCGCCCGCGATGCCGAAGGCCTGGAGCGTTACGTCGATACGGCGTTCGGCGTGGTGCCGGAGTGGGTCGCGCTGGAAGAGAACGGCGTGAAGTTCGAGGCGCCGGTGCTGCAGGGCCAGAAGACCGGCTGGTTCTACGACCACCGCATGAATCGCGCGCGCCTGGCGCCCTACGTGAAGGGCAAGCGCGTACTCGATCTGTTCAGCTACATCGGCGGCTGGGGCGTGCAGGCGGCGGCCTTCGGTGCCAGCGAGGTGTTCTGCGTCGACGCCTCGGCTTTCGCCCTGGATGGCGTGGAGCGCAACGCCGCACTCAACGGCGTGGCGGAGAAGATGACCTGCGTCGAGGGTGATGCCTTCGAGGCGATGAAGGAACTGAAGAACGCCGAGGAACGCTTCGACGTGGTCATCACCGACCCGCCGGCCTTCATCAAGCGCAAGAAGGACATCAAGAACGGCGAGGCCGCCTACCGCCGCCTCAACGAAGCCGCGATGCGCCTGCTCAACAAGGACGGCATTCTGGTCAGCGCCAGCTGCTCCATGCACCTGGAAGAAGATCACCTGCAGAACATCCTGCTCGGCAGCGCGCGCCATCTGGACCGCAATATCCAGCTGCTCGAACGCGGCGCCCAGGGCCCGGATCATCCGGTGCATCCGGCGATCCCGGAAACCCGCTACATCAAGAGCCTGACCTGCCGCATCCTGCCCAACAGCTGAGGGGCGGCACGCGCGCCTACCGTATCGCCATGAAACCTTCGCCCGGCAGTGCGGGCGAAGGTTTCAACGTGCGGTGCTACTCGATGCCCTTGCGCTGATCGCTCCACAACAGGCTGGTGCACAACCCACAGAAACGTCCGTAGAAGGTGCCACGCGCACTCTCGTCGTCCATCAGGTGATAACGGAACCAGGCCGTCGTCGGTCCGCGATAGGCCCCGCCATCACCCACTGGCTCGAAGTGGCTGACATAGCGCCTTTCCCCCCAGAAGATCGGCACATTGGCGCGGGTATAGACCGGCTGCGCATTCAGATAGGGGATGGCGATCGTGTCGGCACCGCCGGACATCAGGAACATCGGCCCGCGCTGATTGCGCTGCGACGACGAGTCATGGCCAAGACCGATGGTGTACGGCTGGATCGGCGCGGTGACCTTCACGCGATCATCCTGCCCGGCCATGATCGAGCCACCGCCACCCTGGGAATGGCCCGATGTGGCGACGCGTCCGGTGTTCAACACGCCGACGTAGGTGCCGTAGGTGCGATTGCTTTCCTGTACCAGGTAATCGAGGCAGGCCAGCATGTCGCGCCCGGTGCCGGCATTCGAGGTTTCCGCCGCGGCCACCACGAAGCCATGGCTGGCCCAGTGGGTCAGCAGCCCTGAATAAGTCGTCGGCCCGGTGCCGGTACCATTGCCCCAGAGGATGACCGGATGCCTGACGCCATCCTGGCCCAGCGTGCGTGGCCGGTAGATGCGGCAGCTCGGCCCTTCGCTCTGACTGGTGACGGCGTAGGGGCCGGAATTGTCGAAGCTCGAAACCGAGGGGAATGGCGCTCCGGGTGTGTCCGGCAGGGGTGCGGCGACGGCGGTTGCGGATAGGGCCACCAGAGCAGCGGCGCTCAGGTATAGACGTGTGAATTTGTGCATCTGCATTCCTCGTTCTTATCGTTGGTATAAGGACGCCTCGCCCATCATCGGCTGCCCGCTACTCCGCAGAACGCGCACCCATGGCGAGGCGACCGCTCGCTGGCCAGCGGCAAGACAAGGTGCAGTCACCAGCGAAACGGTCGGGTTTGGACTCTAGCGAGCGATCCTCGACCTGCCAGTCAAGGGGACCGGCGGTCATACGCCGAAAAAGGCGGCCGATGCGCAGGCCTCACGCCCTATCCAGCCGCTCCGGGCCGCTGGCATGCGGGATAGCGCAGGACCGGCAATCGTCCCGCCTGGCCCGGCTGCCGGAACGTGCGTAGAATCGGTGATATCTCGCCATTCACCACACGGCGGACTCTGAGCCCAGGCCCTACGAGCGTCTACCCGCCTCGACCCGGCCCCTTCCGAACGCACGGTCATCCTCCGTTGCATCCGGCACAGGCGTTGCTCACCATACGCAAACCTCCGATTACCTGATCAGCCGCAGGAACCGTCATGCCTGATTACCGCTCGAAAACCTCCACGCACGGCCGCAACATGGCCGGCGCCCGCGCGCTGTGGCGCGCCACCGGCATGAAGGATGAAGACTTCAAGAAGCCGATCATCGCCATCGCCAACTCCTTCACCCAGTTCGTGCCCGGCCACGTGCACCTGAAAGACCTGGGCCAGCTGGTCGCTCGCGAGATCGAAAAGGCCGGCGGCGTCGCCAAGGAATTCAACACCATCGCAGTCGATGACGGCATCGCCATGGGCCACGATGGCATGCTCTATTCGCTGCCTTCGCGCGAGATCATCGCCGATTCGGTGGAGTACATGGTTAATGCGCATTGCGCCGACGCCATCGTCTGCATCTCCAACTGCGACAAGATCACCCCCGGCATGCTGATGGCCGCCCTGCGCCTGAACATCCCGGTGGTGTTCGTTTCAGGCGGTCCGATGGAAGCCGGCAAGACCAAGCTGGCCAGCCACGGCCTGGACCTGGTCGACGCCATGGTTATCGCGGCCGATGAAAGCGCCTCGGACGAGAAGGTCGCCGAATACGAGCGCAGTGCCTGCCCGACCTGCGGCAGCTGCTCCGGCATGTTCACTGCCAACTCGATGAACTGCCTGGCCGAAGCCTTAGGGCTAGCCCTGCCCGGCAACGGCTCGACCCTCGCTACGCACAGCGACCGCGAACAGCTGTTCCTGCGCGCCGGCCGCACCATCGTAGAGCTGTGCCAGCGCTATTACGGCGAGGGCGACGAATCAGTCCTGCCGCGCAACATCGCCAGCCGCCGCGCGTTCGAAAACGCCATGACGCTCGATATCGCCATGGGTGGCTCGACCAACACCATCCTGCACCTGCTGGCCGCAGCTCAGGAAGCCGAGGTCGATTTCGACCTGCGCGCCATCGACGCCCTGTCACGCAAGGTGCCGCAGCTGTGCAAGGTCGCGCCGAACATCCAGAAGTACCACATGGAAGACGTGCACCGCGCCGGCGGCATTTTCTCCATCCTTGGCGAACTGGCTCGCGGCGGCCTGCTGCACACCGACGTGCCCACCGTGCATAGCCGGACGCTCGCCGAAGGCATCGCCCAATGGGACATCACCCAGACCCAGGACGAAGCGGTGCACACCTTCTTCAAGGCAGGCCCGGCGGGCATCCCGACGCAGACTGCATTCAGCCAGTCGACCCGCTGGGACACCCTGGACCTGGACCGCGCCGAAGGCTGCATTCGCAGCGTCGAGCATGCCTATTCCCAGGAAGGCGGCCTGGCCGTGCTCTACGGCAACATCGCGCTCGATGGCTGCGTGGTGAAAACCGCTGGCGTGGATGAATCCATCCACGTCTTCGAAGGCACCGCCAAGATCTTCGAAAGCCAGGACAGCGCCGTGAAGGGCATCCTCAATGACGAAGTGAAGGCTGGCGACATCGTCATCATTCGCTACGAAGGCCCGAAGGGCGGCCCGGGCATGCAGGAAATGCTCTACCCGACCTCGTACCTGAAGTCCAAGGGACTGGGCAAGGATTGTGCCTTGCTCACCGACGGCCGCTTCTCCGGCGGCACGTCGGGCCTGTCCATCGGCCACGCCTCGCCGGAAGCGGCTGCGGGCGGCGCCATCGGGCTGGTGCAGGACGGCGACAAGGTGCTGATCGACATCCCCAACCGCAGCATCCAGCTGCAGGTCAGCGATGAAGAACTGTCCCACCGCCGCATCGAGCAGGACAAGAAAGGCTGGAAGCCCGCCCAGCCACGCACCCGTAAGGTGACGACGGCGCTCAAGGCCTACGCCCTGCTCGCCACCAGCGCCGACAAGGGTGCGGTGCGCAACAAGGCGATGCTGGACGGCTGATCGCCAGGCTTGCTCGCTGTAAATGAAAAGCCCGACCTTCGCGTCGGGCTTTTTCATGCTCAGCAGACTATTCGGTAATCGCCGGTTCCAGACGGATGCCGTCGATTTCCAGCGCCTTGAAGCGCGGCGCTACCACCTGCAAAGCGCCACGCTCGATCTGCTGCTTGAGGGTCTCGCCGTCGAGGGTTTGCTGATCGGTCGTGCGAAGGTGCCCGATCCATCGCCAAGTACCGGTATCGCCACGCCCCAGCACCGTCACGATCCGCTGCCGCGCACCGCGTAGCAGCAGCACCTCGGGCTGGCTGTCGTCATCCAGATCGACGGCAAACAGGGCGCAGTCCCCGTCACAGCCCTGGGTCGCGATGGCCTGTGACAACGCGCCACCGGCATCCTCGAGAGGCTCGCCGATCCAGGGCACAGGTGCGGTGTTGGCCATGTCGTGCTCGTGTCGCCAGTTCCAGTAGCTGTCGGCCTTGTCCAGTCGCTGCAGGTCTGCCTGCAGTTGCTCCCGTCGCGCGTCTGCGAGACCAGGCTCGGCCACGCGTTGGCGCAGCTTTTCGAGATGGTCGCGACCGGGTTGCCCCAGCTGGAAGCGCAGCGCACCTAGATCGGTGCGTTCTGTCGGTACCTGCTCTTCGAGCAGGCGCTGGTACTGGTTGGCCGCGCTGAGCTGCAACGGGCTCAGCGGCGGCAGATGCATGAGCAGCAACAGTGCCACCGAAACCAGCGCCAGCAGCGGATTGCTCTGGCGCAGGCCGGCCAGCCATCCATCCCGCCGTTGCAGCACCGCTGCCATCAGCGCCAGCGCATGCAGCAGGGCAACCAGCGTCGCACCGACCGCCACCACCCGATCAGGCGTGAGCCCGTACTGGCCGATCCGCAGCCAGAGCGCGTAAATCGCAAGACCTGCCAGAAGCGGCAGGCACAGGGAGCTGGCGTCGACCAGCACGCGCAGCGCTCGCGGGTAATGCACCGCTTGCCGGCCATCCTGAATGACGCCGTTGAGCAGCGCGACATGGGCGAACACCATGGCCAGCAGGATCGGCGTCGCGTGGCGGGTCTCCCACAATGGCTGCAGGCCGGTAAAAGGCAGGCAGACCACGAACAGCAGCAGGATCAGCACCGTCAGCGGCAGCAGGAAGCGACACATGGCCTGCAGCACATTGCGCAGCGCATCGACCACCTGGCCGCGCTCCAGCCCGATCCACAGCCCGATGGCGACAACCGTCGCGCTGGCGATCCAGATAAAGCCGGAGGACTCGAACAGCGTTGCGAAAATCCTGATGCCGACCAGCTTGAACAGGCCGGCCCAGAGCCAGATCAGCAACCAGAACGCCGCCAGCATCAGCAGCGCCATGAACAGCAGCAGCCCGTTGTTGATGGCATGCCGATACAGCGCGGCGTAGTCGACACGCCAGCGATGATTGGCATCCCGCGCCTGGATGAAGGGTGTCAGCACATAAGCCACGATCAGGTTGCTCCAGAGCAGCAGCGTGCCGACGGATTCACCCAGGTAATACCAGCGCGGCTGGTCGAACTGCAGTGCGAGACCGCCCGCCAGCACGGCCGGCAACAGGGCTGCGGCAAGGACCAGGCGCCAGCGCCCGGCCGCGCGCAGATCGCCCCAGAGCAGCTGCACCTGCCAGCCGCCAATCACCGTGAAGGCCAGCAGTGCCGAGCACAGCACGCGCCAGCCAGCAGCGTGCGGCCACGCCTCGCTGGCCGCCCAGAGCGCCAAACCCTGGAGCAATCCGACCGCCAGATAGACTTTCAGCGGTCGAGCTTCGCCTGTCTGTTCCATGCACATTCCTTTTGCCGGTGATTGCGCCGTCCGATCGCGGCGGGTTGCAGTGTGCTACCCGCCCGGACGGGCCGCAACGCAGGTGCGACAGCGCGTGATCAGGTCGCCAATGGCTCAGGGTCGAGCAGCCCGCATACGTGTTCGGCAATCGCCAGACAGGCGGTCAGTCCCGGCGATTCGATGCCGAACAGGTTCACCAGGCCGGCGATGCCGTGCTGCGCCGGGCCATCGATGCGAAAGTCCGCGGCCGCCTCGCCGGGCCCGCTGATCTTCGGGCGGATGCCGGTGTAGGCCGGTTGCAGCGAATCGTCCGGCAGCCCCGGCCAGTAACGGCGGATCGCCGCGTAGAAGCCATTGGCCCGCTCCGGCTCGATGCGGTAGTCCAGGTCCTCGACCCACTGCACATCCGGGCCGAAACGCGCCTGACCCGCCAAGTCCAGGGTCAGGTGCACGCCAAGCCCGCCGGGTTCCGGAAGCGGATAGACCAGATGGCCAAACGGTGTGCGCCCGGCCAGGCTGAAATAACTGCCCTTGGCAAAGTACTGCCGCGGCCGCGCCACCGGGTCCAACCCCACGGTGTTCGCGGCGAGGATGGGCGCGCCATGCCCGGCGCAGTTCACCACGGTGCGGGCCAGCAGCTGCAGCGGATCGGCGCCGCCCACCTCGACCTGCAAGCCTTCGCTGCCAGCCGTGATCGCCGTTACCGACGCGTTCAGCGCCAGCACCGCGCCGTGGCGCTCGGCATCGCCCAGCAGTGCCAGCATCAGCGCGTGGCTGTCGATGATGCCGGTGCTTGGCGAAAGCAGCCCAGCCACCGCATGTAGCTGCGGTTCCAGCGCCAGCACCTCGTGGCCATCCAGACGCTGCAGATCGTCGACCCCATTGGCCTGCGCGTGCCGCTGCAATTGCTCCAGCGCAGCGATCTGGGCCTCGTCGGTGGCAACGATCAGCTTGCCGCAGCGGCGATAGGCCACGCCATGGCTGTCGCAGAAACCGTAGAGCTGGCGGCGCCCGGCGACGCACAGCCGGCCTTTGAGCGAGCCCTGCGGGTAGTAGATGCCAGCGTGGATGACTTCGCTGTTGCGCGCGCTGGTAGCGGTGCCGAAGGCCGCTTCGGCTTCCAGTATCAGCACCTCGCGGCCGGCCAGCGCCAGCGTGCGTGCCACCGCCAGCCCGACCACTCCCGCACCCACCACCACGCAATCCACTCGATCCATGCCAGACTCCTCGACCCGAGGGTCCCAAGCCTGCCGCAACCACAGCGGCCGGCCAAGGGTCGGATGTCCTAACGATGTCTTTTCAAGGAAAACCGGTATGCGCATCGGCCTGATCTCCGACACCCACGGCCTGCTCCGCCCTGAGGCGTTGGCGGCGCTGCAGGGTTGCGCGCAGATCATTCACGCCGGCGATATCGGCAAACCGCAGGTGCTCGATGGGCTGCGCGCCATCGCGCCGCTGGAGGCGATTCGCGGCAATATCGATACGGCTGACTGGGCGCTAGAGCTGCCCGAGCGACTGGATCTGCGCATCGGCGGTCTCACCCTGCACGTGCTGCACGACCTCAAGCAGATGGATATCGATCCGCTCGCCGCCGGCATCGACGTGGTGATCGCCGGCCACTCGCACAAACCGAAGGTCGAGCGGCGCGACGGCGTGCTCTACATCAACCCGGGCAGCGCCGGTCCGCGACGCTTCAGCCTGCCGATCAGCCTGGCGCTGCTGGAGTTGAACGACGGTGATGCACAGGTCGAGCTGATCAGCCTCAGCTGACGCCCATGTAGCGATCGGCGCGGTGATTGATCGCCAGCACCAGATTCAGCGCCACGGCGCCGAGTACCGACAGCAGCACCTTGTCCGCCGGCACGACGAACACCGCGGCCATGACGATCAGCGCGTCGATACCCATCTGGAAGGTGCCGGCGCGCAGGCCGAAACGCTCCTGCAGGAACAGCGCGAGGATGTTCACCCCACCAAGACTGGCGCGATGGCGGAACAGGATCAGCAGGCCGATGCCGATGGCGAACCCGCCGAACACCGCGGCGTAGACCACATTCAGCTCGGCGAAGCGCACCCATTGCGGGGTCAGTTCGGCGAACAGCGAGACCAGCCCCACCGCGCAGACGGTGCGCAGGGTGAACTGCCAGCCCATGCGCCAGATCGCCAGCGCGTAGAACGGCAGGTTGAGCAGGAAGAACACTGGGCCGAACGACCAGCCGGCCAGGTACTTGAGCAGGAACGCCAGCCCAACGGTGCCGCCGGTGAGCAGCCCGGCATGGCTGTAGAAGGCAATGCCAAGGGCGACCAGCGCGGTGCCGGTAAGCAGCGCCAGACCATCCTCCCACAGCGGGTGGCGGACGAAGATCGCGGCAACGCGCTCGGCTTCCGGGGCGTCGGATTTGTCAGGTTGCATGAGATTTCTCGTTACGACAGCGACGGGCCAGCATAGAAGCTGCGGCCCGCGAAAGATTTGGCGCCGATCAAGCGAAGAGGGTGCCGGTCAGCTCTGTTTTTGCCAGGTTTCGAAACGGTAGCCTGGTGCCTCGCCCTCAGCCGGATGTGGCTGGCTTTCGACGCACTGCCACTCAGCCTCGTCGAAGGCCGGAAAGAATGCATCGCCTTCGGGAGACGCATCGATACGCGTGAGGTACAGCCGCTGCGCCTGCCCCAGCGCCTGGGCGTACAGCTGCGCACCGCCGATCAGCATCAGCTCGTCGACGCCCTGCTCACGCGCCCACTGCTCGGCACGCACCAGCGCGGCATCCAGGTCGGTGAAGGTTTCCGCGCCGTCGAGCTGCAGATCCGCCTGGCGACTGACCACTAGGTTGAGCCGCCCCGGCAGCGGACGGCCGAGCGAATCCCAGGTCTTGCGGCCCATGATGATCGGTTTGCCGAGGGTCATGGCCTTGAAATGCTTGAGATCGGCGGGCAGGGGCCAGGGCATGCGGTTGTCGAGGCCGATCACGCGGTTCTGCGCGAGGGCGGCAATCATGGCGAGGGGAAGGCGGGTCTGATTCATGGCGGCGAGAATAGCAGAGCGATGCGGCTTGCCGAAGCTGCCAGCCGTTCGTCGGCTTCATCGCTTTGCAATACAAGCGGCGCAGCAGCGTCAAAGTCCGGTCATGCAAGTGCCTCAGGCTGTGACATCCAAACCGAGGAGATGCCGAAATGGCCCGCAAGACCACCGCTCCCCTTCGCCGCTGGCTCACCGCCTGCACCCTGCTGCTTCCACTGGCCGGCTTCGCTGCGGCGGATGAACACACCGCGAAACACCAGGCCGCGCGCGCCGAGCCGACCCCGCTGGTGATCGCCCACCGCGGCGCCAGCGGCTACCTGCCTGAGCACACCCTGGCCGCCTATGCGCTGGCCGTTTTCCAGGGCGCCGACTATATCGAGCCGGACCTGGTGATGACCCGCGACGGCCAGATCGTCGCCCGACACGACAACGAACTGGGCCTGACCACCGACGTCTCGCAGCGCCCCGAGTTTGCCGATCGCAAGCGCACCCAGCAGGTCGATGGCGCGACCCTTACCGGCTGGTTCAGCGAAGACTTCACCCTCGCCGAACTGAAGACCCTGCGCGCCATCGAGCGCATCCCGGATATTCGCCCAGGTAACGCACGCCTCGACGGCAGCCTGGAAATCCCGACCCTGCAGGAGATCATCGACCTGGTGAAAACCCTGCAGCTCAGTCAGGGCCGGCGCATCGGCCTGTACCCGGAAACCAAGCATCCGACACACTTCCAGCAGCTCGGCCTGGCGATGGAAAAGCCGCTGGTGCGCATCCTCACCCGCAACGGCTACGTCGGGCGGCAGGCGCCGGTGTATATCCAGTCGTTCGAAGTGGACAACCTCAAGACCCTCAGCCGCCTGACCCAGCTGCGCCTGGTGCAGCTGTTCAGCTCCGGCCAGCCGTACGACCAGCAGGTGCGCGGCAGCAAGCTGACCTATGCGCAGATGGCCACGCCGGCCGGGCTCAAGGACATCTCCCGCTACGCCGCCGGCGTCGGTCCGGAGAAGAGCTACATCATCCCGCGTGATGCCAACGGCAACCTCGGCACGCCGACCGGCTTCGTCGCCGCCGCCCACGCCGTGGGCCTCAAGGTCCACCCCTACACCTTCCGCGCGGAAAACGCCTTCCTGCCGGCCAACCTGCGCAGCAGCGACCAGCGCCATGAGCGCGGCGACAGCGAAACGGAGATTCGCGCCTTCCTCGACGCCGGTATCGATGGGCTGTTCATCGACCAGCCGGACATCGCCGTGCGCCTGCGCAACGCCGACTGAGGGCCCCAGCGGGGAGCCACAACGGCTCCCCGTTTTCCCGTTCCCCACGGCAGCGGTTATCCTCAAGGCACGACCCGCCAGCGAGATGCCGTGTGATAGCCCGCCCCGCCCCTGATCTCGATACGCTCGACCGTCTCTGGCTTACCGAAGCCGTGCGCCTGCGCGAAGAACATGCCGGGCCGCTGGACGACGACGAAGCCAACCGCCAGGCCCGTGCCCAAGGCGGTGATCTCCCCGTGCTGATCGAGCAGCGTGCACTCTGGCTGGCGCGCCGTGACGGGCTGGTCGAAGCGCTCCTGCACTGGCGCCAGGGCGCACGGCTGGGTGGGTTCGCGCTGGCGCTGCTCGCGGTCTTCACCGGCGCCGGCCTGGCCTTCGCTGCACTGGGCGACGGGCAGCGACCGGTCAATGTGTTCTGGGCGCTGGGCAGCCTGCTCGGGCTGAACCTGCTGACCCTGCTCGGCTGGCTGCTCGGCCTGCTCTTCGCTGGCGACAGCGGCGGTGCGCTGGGGCGGCTGTGGCTCTGGCTGAGCGAAAAGCTCGCCCGCAACGCCCGCGCCGCGCAACTGGCACCAGCGCTGCTGAGCGTATTGCACCAGCACCGGCTCGGTCGCTGGCTGCTGGGTGTCGGCGTGCATGGCCTGTGGCTGCTGGCGATGGGCAGCGCGCTGCTGACATTACTGGCGCTACTGGCTACGCGGCGCTATGGCTTCGTCTGGGAGACCACCATTCTCGGTGAAAGCGCCTTCGTCGGCCTGACCCAGGCCCTGGGCGCGCTGCCGGCACTGCTCGGTTTCAGCGTGCCGGATGCCGGGCAGATCCGCGCCAGCGGCGCACTCGGCGGTGATCTGGAAGGTGCCCGCCAGCTCTGGGCCGGCTGGCTGGTTGGCGTGCTGCTGATCTATGGAGTGCTGCCGCGGCTATTGCTGGCGGGGTTCAGCCTGTGGCGCTGGCGCCGCGGCCGTGCCGCGTTGAAGCTCGACCTGAACCTGCCGGCCTATCGTCTGCTCCGCGAACGCCTGCAGCCGCCGAGTGAGCGGCTAGGCATCAGTGATGCGGCACCGGCCCTGCTGCACGCGCCGAGCGCCGGCGCTCAGCTCGACGGCAGCGAGGGCGCCGTACTGGTGGCCATCGAGCTGGACGGCAGTCGCCCCTGGCCACCGGCTCTGTCCAAGGGCATCGCCGATGCCGGCATCCTCGACGACCGCGAGGGGCGCCGGCGCCTGCTCGATCAGCTCACCCGCTTTCCACCGGCGCGCCTGGCCATCGCCTGTGACCCCCGACGCTCGCCGGATCGCGGCACCCTGGCGCTGATCGGCGAGCTGTCGCGCTGCGCCGCAGCCACTCGCGTCTGGCTGCTGCAGGCGCCGCCGGGCGAGGCGCTGGACAGCGCGCGTCTGGATGACTGGCACCAGGCACTGGACAGCCTTGGCCTTCCCCACTCAAGCGCTGCGCCTCTGGGCTGGCTGGAGAGCGGACATGACTGAAGCCCTGAAGCTCGCCGTGGTCGGCCATACCAATGTCGGCAAGACCTCGCTGCTGCGCACCCTGACCCGTGATGCAGGCTTCGGCGAGGTTTCGCACCGTCCCAGCACCACCCGCCATGTCGAAGGCGCACGGCTGTCGGTGGACGGCGAGGCGCTGCTGGAGTTGTACGACACCCCCGGCCTGGAAGATGCCATCGCCCTGCTCGATTACCTGGAACGCGTGGAGCGGCCCGGCGAACGCCTCGACGGCCCGGCGCGAACCGCACGCTTTCTCGACGGCAGCGAGGCGCGCCAGCGCTTCGAGCAGGAAGCCAAGGTGCTGCGCCAGCTGCTCGCCAGCGATGCCGGGCTCTACGTGATCGATGCCCGCGAGCCGGTACTGGCCAAGTACAAGGACGAGCTGGCGGTACTCGCCGGCTGCGGCAAGCCGCTGCTGCCGGTGCTCAACTTCGTCGCCCAGCCCGGCCATCGCGAGGAGGAATGGCGTCAGGCGCTGGCCCGCCTCGGCCTGCATGCGCTGGTGCGCTTCGACAGCGTGGCGCCGCCCGTGGACGGCGAGCGCCGGCTGTACGAGAGCCTGGCGCTGCTGCTGGAACAGGCGCGGCCCAAGCTGCAGCGGCTGATCGAGGACCATGAAGCCCAGGCCGCGGCGCGCCTGGTCAGCGGCCAGCGGCTGATCGCCGAGCTGCTGGTGGACGTCGCCGCCTGCCGACGCAGCGTGGCCGCACAGCCGGAGCTGGAGCGCGGCGCCATACGTGAATTGCACGACGCCGTGCGTGGCCGCGAACAGCGCTGCGTCGAATCCCTGCTGCGCCTGTATGCCTTCCGCAAGGAGCAGGCGGCAGCCAGCGACCTGCCACTGCTCGACGGCCGCTGGGGCGACGACCTGTTCAATCCGGAAACACTCAAGCAGCTGGGCGTGAAGATCGGCAGTGGTATGGCCGCAGGCGCGGCCGCCGGTGCCGGAGTCGATCTGATGGTCGGTGGCATCACCCTCGGCGCGGCGGCACTGCTCGGCGCCCTTGCCGGCGGCGGCGCGCAGACCGCGCGGCACTATGGCAATCGCCTACTGGGCAAATTAAAGGGCCAGCGTGAACTGAGCGTCGATGACGCCGTGCTGCGCCTGCTCGCCCTGCGACAGCGCCAACTGCTCGCCGTGCTCGCCACCCGAGGGCACGCTGCCACGGAAGCGATCCGCCTGGCCACTCCGCAGGATCAGGGCTGGCGCGAGGGCAAGCTGCCCGAAGCCCTACAACGCTGTCGCGCGCATCCGGAGTGGTCCTCGCTCAACCCCGGCGCCCGCCTGCAGGACGGCGAGCGCCAGGCGGCGCTGGATGAGCTGCAGGCCGAACTGCGACAGAGCTGACCGGTCTGCAGGCCCCGCCGTGCGTACGCGCTAGGCACGGATCGGCGCACCATCGCCAGCCGCGCTCGGCGCGGGCTGGCGGCCGATGCCCAGGGTGCACAGCGTTGCCAGCATGATCAGCGACCCACCCGCCCAACCCATCGGCCCCAACCGCTCACCCAGCCAGAGACCGGCGATTATCGCGCCGAACAGCGGTTCGGAGCCCATCAGCAGCGACACCCGCGTTGCACTGCTGCGCCCCAGCGCGCGGTTCTGCGCGAACATGGCGAACAGCGTGGCGAACAGCACCAGATACAGCATGGCGAACCAGAAGCCCGGCTCCACTGGCAGCGCCGGCAGTCCGCCCGGCAGCGACACGCCGAGCAGGATGCAGCCCGCCGCAACGACTCCGCTCTGCACCGCGGTCAGCGCCAGTGCCGGGATTTCCCGGCCGGCCGTCAATCGCCGGGTCAGGCAGACCAGCACCGCGCGCAGCAACGCGGCGGCCAGCATCAGCGCATCGCCGAGATTGAGCGACAGCTGCGGGCCGCCGGTCAGCAGCCAGACGCCCGCCAGCGACATCGCGCAGGCTAGGAACAGCGTGTTGTGCGGCCGCTGGCGCAGCAGCAGCCATTCCATGAACGGCGTGATCACTACGCACAGGCTGATCAAGAAGGCGGCATTGCTGGCGCTGGTCAGCATCACGCCCCAGGTCTCGCAGAGAAAGATCGCCAGCATCACCAGCCCCAGCGGCAGACCGGGGCGCAGCGCCCGGCGGCCGACCCCGCGCAGTTGCGGCAGCAACAGGACGAAGGTCAGGCCGAAGCGAATCGCCAGGAAACCCAGCACCGGATAGAACAGCAGCGCCTGCTTGGCCACTGCATAGCTGCTGCCCCAGATCAGCGCCACCATCAGCAGCATGCCATCGGCCAGCCACAGCCCCTGTCTCAACGTGCCTTTCATGTTCGAATCCCCGCACCAATCAGGCGCTGATTGTCGGGCCCGCCGCCACGGTCGATAATCCAGCGAAACAGCACAGGACCTGTTCCGCATGGGAACGAATGACAGCACAGCTCTGCTGCCCTACATGGCCGTGTTCGTGCGGGTGGTCGAGGCCGGCAGCTTCTCCGGCGCCGCGCGGCGGCTGGGCAGCACACCGTCGGCGGTAAGCCGCCAGGTGGCCCGGCTGGAGCAGGCTCTGGCACTGCGCCTGCTGGAACGCACGACGCGCCAGCTGCGGCTGAACGAGGCCGGGGCGGAGTTCTACCAGCATTGCCGGGATATGCTCGATGCGGCCGACGCGGCCGTCGCCATCGGCGAACGGCTGATGCGCAGCCCAGGCGGGCTGGTGCGCCTGAGCGTACCCAAGGCCTATGGCAAGTTCGTCGTCGGGCCGTTGATGCCGGCCTTTCTGCAGCGCTACCCCGAGGTCGATGTGCAGCTGCGGATCAGCGACCAGAGCCCGGACCTGATCGAGGACGGCTTCGACCTGCTGGTACTGGTCACCGACAACCCACCCGAAGGCCTGGCCGGCAAGCCACTCGGACCGGTACGCCAGCTGCTCTGCGCCAGCCCCGAATACCTGCAGCGTCACGGCGAGCCGCAACATCCGCAGGACCTGCTGCGCCATAGCTGTCTGTATCTGGGAGAAACGGCGGGAGACAATCGCTGGCACCTGCGCCGCGGGGAGCAGCAGGAGACGGTGACGGTGCGCGGTCGCTACATCAGCAACCACAGCGAGGCGCGGCTGCTGGTGGCGCTGGAACACCTGGGCATCACCTGCCTGCCACACTTCACCGCGGCCCAGGCGCTGGCTGAGGGTCGTTTGCGCGAAGTGCTGCCGCAGTGGCGCTACACCGGTTCATACCAGGGCGCGGCCTGGCTGCTGTGGCGGCAGAATCATCATCTGCCACCGAAGACGCGGGCACTGATCGACTATCTGAGCGAGGCGCTGATCCGCACCTGAGCGGCATCCGTGCGGGCGAACCGATGCAGGTGGATGGGTCGAGCCTCAACGCCAGCGGCGGCTCTGTCCGCAGATTTTGGCGCCGGGCGGACATCGCTGCCCGCCCCGCGACCGCGAATCAGCGCTCCTTCGAGCCTTCCACTTCCTCGGCCATGCGCGCCAGGCCCAGGTGGCGCACGTCGGTGCCGCGCACCAGGTAGATCACCAGTTCGGCGATGTTGCGTGCGTGGTCGCCGATGCGTTCCAGCGAGCGCAGCGCCCAGATCACGCTGAGCACGCGGGAGATCGAGCGCGGGTCTTCCATCATGTAGGTGACCAGTTCGCGCAGCGCGGTCTTGTATTCGCGGTCGACGGTCTTGTCGTACTGCGCCACCGACAGCGCGAGGTCGGCATCGAAGCGGGCAAAGGCGTCGAGCGCTTCCTGCACCATCTTGCGTACCTGGTCGCCGATGTGGCGCACCTCGACATAGCCCTTGGGCGACTCGCCTTCCTCGCACAGCTGGATGGCGCGGCGGGCGATCTTGGTCGCCTCGTCACCGATGCGCTCAAGGTCGATCACCGACTTGGAAATGCTGATGATCAGGCGCAGATCGGAGGCTGCCGGCTGACGGCGGG
>NZ_AOFQ01000067.1 GCF_000495915.1 Stutzerimonas chloritidismutans AW-1
TCAAAACCTGGTGCCTTACCGCTTGGCGACGCCCCTGTAGGGTCAACTTCATTGGTGCCGTTGCAGTCGTACGAACCTTGGGAGGTTATGGCAGGGGCGGCTGGATTCGAACCAACGCATGCCAGGATCAAAACCTGGTGCCTTACCGCTTGGCGACGCCCCTGTAGGGTCAACTTCATTGGTGCCGTTGCAGTCGTACGAACCTTGGGAGGTTATGGCAGGGGCGGCTGGATTCGAACCAACGCATGCCAGGATCAAAACCTGGTGCCTTACCGCTTGGCGACGCCCCTGTAGGGTCAACTTCATTGGTGCCGTTGCAGTCGTACGAACCTTGGGAGGTTATGGCAGGGGCGGCTGGATTCGAACCAACGCATGCCAGGATCAAAACCTGGTGCCTTACCGCTTGGCGACGCCCCTGTAGGGTCAACTTCATTGGTGCCGTTGCAGTCGTACGAACCTTGGGAGGTTATGGCAGGGGCGGCTGGATTCGAACCAACGCATGCCAGGATCAAAACCTGGTGCCTTACCGCTTGGCGACGCCCCTGTAGGGTCAACTTCATTGGTGCCGTTGCAGTCGTACGAACCTTGGGAGGTTATGGCAGGGGCGGCTGGATTCGAACCAACGCATGCCAGGATCAAAACCTGGTGCCTTACCGCTTGGCGACGCCCCTGTAGGGTCAACTTCATTGGTGCCGTTGCAGTCGTACGAACCTTGGGAGGTTATGGCAGGGGCGGCTGGATTCGAACCAACGCATGCCAGGATCAAAACCTGGTGCCTTACCGCTTGGCGACGCCCCTGTAGGGTCAACTTCATTGGTGCCGTTGCAGTCGTACGAACCTTGGGAGGTTATGGCAGGGGCGGCTGGATTCGAACCAACGCATGCCAGGATCAAAACCTGGTGCCTTACCGCTTGGCGACGCCCCTGTAGGGTCAACTTCATTGGTGCCGTTGCAGTCGTACGAACCTTGGGAGGTTATGGCAGGGGCGGCTGGATTCGAACCAACGCATGCCAGGATCAAAACCTGGTGCCTTACCGCTTGGCGACGCCCCTGTAGGGTCAACTTCATTGGTGCCGTTGCAGTCGTACGAACCTTGGGAGGTTATGGCAGGGGCGGCTGGATTCGAACCAACGCATGCCAGGATCAAAACCTGGTGCCTTACCGCTTGGCGACGCCCCTGTAGGGTCAACTTCATTGGTGCCGTTGCAGTCGTACGAACCTTGGGAGGTTATGGCAGGGGCGGCTGGATTCGAACCAACGCATGCCAGGATCAAAACCTGGTGCCTTACCGCTTGGCGACGCCCCTGTAGGGTCAACTTCATTGGTGCCGTTGCAGTCGTACGAACCTTGGGAGGTTATGGCAGGGGCGGCTGGATTCGAACCAACGCATGCCAGGATCAAAACCTGGTGCCTTACCGCTTGGCGACGCCCCTGTAGGGTCAACTTCATTGGTGCCGTTGCAGTCGTACGAACCTTGGGAGGTTATGGCAGGGGCGGCTGGATTCGAACCAACGCATGCCAGGATCAAAACCTGGTGCCTTACCGCTTGGCGACGCCCCTGTAGGGTCAACTTCATTGGTGCCGTTGCAGTCGTACGAACCTTGGGAGGTTATGGCAGGGGCGGCTGGATTCGAACCAACGCATGCCAGGATCAAAACCTGGTGCCTTACCGCTTGGCGACGCCCCTGTAGGGTCAACTTCATTGGTGCCGTTGCAGTCGTACGAACCTTGGGAGGTTATGGCAGGGGCGGCTGGATTCGAACCAACGCATGCCAGGATCAAAACCTGGTGCCTTACCGCTTGGCGACGCCCCTGTATCGTACAACCTGTGTGCTACGCACTCGCTTCCTGCGCCAGTTTTTCAAGGCTTCGGTGCAACATCGAAACGTTACGACCGTGGGCAACGAAACTTGGCAAAGTGTCTGGAAGTTGGCGGCGGACTTTATCAGCCTCGCCTTCGTTTGGGAAGCTCCCAAACACACAAGCTCCAGTGCCAGTCATGCTTGCCGGAACGAATTTGTTCAACAAGCTCAAAGCGTTACGAACTTCTGGATAACGCTTCTCGACTATTGGCTGACAGTCATTATGACCGCCCCCTGCAAGAAGGCTGCGAACTGTAATGGCCGGGGTATTACGTGTCAACTCTGGGTCGGCAAATATTTCCGCTGTACTAACAGAGACTTGCGGCGCGATTACGAGGAACCATGGCTCGGGCAAATCGACCGGTTGCAGGCGCTCGCCAACCCCCTCGGCAAATGCCGCCCGGCCGCGTACGAACACCGGTACGTCGGCGCCCAGGGTCAACCCCAGCGCGGCCAGTCGGTCTTCGCCCAGGTGCAGTTGCCACAGGTGGTCGAGGCCGAGCAGAGTGGTCGCTGCGTCGGAGCTGCCGCCGCCGATGCCGCCGCCCATGGGCAGACGTTTGAGCAGGGTGATATCTGCGCCGAGCGAGCAGCTGCTGGCACGCTGCAGCAGGCGCGCCGCACGGACGATCAGGTTGCTCTCGTGATCGACGCCCGGCAGCGCGGTATGCAGGCGAATCTCGCCGTCAGCACGCAGGCGGAAGCCGAGTTCGTCACCATGGTCGAGAAACTGGAACAGCGTCTGCAGCTCGTGATAGCCGTCTGCGCGGCGGCCGACGATATGCAGCATCAGATTGAGTTTGGCCGGTGCCGGCAGGGTCAGCGTCTGCATTCAGCGGCCCAGCTGGCGCGCTTGCCAGTCCTTGACCACCAGGGTGATCTGCAGGTCGTGGCCTTGCAGGCGGATGCGCTCGGGCAGCGTGAAGCCGTTGTGTTCGCCGTAGGCCAGGTAGTCGACCTGCCAGCCGTCCTGTTCCAGTCGTGCCAGGCGGCTCTCGCTGTCCAGGCTCAGACGGCTGCGGCTGTCCGGCGCAGGCAAGCCACGCACCCACCAGAGCAGGTGCGACACCGGCAGCTGCCAGCCGAGCTGCGCTTCGACCAGGGCCTCCGGGGATTCGGCTTCGAATCGGCCCTGGCCTGCGACTTCCAGAGATACGGCGTCGGGGCGGCCGGTCAGGCGGGTGGCGCCTCGGCCCAGGGGGCCGGACAGGCGAATGTCGAAGTAGTCCTGGCGCTGCAGCCAGAACAGTGTGCCGCTGCCGGATTCCTGCGGTGCGCGAATGCCGATCTTGCCGCTGATCTGCCAGCCATCGACCGTCGCGACCTGGCTGCGATGCTCTTTCCAGGCGGAGGCATTGCCGGGGCCTTCAACCGATTCGCGTGGGCCTAGCCCGGCACAGCCAGCAAGCAGGAGGGCCAGGCAGGGAGCAAGAAGGTTTTTCAACAGGGACATGGGTCAGGGCTTCTCCGATCCGGTCAGCCGTTTCAGCGTTTCGCGCAGGATCTGGCTGTCCGGTTGTAGTTTGAGTGCCTTCGACCAGACCGCGCGGGCCTCGCTGCGTTCACCTTGGGCCCAAAGCACCTCGCCCAGGTGCGCGGCGACTTCGTGGTCGGCAAAGCGTTGCAGCGCCTTGCGCAGCAGCGCTTCGGCCTCGGTCAGATTGCCCAGGCGGAAGTTGACCCAGCCGAGGCTGTCGAGGATCGCCGGGTCGTCGGGGTTGAGCTGGTAGGCCTGCTCGATCAGCTGGAGCGCTTCCTTGTGGCGATCAGTACGGTCGGCCAGGGTGTAGCCGAGCGCGTTGAGCGCCATGGCGTTGTCCGGCTCACGCTCGATGATGAAGCGCAGGTCGCGTTCCAGTTGCGCCAGATCGCCGCGCTTTTCCGCAAGCATGGCGCGGGTGTACAGCAGATTGAGGTCGTCGGGGAAATCGGCAAGCGCCTGCTCCACCAGTTGCCAGCCTTGTTCGGTGCGGTTTTGCTCGGAGAGCGCTTCGATCTCGATCAGGTACAGCTGGATAGCGTAGTCAGGCTGCTGCTGGCGTGCGTCGGCCAGTACCGCGGACGCTTCCTGGTCGCGATTGCCGGAATAGAGCAGCTGGCTCTGCAGCAGTTTCGCTGGCAGGTATTCGTTGCCAGGGCCGACTTGAGCTAGCGCGTCGAGCGCCTTGGCGTTCTTGTCCATCGCCTGATAGGCACGGCCAAGATTGAAGTAAGCCGCGTCAACGTGGCTGCCGCGTTCGATCAGCTCTTCCAGGTACACGGTGGCTTCGCGCCAGGCCTCAGCCTCCATGCAGACCAGCGCCATGGAGAAGCGCAGGTCGTCGTCGGTGGGGTGTTGCTGGACCAGGGTGGCGAACTCGCCCATGGCGTCTTCCAGGCGCTCCTGTTCCACCAGAAGGCGTGCATAGGTCAGGCGCAGACGCTTGTCCTCGGGGTGCTGGCGCAGGCTTCGCTCGAGCAGCGGGATCGCTTCGTCGCTGCGTTGCAAGCTGTGCAGCAGGCGTGCTTCGAGCAGGATCGACGGGATCTGCCGCTCCTTGTCCGGCTGCTTCTGCAGCAATGCCAGTGCTTCCTCGCTGCGATCATCCTGTTGCAGCAGCACGGCCTTGCCGAAGGAGAGCTGTGGATTGTCGGGGTGTTTGACCAACAGCTTGTCGAAGCTTTGCAGCAGACCGGCGCGGGTGTCCGGGTCGGTTTCCGAGGCCGAAAGGGCGAGGAAATCGAAATGAGTGTCGCCCTGGCCCTGCAGAACCTTCTCCATGAACTCGAGCGATTCTTCGTAACGCCCGGCGCGGGCTAGCTGCACGGCTGCGGCGCGCTGCGCGTCGAGACTGTCAGGGGCGTTGCGTGCCCAGATCATTGCGGTATCCAGCGCCGCCTGGTCTGCGCCAAGGTATTCGGCGATACGGAATCCGCGTTCGGCGACGCCGGCGTCCTGTGTCGCATGCGCCTGCTGTACGTAATTGCCCAGGGCAATGTCGAAGCGGTTGCGCTGGCCGGCAAGCTCTGCGACCAGAAGTGCATAGAGGGATTGGCGACTGAACGAGCCGTACTCTGCCGCGTCGCTGGCGGAGCTCTCCTGGGCAGCGTCCTCGACCGGCGGACTGCTTTCGGGGGCTTGCTGCGTGAAGGTCTGGCAGCCGCCGATGAACAGCAGGGCGGCAAGTGCGGCGAGTTTTTTCATAGGGGAAATGTACGGCTGGTGTGCGGTCGCGGCATGATGACACAAGCCGCAGGTCAAGCCCATGGGCCCCGGGAGGCGCGCAGGCCGGTTCGGTAGCTGATTGGCAGTACCAATCGAATCCGACAATCGAGGGCAATGGTTGTTCTCCATCTGACGAAGTAGGAGAATTGCGCGCTCTGTTATCGAATCAGCGATTCTGCATGGCTTTCCTCGCGCTTGGCATCAATCACAAGACCGCTTCGGTGGACGTCCGCGAGCGCGTAGCCTTCACGCCCGACCAGATGGTCGAGGCTTTGCGGCAACTGTGCCGCGTCACTCCGACCCGCGAAGCGGCGATCCTCTCGACCTGCAATCGCAGCGAGCTGTATCTGCAACAGGATCAGGTCGAGGCCGATGCCGTGCTCGCCTGGTTGGCCAATTATCACCGTCTCAGCCTCGACGAGCTCAAGGCATGCGCCTATGTGCATGTCGACGATCAGGCCGTGCGCCACATGATGCGCGTTGCCTCCGGGCTCGACTCGCTGGTGCTGGGCGAACCGCAGATTCTCGGGCAGATGAAGTCGGCCTATGCGGTCGCCCGTGAGGCCGGCAGCGTCGGGCCTCTGCTTGGCCGGTTGTTTCAGGCCACCTTCAGCACCGCGAAGACCGTGCGCACCGACACCGCCATCGGCGAGAACCCGGTTTCGGTGGCGTTTGCCGCGGTCAGTCTGGCGCGGCAGATCTTCAGCAATCTGCAACGCAGCCAGGCCCTGCTGATCGGCGCCGGTGAGACCATCACCCTGGTCGCGCGCCATCTGCACGAGCAGGGTGTGAAGAAGATCGTGGTCGCCAACCGCACGCTTGAGCGGGCCAGCGCGCTGGCCGCCGAGCTAGGGGCGCAGGCGATCCTGCTTGCCGATATCCCGGACGAGTTGCACAACAGCGACATCGTCATCAGCTCCACCGCCAGCCAGTTGCCGATTCTCGGCAAGGGCGCGGTCGAACAGGCGCTGAAGCGACGCAAGCACAAGCCGATGTTCATGGTCGATATCGCCGTGCCGCGGGACATCGAATCGCAGGTCGGCGAGCTGGACGACGTCTATCTGTACACGGTCGACGATCTGCATGAGGTGGTTGCGGAGAACCTCAAGAGTCGCCAGGGGGCGGCCCAGGCCGCCGAGGAGTTGGTCGCGGCCGGCACCGAGGACTTCATGCAGCGCCTGCGCGAACTGGCCGCGGTGGACGTGCTCAAGGCCTACCGGCAGCACGCCGAGCGCATTCGCGACGACGAGCTGAGCAAGGCTCAGCGGCTGCTGGCCAATGGGGGCAGCGCCGAGGAGGTTCTCGTTCAGCTCGCCCGTGGCCTGACCAACAAACTGCTGCATGCACCCAGCGTGCAACTGAAGAAACTCTCCGCCGAGGGCCGCGTCGAGGCGCTGAGCATGGCCCAGGAACTCTTCGCCCTGCACGAGGGCACGGAAAAACCATGAAAGCTTCGCTGCTGAACAAGCTGGACATCCTGCAGGACCGTTTCGAAGAACTCACCGCACTGCTCGGCGACGCCGAAGTCATCAGCGATCAAAGCCGTTTTCGCGCCTATTCCCGCGAGTACGCCGAAGTCGAGCCGGTGATCGTCGCCTATCGCCAGCTGTGCAAGGTTCAGCAGGATCTCGAGGGCGCTCAGGCGCTGCTCAAGGACAGTGATCCCGACATGCGCGAGATGGCCGAGGAGGAGGTTGCCGAAGCCAAGGCCCAGCTCGAGACGCTTGAAGCCAACCTGCAGCGCATGCTGCTGCCCAAGGACCCCAACGACGGGCGTAACGTGTTCCTCGAGATTCGCGCCGGCACCGGCGGCGACGAGGCGGCGATTTTTGCCGGCGATCTGTTCCGCATGTATTCGCGCTATGCCGAGAAGCAAGGCTGGCGAGTCGAGATCCTCTCCGAGAGCGAAGGCGAGCACGGCGGCTACAAGGAAGTGATTTCCCGCGTCGAGGGTGACAACGTCTACGCCAAGCTCAAGTTCGAATCTGGCGCGCACCGCGTGCAGCGCGTGCCGGAGACCGAATCCCAGGGACGCATTCACACCTCCGCCTGCACCGTGGCGGTGTTACCGGAGCCGGATGAGCAGGCGGCGGTGGAGATCAATCCGGCCGAGCTGCGTATCGACACCTATCGCTCCTCCGGCGCCGGCGGTCAGCACGTCAACAAGACCGACTCGGCGATTCGTATCACGCACCTGCCCACTGGCATTGTGGTCGAGTGTCAGGAAGAGCGTTCGCAGCACAAGAACCGCGCCAAGGCCATGGCCTGGCTCGCCGCCAAGCTGCAGGACCGCCAGGATGCCGCGGCGCACAAGGAAATCTCCGAGACGCGCAAGTTGCTGGTCGGCTCCGGGGATCGCTCCGAACGTATCCGTACCTACAATTTCCCCCAAGGCCGGGTCACCGACCATCGCGTCAACCTGACGCTGTATTCGCTCAACGAAGTGATCGGCGGCGCCGTGGAGCAGGTCATCGAGCCGCTGTTGCAGGAATACCAGGCCGACCAGCTGGCCGCGCTGGGCGACTGATCCTTTTCGCTGCGCTCCGCGCTAAGAGCACCTCATGCCAACCGTCGAGTCCTTGCTGCACAGTGCCGATCTCCCTGATTCGCCGAGCGCCAGGCTGGATGCCGAATGGTTGCTCGCTGCCGCCCTGAACAAGTCGACCAGCTATCTGCGCACCTGGCCGGAGCGCGAGGTGCCGGCAGAGTGTGCCGAGCGCTTTGCTGCTGATCTCGCACGGAGGCGTCAGGGTGAACCGGTCGCCTACATTCTCGGGCGCCAGGGCTTCTGGAGTCTGGAACTTGAAGTGGCAGCGGATACGCTGATCCCCCGGCCTGACACCGAACTGCTGGTGGAGACCGCGCTGCAGCTGCTCTCCGCTGCACCGGCCCGGGTGCTCGATCTGGGCACCGGCACCGGCGCGATTGCGCTGGCTCTGGCGACCGAGCGGCCGGCGTGGCAGGGCTGCGGGGTGGGCCG
>NZ_AOFQ01000068.1 GCF_000495915.1 Stutzerimonas chloritidismutans AW-1
CCCCACCACCCCCTGGGCATCAAACCCGGGGAGCCTCTTCTGCTCGCCCTCGATGGTGACGCAGGGAATGTCCAGCAATGGGTCGTGCATGCGAGGCTCCTTGCAACCGACGATGCTCAGGCTTCGCGCGGCTTCAGGTTGAGAGAGGCGGAATTGATGCAGTAGCGCAACCCGGTCGGCTGCGGGCCATCGGGAAAAACATGACCGAGGTGAGCATCGCAGCGTGCGCACCTGACCTCGATCCGGTGCATACCGTGACTGAAATCATCCAGGCTGGCGATAGCGGTATCACTGACCGGCTGGAAATAGCTGGGCCAGCCGCAGCCGGAATCGAACTTAGCATCCGCATCGAACAGTGGCGTGTCGCAGCAGGCGCAATGGTAGATGCCAGGTGTCTTCGTGTCGTTGTACTTACCCGTGAAGGGACGCTCGGTGGCGCCCAGCCGGCAGATCTGGAACTGCTCATCGGAGAGTTCCTCGCGCCAGACGTCGAGCGGTTTTTCCAGCTTGTCCATCGATACACTCCTCAGCTCAAAAAAGGTTCTTCGCGGAGTCTGGGGGAAGAGCGAGTTGACAGTCAGGGAAGCAGGTAAATTGGCAGTCGCCAAACACACCCTTCACCTGTCCCTGCTGTCGCCGTGCATCCTATTGATCTTGCTGCTTTCTGGCCAGGCTACGACGCCGTTGCCTGTCGCCCATCTACCGATAACACCCTCCTCATTGAGCTTGAACCTCAAGCCGGCTCTCTTCCTAAGTGCGGGCGTTGTGGCCAGTTCAGCCCGTTGATTCACGATCGCCGGATTCGTCTGGTGCGTGATCGTGATCTGTTCGATCAGCGCGTCCTGCTTCAACTACCAGTGCGCCGAGTCGATTGCCTGAGTTGTGGGCGGGTGACCGAGCGGATCGACTGGTTGGAGCCAGCATCTCGGCTGACCCAGCGGTTACGGATATGGCTCGAAAGCTTGCTGCGGCTGCTGCCGATCAGCCACGTCAGCCAGCTCACCGGCCTGCACTGGCACACCCTCAAAACGCTCGATAAACGACGCCTTCAAGCCGAGGTAGGCACCTTCGATTCAACCGGTGTCCGCCGCCTGGTGATGGACGAGTTCGCCCTGCACAAAGGGCATCGCTATGCCACGGTCATCATGGATGCCGAGCGAACGCGGGTGTTGTGGGTCGGCCACGGCAACAGCCGCGAGGCGGTCCGCCCGTTCTTTGAATTGCTCGGCAAGCACTGCCAGCAGATAGAGGCGGTGGCCATGGACATGAACACGGCTTTTGATCTGGAGGTGAAGAAGCATTGCCCGCAAGCCGAAGTGGTGTACGACCTGTTTCACGTCGTCGCGCGCTATGGTCGGGATGTGATCGACCGTATCCGGGTTGACCAGGCCAACCTCCTGCGCGAAGACAAGCCGGCACGAAAGGCGGTCAAGCAAAGCCGCTGGCTGCTGCTGCGCAATCGCAACAACCTGAAGGACGGACAAGCCGTGCAGCTTCAAGAACTACTCGCGGCCAACCAGCCGCTGGCTACGGTCTATGTCCTCAAGGATGCGCTGAAGGATGTCTGGTTCGCCCCCAGCGTACGAGAGGGCTGGCGCCGCTGGCGAACCTGGTTGCGGCACGCCCGGGACAGCGGCCTCGCACCGCTACAGCGCTTCGCTCGCAACCTGCGCAAATACGCCCGAGGCATCCTCGCCAGTGCCAACTTCCACATGCATACCAGCGTCCTTGAGGGCGTCAACAACCGCATCAAGGTGATCAAGCGTATGGCCTATGGTTTTCGGGACTCGGAATACTTCTTCCTGAAAATCAAGGCTGCCTTCCCCGGGAAAGCGCGATGAACCTCAAAAAAGGCCGATCTGTACCTTTTCCGGTGGTCGGGGCGCACGTATCATGCGTCCCTCTTCGACGCCTAGTCTGGCAGCGGGGTTTCCGACTGCCAAGGCGCCCGGGTTCATGCCAAGCGCGGCCAGCCATTTCCGGAGCTGGCGCGTTTTCACTTCGGGACACTCAGGATCATGCAGGTCAGCAAATCGAACAAGCTTGCCAATGTCTGTTACGACATCCGCGGGCCCGTGCTCAAGCACGCCAAACGCCTGGAAGAGGAAGGCCATCGCATCCTCAAGCTGAATATCGGCAACCCGGCGCCGTTCGGTTTCGAAGCACCGGAGGAAATCCTCCAGGACGTGATCCGCAACCTGCCCACTGCCCAGGGCTACAGCGACTCCAAAGGCCTGTTCAGCGCCCGCAAGGCGATCATGCAGTACTACCAGCAGAAGCAGGTTGAAGGCGTCGGCATCGAAGACATCTACCTCGGCAACGGTGTGTCCGAGCTGATCGTCATGTCCATGCAGGCATTGCTGAACAATGGCGATGAAGTGCTGATCCCTGCCCCGGATTACCCGCTGTGGACCGCTGCGGTGAGCCTGGCCGGCGGCAAGCCGGTGCACTACCTTTGCGACGAGCAGGCCAACTGGTGGCCGGACCTGGCCGATATCAAGGCCAAGATCACGTCTAACACCAAGGCGTTGGTGCTGATCAACCCGAACAACCCCACCGGCGCGGTCTACCCCAAGGAAGTGCTCGAAGGCATGGTCGAGCTGGCGCGCCAGCACAAGCTCGTTCTGTTCTCCGACGAAATCTACGACAAGATCCTCTACGACGACGCCGTACACATCTCCACCGCCTCGCTGGCGCCGGACGTGCTCTGCCTGACCTTCAACGGGCTGTCCAAATCCTACCGGGTTGCCGGCTTCCGTTCGGGCTGGGTGGCGATTTCCGGGCCGAAGCACAGGGCGCAGAGCTACATCGAAGGCCTGGATATCCTCGCCAACATGCGCCTGTGCGCCAACGTACCGTCGCAGCATGCGATTCAGACTGCACTGGGCGGCTACCAGAGCATCAATGACCTGGTATTACCGCCGGGCCGCCTGCTCGAGCAGCGTAACCGTACCTGGGAGTTGCTCAACGACATCCCGGGCATCAGCTGCGTCAAACCCATGGGCGCGCTGTATGCGTTCCCGCGCATTGACCCGAAGATCTGCCCGATCCACAACGACGAGAAGTTCGTGCTTGACCTGCTGCTTTCCGAGAAGCTGCTGATCGTTCAAGGCACTGCATTCAACTGGCCATGGCCGGATCATTTCCGCGTGGTCACCCTGCCCCGCGTCGACGATCTGGAGCAGGCCATTGGCCGCATCGGCAACTTCCTCAAGACCTACCACCAGTAAGCGATGGACCTGCAGATCGACGATTTCTACAAGGACGCAGCGGGCGGCCTGCTGATGCTCTATCAGGCCTTCCCACGCAAGGTCTCGCTGTATGTAGAAGATCTGATCGGCCGGGAAGAGCCGGATGAGTTCGGCCTTCCCTCCAAACGCCACCAGAGCTGCCTGGGTGCCCTGCTCTGGCTCGCCGAGGAGGGCTATCTGCGTTACGACAGCACCATTCATTTCCAGGCGCTGGACCAGGCGGTGCTCACCGAAAAAGGCTTCGTGCGCCTGTCACGAGCGGTGCCTGGACAGATCGCCGACGACCTCAGCCTCCCTCCCAGCGTGCTGCGCATTCAGGCCAGCCTCGCCCATCAGCTTCGCGAGGCATTGAAGCGCGCGAACAGCGAGCGCATCGCTCAGCTAGCCCGATTGATGTTCGAAAGCCAGTCCGGCGCGCCACTGTATCCCAGCCTCCATGGGCAAGCGACATAGCTTGAAATAGTCGCCCGGTTGAATAGCTCAAGGGCGCACCTTATATAGCCTATCGTTCTTCAATTCCTACCCTGGAGTCTGCCGCAACATGATGCGCATTTTCTTGTTCCTGGCCACCAACCTTGCGGTACTGGTCATCGCCAGCATCACCCTGAAGCTGCTCGGGGTCGATCGCTATACCGGCCAGAACTACGGCAGCCTGCTGGTCTTCTGTGCGGTTTTCGGCTTCGCGGGCTCGCTCATTTCGCTTTTCATATCCAAATGGATGGCGAAGATGAGTACGCGTACGGAAATCATCAGCCAGCCGCGCACCCGTCACGAGCAGTGGCTGCTGCAGACAGTCGAGCAACTGTCGCGCGACGCCGGCATCAAGATGCCCGAAGTCGGCATTTTCCCTGCCTACGAGGCCAACGCCTTTGCCACCGGCTGGAACCGCAACGACGCACTGGTGGCGGTCAGCCAGGGGCTGCTCGAGCGCTTCTCGCCGGATGAGGTGAAAGCGGTGCTTGCCCACGAGATCGGCCACGTGGCCAACGGCGACATGGTGACCCTGGCGCTGATCCAGGGTGTGGTAAACACATTCGTCATGTTCTTCGCACGTATCTTCGGCAACTTCGTCGACAAGGCGATCCTGAAAAACGAGGACGGCCACGGCATCGGCTACTTCGTCGCGACGATCTTTGCCGAACTGGTACTGGGCCTGCTCGCCAGCATTATCGTCATGTGGTTCTCGCGCAAACGCGAGTACCGTGCCGACGAGGCCGGTGCCCAACTGGCCGGCACCAGCGCCATGATTGGCGCCCTGCAGCGCCTGCGTGCCGAACAGGGCATGCCGGGTCACATGCCCGACACGCTCAAGGCATTCGGCATCAACGGTTCGCTGAAGCATGGCCTCGCCGGGCTGTTCATGACCCACCCGCCGCTGGAAGACCGCATCGAAGCGCTGCGCCAGCGCGGCTAATTGCACTGAACGCAACAGGGGCGACGCAAGTCGCCCTTTTCTTTTGTCTATGCAGACTCAACCCGCATACAAGGAATCGCCATGCGTCGTTTCATATTCGCCTGCTTCGCGCTGCTCGCGCTCGGCGGCTGTCAGAGTGCCTACTATTCAGCGATGGAGAAGGCCGGTATCCATAAGCGCGATATCCTGGTCGATCGTGTGGAGGAGTCGCGTGACGCGCAGCAGGAAGCCAAACAGCAGTTCAAGGATGCTTTGGAGCGCTATCGCAGCGTCGTCGAGGTCAAGGGCGGCGATCTGGAGAAGCGTTACGACGCACTCAACGAAGAGTACGAAGCCAGCGTAGCGAGTGCGCGTGACGTCCGCGCCCGCATCGAAGCGGTCGAAGACGTGGCCGACGCGCTGTTCAGGGAATGGGAAAGCGAACTCAAGCAATACAGCAACGCCAGCCTGAAAGCCGCCAGCGCCAAAGAACTCAACCGCACCCGCGCCGAATACCGAACGCTGATCCAGCGGATGAAAGCGGCGGAGAAACGCATCGACCCGGTGCTCAGCGTTCTGCGCGATCAGGTGCTGTTTCTCAAGCACAACCTCAATGCTCGCGCGATAAGCGCCTTGCACGGGGAATACCGCACGCTGCAGGGCAACGTCGACCAGCTGATGGCTGACATGCAGCGCGCCATCGACGAGGCCGACACGTTCATCCGCCGCTTACAGGCCGACGCCTGATCGCTGCAGCATTACAAGCGGCGGGTCAGACCCGCCGTTGCAGCCAATGGAAGTGCTCCTCGAGCCGCGTCAGACCGCGCTCGCGCATCCGCGGATTACGCTCCAGCACTTCCTTGGCTTCCAGCAGTTCCACGCTCCACTCAGCGGCGTACAGGTCGCGCACCTCACTCGTACCCACCGCGAAGGGCGGGCCTTCCATCTCTGCTTGGTCATAATCCAGCGTAACCAGAAGCTGCTGACAGCCGGCCGGGAGGATGCTCGACATCAGTGCCGCGTACCGCTGACGCATCGCGTGCGGCAATGCGATCAAGGCGGCGCGATCATAGACCGCCTGGCAGCCGAGGACATCGGCCGCACTGAGCGCGAAAAAGTCGCCGCAACGGATCTCCAGGGTATCGGAGCGATAGACCTTGAACGGCCCACGCTGGGAAATTTCAGCTTCGAGCTGCTGCTCGGAAAAAAATGCGTCTACAGCCTTCTCACTCAGCTCCACCCCCACGACATTGAACCCTTGCCCGGCCAGCCAGGCCAGATCCAGACTCTTGCCGCACAACGGCACCAGCACCATCGCACCATCAGGCAACGCCAGTCGCGGCCAGTGGCGACGCATGCCGGGATGAACATCGTCAAGGTGGAAACCAATCTCGTTGCGAGCCCAGCGCTCCTGCCAGAAGTCTTTGTGCACCTGGAAATCTCCATCATGAGGATGGCGGCAGCTTATCAGAGCGAGGTTGAGGGGAGCGCGCTCAGCCCGCGTAGAGCGATGCCTCGACATCCATCCCGGCGTCGCGCATCTGCGCCAGCTTGTAACGCAGGGTGCGCGCACTGATGCCCAGTCGATCAGCCGTCTCCTTGCGCCGTCCACGTTCGGCACGCAGGGTATCGATGATCAACTGAAACTCGCGGCGGCGCAGATCATCCCCCAGCCCCGAACAGGCCCCCGCCTCCCCTGCAGCGCCCTCGCACGGTTGTGCCGCGCTGCTGGCGACAGGCAAGCTGGTGACACCGCCCACACCCGCCAGGCACAGATCCTGCGGCTGGATCACGCCGCTCTGCTGAAGAATCAACGCTCGCTGTATCGCGTTGTCCAGTTCGCGTACGTTGCCCGGCCACGCGTGCGCCACCAGGCAGCGCTGCGCCTCGGCCGAAAGCCGCGCAGGCGCCTGGCGCATCTTCCTGGCGTGGCTGACCAACAGGCGTTCGGCGAGCGGCAGAATATCGGCCGGGCGCTGCCTCAGCGGCGACCACGCCAGTGGGAAGACCGAAAGACGGTAATAGAGGTCCTCACGGAAGCGACCCGCCGCTACCTCGCCAGCGAGATCACGGTTGGTGGTGGCGAGCACACGAATATCCAGAGCGATAGGCTTCCGCCCACCGACCCGCTCGACCTCTCGCTCCTGCAGCACACGTAGCAGTTTCGCCTGCAACCCCAACGGCATCTCGGATATCTCGTCGAGCAGTAAAGTACCGCCGTCGGCCTGCTCGAACTTGCCAGGCTGACTGGCAATCGCGCCGGTGAAAGCGCCCTTCTCATGCCCGAACAGGGTTGCCTCGAGCATGTTGTCTGGAATGGCAGCGCAATTGATGGCAATAAATGGCTTGCCGTGCCTCGGTGACTGCTGATGGATATAGCGCGCCAGCACCTCCTTGCCAGTACCTGACTCACCGGAGATCAGTACAGTGGAGTCACTTTGCGCCACCCGCCGGGCAAGAGCCAGCAGCTGCTGGCTGGACGGCTCGAGCGCCACCGGCCCCTCTGCCTCGGTAGCAGCGATGCCGTTCACATGACGCCCCAAGAGCTCAAGCAATGTGCCTGGCTCGAACGGCTTGACCAGATAATCGACAGCGCCCTGGCGCATCGCATCCACCGCCCTCGTTACCGCGCCAAAGGCGGTCATCAGCAGCACGGGCACCTGCGGATAGCGTTGCCGAACCAGCGAGAGCAGTTCGTGGCCGTCCATGCCGGGCATGTTCACGTCACTGATGACCAGGCCGAATGACTCTTCCTGCAGCGCACACAAGGCCGCTTCGGCGCAATCGACGGCACGGTACTCGTAGCCCCCAAGCTGCAGCGTGATGCCCAGGGCTTCGCGCAGGGCGTGATCGTCTTCGACGAGAAGTATCGTGGCGGCCATACAGGTCACTCCGGTTTGTGAGTGGCGGGAATCAGCGGCAGGGTCATCAGCGC
>NZ_AOFQ01000069.1 GCF_000495915.1 Stutzerimonas chloritidismutans AW-1
GTTACTGACGGGAGAGACGCCGCGCCCCCCAGCCGTTAGATACTCAGCACCTTGTCACCGCGGGAAATCCCGGTGACGCCACTGCGCACAACCTCCAGGATCGAAGCAGTGCCAACGGCCTGGATGAAACTGTCCAGCTTGTCGCTGGTTCCGGCCAACTGAATCGTATAAACGCTGGTGGTCACGTCGACGATCTGCCCGCGGAAGATATCGGTGGTGCGCTTGACCTCGGCGCGCTGGGCACCGGTGGCCTTGACCTTGATCAGCATAAGTTCACGCTCGATATGGGCGCTCTCCGACAGGTCGACCAGCTTGACCACCTCAACCAGCTTGTTGAGGTTTTTGGTGATCTGCTCGATCACCTCCTCGTGGCCTACCGTGGTCAGCGTTAGACGCGACAGGGTCGGGTCTTCGGTCGGCGCCACGGTGAGGCTTTCGATGTTGTAGTTGCGTTGCGAAAACAGGCCGACCACACGAGACAGCGCACCCGGTTCGTTTTCCATCAGCAGGGAAATGATGTGTCTCATGATCAGGTCCGCTCCGTCTTGCTCAGCCACATGTCGCGCATCGCACCGTCTTTGATCTGCATCGGATAGACGTGCTCAGCGGTATCGACCGCGATATCCAGGAAGACCAGGCGATCCTTCATGGCGAACGCCTCTTCCATCATCGGCTTGAGGTCCTTGAGGTCGGTGATGCGCATTCCCACGTGACCATAAGCCTCGGCCAGCTTGACGAAGTCTGGCAGCGACTCCATGTAGGAGTGCGAATAGCGGCTGTTGTACACCATGTCCTGCCACTGGCGAACCATTCCCAGCGCACCGTTGTTGAGGTTGATGATCTTCACCGGCAGGTCGTACTGCAGGCAGGTGGACAGCTCCTGGATGTTCATCTGGATGCTGCCCTCACCCGTCACCACCGCGACATCGGCTTCGGGGAAGTTCAGCTTCACGCCCATGGCTGCAGGCAGACCAAAGCCCATGGTGCCGAGGCCGCCCGAGTTGAGCCAACGGTTGGGCTTGTCGAACTTGTAGTACTGGCAGGCGAACATCTGGTGTTGACCGACGTCCGAGGCCACATAGGCGTCGCCCTTGGTCACTTCGCAAAGCACCTCGATGGCGGCCTGAGGCTTGATGATCGAACCATCGCCCTTGTCGTAGGGGAACAGCCCGCGGTTGCCGCGCCACTCGTCGATCTGTTTCCACCAGCTGGCGACCGTCTCGGCATTCGGCGTCTGACCGATTTCCTTGACGATGGCGACCATCTCGGTCAGCACACTGTCGACCGGACCGACGATCGGAATGTCGGCCTTGATGGTCTTGGAGATCGACGCCGGGTCGATGTCGATATGGATGATCTTGGCGTTCGGGCAGAATTTCGCCGCACCATTGATGACGCGGTCATCGAAGCGCGCACCGACCGCCAGGATCACGTCGGAATGGTGCATAGCCAGGTTGGCGGTGTAGCTGCCGTGCATGCCGAGCATGCCGACGAACTGGCGGTCACCGCCCGGATAGCAACCCAAGCCCATCAGGGTGTTGGTCACCGGCAGGTTGAGCATCTTCGCCAGCTCGGTCAATTGCGCCGAGGCCTTGCCCAGGATCACGCCGCCACCGGCGTAGATGATGGGCCGCTTGGCTCCCAGCAGCAGTTCCGCCGCTTTGCGAATCTGGCCCGAATGTCCACGCACGGCCGGACTGTACGAACGCAGCTTGGCCTTCTTCGGATAGACGTACTCGAACTTCTCGGCCGGGTTGGTCATGTCCTTCGGAATGTCGATGACAACCGGCCCTGGACGCCCGGATTCGGCGAGATAGAACGCCTTTTTCATCACTTCGGGGATTTCCGAAGGATGCTTGATCATGAAGCTGTGCTTCACGATGGGCCGGGAGATACCGATCATGTCGGTTTCCTGGAAGGCATCGGTGCCGACCATGGTGCTGGGCACCTGGCCGGAGATGACCACCATCGGGATCGAGTCCATGAAGGCGGTGGCGATACCGGTGATGGCGTTGGTCGCCCCTGGTCCGGAGGTCACCAGCACCACGCCGGCCTTGCCGGTCGCGCGCGCATAGCCATCGGCCATGTGCGTGGCGGCCTGCTCGTGACGAACCAGGATGTGTTCGATGGCCTTTTCCTTGAAAAGCGCATCGTAGATATGCAGAACGGCACCGCCCGGGTACCCGTAGATGTACTTAACGCCTTCGTCACGCAGGGAGCGGACGACCATTTCAGCGCCGGATAAGAGTTCCACGTTGTTCACCTCTGAAACGCCAGATAGCGATTCCAAGTCGGAGCCGCCAGAAATAGGTTTACTGCCAGCAGGGCATGAGCGACGGTGGTCGCCGACTACGTCAGCCACTGACTGAGCCAGTATTGGAAGAGACCCTGGTGTCGCGGGCTCTCCACCCAGCGCGAGGTAACGCGTTGCGGGTGATGCAGGTCGGCGCGGGTAGCACCTCATGTCTGTCTAGACTGAGCCGGTATCGCTTGCGGCGAGGCGACTCAGGACAGCAAGCCTCGAATTGTTCGGATTCAGCACCAGCAAGTCAAGCTCGCCGTTGTGTTTGGGCAGCGTTGAGCTGTGACAGGGTGCAGAAGCGGCGCTCCGGCTTTTGGGTATAGTGACTGCCGGTTTCCGATTCCAATGAAGGTAACGACATGCGATTCATGTTTCTTGCGGGCGGCTTGGTACTGGCGCTTTGCGGCAACGTCATGGCCGCCCAGGTATACAAGTGGGTAGACGCCCAGGGGGTCACGCACTTCGGCGCGCAACCGCCGCAAGGGCAGCAGGTGGAAACCGTCAACACCGTTACCGCGCCGGCAAAATCGACCACGATGCCAGCCCCCGTCGTCGAGGACGAAACCGAGGTCGACCAGCAGAGCATCGATCGCAAGGTGAAGCGCCAGGTCGCTGAGCAAGAGGCCGAACGCAAGCGCTACTGCGAGACGATGCGCACCAACCTCGCGCAACTGCAGAACAATCCGCGGGTACGTGTCGAAGAGAAGGGTGAAACCCGGCGAATCACCGAAGAGGAGCGGCAGGCAAGGATCGCAGCAACACGCGACAAGATCGCCGAAAACTGCAACTGATACCGCATCTTTAGGTATTGCGCTGGCGGCGCGCCAAGCCGCTCAGCGCGAAGGCACCTCGATCAACGCATCGAAAGCACGCAGTGCCTCGAGCAAACTGACTACCCGCGCCTCCCGATAGACCAGCTCTGCCATCGCACAGATGCCCGACGCCTGCGGCAGAGGATGATCCGCCTCGACAATCGCCTTCATCCGCGGCAGGAATATCCACTGCAGCCATTGTTCGAAGCGCAGCGTATCCACGCAAAACGGCTCGACGCTGGCCAGAGCCTCCGGCGCCGGCGGCTCGACGCTCCACATGTCAAGCGTGCGCAGCTCGCGCTCGATCAAAAGCAGCTGCTGCGCGACTGCCGGTAGGCGCAGATCCATCACAGATTGACCTTGGCTCGTTCACGAGCCTGCGCGGCACCGGCACTGTCGCCCCGCCGCTCGCGTGCCTGCGCAATCAACTCCCAGAGGCTGGCCTGCAGCGCCGGGCGCCCGCTGGCATAGCTTAATGCCCGGCGCGACAGCTGCTCCGCCTGAGTGGCATCCCCCTGCGCCAACCGGACCTGGGCCAGACGATAAAGGACCTGCGGCTCGCGCGGCGCAATACGCTGCGCACGTTCGAGACTGGAAGCCGCACCATTCAGGTCACCACCGCCCTGCTGCTGTTGAGCCGTAGTCAACAGCGCGAGCACAGGGCCATCCAGCTGCTCGTCGGCGGCCAGGCCGCTGCTGCTGCCGGAGGACGGGATACCGGTGGGCATGCTCGGTTGCTGCTGCGTGCTGGCCGGCGCCGAGATTGACGATGCCGGCTGCCACGCAGGCTGATCTCCGCCTGTCGTTCCACTCGACCCGGCAAAGGGTGCATCTGGCGCGGCGAACGTCTCAAGCGGTGCAGAGCTGCCTTGCGGCACCATCACCACCACCCCAGAATCCTCCTGCTGCTGCCTTGGCGTCGCGACCGCGGCTGGCGCGCGGTATCCCTGGCGAGCCGCCACCTCCTCGGAAACGGGAGCGCCTGAGTCCACCACGGGAATCGAACCACGATCCACTGTCGCGCACCCCTGTACCAGCGTCACCGCTGCAACAACGGCCATCCACTGCTTGTTCACCAATTCAGACCTCTCAACGTAGAATCACGAAGCACGCGACCTCTGCGGCAGTTACTCCAACCAGCCACGCACCCAATCCATGACCGACTCCGCCGGCGCCTGAATGCCGCAGCCAGGTCCGGGGGCCGGTTCGCTGCCGCGAATATAGGGCATCTGCACCGCATCGGGGCAACGCTCATCCGTACCCAGGCCGCTTCGCGCGTCCACCCAGGCATATGTCACGTTGTCCGGCACTGGCATCTGCAAAGGCAGCGGATCGGCCCGCCGCATGAAATCGCTCCACACCTGCAGCGCGCCGGTCGCCCCAGTCAGCGAAGTTTTGCCATTGTCATCACGACCCAACCAGACCACTGCCAGCAGATCCTGGCTGAAGCCTGCGAACCAGCTGTCACGCGAGTCGTTTGTGGTACCGGTCTTGCCAGCGAGATTCAGCGACTGCGGCAGACGGTTGTAGGCAGAACGACCCGTTCCTTCGCGCATGGCACGCTGCATGGCGTACTGAGTCAGGTAGATGGCACCCGGATCAAAGCGCTGCTGAATCTGGAACGGATACCGCTTGAGTGGCTCACCGTCCGCGGTCAGCACGCTGCGAATGCCACGCAACGGAGTGTTGAAGCCACCGTTGGCCAGGGTCTGATACATATCGGCAACTTCGATCGGCCGCAAACCGCCCGCTCCGAGCAGCATCGACGGATACGCTGGCCACTGTGGCGATGCACCCAGCCGCACAAGCGTCTTCAGTACATTCGGCACACCCAGGTCGAGCCCGAGCCGCGCCGTGGACAGATTGTAGGAATTGGCGAGTGCCTGATACAGGTAAACCGTGCCATAAGCCTGACGCCCATAGTTCTGCGGCTTCCAGATCTGCCCGTCGGCGCCCTTGACCGAGAAGGGCTCGTCTTCGAGCAGACTGGTCAGCGTGTACTGGCTGGGCTTTTCCAGGGCAGCCAGGTAGATGGCCGGCTTGATCAGCGAGCCGATCGGCCGTGACGCATCGAGCGCGCGATTGAACCCCGCGAAACCCGGCTGGCGACTACCGAGCAGGGCCTGAATTTCACCGGTCTCAGGATTGGTCACGATCATTGCGCCTTCGACGCCTTCGGTGCTCTTGCCGAGACGCTTGAGGGTTTCGCTCATGGCCTGCTCGGCCTTGAGCTGGATCACCGGATCGAAACTGGTGAAGACACGCAGACCTTCTTCGGTGAGGTCCTCGTCCCGATAGTCCTCACGCAGCTGACGCTTGACCAAGTCGAGGAAGGCCGGATAGGAGCTGTCGGCCATGCTGCCACGCTGGGTCACGCCCAGCGGTGCCTGCTTGGCTTTTGCTATGTCCTCGGCGCTGACCGCCTGCTGCTCGGCGAGCAGGTCGAGAACCAGGTTGCGCCGCTCCAACGCCCGCTCGGGATTGCGTCGAGGGTTGTAGTAGGTAGGCCCTTTCACCATGCCGACCAGCAATGCCACCTGCGGCAACTTCAACTCGGCCAGCGGCTGGCCGAAGAAGTACTGGCTCCCCCGACCGAAGCCGGGAA
>NZ_AOFQ01000070.1:0-47500 GCF_000495915.1 Stutzerimonas chloritidismutans AW-1
AGGGTGTAGCCCCCCCGCCAGTCGAATGGCCCCAGCTCGCCAGCCAGACCCAGTTCGATGCCCTGACGACGGGTGCGGCCAAAGTTGGTGAAGTAGCCCATGCTACCGCCGGTGCCGACGAACAGCAGGTCATCATGGTTCATGCTGCGAAAGGCCCCGAGGTTCCAGCGGGTGCCGCCAGCCAGTTCGCCGCGTACACCGACCTCCAGCGTGCGGGTGACAACCTGCTCGAGGAAGGGGTCGGCCGCCATGGCGTTTGGTAGGCTGCATGGGTTTGCAGGGTCCGCGCAGCCCAGCTCGATTGGTGTCGGGGCACGGTTACCCTGGGAAAAGCCGCCGTAGACTGTGACCGCCGGTCGCAGCTGCCAGGCAAAGCCCAGCGCGGGATTGAGTTTGCGATAGGTGAAGTCGCCATTTAGTGCATCGCCCATGCGATCGGTGTTCACCACGCGGGTGCGGTTGTAGCGCAGCGAGCCGGTCAGCTGCAGCGCGTCGGTCAGCGCCCAGGTGTCGGTGGCATAGAGGCTGGAAGTACGGGTGCGCCCCAGCAGGCTGTTGGCCTGTTCCTCCTCTTCGCTGGCGGCGATTCCGCGCTCGTCGGTCAGCTCGCCGCCCTGCTCGCTCTGGTGGAAGCTGGCGCGGGTGTTGTCGTGGGACAGTCCGAAGGCGAACTGATGCGCACCTACATGCCGCGCCCACTGCAGCGCCAGACCGTAGGCACGTTGCGCGGTGCGGGTACGGTTCAGCACGCCGCTTTCCGGCCCTACGCCGATAAAGCCGCCGTCTTCCCACGCCTCGTATTCGTCCTCGTACTCATCGTTGCCGTCGCCATTGAGCGTCGCGGTACGTGTGCGGCGCAGATAGATCGTGCCGGAAAGGCGATCGTTGTCGTTGAGCCAGTGGCTGGCGGACAGGGCCATCAGGTGGCTGCGGTTCTCGGTCTGGTCGGGATAGGTGAAGATCGACTCGCGCCGCTGGTCGTACATGCTCTCCGGGATCAGGCCGTTGCCGATCAGATCGTTGTCGGCATGCGCCAGCGTAAGGGCCAGATCGGTGGTGTCGGTAGTCCAGGCGAACTTGCCGAACAGCTGGCGCACCTCGGACGGCGAATGGTCACGCCAGCCGTCCTCATCCATGCCTTCGGCGGCCAGGTACCAGGAGAACTCCTCATGGCTACCACCCTGTTCGATTGCACCTCCCTGGCGTCCGAACGAGCCGCCGTAGATTTCCGCCGAGCCACCTGGATGGGTATCGCCACGTTTGGTTTGCAGCGCCAGTGCGCCGCCCAGGGTGTTCAGGCCGTACAGCGGGTTCGAGCCCGGCACCAGGGCCATGTTGGCAATGGCGGTGTTCGGGATCAGGTCCCAGTGCACCACATCGCCGAATGCTTCGTTGACCCGCACGCCGTCGAGAAAAACCGAAAGACCCTGCGGCGTACCGAGCAGCGGCGAGGCGGTGAAGCCACGATAGTTGAGGTCCGCCTGGTACGGATTGCCCTGGATCTCGTTGACGTTGACGCTGGGCAACCCGCGCTGCAGTTTCTCGGCTAGCGATTGGCCGCCGAGCCGCCGCAGGTCTTCGTCATCCAGCGACTGGATGTTGGACGGTACCTGATCCTTTGGCAGCTCGATGCCCGGCAGCGGCGTGGTACCGACCACCTCCTGACTGCCGAGATCGAGCGTCTGCTCGGCATGAACGGACGCCGGCAACAGTGCGGCGATGGCGAGGGACAGCAACGTACGTCGGGGCGTCGCGCTGCAACAGAGCTGGTACGGCATGGGTGGTCCTTGTTCTTGTTGGCCAATCGGATTGGCCAGGCCACCCGCATTCGCGACGCGGCAAGAACCGCGGACAACCGCATGCTGGCAACCTGCCAGACGCGATTATCAAGAGCCGCAGCGCGGTGCCGACAGGGAAGAATTCCCGGCTCTAGCGGGAAAAATTCCCGGCCGCATGGAGATTGGTCTTACGACCAGCGCACTAGCTGGGGCCCACGACTTTCGCAAGGCACAAGCGCCCCGCCCACCTTGTACAGGCGAGGCAGGCTTTTTTGAGAGTAGATTGAAGAGGTGCTGCGGACTCAGCAGACAGGCATGCGCCGCATCGCCGCAGGGAGCCAGGAATATCCGAAACGGTTAAGGCCGATCAGGCCTCGCACACCATGCGGTCGCCGACGCGAAGCAAGCCCTGATCGATGGCCAGGTGCACGAGTTCGGCCTGGGAGCTGACTTCCAGCTTGCTTTTCAGCAGGGCCATATGGTTCGAGACGGTCTTGCTGCTGATACACAGCCGCTCGGCAATCTCCCGATTGCCTATGCCACGCGCGAGCATGATGAAGATTTCCATCTCACGAGGTGTCATTTCGCCCAGTCGCCCCTTGATTGGCGACTGCGAAGGCCGCTGGCAGGCCAGATCGGTCGCCAGCGGCTGCTCGATGAAGGTCTGCCCGGCAAGCACCTTGCGCACCGCCTCCACCAGCACGTCCGGCGCGCAGCGTTTGGTCAGGTAGCCGGAGGCACCGGCATCCAGCGCCTGCCGGACCAGTGCCAGCTCGTCGTGCATGCTGAACACCAGCACCGGCAGCAGCGGCAACCGCTGACGCAGGCGCCGGCAGGTTTCCAGTCCGCTGATTCCCGGCAGTCCGAGGTCGAGCACGACCAGGCTGGGAATCGATTCCTGCACCTGCTCCAGCGCCTGCTCACCGCTGGCGGCTTCACTGACTGTCACCTCGGGAAGCAGAGCCTTGAGCAGGCTCGCGTAGCCCTGACGCACTACCGCGTGGTCATCCACCAGCAGAATCTTCATGACGTGGCTCCTTGCAAAGGCAACTTGAGATAGAGCGCCCAACCCTTGCCGGCGCGGTGGCGCACACGCAGCCGGGCACCCAGACAGCGCGCGTGCTCGACCATCGAGCGCAGGCCGACTCCCGGCCGTTCTGGCGGCAACCCATGGCCATCGTCTCGCAGCAACAGGCGCAGCCCGTTGTGATTCCCACACAGATGCAGGCACACGCGAGTCGCACGCGCATGCCGCGCCACGTTGGTCAGCGCCTCCTGCACCATGCGATAGAGATGCACCTTGGCGTCCATCGACAGTGCTGGAATAGCTCCACGCAGCTGGACATCGCATTGGATACCTTGAGTGTTCTGCCACTGCTCAGCGAGTTGCCCGATGGCGTCTTCCAGGTTCAGGTGATCGAGCATCACCGGATACAGGTCTCGCACCAGCGTGCGAAAGCCGTTCTGCAGATCGAGGCTGTGCTGCTCAAGGTGCGCCGCGGTCTCGCGAACGGCGTCGGGCTGCTCAGCCTGGACGCGCAGCAGACAGGCCCGGGCACGGATACCGGCCAGGTACTGGCCGAGGTCGTCATGTAGCGCTTGCGCCAGACGGGTGCGTTCACGTTCCTGCAGCGCCAGCAGCGCCTGGGTCAGTTGCTCATTGTCGGCCCGCGCATCTTCGAGTGCAGCGGCCATGTGATTGAAGCGTTCGGCGAGCCTGCGCGACTCGGCGAAGCGATGCGATGGCAGGCGGGTGTCGAGTCGGCCGTCGGCGATGCTCACCAGTGCACCAAGCAACTCGCTGAGCACTCGCATGCCCGGACGCACGGCCCAGCGGATCGCCAGCAGGCAGAGCAGCAGCGCCAGGCCGAACAGCACCAGCAACTGCAACAACGAATCGCTGACCTCTTCGACTTCGTCATGCGGATCGACGCTGATGTGCAGCCGCTGGCCGTTGGAAAGCTTAAGGACGCTGGGTGACGACAGTTCGGCGGGGTACAGCCAGGAGCTGAGCAAGTCGTCGAGCGCTGGATCGACCCCGACAGGCATCGATTCAGTGGCGTCCAGCCAGCGCACACGAATGTGGCGCAGGCTATCGGTCAGGCCCGGGCGCAGCGAGTCGGGATCGCGCTCGGCCATCTCGCCGAGATAGCCAACCACCGCCGCCGCGGCATCGAGCTCACGCTTTACATCGTGGGCGGCCTGGCGCAGCAACACCGCCAGACAGACCATGGTGATCAGGGTGAAGAGCAACGTGACCAGCAGATTGATTCGCCAGAGTGCGGACATATCGGCAACTCCCCGTGATCAGCGCCGAGCGCCAGTCCGCTTCACTTGACCACGAACCGGCCTTCCATGCCCTTGTTCTGCAGCCCCTTGCAGTAGAACGGGTAGCTGCCCGGCTTGACGGGCAGGAAGAAGATTTCTGCCTCGCCGGCATCCTCGAACTCCAGCTCGACCAGCGTGATCGCCTTGATCTCCACACCACCGGCCTCGACCTTGCGCAGATAGATCGACTGGGCGAACTCGGGCGCCTGGAACGCGCACTCCTTCTGGCCATCGGAGCTGACCTTGAGCTGGTAGGCGACGCCGGTTTCCAGCTGATATTCCTTCTGCGACACCGCGTAATCGCTCTGCTCGGAACCGAACTTCAGATCCGGCAAAGCCTGCGTACGACGGGTCAGGTCGCCAGCGGCGTGGCTGTGATCGAATCCGACCAGGCTGCCAACGAACAGCAGGTTGAGCAACAGCGCTTTGTAAGTGGGCATGGGAATGGCCTCGTTATTGTTTTCGGTGTCGCCATCCTAAGGCGCCCCGCCCTGCCCAGCTTCCTACCTTGGTAGCGTTCAGGGGCCACTGAATCGGGCGGCTCCAGACTCTTTCATGGCAGTGGCGGCGATCCAAATCTGCGCAAACGCCGGCTGCGTCACCCGTTTCGGCAGCCTGACGGCGCACACCTCGAGTGCCGAGCGAGCCGAATCAGTACCAAGGTCGCAGTACCAAGGTATCGATCAACTTCCTGCCAGCGCGGCCGCCATATCCAGGTATGCATGATGCCGATTGGACATCATCCGATCTCTGGCCGCCCCACGTGAGACCGTCCACGTCCCTGGGCCCGCCACCGCTGGTTCTTTTGTGTTATCAGGAGTAGGAACCGTGATGTCTCTCAAATCCATACAGCAGCGAATAGCGATCACCGGCGGCTTATGCCTGCTGGCGACCGCCGGCATCTTGATCGGCTACAGCGTTTACCTTGCCAGCTCGACCCAGCACCTGGTGTCCAACCGGGTCAGTCAGCAGGCGCAGGAAGATGCCTTGCAGACCCTGCAGCACCTCGGCGGAAAATACGCTGGAGAAATCCGTTCCGAGTTCACCGAAGCGCTGGAAGCGGCCCGTGGCATGGCGACGACCTTCGCGGTCGGCAAGCTGAACCCGACGGGTTCGGGCGGGCTGCAGATTGGCCGGGACGAGGTGAACTCGATTCTGCTCAACGTGCTGAAAAGCTATCCGGACTTCAACGGCACCTACTCGTGCTGGGAGCCGGACGCAATCGACGGCCAGGATTTCCTATTCACTGGCGGCCAGAACGGTAACAACGAGCAGACCGGTCGCTTCACGCCCTACTGGACGCGGGGTGCAGACGGCAAGATCGCGGTGCAGCCGCTGGTCGAGTACGACACCATGGACAAGCACCCCAACGGCGTACTCAAGGGCGGCTGGTACATCGGGCCGCGGGAAACGCTCAAGGAAAGCGTGCTCGGCCCGCTGCCCTACATCGTGCAGGGCAAGCAGGTATGGCTGGCGACGCTTTCGGTTCCGATTATCGTCGATGGCCGCTTCATGGGTGTGGCGGGCACCGACTACAACCTCGACTTCGTGCAGAAGATCAGCCAGGAAGTATCCGGCAAGCTGTTCGAGGGCCGAGGCGAAGTGGCGATCATCAGTGACCAGGGGCTGATCGTGGCGGAGAGCCGCTCGCCAGACCTGATTGGCCAGCACTTCCAGAAGGTATTGCCGAACGAGTGGCAGACCGCCCTGAGCGCCGTGCAGAAAGGCGAAGAACTCGCCCGTCTGGACGCAGACGGCACGATCGTGGTGTTCGCGCCCATCGAGCTGGGTCGTACCGGCAAACCCTGGTCGATGATGCTGAAGATCAACAAGGAAATCGTGCTGGCCAAGGCCACCGAGCTGAAGACCGAGATGGACGCCAAGAGCGATCGGAGCATGCTGCAGCAGATCGGCGCAGGCGTGCTCATCTCGATCCTCGCCGTGCTTGCGCTGTGGTTTTCTTCCCGCTCGGTCGCCCTGCCCATTCGCAAAGCCGCGCAGCTGGCCGGTGCCATTCAGAAAGGCGACTTTTCCCAGCGCCTGACGCACCAGTCCGCGGACGAAGTCGGCCAGCTATCCGCCAGCCTCGACCGGATGGCCGACAGCCTGCAGGAGCAGGTACACGTGGCCGAACGCATCTCCCAGGGCGACCTGGAGGTGGAAGTCCGTCTGGCCTCGGAGCACGACCAGCTCGGGCTTGCGCTCAGGCGAATGGTCGACAACCTCAACGAGTTGGTATCCCAGGTCCAGCAGAGCTCAGGGCTGATCAACGACAAGGCCGGCCAGGTGACGAGCCTCAGCCAGGATCTTTCCAGCGGCGCAACGGAATCGGCCTCCGCGGTGACTGAGATCAGCGCCACCATCAACCAGATGGCTGCGCAGATTCGCCAGACCTCCGAATACGCCAGCGAAGCCAACTCCCTCTCGCGCGATTCCGAGCATTCGGCCCGCGGTGGCAACGAGTTGATGGTCACCCTGAAAGCGGCAATGCAGGAGATCAACCAGTCGGGCCTGGATATCACCAACATCATCAGGGCAATCGAAAAGATCGCCACGCAAACCAACCTCCTCGCACTGAACGCGGCCATCGAGGCGGCCCGTGCCGGCGAGCACGGCCGCGGGTTCGCGGTGGTCGCCGATGAAGTCCGTCAGCTGGCAGCCCGCAGTGCCGAGGCCGCACAGCGCTCTACCCGCCTGATCCAGGAGTCCAATGCGCGGACGATCAAGGGCATGGAGCTCACCGACGACACGGCACGGGCGCTGGAAGCGATCGTTCAGGGCGCGGCACAGGTTTCGCAGCTGGTCGACGAGATCGCGTCGGCGTCGAGCCAGCAGGCGTCCGGTATCGAACAGGTCAGCCTGGCCATCGGCCAGATCGATGAAGTGGTGCACCACAACAGCAGCAACTCCGAGCAATCGACGCAGGCCGCACAGGAGCTGACGCAGCAAGCGCAGCAAATGATCGTGCAGGTCGGCCGATTCAAGGTCAGGCGAGTCCGCTAAGGACCGGGGCGGCGCAGGGCCTGCGCCGCCTTTTCATCGTCACTTCTACGACCTTGGTACACAGCGACTGGTACTTTCTGCATATTCCCCCGCTCTGCCATGGTTCCTATGCTGCCTGCAACGTCACAGGAGCTGCCCATGAGCCATGTATTACGACGAGCCGGTTTCCTGATCGCCCTCACTTGCTGCACGCAGTTCGCTGCAGCGGCTGCCAGCACGGAGCTGGCGATACGCATCGGTTATCTCGGTTATCGCCCAGACACCGGCCCGGTGCTCTCCAACGTCATTCCTGAGCCCGAGGACGCCGGCCTGCGCGGCGCCGAACTGGCGATCACCGACAGCAACAGCACGGGACGTTTTCTCAAGCACAGCTATGTGCTCGAAGCGGCCACCAGCGAAACGTCGGAAGAACTTCTGGAACAGGCGGGCAAGCAATACGCCGACGGTCTGCGCCTGTTCGTGGTCAACGCTCCGGCTGCGTCCCTGCGCCAGCTGTCGGACGCCATGCCGGAAGCGCTGCTGATCAACGCCGGCAGTGCCGACGATGCACTGCGCAGCCAGAGTTGCCTGGCGAATGTCCTGCACACCCTGCCCAGCCGCAGCATGCTCGCCGATGCGCTCGGCCAGTTCCTCGCGGCACGCCGCTGGAATCGCTGGATGCTGATCGTCGGTCCGACCGCTGAGGATAAGGCCTATGCCGATGCTTTGCGCCGCGCGGCCAAGCGCTTCGGTCACCGCGTCGTTGTGGAGAAGCCCTGGAGCTTCGATAACGACCAGCGCCGCAGCGCCCAGGCCGAGATGCCGTTGTTCACCCAGGGTGCCGAATACGACGTGGTGCTGGTGGCCGACGAACGTGGCGACTTCGGTGAGTACGTGCCATATCACACCTGGTTGCCTCGCCCGGTGGCAGGCACCCAGGGCCTGACCGCCACCGGCTGGCACAAGACGGTGGAAACCTACGGTGCCGCCCAATTGCAGAAACGCTTCGAGGCGCATGCCAAGCGCTGGATGAACGACCGTGATTTCGCCGCCTGGATGGGCGTACGCAGCCTTGCAGCGGCGGTCACTCGCCTGCGCAGCACGGACGCCGCAGCAATCCGTCAGCTGTCGCTTAGCGGTGAGCTTCCGCTGGATGGTTTCAAGGGCCGCAAGCTGAGCTTCCGCCCGTGGAATGGCCAGCTACGCCAGCCGATCCCGCTGATACACCCGCGGGCGCTGGTATCGAACTCGCCGCAGGACGGCTTTCTGCATCCCACCAGCGAACTGGACACCCTGGGCTTCGACGCACCGGAAAGCAGCTGCCGCCTGAGCGAGGCGCGCCCGTGATTCGTCTCACTGCAGCCGCGCTGCTTGGCCTTGCCACTCTGCCCGCCAGCGCCGACGAGCTGGGCTATGAGGCCTATGTCGACAGCCCCAAGCGCATCAAATGCCTCTACGGCTACGTGACGGCGAAGACCGGTAACTTCGATGCCGCCAAAGCCATCTTCGAAGACTGCGTGGCGCGCTGGAACGACGTCTACTCGATGATTTCGCTGGCGCAAATGTACGAGAGCGGCAGCGGCATGGAGCCGGATCTGAGCAAATCCGCCGCGCTACTGAAGAAAGGCGCGGAGCAGTCGGACGACGCCAGCTACGTCAGCCTGGCGCGCTACCACTGGGGCGTCGCCCTGGCCGAAAGGCGTGGCGTCGAAGCCGATTCCGTCGCAGCACGCCATTGGTTGCAGCGAGCAGCCGCCGGCGGCCAGGAAGAAGCCGAAGAATACCTGCGCCAGCTGGACCACAACGACACCACTGCCCCCATCACACAATAACGACAAGAGAGCCCAACCATGCCCAGAACTGCCCTTGCCTCCGCCATCGCCATTGCCATTGCCCTCAGCCTTGCCGCAGGTTCGGCTGCCGCCGCCACGGCCTACGTCTCCAACGAGAAAGACGACAGCATTAGCGTGATCAACCTGGACACGATGGAAACCGTCGAGACCCTGGAAGTCGGCATGCGCCCGCGCGGCCTCACGCTCTCCCATGACAACAAGCTGCTGTACATCTGCGCCAGCGACTCGGACACCGTGCAGGTGATGGACCTGGCCACGCGGCAGATCATCAAGCAGCTGCCATCTGGCGCGGACCCCGAACAATTCGCCCTGCATCCCAACAACAAATGGTTGTACATCTCTAACGAGGACGACGCCCTGGTGACTGTGGTCGACGTCGACAAGGAGGAAGTGCTGGCGCAGATCGATGTGGGTGTCGAGCCGGAAGGCATGGCGGTGAGCCCGGATGGCAAGTGGGCGGTCAACACCAGCGAAACCACCAACATGCTGCACTGGATCGACACCAGCACTAACGAGCTGGTGGACAACACCCTGGTCGACCAGCGCCCACGACACGTCGAGTTCACCAAAGACAGCAAGCAGCTCTGGGCCTCGGCCGAGATCGGCGGCACGGTCAGCGTGGTGGACGTGGATAAACGCGAGATCCTCAAGACCCTGACGTTCAAGATCAAGGGCGTGCACCCGGACAAGGTCCAGCCGGTGGGCATCAAACTCAGCTCCGACGGCAAGTACGCCTTCGTTGCACTCGGCCCGGCCAATCACATCGCCGTAGTCGATGCCAAAACCTACGAGGTGCTCGACTACCTGCTGGTGGGTCGCCGTGTCTGGCACATGGCATTCAACCCTGACGAGAGCCTGCTGCTGACCACCAACGGTGTCAGCGGCGACGTCTCGGTGATCGACGTCGACAAGCTCAAGGTCACCAAGTCGATCAAGGTCGGCCGCTATCCATGGGGCGTGGTGGTCACTCCATGAACGCGCTGGAGGTCAGCGACGTCGCGTTCTCCTATGGTGAGCGGCGGGCGCTGGACGGGGGGAGTTTTACCGCAGCGCAGGGGCGTTTTACGGCGTTGCTCGGTCCGAACGGAGCCGGCAAATCGACACTGATCGCGTTGCTGACCCGCCTGTACGATCTACAGCAGGGGCAGATCCGTATCGCTGGCTTCGATCTGCGTGAAACGCCGCGCAAGGCCCTTGCGCGTCTTGGCGTGGTGTTCCAGCAGAGCACGCTGGACCTGGACCTTACGGTGGAGCAGAACCTGCGCTACCACGCGGCGCTGCATGGCATGCCGCGGGCCCTGGCCAACGAACGTATCGAGCTGGAACTGCAGCGCCAGCAGCTCGGCGAGCGGCGACGCAGCAAGGTGCGCGAACTCAACGGTGGTCACCGTCGCCGTGTGGAAATCGCCCGTGCCCTGCTGCACCGACCGGAGCTGCTGTTGCTCGATGAGGCCAGCGCCGGCCTCGACCCCGCCAGCCGCCAGGGGCTTAACCAGCATGTACGCCTACTCTGCCAGGAGCAGGGTATGAGCGTGCTGTGGACCACGCACCTGCTCGATGAAGTCCAAGACGACGATCTGCTGATACTCAACCGCGGCCGCCTGGTGGCTCAGGGGCGTGCCGCGACCCTGGCCACCGAAGGCGAAGACCTGGCCGCGAGCTTTGCACGGCTGACCGGCAGCGGCCTCGATCACCAGAGCGCCCTGCTCAACAGCGCGCCGCGAGCAGTCGAAACCGGGCACGCGGCGTCTGCGACGCCGGCTTCCAACCCTGGGGCTGCTCCCGGCACGCGCGCGACCCTCGATTCCGGGCGGAAAAGTTCATGATCATCTACTGGGAATGCCTGCGCGGCATCGTTCTGCGCGAATGGCTGCGCTTCGTGCAACAGCGTTCGCGCTTCTTCAGTGCCCTGGTACGGCCACTACTCTGGCTGGTGGTGTTTGCCGCGGGCTTTCGCGCGGCGCTCGGCATCGCGATCATCGAGCCGTACGACACCTACATTACCTACGAAACCTACATCGTGCCGGGGCTGGCCTGCATGATCCTGCTGTTCAACGGCATGCAGGGTTCACTCTCGATGGTCTACGACCGCGAGATGGGCAGCATGCGCGTGTTGCTGACCAGCCCGTTGCCGCGCAGCTTTCTGCTGGCCAGCAAGCTCGTCGCCACGGCGTTGATCTCCTTGCTGCAGGTCTATGCGTTTCTCGCCATCGCCTGGTTCTACGGCGTACAGCCTCCACCGCTTGGGCTGATCGCCGCCCTGCCCGCCCTGCTGCTGGTGGCGCTGTTGCTCAGCGCCCTGGGTTTGCTGCTCTCCAACGGCATTCGTCAGCTGGAGAACTTTGCCGGCGTGATGAATTTCGTGATCTTTCCGATGTTCTTTCTCTCGTCGGCGCTCTACCCGCTGTGGAAGATGCGTGAGGCAAGCGAGTGGCTGTACTGGATCTGCGCCCTCAACCCCTTCACCCACGCTGCGGAGTTGGTTCGTCATGCGCTTTATCTGCGCCTGGCGCCGACCGCACTGATGGTTTGCCTCGGACTGACCCTGCTGTTCAGTCTTCTCGCAGTAATCAGTTTCAACCCACAACATGCGGCCTTGCGCCGCTCAGCCTGAGCGATCTACTACTTTGGTATCGGTTTTCCCCTCCATCGTAGGATTTAAAAGACAGGCCCTTTGCTCTGTAATCGACCTATCAAAACGCCATGGAATACGGACTATGTTCAGGTCGCTGCTGCCGTTGCTGATCGCCGCGCTGCCTGGTTTCGGCATGTCCGTGACTGCCGTGGCCGAAGAGCAGCTCGCGCTGTTCTCTGCCGAGGGTTACCGCCAGACGCAATACCGCAGCCCGACGCCGGCAACCGCCGAGGGCGCGCAAACGCTGGACACCGCGGCTCTGCAGGCGTTGCTCGCGAAGGAGCCTGACGTGGTGCTGGTGGACGTGTATCGCAGCCAGTGGCTGGCTGGTCGCTTCGTCGACAGCGAGCCCCACGCCAACCTGCCGGGCAGCATCTGGCTGGCGAACACCGGCGATGGAAATCTGCAACCGCAGTGGGCCAGCTATTTCAGCGATAATCTGGCCCGCGTGAGCGGGGGCGATCAGGAGCGGCCACTGGTTTTCTACTGCCGCTCGGACTGCTGGCTCGGCTGGAACGCCACCAGGCGCGCACATGGGCTGGGCTACAAACGACTGTACTGGTATCGAGACGGGGTGGATGGCTGGGAACAGGCGGGCCTGCGCTTGCACCCTGCTACGCCGGAGCCCCTGCCTGGCGACGAGTAGTTCACCTGACCAGCATGCCCCCACCATAATCACAACAAAGAGGTGACCGGCCTTGTACAAGATCCTGATTGCGGACGACCATCCGCTGTTCCGTGAAGCCATCCATAACGTCATTCGCGACGGCTTCCCCGACAGCGAAATTCTCGAAACTGCCGACCTCGACAGCGCCCTTGCCTTGACGCTCGAGCACGACGACCTCGATCTGGTCCTGCTCGACCTCAACATGCCCGGCATGCACGGGCTGAACGGGTTGATCAACCTGCGCAACGAGGCCCCGACGATTCCCGTGGTGATCGTCTCGGCCGAGCAGGACAAGCAGATCGTGCTGCAGGCGATCACCTACGGCGCGGTCGGTTTCATCACCAAATCCTCGCCGCGGGCGCAGATGACCGAGGCCATCGAACAGATTCTCAACGGCAACGTCTACCTGCCCTCGGACATCATCCGCAGCCAGAAGAGCGCCAGCCGCCATGCGCATCACAACGAGCCGTCGATCCCGCCGGAGCTGTTGCAGGCGCTGACCCGCAAGCAGCTGCTGGTGCTCGAACGCATGACCAAGGGCGAATCCAACAAGCAGATCGCCTACAACCTCGACATCGCCGAGACCACGGTGAAGGCACATGTCTCGGCGATTCTGCGCAAGCTCAACGTGCACAACCGTGTACAGGCGATCCTTTCTGCCGGCGACATCGATTTCACCGCTTATCTGCGCCGCTGAAACGGCGCAGATAGCCTCGATCTCCCGCTAGGCGTTCGCCTGGGCGCCTTCGAACCAGGCCAGTTTCTCGCGTAGCTGAACCACTTCACCGACGATCAGCAGGGTCGGTGCCTGCACCTGTTCCTGGGCGATACGCTGGGCTAGGGTTTCCAGCGTTCCGGTGAAGACTCGCTGATTGGTGGTGGTACCCTGCTGCACCAGCGCCGCAGGCGTATCCGCCGAACGCCCATGGGCAATCAGTTGCTGACAGATCACCGGCAAGCCCACCAGGCCCATGTAGAACACCAGCGTCTGTGCCGGCGCAGCGAGTTCCGCCCAGGGTAGATCGCAGCTGCCGTCTTTCAGATGACCGGTGACAAAACGCACCGACTGCGCATGATCGCGATGAGTGAGCGGAATGCCGGCATAGGCTGCACAGCCGCTGGCGGCAGTGATACCCGGCACGACCTGGAACGGCACACCGTTGGCTGCCAGCTCCTCGATCTCCTCGCCACCGCGGCCAAAGATGAATGGATCACCGCCCTTGAGCCGTAGAACGCGCTTGCCTTCCTTGGCCAGGGTCACCAGCTTCTGGTTGATCTGCTCCTGCGGCACTGCATGCTCCGAGCGCTGCTTGCCAACGTAGATGCGGTCTGCATCGCGCCGGCACAGATCGATGATCGCCGGCGCCACCAGGCGATCGTAGAGCACGACATCAGCCTGCTGCATCAGGCGCAGGGCGCGGAAAGTCAGCAGGTCAGGATCGCCTGGGCCAGCGCCTACCAGATAAACCTCGCCCAGCGCGCGCGGCGCTGCACCGGCAAGCTTCTCCGCCAGCAGGCGCTCGGCTTCGGCGCTGCACCCAGCCAACGCCTGTTCGGCGATCGGTCCCTGAAAGGTTTCCTCCCAGAACACCCGCCGCTGCTGAACATTGGCGAACTTGGCTTTGACCTGAGCGCGGAACTGCTTGGCCAGCCCCGCCAGCTGCCCGTAGGCCGCTGGAATCCAGGTCTCGATACGCGCGCGGATCAACCGCGCCAGCACCGGAGCATCGCCACCACTGGAAACCGCAATCACCAGCGGCGAGCGGTCGACGATCGCCGGAAAGATCACGCTGCACAGCTGCGGCGAGTCGACCACGTTGACTGGCATACCCAGCGCGTTGGCATGCTGCGAAACCGCGGCATTCAGCGGCTCGTCATCGGTGGCGGCGATGGCCAGCACACAGCCCTGGAGGTCCTGCGGGTCATAGCCGCGATCGAGGCATTCGCCACCGCCCGCTTCTACCAGTTCGGCCAGTTGCGCCTCGATGCTCGGCGCCACCACCCGCAGCCGTGCTCCGGCTTCGCTCAGCAGCCGAGCCTTGCGCAGCGCAATCTCGCCACCCCCGACGATCAACACCGTGCGGCCTTTGAGGTTGTGGAACAGCGGGAGGTATTCCATGGGCGAATCCTGGAGGGTCGTTGGTGGTATGGGCATGACAGCCATTACGGCCGCGATGCCCCTTGTCGAATATCAAGGATCCGGCCTGATGCCGAACCGCGATGACGCAGCGCCGCAGCCTCAGCCGATGATTTCGATACCACCCATGTATGGCTTCAGCACGTCGGGCACCACAACGCTTCCGTCAGCCTGCTGGTAATTCTCCAATACGGCGACCAGGGTACGACCGACCGCCAGGCCGGAGCCATTGAGGGTGTGCACGAGCTCCGGCTTGCCGGTTTCCAGATTGCGATAACGCGCCTGCATGCGCCGCGCCTGGAAATCACCGCAGTTGGAGCAGGAAGAAATCTCGCGGTACTTGTCCTGGCTCGGCACCCAGACTTCCAGGTCATAGGTCTTGGTCGCGCCGAAGCCCATGTCGCCGGTGCACAGCGACAACACGCGGTAAGGCAGTTCCAGCAGCTGCAGCACCTTCTCGGCGTTACCGGTCAGCTCCTCCAGCGCCTCGAAGGACCTGGACGGCTCGACGATCTGCACCATCTCGACCTTGTCGAACTGGTGCTGACGGATCATGCCGCGGGTATCGCGCCCGGAGGCGCCGGCCTCGCTGCGGAAGCACGGCGTATGGGCGACGAACTTCAGTGGCAGCGCTTTGGCATCGAGGATCTCGCCGGCAACGATGTTGGTCAGCGACACCTCGGCGGTCGGGATCAGGTAGAAGTCGGCTTCGCCTTCGCGGCTGATCTTGAACAGATCTTCTTCGAACTTCGGCAACTGGCCGGTACCCTGCAGCGCCGGAGCCTGCACGAGATACGGCGTGTAGGCCTCTTCATAGCCATGCTCACGGGTGTGCAGATCGATCATGAACTGCGCCAGGGCGCGATGCAGGCGGGCGATCGGCCCACGCATCAGGGCGAAGCGAGCGCCGGACAGCTTGGCAGCGGTCTCGAAGTCCAGCCAACCATGCTGCTCGCCCAGGGCAACATGATCCTGCACCGGGAAGTCGAAGGCCTTCGGCGTGCCCCAGCGGCGAACCTCGAGGTTCTCGTCCTCATCCGCACCGACCGGCACCGACTCGTGCGGCAGGTTGGGAATGCTCAGCATCAGCTGGTCGAGTTCGCTCTGGATGCGGTCCAGCTCCTGCTTGCCGGAGTCGAGCTCCGAGCCCATGCGATCCACGTCGGCGAGCAACGGCGCGATGTCCTCACCGCGCTGCTTGGCCTGGCCGATGGATTTGGAGCGCGCGTTGCGCTCGGCCTGAAGTTGTTCGGTGCGGGTCTGCACGGTCTTGCGCTGAGCTTCCAGCGCTTCGATGCGCGCCACGTCCAGCTGGTAGCCACGGGTGGCCAGGCGGGCCGCCACGTCCTGTAGCTGAGTGCGTACCAGTTTCGAATCAAGCATGGTGGGTCTCGTCTGTGAAAGCTTGGATGAAGGGCGAAGAGGGAGCGAAGTTTACTGTGAACGCGCGCCGGTTCATAACCTGGCGAGCGCCAGACCGGCCCAGGCCGCCAACAGGCCACCGAACACGCTGCCGCCGACATAGGCGAAGGCAGTCGCCAGCTGACCGCTTTCTAGCAGCCGCAGTGCGTCCAGTGAGAAGCTGGAGAAGGTCGTCAGTGCGCCAAGAAAGCCGATGATCAGTGCGCCACGCAGCTCGGGTGAAATGTCCGGTCGGGCGAGAAAGGTTGCATAGAGATAGCCGATCAGCAGGCACCCCAGCAGGTTCACGGCCAGCGTGGCCAGATAGAAATGCCGTGGCCATTGATTGCTGACCCAGGTCGCCAGGGCAAAGCGCAACAGGGTTCCGATCACGCCGCCACAGGCGACGGCGAAGGCCATGCGGATCATTCCTTTCTCCGTTGTTTCGGGCTTTCGCGGTCGAGCCGGGCAAGGTGCTCGAGCTTGTCGCGGATCTTGCTTTCCAGCCCGCGCGGGGCCGGATGGTAGTAACGCCGCGGCTGCATCGCTTCGGGAAAATAATCCTCGCCTGCAGCATAGGCATCCGGTTCGTCGTGGGCGTAGCGGTATTCGTTGCCGTAGCCGAGTTCTTTCATCAGCTTGGTCGGTGCATTACGCAAATGCAGCGGCACTTCCTGCGAGCCGTTCTCGGCAGCATCGCGCATGGCTGACTTGAACGCGGTGTAGACGGCGTTGCTCTTCGGCGCGCAGGCGAGATAGACGATGGCCTGCGCTACGGCCAGCTCCCCTTCCGGGCTACCCAGGCGCTCCTGCACATCCCAGGCGTTCAGACACAGCGGCAGCGCGCGCGGGTCGGCATTGCCGATCTCCTCGCTGGCCATGCGCACGACGCGCCGGGCGATGTACAGCGGGTCGCAGCCACCATCGAGCATACGCGCGAACCAGTACAGTGCCGCGTCGGGATTGGAGCCGCGCACGGACTTGTGCAATGCCGAAATCTGGTCGTAGAACGCCTCACCGCCCTTGTCGAAACGGCGACGGCTGTCACCCAGCAGATCCTGCAGCAAGTCGGTGCTGATGCTACCGCCCTCCTCGGCCAGGTCCGATGCGTTCTCCAGCAGGTTGAGCAGCCGACGACCGTCACCATCGGCAGCAGCCAGCAGCATCTGGAAGCTCTCTTCCGGCAGTTCCAGATGCAGATCACCCAGCCCTTTTGGATCGCTCAATGCGCGGGTGACCAGTTTACGCAGCGCCGCCTCGTCGAGACTTTTCAGCACGTAGACGCGGGCGCGCGAGAGCAAGGCGTTGTTGAGTTCGAAGGAGGGATTCTCGGTGGTCGCACCGATGAAGATCAGCGTGCCGTCTTCGACGTAAGGCAGGAAGGCGTCCTGCTGGGACTTGTTGAAGCGATGCACTTCATCGACGAACAGGATGGTGCGCCGTCCGTACTGGGCGGCCTGCTGCTTGGCGATCTCGACCGCCTGGCGAATCTCCTTGACCCCGGCGAGCACGGCGGAAACCGTCTCGAAATGGGCATCGGAGACTTTTGCCAGAAGCCGCGCCAGAGTGGTCTTACCAACCCCGGGCGGCCCCCAGAACACCATGGAATGCAGCGCGCCCTGTTCCAGCGCCTCGCGCAACGGCTTTGCCGCGCGCGAGCAGGTGCTCCTGCCCGACGTACTCGTCGAGGCTGGCTGCACGCAGACGCGCGGCAAGGGGTTGAGCGACAGGCTCGCGGCTGAACAGGTCCATTATTGCGGACGGTTACCTCGATTGCAGCGGCCAGCCGCTGCGCAGGCCGCCTGATACGAATGTCAGATGAGGGTCACTCGGAAATGACGTCGGCACCCTCAGGAATCTCGAAGGTGAACGTGTCGGCCTTGAGCGGCTGATTCATCTTCACGCCCATGAAGAGGATGTTGGTGCGCTGACCGACGCTGTCGATCAGCTGCATGTCGTTGATCACGCCGCTACGGAACGACAGGCGCAGATTATCGAACAACGTGTCCTTGGCCTTGGGCTTGAGGGTGAAATCCACAACCTCACCGGCCTCCTTGTGGGAAACCTCGAAGTTCTCGCTGATGGTCGATACGTCACCGGAGAGCAGTAGCGCCGGGGTATGCGTCAAGCGCTGGTCGAGTTGCTGGACGGTAACCTGCTCCAGGTCGGGGTCATACAGCCAGACCTTCTCGCCGTTGGAGACCAGCAGCTGCTCCATCGGTGCATCGGTGTGCCAGCGGAACTGCCCGGGGCGCTTGAGCGCCAGTTCACCGGAGGTTTCCTGCAGCTGGGTGCCGCTGCCGTCGAGCGACAGCTGCGAGAAGCGGCCAGTCAGGGTTTCAGCCTGGTTAAGCAAATCAGTCAGTCGTTTGGTAGATGCAGCCTGGTCGGCGTGTGCCGGGGCCAGGACAACCATCAGGACAGATGCACACAGCAAACGGATCAATTGCATTTAGCCCTCGAAGCGATTCAATCGCGCATAGGCGGCGGCGCGATGACTTCGCGCGAGCCATTGGTGTTCATGGATGTCACCACGCCAGCCATTTCCATGGCCTCGATCATCCGCGCGGCGCGGTTATAGCCAATCTTGAGTTTGCGCTGCACGGCGGAAATCGACGCACGGCGGCTTTCAGTGACGAAGCGAACGGCCTCGTCGTACAACGGGTCTTCTTCGCTGCCCTCTCCGCTGCCTTCGCCACTACTACCATCGAAGCCGCTACCCGCCTCTTCGACGCCAGCAAGAATGTCTTCAATGTAGTCAGGCGCGCCACGGGCCTTCCAGGCCTCGACCACCCGGTGCACTTCCTCATCGGAAACGAACGCGCCATGGACACGAATCGGCAGGCCGGTGCCCGGCGGCAGGTAGAGCATGTCACCGTGCCCCAGCAACTGCTCGGCACCACCTTGGTCGAGGATGGTGCGCGAATCAATCTTGCTGGATACCTGGAATGCCATGCGGGTGGGAATGTTGGCCTTGATCAGGCCGGTAATCACATCCACCGACGGACGCTGGGTGGCAAGGATCAGGTGAATACCCGCCGCGCGTGCCTTCTGTGCGATACGCGCGATCAGCTCTTCGACCTTCTTGCCGACGATCATCATCATGTCGGCGAATTCGTCCACCACCACGACGATGGTCGGCAGGGATTTCAGCGGCGGCGGCTGGTCATCCATGCTCTCGCGACGGAACAGCGGATCGGTAAGCGGTGTGCCCGCCTCTTCGGCTTCCTTGACCTTGCGATTGAAGCCCGCGAGGTTACGCACGCCCATGGCCGCCATCAGCTTGTAGCGCCGCTCCATCTCGGCGACGCTCCAGCGCAGTGCGTTGGCCGCCTCCTTCATGTCCGTGACGACGGGGCAAAGCAGGTGCGGAATGCCTTCGTAGATCGACAGTTCAAGCATCTTAGGATCGATCATGATCAACCGCGCCTCTTCCGGCGTGGACTTGAACAGGATCGACAAAATCATCGCGTTGACGCCCACCGACTTACCGGAACCAGTGGTACCAGCCACTAGCAGGTGCGGCATCTTCGCCAGGTCGGCGATGACCGGCTTACCGCCGATATCATGGCCGAGTGCCAGGGTGACCGGTGATTTGGCGTCGTCGTAGGGGGCCGAAGAAAGCACCTCGGAGAAGCGCACGATCTGACGATCCTCGTTGGGAATCTCGATACCTACAGTGGTCTTGCCCGGAATCACTTCGACCACCCGCACGCTGATCACTGCCAGTGAGCGCGCAAGGTCTTTGGCCAGATTGGAGATACGGCTTACCTTCACACCGGCCGCCGGCTGGATTTCGAAGCGGGTGATCACCGGGCCTGGATGTACCGACTCGACGATGACCTCTACACCGAACTCCTTCAGCTTGATCTCCAGCAGCCGCGACATCGCTTCCAGCGACTCAGGCGAGTATTGCTTCTGCTGTTTCTCGGCAGCATCAAGTATCGAGATCGGCGGCAGGCTGCCCTCGATCAGCGGATCGACAAACAGGTTGGCCTGCTTTTCTTTCAGCACGCGCTTGCTCGGTTCGGCGGCTTTGGCAGGAGCAGGCGGAGCGATCACCGGAGCCACGCGCTTGTCGCGCTCGCTCATGTGCTTGGCCAGGGACTCGTCACGTTCGATGATGCGCTCCTTGACCTTGGCCTGCTCACGACGGTCGCGCACCATCGGCGCAGCCACCTCGCTCACGACATCGTCGACTTCTCGCAACTGGGCGACCATCTGCTTGCGCTCGGCGCGGGCGCTCCACCAGCGACTGAAGAAGCTCTGGATCAGCTCGATGAGGTCGAGAGTGATCTTGCCGGTGATGTCCATCACTTTGAACCAGGACAGATCGGTGAACACCGTTAGGCCGAACAGGAAAAACGCCAACAGCGCAAGGGTGCTGCCCTGTACGTTAAGGGACAGAACGGCCAACTGACCGAGGCTCTCTCCCAGCGCACCGCCGGCAGACGCGGGCAAGCCAGGAGCGGCCTGGAAATGGATATAGGCCAGCGCGGACCCGGACAGGACCAGGAAAACCAGACCGATCAGGCGCCAGGAGAACAGCCAGCCGTTCCACACCCAGGGCTGATGACGCGCGCGGAACACTTGCCAGGCCTTGACGCCAAGCAGCAGGGGAAACAAATAGGCGAAATAGCCCAGCGCCATGAACAGAACATCGGCAAACCAGGCGCCGGCACGGCCGGCAGCGTTGCGGACCTGATCGACATTGCTGGTGTGGGTCCAGCCAGGATCGCCCGGGTCGTAGGTAAGCAAAGCCATCCACAGGTAGACGCAGAGCGCACCGAGCGCTATCAACGCGCCTTCCTTGAGGCGATAGTGCAATTGTTGTCGCCAGACGGTTGCCGGCGCGGTAGATGAGGAATTCTTCAAAACGCTTTCTTTCCTGCGCCTGCGGCGCGATGAACCGTAGTCAGCCAGAACCCCGGCATTGTACGGGTTTGTCGATTCGATGGCATGCAGGTTCCGCGGCGGCTTGGGCTTTTGCCGATGCTTCGGTGTAGCATAAACGCCCGATTTCCCGACGCGGCTCGACTGGAGCACGCTTCTCTATTTGCAACAAAGGCTTATGAGGGCTTTTTATGAGTGAAGTCAAGCATTCGCGTCTGATCATCCTCGGCTCCGGCCCGGCCGGATATACCGCTGCGGTATACGCTGCCCGCGCCAATCTGAAGCCACTGATGATCACTGGCATCCAGCCCGGCGGTCAGCTGACCACCACCACCGAAGTCGACAACTGGCCCGGCGATGTCGAAGGTCTGACCGGCCCGGACCTGATGGTCCGCATGCAGAAGCACGCCGAGCGCTTCGACACCGAGATCGTCTTCGATCACATCCATACCGCAGAGTTGCAGCAGCGCCCGTTCACCCTGCGCGGCGACAGCGGCGTCTACACCTGCGATGCGCTGATCATCGCCACGGGCGCCTCGGCGCAATACCTCGGCCTGCCCTCTGAAGATGCATTCGCTGGCCGTGGTGTATCGGCCTGCGCCACCTGCGACGGCTTCTTTTATCGCAACCAGGTCGTCGCGGTGATCGGCGGCGGCAACACTGCGGTCGAGGAAGCGCTGTACCTGTCCAACATTGCCAAGGAAGTCCACCTGATCCACCGCCGCGACAAACTGCGGTCGGAGAAGATCCTGCAGGACAAGATCATGGACAAGGCGGCCAACGGCAACATCCGCCTGCACTGGAACCATACCCTCGAGGAAGTACTCGGCGATGCCAGCGGCGTGACCGGTGTCCGCTTGAAGAGCACTCTCACCGGCGAAGATAACAAGCTGGACCTCGCCGGCGTATTCATCGCCATCGGCCACAAGCCGAACACCGACCTGTTCCAGGGCCAGCTGGAAATGAAGGATGGCTACCTGAAGATTAGAGGTGGCGGCGAGGGTGATGCCACCTGCACCAGCATCCCTGGCGTCTTCGCTGCTGGTGATGTGGCTGATCACGTCTATCGCCAGGCGATCACCTCGGCCGGTGCCGGCTGCATGGCCGCTCTGGACGCAGAAAAGTACCTCGACAACTGATCTAGTGGCGGGCCTCGGCCCGCCCTCCCCTACCTGCATTTGCGTGGCGACATGCTGACCTGGCTAAAGCGCGACGATCTCTGCTTCCCCCCTCTCGAAGCGGCTTTGCGAGAACCCAACGGCCTTTTGGCTGCTGGGGGTGACCTTAGCCACGAACGCCTGCTGGCCGCCTATCGCCACGGCTGCTTTCCCTGGTATCAGGATGGGCAACCGTTGCTGTGGTGGTCTCCCGATCCGCGAACGGTGCTGTTCCCGAACGAACTGCATGTGTCGCGCAGCCTGCGCAAGCGCATCCGTCAGGGCGAATTTCAGGTGACCTTTGATCAAGCGTTTACCGACGTGATCCAAGGCTGTGCCGGGCCTCGTAGCTATTCGGACGGAACCTGGATCACCACACCGATGCAGCAAGCCTATGTTCAGTTGCACGAAATGGGTGTCGCGCATTCGGTAGAAGTCTGGCAGGAGCAGCATCTCGTCGGCGGACTCTACGGACTGGCAATCGGTAAGCTATTTTTCGGCGAGTCGATGTTCAGTCGCGCTACCGATGCGTCCAAGGTTGGATTCGTCACACTGGTGGAACAGCTGCGTGACTGGGGTTTTGTCCTGATTGACTGCCAGATGCCGACACGTCATCTGGAAAGTTTTGGCGCCCGCAGCATTGCGCGTGAGCAATTCGCCGCCGCACTTGCCGAGCATCTGGATCAGCCCAGCACAGCCGACTGGCGCGCCTAGTCGGCTACCGCAAGCTGACCTACACTCAGCTCATGATTTCTGAGAGTTGACCATGACTTCACTGGCTCGCCTCAAGTTCTACGCCACACAGCCCCATGCGTGCAGCTATCTGCCCGATGAACAGGCCACCACGCTGTTCCTCGACCCTAGCCAGCCGATGGACGCGCAGGTGTACGCGGAACTCTCCGAGATGGGCTTCCGGCGTAGCGGCGATCACCTCTACCGCCCCCATTGCCAGCGGTGCTCGGCCTGCATTCCAGCTCGCATTCCGGCAAGCTCGCCAGAGCTCAGCCGGCAACAGAAACGAATCCTCAAACGCAACGCTGACCTGCAGGTACGTTGTGTTCGCCCGGCGTTCAGCGAGGAGCTGTACGCGCTCTACGCGACCTACATCGAAAAGCGCCATGCGGACGGCGACATGTACCCCCCCAGCCGCGAGCAGTTCAATACCTTCCTGGTGCGTGACCTACCGTTTTGTCGATTCTACGAATTCAGGCTGGATGGACGACTGCTCGCAGTCGCCGTCACCGATGTACTGCCCAATGGACTGTCCGCCGTTTACACCTTCTACGATCCCGAAGAAGAACGGCGCAGCCTCGGGCGCTACGCGATTCTCTGGCAGATCGGCGAAGCAGCGCGTCTCGGCCTGAAGGCGGTGTACCTCGGGTACTGGATCAAGAACTGCCGGAAGATGAATTACAAGACCGAATATCGCCCCATCGAACTGCTAGTCAACCAGCGCTGGGTGACGCTCAGCTGAAGTCCTTGGCTCATCGACCCATTTCGGGCACAATGCTTGCCGCTTTTGCCCGCGCATGCATGCGCCGGGTCACTCATTTGGACACCGAGGACTTTACTGAATGTCGAAAGAAGACAGCTTCGAAATGGAAGGTACTGTCGTCGACACCCTGCCTAACACCATGTTTCGTGTGGAGTTGGAAAACGGGCACGTCGTTACTGCGCACATCTCCGGAAAGATGCGCAAGAACTACATCCGGATTCTTACCGGTGACAAGGTTCGCGTGGAACTGACCCCCTACGATCTGAGCAAGGGTCGCATCACCTACCGCGCCCGCTAAGCGAGCCGCGAGAAAAATGCCCGGTTTATGCCGGGCTTTTTTGTTGCAGCAGCAAACAGCCGGAAACAGCCGGGAACGGCCGCACGTAATGCCGGAACGAAAAACGCCCGGCCGAAGCCGGGCGCTCGATACCACCTAAGGTCAGGCCAGCTCTGCAGTGGTCTCGAATTCGAAGAACGGCTCGCCGCCCCGAATATCGATGTGAACCACGCCACCATGTTCGGCCAGCTCACCGAACAGGATCTCCTCAGCCAACGGCCTCTTGATCTTGTCCTGAATAAGCCGTGCCATCGGCCGCGCACCCATCTGCGCATCGTAGCCATGCTCCGCCAGCCAGCTGCGCGCAGCATCTGACACCTCCAACGTCACATGCTTGTCTTCGAGCTGCGCCTGCAGCTCGATCAAGAACTTGTCGACGATGCTCTTGATGACTTCGTGACTCAGACGGCCGAACTGGATGATGGTATCCAGACGATTACGAAACTCTGGCGTAAAGCTCTTCTTGATGACCTCCATCGCGTCAGAGGCATGATCCTGCAAGGTAAAACCGATAGAAGCCCGCGCCGCGGTCTCCGCACCAGCATTGGTGGTCATGATGATGATCACGTTGCGGAAGTCGGCCTTGCGACCGTTATTGTCCGTGAGCGTGCCATGATCCATGACCTGCAGCAGCAGGTTGAAGACCTCGGGGTGCGCCTTTTCGATTTCGTCCAGCAACAACACGCAATGCGGCTGCTTGGTGATGGCCTCAGTCAACAAGCCACCCTGGTCGAACCCAACGTATCCCGGAGGCGCACCGATCAGACGAGATACAGTGTGACGCTCCATGTACTCGGACATGTCGAAACGGATCAGCTCGACACCCAGCGCTCGAGCCAGCTGGCGTGCAGCCTCTGTCTTACCCACGCCGGTAGGCCCGGCAAAAAGGAACGATCCAACCGGCTTGTCCGGAGCCTTCAATCCAGCCCGTGAAAGCTTGATGGCTGTGGCCAGCGAGTCGATCGCATCATCCTGGCCAAAAACCGTGAGTTTCAGATCGCGCTCGAGGTTACGCAGCAGCTCCTTATCAGAACTGCTGACGTGCTTCGGAGGAATCCGCGCAATCTTTGCCACGATGTCTTCGACCTGTTCGACATCAATGCACTTGACCCGCTGCTCTTCCGGCTGCAGGCGCTGATAGGCGCCCGCCTCATCGATCACGTCGATGGCCTTGTCAGGCATATGCCGATCATTGATGTAGCGCGAGGCCAATTCTGCCGCGGCACGAAGCGCCTCATCGCTGTATTCGATGTTGTGATGCTGCTCGAAACGCCCCTTAAGGCCACGCAGAATGCCGATCGTGTCTTCGACTGAAGGTTCGCTGACATCGACTTTCTGGAAGCGACGCGCGAGGGCGCGATCCTTCTCGAAGATCCCACGGAACTCCTGGAAGGTCGTAGAACCGATGCAGCGGATTTCACCGGAAGAAAGCAAGGGCTTGAGCAGGTTCGACGCGTCCATCACGCCGCCAGACGCAGCTCCGGCACCGATGATCGTATGGATCTCATCAATAAAAAGAATGGCATGCGGCCGCTTGCGCAACTCTCCGAGCAACGCCTTGAAGCGCTTCTCGAAATCACCTCGATACTTCGTACCCGCCAGCAGCGCACCCAGATCTAGCGAGTAGACGACACTATCAGCGAGCAGGTCCGGAACCTGATTATCCACTATGCGTTTTGCCAGGCCTTCAGCAATGGCGGTCTTACCGACGCCAGCTTCACCTACGAGAAGCGGATTGTTCTTACGCCGACGCGCGAGAATCTGCGCGACACGCTCGACTTCGTTCTCACGCCCAACCAGCGGGTCGATCCGTCCTTGGCGCGCCAGCTCGTTCAGATTGCTCGCATAGGCATCCAAAGGACTGCCTGACGCACCCGGCTCGCCACCGTCCTCATCCTGCATCTCCGCATCGTTCTCCGGGCTACCAGCATTGCCAGGCACCTTTGAAATACCGTGAGCAATGTAGTTGACGACGTCGATACGCGCGACGTTCTGCTGCTTGAGAAGGAATACGGCCTGGCTCTCCTGCTCGCTGAAAATCGCGACCAGCACGTTTGCCCCGGTCACTTCCCGCTTGCCAGAGCTTTGGACATGGAATACGGCACGCTGCAGTACGCGCTGAAAGCCAAGCGTAGGCTGGGTTTCGCGCTCCTCATCGTGCTGTGGAATTAGTGGAGTGGTGGAATCAATGAACTCCTGCAGATCATGGCGCAGCTTGTCCAGGCTCGCGCCACAGGCCCGCAGCACGGTGGCTGCCGCTTCATTGTCCAGTAGGGCCAACAGGAGGTGTTCAACCGTCATGAATTCATGACGTTTGGTACGTGCCTCTTTGAAAGCCAGATTCAGAGTGACTTCGAGCTCACGGTTCAACATAGCTTTCACCTCTTCTCCAGCAGTCGGAGTTAACCGTCCTTCTCGATCTCACAGAGCAGCGGGTGCTGGCATTCCCTTGCATATTGATTCACTTGCATCGCTTTGGTTTCGGCTACGTCGCGCGTATAGAGCCCGCAGACGGCCTGCCCCTCGGTATGGACGGCCAGCATGATCTTGGTGGCCTGCTCCCTGCTGTGATTGAAAATGCCTTCCAGCACCTCGACGACGAAATCCATCGGTGTGTAGTCGTCATTGAACATGACAACTTTATACATCGGTGGTGCCTTTAATTCCGGCTTGGCCTCCTGGACAGCGAGACCAGACGCGTCGTCTTCGTCCCGTTGAGGCCGGTCCTGATTGAATGTTAGTCGAATCTGAGCAAATGCATGCATGCGCATAACGGTTCTAGGTCGTGGCGCGGGGGCCAGATAAATATGGACAGCTTCGCAGCCAGCTGACGAGTCGCCTTGACTATCGGCAAAACGGTGATACAAACAGTATGTGCCTACAAGGGCAAACGGGTTGCGCAACATGAGGCCTCGGGCTGCATAAGCGCGGAATGAAATGGATGTTACTCCAGTAATGGACTCCTTTGCAGAGGGATAACAGCATGCTAAGCGGTAAGGTCAAGTGGTTCAACAACGCCAAAGGCTACGGGTTCATCGTAGCAGACGGCGGCGATGAGGACCTGTTCGCCCACTACTCGGCCATCCAGATGGAAGGCTATCGAACTCTGAAAGCTGGGCAAGCGGTCATGTTCAACATCCTGCAGGGTCCGAAAGGCCTTCACGCAACCGACATCAGGCCACAGCAGGCCGTGTCCGAGGCGACGACCCCTGCTGCTGCCCAAGGCGTCTCGACGGTAGATGCCTGATTTGTCCTGAAACAAAACAAAAAAAAGGCCGATCATCTGATCGGCCTTTTTCATTCCACACCTTACATATGGCTGATCATCGCGTCGCCAAATTGCGAGCATGACATCAACTGGGCGCCCTCCATGAGACGCTCGAAGTCGTAGGTGACGGTCTTGGCGGCGATAGCGCTCTCGGTCGACTTGATGATCAGGTCTGCCGCTTCCACCCAACCCATATGGCGCAGCATCATCTCAGCCGAGAGAATCAGCGAGCCCGGATTGACCTTGTCCTGACCGGCGTACTTCGGCGCGGTACCGTGCGTAGCTTCGAACATGGCGACCGTGTCAGAAAGGTTTGCCCCGGGGGCAATACCGATACCGCCGACCTCAGCGGCAAGCGCGTCGGACAGGTAGTCACCGTTCAGGTTGAGTGTTGCGATGACGTCGTACTCGGCCGGGCGCAGCAGGATCTGCTGAAGCATGGCATCGGCGATGGCGTCCTTGACTACTATGTTCTTGCCGGTGTTAGGGTTCTTGAACTGCATCCAGGGCCCGCCATCCAGCAGCTCGGCGCCAAACTCGTCGCGGGCCACTTCATAGCCCCACTCCTTGAAGGCACCCTCGGTGAACTTCATGATGTTGCCCTTGTGGACAATGGTGACGGAGCTGCGGTCATTGTCGACGGCGTACTGCAACGCCTTGCGAACGAGACGCTTCGTACCTTCCAGTGAAACCGGCTTGACCCCAATTCCGCAGTTTTCGGTAAAACGGATCTTCTTGACGCCCATTTCCTCGGTAAGGAACTTGATGACCTTCTCCGCTTCCGGGGAGCCTGCCTTCCACTCGACACCGGCGTAGATGTCTTCGGAGTTCTCCCGGAAGATCACCATATCCACGTCGCCCGGCTTCTTGACCGGGCTCGGCACACCGGTGAACCAGCGAACCGGACGCTGGCAGACATAGAGATCAAGCTCCTGGCGCAGCGCAACGTTCAAGGAGCGGATGCCACCGCCGACCGGAGTGGTCAGGGGGCCTTTGATCGACACGACGTAATCGCGGACAGCTTCGAGGGTTTCCTTCGGCAGCCAGGTGTCCTGATCGTAGACCTGCGTAGCCTTCTCGCCCGCGTAGATCTCCATCCAGGCAATCTTGCGCTTGCCGCCATAGGCCTTCTGAACAGCGGCATCCACGACCTTGATCATCACCGGGCTGATGTCGACGCCGATACCGTCCCCTTCTATATAAGGGATGATCGGGTTGTCGGGGACGTTCAGGGTGTTATCGGCGTTAACGGTAATTTTGTCACCGCTGGATGGCACCTGGATCTTTTGGTATCCCATGCTGGACTCCGTCTTCGTGGTTAGACATCGATCATCTTTGAGGGTAACCCACTCGAATTGCCTGAAACTACATGTTCGTTCGTCGTATGCGCAATGCCGTTCTGCCCGAGGCTGGCTCGATGGTATACTGCCGCGATGACTCACAAGTCATAAGGGACGAACCTGTCTTGTACAAGTCCCGCCCCTTGAAACCTCAGAGTCGCTACCGCGGCTCGGCGGTTCAAATGCTCGACACTCTATTGGTGCATCCATCATCACCGCGGCGAATCCCCCTTCTGGTTTCATCTAGACGGAGAGCCAGAGCGCCTACCCGGCGCACTCGGGATTCTGTGCACGCCCTGCAAGAAGAGAGTTATCGCTAAATGTCCACCCCTTCGAAGATCATCTATACCTTCACCGACGAAGCCCCTGCGCTGGCTACCTATTCGCTTCTTCCTATTGTAGAAGCCTTCGCCGCCTCCGCTGACATAGCCGTCGAAACACGTGACATCTCTCTTGCAGGGCGCATTCTTGCGAGCTTTGCCGACCAGCTCGACGCCGACAAGAAAGTCGACGACGACCTGGCCAAGCTTGCCGAGCTGACCGTTCAGCCCGATGCCAACATCATCAAACTGCCCAACATCAGCGCTTCCGTGCCGCAGCTCAAGGCCGCCATCGCCGAATTGCAGGCCCTGGGCTACAACATCCCCAACTTCCCGGAAGACCCGCAGACCGATGCGGAGAAAGATACCCGCGCCCGCTATGGCAAGGTACTCGGCAGCGCCGTGAACCCCGTGCTGCGCGAAGGCAACTCCGACCGCCGCGCTCCGGCCGCCGTGAAAGCCTACGCTCGCAAGCACCCGCACTCGATGGGCAAGTGGAGCAAGGCTTCGCAGTCCCATGCCGACTACATGCGTGGTGGCGACTTCTTCTCCAGCGAGCAGTCGATCACCATGGACAAAGCTGGTGATGTGCGCATTGAGTTCGTCGGCAAGGACGGCAAGGTCGAGGTCAAGAAGCAGCTGTCTCTGCAGGAAGGCGAAGTGCTCGACGGCATGTTCATGAGCTGCAACAAGCTGCGCGCCTTCTTCGAAGACACCCTGCAGGACTGCAAGGAAACCGGCGTGATGTGGTCCCTGCACGTCAAGGCCACCATGATGAAGATCTCGCACCCGATCGTCTTCGGTCATGCGGTCAGCGTTTACTACAAGGATGTGTTCGACAAGTACGGCGAGCTGTTCAAGGAACTGGGCGTCAACCCGAACAACGGTATCAGCAGCGTCTACGACAAGATCAAGTCGCTGCCGGTCTCGCAGCAGGAAGAAATCCTGCATGACATCCATGAGGTTTACAGCCACCGCCCTGAAATGGCGATGGTCGACTCGGTCAAGGGCATCACCAACCTGCACATCCCGAGCGACGTAATTGTCGACGCCTCGATGCCGGCGATGATCCGTAACTCCGGTCAGATGTGGGGCAAGGACGGCAAGCAGAAGGACACCAAAGCGGTAATGCCGGAGAGCACCTATGCCCGCATTTACCAGGAGATGATCAACTTCTGCAAGACCAACGGCGCCTTCGACCCGGTAACCATGGGTAGCGTCCCGAACGTCGGCCTGATGGCACAGAAAGCCGAGGAATACGGTTCGCACGACAAGACCTTCGAGATGCAGGCCGACGGCACCATGCGCGTCGTTCTGGCCGACGGCACCGTGCTGATGCAGCACGAAGTCGAGAAAGGTGACATCTGGCGTGCTTGCCAGACCAAGGACGCTCCGATCCGCGACTGGGTCAAGCTGGCCGTGACCCGTGCTCGCCAGTCGAACACCCCGGCGATCTTCTGGCTTGACCCGGAGCGCGCCCATGATCGTCAGTTGCAGAACAAGGTCGAAACCTACCTCAAGGATCACGACCTGAGCGGTCTGGACATCCGCATCATGGATTACAACGAAGCCATCCGCGTCAGCATGGAGCGCATGATTCGTGGCCAGGACACCATTTCGGTGACCGGCAACGTTCTGCGCGATTACCTGACCGACCTGTTCCCAATCATGGAACTGGGCACTTCGGCCAAGATGCTCTCAATCGTTCCGCTGATGGCGGGCGGCGGCATGTACGAAACCGGCGCCGGCGGCTCCGCACCAAAGCACGTGCAGCAGCTTGTAGAAGAGAACTACCTGCGCTGGGATTCCCTGGGTGAGTTCCTTGCTCTGGCTGTGTCCTTGGAAGAAACCGGCATCAAGACCGACAACATCAAGGCCAAGATCCTCGGCAAGACCCTTGACCAGGCCACCGGCAAACTGTTGGACAACAACAAGTCACCGGCGCGTAAGGTTGGTCAGCTGGACAACCGCGGCAGCCACTTCTACCTGGCTCTGTACTGGGCGCAAGCTCTGGCCGCGCAGGACGAAGACGCCGAACTGAAGGCCCACTTCACCCCGCTGGCCAAGCAGTTGACCGAGCAGGAAGCGACCATCGTCGCCGAACTGGCCGAGGTGCAAGGCAAGCCGGTGGATATCGGTGGCTACTATCGCTCCAACCCGGAACTGACCAGCAAGGTGATGCGCCCCAGCGCAACCTTCAACGCAGCCCTGGCCGCGCTGAACGCCTGAATCGACGCTTGAGTGTTATCACGAACCCCGGCCTGGTGCCGGGGTTCGTGCTTTCTGAACGGAGGTGACTGTTATCATCCCGTCATTTACACAAGGCAGCTCTTATGGACTGGCAACCGCATATCACCGTCGCGACCGTTATCGAAGACCAGGGGCGCTTTCTGTTGGTAGAAGAGCTCAAGGCGGGCCGACTCGTACTCAATCAGCCTGCCGGGCATCTCGAAGCCAATGAGAATCTGCGCCAGGCGGCTGTACGGGAAACCCTCGAAGAAACCGGCTGGGAGGTCGAGCTCATTGGCGTTGTGGGAATTTATCTGTACACCGCGCCCAGCAATGGCGTGACCTATCAGCGCGTATGCTTCGCCGCCAGAGCCCTGCAGCATGATCCGCAGCGTCAGCTCGACGAGGGCATTGTCGCGGCTCGGTGGCTGAGCCGCGACGAGCTGGAGGCGCAACCTGAACGCTGGCGCAGCGAACTGGTGCCCCGCTGCATCGATGATTATCTGACCGGGCCGCTGCATTCGCTTGACGTGATTCGCAACTGAACGCGGCTTCGTCATGCCTGCTGCAGCCTGATAGAATTCGCCCCTTTGCAGAGCCTCAGCGTGTTCCTATGTCTGTAACCACCCTCACCGCCCCGGAAAAAACACGTGTCATCGTCGGCATGTCCGGCGGAGTGGACTCTTCCGTTTCCGCCCTCCTGCTGCTCGAGCAGGGCTATCAGGTCGAAGGCCTGTTCATGAAGAACTGGGAAGAGGACGACGGCACGGAATACTGCACCGCCAAGGAAGACTTGGCCGACGCCCAAGCGGTGTGCGATCGAATCGGTATCAAGCTGCATACGGCGAACTTTGCAGCCGAATACTGGGACAACGTCTTCGAACACTTCCTTGCCGAATACAAGGCGGGACGCACGCCGAACCCGGACATCCTTTGCAACCGGGAGATCAAGTTCAAAGCCTTTCTCGACTACGCATTGATGCTGGGGGCGGACCTCATCGCGACCGGCCATTACGTGCGTCGTCGCGACGTGAATGATCGTAGCGAGCTGCTCAAAGGACTGGACCCGAACAAGGATCAGAGCTACTTCCTGCATGCGGTCGGCGGTGAACAGCTGAGCAAGACGCTGTTTCCTGTCGGCGAGCTGGAAAAGCCCGAAGTACGGGCGATCGCCGAAAAGTACGGGCTTGCCACGGCGAAGAAAAAGGATTCCACCGGCATCTGCTTCATCGGCGAAAGGCGCTTCAGCGACTTTCTCAAGCAATACCTTCCGGCCCAGCCCGGCAATATCGAAACCATCGATGGTGAAGTGATCGGCCGTCATCACGGCTTGATGTATCACACCATCGGTCAACGCCAGGGCTTGGGCATCGGTGGCCTCAAGGATGCTTCCGACGAGCCCTGGTACGTGCTGAGCAAGGACCTGCAGCGCAACGTGCTGGTGGTCGGCCAGGGCAACGATCATCCGTGGTTGTTCTCGCGCGCGTTGCTGGCATCGGAAATCTACTGGGTGAACCCCATCGACCTCAGCGCTCCGCTCCAGCTGACCGCCAAGGTCCGCTATCGCCAGAGCGATCAGGCCTGCACGCTGGAAAAGACGGCAGACGGCTATCGTGCCGTCTTCGAAGCGCCACAACGGGCGGTGACACCGGGCCAGTCGGTCGTGTTCTACGACGGCGAAGTCTGCCTTGGCGGCGGCGTGATCGAGCAGGCCGAACCCTGGTTCGAGGGTCGAGCATGAATACGCTCGACGAACAACTGATTGCACTCGGCGCAGTGTTCGAAGCCGCAACGTTGGTGGACCGCATCGCTCGCACCGGCCAGGTTCCGAACGCCTCGCTCGGCTGCATGCTGGGCAGCCTGCTGGCCCGCAATCCGGAAACCACACTGGAAATCTACGGCGGTGATGACCTCAATCTACGTGATGGCTATCGCGCTCTGGTCGGTGCCTTGGAGCGCGACAGCAGCGCGTTGCAGCGAGAACCACTGCGTTACGCACTGGCGATGATCGGTCTGGAGCGCCAGCTGGACAAGCGCGACGACATGCTTCAGGTCATTGGCAGCCGTCTGGATCAGATTCAACAGCAGGTCGAGCACTTCGGCATCACCCACGAAAATGTCGTGGCCTCGTTCGGCGGTTTGTACCAGGACACCCTGAGCACATTTCGCCAGCGCATTCAGGTTCAAGGCGACATGCGGCACCTGCAGCAGACGGACAATGCAGCCAAGATTCGCGCCCTGCTGCTCTCCGGAATTCGCTCGGCACGTCTGTGGCGCCAGCTCGGCGGGCACCGTTGGCAAATGATCTTCAGCCGCCGCAAGCTGCTCGATGCGCTCTATCCACGGCTGCGCTCGACCCAGGATGACGACCGCTAACGGTGGCGAATGTACCGGGCCCACCCGGTCCATTCGTGTATAATCTGCGCCCTCTTTTCGTTGCCTGACTGTCCGAGAATGCCCTCTATGCAGCTTTCCTCGCTCACGGCGGTTTCCCCCGTCGACGGCCGCTACGCCGGCAAAACCAGCGCCCTGCGCCCGATCTTCAGCGAATTCGGCCTGATTCGTTGCCGCGTCCAGGTCGAAGTCCGCTGGCTCCAGCGCCTGGCAGCCCACCCAGGCATTCCGGAAGTCCCCCCCTTCTCCGCCGAAGCCAACTCGGTGCTGAACCAGCTGGCCGAGAACTTCCAGCTGGAGCACGCCGAGCGCGTGAAGGAATTCGAGCGAACCACCAACCACGACGTAAAAGCCGTTGAGTACCTGCTCAAGGAGCAGGCCAAGCAGCTGCCGGAACTGGCCAAGGTCAACGAATTCATCCACTTCGCCTGCACCAGCGAAGATATCAACAACCTCTCCCACGCGCTGATGCTGCGTGCAGGCCGCGACAGCGTTCTGCTGCCGCTGATGCGCCAACTTGCCGAATCGATCCGCAGCCTGGCCGTGCAATTCGCCGACGTACCGATGCTCTCGCGTACGCATGGCCAGCCGGCGTCGCCGACGACGCTCGGCAAGGAGCTGGCAAACGTGGTGTACCGTCTGGAGCGCCAGATCGCCCAGGTCGCCGCCGTTCCGCTGCTGGGCAAGATCAACGGCGCAGTGGGCAACTACAACGCCCACCTGAGCGCCTATCCCGAGATCGACTGGGAAGCCAACGCCCGCGAGTTCATCGAAGGCGACCTCGGCCTGACATGGAACCCCTACACCACGCAGATCGAGCCGCACGACTACATTGCCGAACTGTTCGATGCCATCGCCCGGTTCAACACCATCCTCATCGATTTCGACCGCGACGTCTGGGGCTACATCTCGCTCGGTTACTTCAAGCAGAAGACCGTTGCTGGCGAGATCGGCTCGTCGACCATGCCGCACAAGGTCAATCCGATCGACTTCGAGAACTCCGAAGGCAACCTGGGTATCGCCAATGCACTGTTCCAGCACCTGGCCAGCAAGCTCCCGATCTCCCGCTGGCAGCGTGACCTGACCGACTCCACCGTGCTGCGCAATCTTGGCGTCGGCTTTGCCCACAGCGTCATAGCCTACGAAGCGAGCCTCAAGGGTATCGGCAAGCTGGAGCTCAACATCGCCCGCATCGCCGAAGACCTCGACGCCTGCTGGGAAGTGCTGGCCGAACCGGTACAGACGGTCATGCGCCGCTACGCCGTGGAAAACGCCTACGAAAAACTGAAGGACCTGACCCGCGGCAAAGGAATTACGCCCGAAGCCCTGCAGTCTTTCATCGACGGTCTGGATATTCCTGCCGAAGCAAAGGCCGAACTACGCAAATTGACGCCGGCCAACTACATCGGCAACGCCGTTGCCCAGGCCAAGCGCATCTGAGTACGACCATGTATGCACGCCCGGCTGTGCCGGGCGTTTTTATTTTCAGCTCTGTATATAGAGCAAGGTGTTACGCATGACTTCTGATATTCCACTTCAAATTCTGGGCGGCATCAGCGCCCGGGAATTTCTGCGCGACTACTGGCAGAAGAGACCGCTGCTCATTCGCCAGGCCATCCCAGACTTTCAGAGCCCCATCTCGCCGGACGAACTGGCTGGCCTTTCGCTGGAAGAGGAAGTCGAATCCCGCCTGATCATCGAGCACGGCGAAAGCCCCTGGGAGTTGCGTCGCGGTCCCTTTGCCGAAGACACCTACCAGCAGCTGCCCGAGCGTGACTGGACCCTGCTGGTCCAGGCCGTCGACCAGCTGGTACCGGAAGTCGCCGATCTGATCGAGCACTTCCGCTTCCTTCCCAACTGGCGCATCGACGATGTGATGATCAGCTATGCCGCACCGGGCGGCGGTGTCGGCCCGCATTTCGACAACTACGACGTATTCCTGCTGCAGGCGCATGGTCAGCGCCGCTGGCGCATCGGGCAGATGTGCGACAGCGAAAGCCCCATGCTGAGCCACGGCGATCTACGCATCCTGGCCGAATTCGAAGGCACCGATGAATGGGTGCTGGAACCCGGTGACATGCTTTACCTTCCGCCTCGCCTGGCCCACTTCGGCACCGCAGAGGATGCCTGCATGACCTATTCGGTCGGTTTCCGTGCCCCTAGCGCTGCCGAGGTACTGACCCACTTCACCGACTTCCTGGCGCAGTTCCTGCCGGACGAGGATCGTTACAGCGACGCCGATCTGCAACCGAGCGACGACCCCTACCAGATCCAGAGCGACGCACTGGACCGATTGAAAGCGCTGCTTGCCGAGCACATGAGCGACGAGCGTTTGTTGCTCACCTGGTTCGGCCAGTTCATGACCGAGCCGCGCTATCCGGAGCGGGTGGAGGGGCCTGAGCTGGAGGAGATCGATCTGCGCTCGGCAATCGAAGATGGCGCCCTGCTGGTCCGCAACCCGGCGGCACGCCTGGCCTGGAGCGAAGTCGACATCGGCCTGCTACTGTTCGCCAGTGGCCAGAGTCGCCTGCTTCCCTCCAAGCTGCGCGAACTGTTGAAACTGATCTGCTCGGCTGATGCGTTGCACGCCGATAATATCGGCGACTGGCTGAGCGACGACGATGGCCGGGGGCTTTTGTGCGAACTGGTCAAACAAGGAAGTCTGGAGTTTGCTGATGAATAGCGTTCAGGTACGGATCGCCGACTGGCAGCAGGACAACGCCGAACTGCGGCGCATTCGGGAGGCCGTGTTCATTGCCGAGCAGGCCGTTCCGCCCGAGCAGGAGTGGGATGCCGACGATAGCGAAGCCGTGCATTTTCTCGCCCTCGAGGGCGACTATCCGATCGGTACCGCACGGTTGCTGGCCGACGGGCAGATTGGCCGGGTAGCAGTCCTGCGCGACTGGCGCGGCATGAACGTGGGCGATGCGCTGATGCGCGCCGTCCTTGCGGAGGCGGAGCGCCGGGGCCTGACGGAGCAGACACTGACTGCGCAGGTTCACGCCACCGCCTTCTATGAGCGACTTGGCTTTGAAGTGGTCAGCGATGAGTTTCTCGAAGCCGGAATCCCCCACGTCGACATGCTCCGCCGGAGCCACTGAGGCCGTATGAGCGACAGCGCCCCTGACGAAAGTAGCGATCAGGCCGAACTCCCGGCCATAGACTTTCACTCTCCGGGGCGTTTTGCCGTTCACAACCCCCAAGCCGACCTTCCCGAGCCTCTCGCTTGGAGAGCGGCCGCCTTTGAGCTTGGACAGGACACCGAACTGCAACGCTTCAGCGAACCCAGTGAGGTTCGCCAGCATGCTTTGGCCATGCTGCAGCAGGCGACTCGCTCGCTGTGCATCTACAGCACGGATCTGGAACCCTGGCTTTATCATCACAGCAGCGTTCAGCAGGCTTGCACTCGCCTACTGCTGGCCCACCCGCGCAACCGCCTGCGTATCTTGGTCGGCGACCCGACACGAGCGATCAAAGAAGGCCACCGTCTTCTGCAGCTTGCTCGGCGATTGACCAGCAATGTACATATCCGCAAGCTGAACCCCGATTATCCCGAGCAGAGCGGCGCCTATCTGATCGCCGATGATTGTGGTCTGCTGCAACGCCCCAAGGCTGACCAATACGCCGGCTATGCCCTGTACCACGACCTCGCCCGGGTGCGCATACGCCAAGCGGAATTCGACAAGGCCTGGGAACATGGATTAGCGGATGCAAACCTGCGGAGTTTTCTGCTATGAGCCCTCGAATCTTTCTGCTGTCCGTTGCTGTCAGCATCTGTCTTCCGTTACAAGCGGCGACCGAAGTCATTCAGCTCGACAACCGCATGGCCGAAGACGTTATTCCCGTAGCGGAGTCGGTGCTCGGTGGCCAGGGACGGGTCACAGCCTACGGCAGCCAGCTGATCGTCAATGCACCGGACGCGCTCATCAGCGAACTGCGGCAGGTGATCGATCAGCTGGACGTCGAGCCCAAGCGTCTGCTCATCAGTGTCGATACTCAGGACTCGGCCAGCAGCTCCGCAGGCGGTTATCAGGTGGACGGTTCGGTACGCTCCGGCGACGTGGAGTTTGAAACCGGACGCGGAGAGATTGGTGGGCGTGATCGGGTGCGAATCATCCGCCGCAGCACGAAGAGCAGGGATGGCGGCGTTCAGCAGGTTCAGGCCAGCGAGGGTTATCCGGCGCTGATTCAGGTGGGCCAGAGTGTGCCGCTGACCACCCAGGGCACAGATGGCTACGGCCAGATCTACCAGCAGACGCAATATCGCGACGTTCTCCGCGGCTTCTACGCCACTGCCACAGTGCACGGCGACCGGGTGCAAGTCACCATAAGCAGTACCCGAGACCGGCTTGCGCAAGGCCGTGGTGGCGTGGTGGAGGTTCAGAACGCGGACACTCGGGTAAGCGGTCGTATCGGTGAATGGATCACCATCGGCGGCGTCGATGAAAGCGCGAGCTCCGAGCAGCAAGGCACGTTACGTCGCTATTCCACCCAGGGCGGCCAGAACCTGTCGATGCGCCTCAAGGTCGATGTTCTGGACTGAACATCAGCAGGTCCCTGACAGCCACGCCACGATGTAGTGCCCCGAAAAAAACACTACAAAACGATTGACGATGCAATTTCAGCGGAGCATTATTGCCCCGCTCCCGCTAACCAGGGGCCCTGGCAAGGGTCTCCGGGGCGTGCTCAAGCCAACCAGCCGAGCCGTTCCGTGACTGTACTGCCCACAAGGCGGACTGACGAGGTTGCGACTGGAACGAGTCGTCCTGAGGGACGGGGTAGCGATTGACGCATCAGCCAGACTGAAAGCTTCTCGTTGTTGTAGCGCACACGGCAGCCACGCCGGCTGTGGGCGCAGCAACCGGAACCAGCCCGGCGGTCGTATCCCCCTTCTCTTGGTTCAATCCTCGTCCCGGTCGATATTTCGACGCTCTGCCGCGTGTTGCCCGCAATGATCAGCGATAGCACGTAGGTTTCGGTGGGAAAAGTCGGTGCTCAACCACACTCATTTTTGAAGGATTGAACATGTCCGCATATCAAGACGACATCAAGGCAGTTGCCGCCCTGAAAGAGCAATACGGCAGCAGCTGGGCCGCCATCAACCCTGAGTCCGTCGCTCGCATGCGCGCCCAGAACCGCTTCAAGACCGGTCTGGAAATTGCTCAGTACACCGCCGACATCATGCGCAAGGACATGGCCGAGTACGACGCCGACTCGTCCGTCTACACGCAGTCCCTCGGTTGCTGGCATGGCTTCATCGGTCAGCAGAAGCTGATCTCCATCAAGAAGCACCTGAAGACCACCAACAAGCGTTACCTCTACCTGTCCGGCTGGATGGTTGCTGCTCTGCGCTCCGAGTTCGGCCCGCTGCCGGACCAGTCCATGCACGAGAAGACTGCCGTTTCCGACCTGATCGAAGAGCTGTACACCTTCCTGCGTCAGGCTGACAGCCGCGAGCTGGACCTGCTGTTCACCGCTCTGGACGCCGCTCGCGAAGCTGGCGACAGCGCCAAGGCTGCCGAGATCCAGAACCAGATCGACAACTACGAAACCCACATCGTACCGATCATCGCAGATATCGACGCTGGCTTCGGTAACCCGGAAGCCACCTACCTGCTGGCCAAGCGCATGATCGAAGCAGGCGCTTGCTGCATCCAGATCGAGAACCAGGTTTCCGACGAGAAGCAGTGCGGCCACCAGGACGGTAAAGTGACCGTTCCCCACGCCGACTTCCTCGCCAAGATCGCAGCTGTGCGTTACGCCTTCCTCGAGCTGGGCATCGACAACGGTGTGATCGTTGCTCGTACCGACTCCCTGGGTGCCGGCCTGACCAAGCAGATCGCCGTGACCAAAGAGCCGGGCGACCTGGGCGACCTGTACAACTCCTTCCTGGATTGTGAAGAAGTCTCCGCTGCCGATCTGAACAACGGTGACGTGGTTCTGAACCGCGAAGGCAAGCTGCTGCGTCCGAAGCGTCTGCCGTCCAACCTGTTCCAGTTCCGCGCTGGCACCGGTGAAGCACGCTGCGTACTGGACTGCATCACCTCGCTGCAGAACGGTGCTGACCTGCTGTGGATCGAAACCGAGAAGCCGCACGTTGGTCAGATCGCGGCCATGGTTGACGAAATCCGCAAGACCATCCCGAACGCCAAGCTGGTCTACAACAACAGTCCGTCGTTCAACTGGACCCTGAACTTCCGTCAGCAGGTCTTCGATGCGTTCGTCGCCGAAGGCAAAGACGTTTCCGCCTACGACCGCGCCAAGCTGATGAGCGTCGAGTATGACGAAACCGAACTGGCCCAGGTTGCAGACGAGAAGATCCGCACCTTCCAGCGCGACGGTTCAGCTCACGCCGGCATCTTCCACCACCTGATCACCCTGCCGACCTACCACACCGCCGCGCTGTCCACCGACAACCTGGCCAAGGGCTACTTCGCCGACCAGGGTATGCTGGCGTACGTGAAGGGCGTTCAGCGTCAGGAACTGCGTCAGGGCATCGCCTGCGTCAAGCACCAGAACATGGCTGGTTCCGACATCGGCGACAACCACAAGGAGTACTTCGCTGGCGAAGCCGCTCTGAAGGCAAGCGGTAAAGACAACACCATGAACCAGTTCCACTAAAAATCGGTTCGCGGCCTCACCGGCCGCAGGTGTTAACAAAAAGCCTCGGCATCTGCCGAGGCTTTTTTTTGCGAGCAAGCAGACTGCGTAGACGAGGCCACATTTCGTCGGCACGACCCCTACCTGTCATTCTGTTGTCGCATATCGAATTTAGCGTCATGGCTCCGACAAAAATCGTAATGGAGCTGCGCCGTGACTACTGAGAACAACGACATTTTGTTTGGCAACGGGGACGAGTTGCCCAGTAACCACTCGACGAACCCACACATTCAGGATGTGATCTCTGCTGGCCGTCGAAAGGTAGTGGTTGGCGGCGCAGCCCTGGGAGCCATGGCCTTTCTAGGTGCGGCTATTCCCGGACTTGCGCAAGCGGCTGAACCATCCGCGCAAGGACTCAAGGACCTCCCCTTCCGACGCCGTACCCGTCTGCCGTTTTCGCCAGTGGCGGTAACGCGGGCCGATGCTATTACCGTTCCTGCTGGCTATTCCGCGACCACTTTCATTCCATGGGGCACCCCGATTACCGGTAGCTATCCGACCTGGATGGAAGACGCGAGCAATAGCGCCGAAGACCAGGCTCAACAAGTCGGCATGCATCACGACGGAATGCATTTCTTCCCGATGAACGCAAAACTCGGCGGGCGCCAGAGCGATCACGGCTTGCTGGTGCTAAATCACGAATACATTCAAGCGCCTCTGCTCCACCCCAACGGCCCGACGGTGGTCGATGGTAAGCGTGTCGATGTCGACGAGGTCCGCAAGGAAATCAACGCCCACGGCGTTTCGGTAGTAGAAATCCGCCGCGGCCCGCGTGGCGATTGGTCGGTCTTGCCGACAGCCCGTAACCGCCGCATTACGGGTGCCACGCCGATGCGCATTGAAGGCCCCGCGCGCGGCCATGCGCTGATGCGCACCCGCTACAGCCCGAGCGGCACCTCAACCCGCGGAACCCTTAACAACTGCGCCAACGGGCATACGCCTTGGGGTACCTACCTCACCTGTGAGGAAAACTGGGCAGGTTACTTCGCCACCGCCGACAGCGACCTACCTCGTGAACTTAGCCGCTATGGTGTGCGCGGTAGCGGTCGTTATGGCTGGGAGACAGTTGCCGGCGATGAGTTCGAGCGCTTCAACGCCTCGCGCATCGCGACCGATCCACAAGCGGATTATCGTAACGAGCCCAACACCTTTGGCTGGATCGTCGAGATAGATCCGTTCGATCCGAACTCAACACCAGTCAAGCACACGGCCCTCGGCCGTTTCGCCCACGAAGGACTGGTGTTTGCCCCCGTCAGGCCGGGCCGCCCCGTTGTCTGTTATTCCGGCGACGATTCGCAGAACGAATATATCTACAAGTACGTCAGCCGCGACCGCTATCGGCCGCAGCGAAGCGATGGGCGGCTGCTGGACGAGGGGACTCTCTATGTCGCGCGTTTCAACACCGACGGCAGTGGTGACTGGCTCGCTCTCGATCATGCCGATCCGGCCTTCCAGCGGGCCTGCGAGACCGCCGGCGTTCAATTTGCAGATCAAGGTGAAGTCCTGATCAACACCCGTCTGGCCGCCGACATCGTCGGAGCCACCAAGATGGACCGCCCAGAATGGGGGGCGGTTAACCCAGATAGCGGTGAGGTCTACTTCACCCTCACCAACAACAGCGGACGCAAGGAAACCGACGCCTCCAATCCGCGTGCACCAAACGCATTTGGTCACATCATTCGCTGGCGTGAAGCGAGCCGCGACTTTGCAGGCACGCGATTCAACTGGGATATCTATTTGCTTGCCGGGCCACAGGACAACAGCCGGGGGCCGAAGGGTCGAGCGCTGGATGAAAGCAACATCATGGCCAGCCCGGATGGGTTGTGGTTCGACGACGAGGGTCGACTGTGGATTCAGACTGACATGAGCGGTAGCCAACTGCGCAGCGGGCCGTTTGGTAACAATCAGATGTTGGTTTCCGACCCCAGAACCGGTGAGACCAAACGGTTTCTCGTCGGGCCTCAGGGCGCTGAGGTAACCGGAATCACAGCTACACCGGACTTCCGGACCCTGTTCGTCAACATCCAGCACCCTGGCGAAGACTCGACCGCGACGAACTACACGAGCACGTGGCCGGACGGGCCGGGTCGCAGACCCCGCTCAGCAACCGTCATCGTCACGCGGGACGACGGAAAGCGCCTGATGTAACTGCGGAGGGGCCAAGCCGCAAGGCTGGCCCCCCTATCAATCCACTGACCACACTCAAGGCTCATCTGGTGAGGTGAAAAGGCCCCAGGTCGATATGAATAGCGCCGCGACCAGCGGGCCGATCACGAAACCATTCAGTCCGAACAATGCCAGCCCCCCCAGCGTCGAGATAAGCACGACGTAGTCCGGCATCTTTGTATCCTTTCCAACCAGAATCGGTCTGAGGATGTTATCCACCAGGCCGATTACCAACACACCATAAAGCGTGAGTATCACGCCCTGCCAGATCGCGCCGGTCATCAGGAAATAGATGGCTACCGGCGTCCATATCAGGCCCGCCCCGACAGCGGGCAACAATGACAGGAATGCCATCAGCACGCCCCACAGCAGCGCCCCGGAGATCCCAAGCACGGCAAAGATGATTCCGCCGAGCGCTCCTTGGGTAACGGCGACGACAATGTTTCCTTTTACCGTCGCGCGTACGACTCGCGTGAACTTGCTGAACAGGCGCCGCTTCTGAGCATCGCTGAGCGGAATGGCCTTCCTGATACGCGCCACCAGATCACGCCCGTCGCGAATCAGGAAGAACAGCAGGTACAGCATGACAAAGAAGCTGACCAGGAACTGGAATGTCCCCTGGCCAAAACTGAACGCTTTTGTCGCGAGGAACTGACTTCCCTCGAGCGCCCCAGAGGCCAGCCGGTCACGCATGGAATCGAGGTCACCGAAACCGAAGCGCTGAAGCTGCAGCTGGATCGATTGAGGCAGGAGCTCGCGGAAGTTGACGACCCAGCTGCCGATGTCCAGCTCGCCACTTTCGATCTGCTTGTAGAGGATCGCCCCCTCTTGAACCAGCATCCCGGCGATCAGAATCACCGGCAGTACGGCGACCAGCAACGAAACTAGCAAGGTGATCAGAGCTGTCAGGTTGCGTCGCTGGCTAAACCGTCTGTAAAGATAGCGCTGCAAGGGGGCGAAGATGATCGCCAGTATCACCGCCCAGAAGACTGCCCCATAGAACGGCAGCAGGATCCAGCCAAAAGCCAGAGACACCACCACCAGCAGCGCAAGAAAGACCTTCTGCTCGAGCCTCGAATTGTCCATTGTTGACCCTGTCGCTGCGTTTGGTTCTGTTTAGTCAACGAGCGACGGTACGAGTGCGGGTCTGGCAGATGATTCAGTGTCAGGCCGGAGTTAGGCGTACAGCTGACACTGAATTTGATGCGTTACAGCGTCATTGCCGCCAACCAACCAAATGCCAGAAGTGGCAGGTTGTAATGTAGAAACGTCGGCACGACAGTATCCCAGATATGATTGTGCTGGCCGTCCGCATTCAACCCGGCGGTCGGACCGAGAGTGGAGTCGGATGCGGGAGAACCGCCATCGCCCAGAGCACCGGCAGTCCCGACCAGACTGACGATCGCCAACGGACTAAAACCCAGCTCGACACCTAGGGGAACAAAAATCGCGGCAATGATCGGCACTGTGGAAAAAGAAGACCCGATTCCGATGGTTACCAGCAATCCCACCAAGAGCATCAACAGCGCGCCGACAGCCTTGCTGTCGCCGATCCATTGAGTCGAAGCGTCTACCAGCAACTTGACCTCGCCCGTTTCACGCATCACCTCGGCAAAACCAGCGGCCGCGATCATGATGAAGCCAATCATGGCCATCATCTTCATCCCGTCGGTGAACAGGTCATCCGCTTCGCGCCAGCGCACCACGCCGGAAACGGAAAAGATCACGAACCCAGCAAGCGCGCCAAGTATCATCGAGTCCAGCCAAAGCTGAATCACGAAGGCCGCTGCAACTGCGACAGCAGCCACCAGCAGCGTGAGGGGACTGTAGGTCACTGTAGTTTTTTCAAGCTGCTCGACACGTACGAGGTCGTATTCGCGGGGCTTTCGATAGCTATAAAAAGCAATCAGCAATCCCGCGAGCATCCCGATTGCGGGGATCAGCATTGCCTGCGTGACTTTGATCCCAGTTACATCCACGCCACTTTTAGCAACGTTTGCCAGCAAGATCTCGTTCAAGAAAATATTGCCGAACCCGACCGGGAGAAACATATACGGGGTAATCAGACCGAACGCGAGCACACATGCAATCAAACGCCTGTCGATCTTCATCTTCGACAGCACAAAAAGCAGCGGGGGAACCAGTAGGGGAATAAATGCGATATGAATAGGAAGGATATTCTGTGATGAAACAGCAACGGCAAGCAGCAAGCCGATCATCATCCACTTAACCGCTCCGCCCCCTTGCGCTCCTTGCTTTCCAACCAAAGCTAGCGCCTTGTCAGCAAGGGCGTGAGCCAACCCGCTTTTTCCAATGGCAACGGCAAACGCACCCAGCAACGCATAAGACAAGGCAACTGTTGCGCCACCGCCTAGCCCCTTGTTGAATGCCGCCAAGCTACCCTCAATTCCCAAGCCACCAATCAAACCGCCAGCCATGGCTCCAGCGATGAGCGCGACCACTACATGCACGCGGCAAAGACTCAGGATCAGCATGATGCCAACAGCCGCAACAACTGCGTTCATTGAACTCTCCATACAAACGACAAACGTCGCGAAAAAAACGCCGTACTCTGCAATAACGGAACTGGGGTGTCAAAAGCAGATCTGCACGATAAGCAACTTACACGTATCTACCTGGGCAACGCGCTGCACGAGAATGCTTTACCCAAATGCCTACTTAGCCCACTTTGTCTGATATAGATGCCAAGCATAGGAATGATCAGACCGCACGCTCTGGGCAATGCTCAATCGCCGCAGTACTCACAACCGCTTGTACAGGTTTCATGAATACGGATGCGCGAAAGCTCAGGCAGAAGCGGTTTGAGCTCAGTCCAGATCCATTTCGCAAGATTCTCGCTTGTGGGGTTTTCTAACCCAGGAATATCGTTCAGATAATTATGATCCAGCAGCTCATACAACGGCTTGAAGACAGACTTGATTTCACCAAAATCGCGGATCCAGCCCGTATGCGGATCCACCGTACCGCTGATATATAACGCTACCCGGAAAGAATGCCCGTGCAGTCGGCCACATTTGTGTCCCTGCGGTACATTCGGCAAACGATGTGCTGACTCAAACGTAAACTCTTTGAATATTTCCACTAGATAGACTCACAGTCTGGTCGCCAGATTGAGGGGCGATTTTACGCATTTTGACAGCGTGGCACATGCATTACACCAGCTGTAGATGCTGGGCGATGAGCGAATGAATGGCTGTGGAAGTGCTGAAGCACTAACGGCACGCGGAGCCGGAAAACTGCAAAGGACTACGTGGTTGGTCGCCCCCCGGCTCCAGGCAGACGAAAACAGCACAAGATAACTGCAGTTCAGTTGCACTATCGGCAATTCCAGCACCGCCTTAGCGCCTCGTGCTTTTCTCTGCCCCAAAAGCAAACCCCCGACCAGCTTACGCGGGTCGGGGGTTTGGGAAAGGAGCTTGACGATGACCTACTCTCACATGGGGAGACCCCACACTACCATCGGCGATGCGTCGTTTCACTACTGAGTTCGGGAAGGGATCAGGTGGTTCCAACGCTCTATGGTCGTCAAGCAATTCAGTTGCTGCCTCGGGGTTTAGCCGCTGCAGCCAATCGGGTATGTGATGAATCGGTATTGCGTGTTCGTGCAGATTTTCGGTCTGTTTGTCGACTTTCCGTCTAACAACCAAATTGTTTGGGTGTTATATGGTCAAGCCTCACGGGCAATTAGTATTGGTTAGCTCAACGCCTCACAGCGCTTACACACCCAACCTATCAACGTCGTAGTCTTCGACGGCCCTTCAGGGAGCTCAAGGCTCCAGTGAGATCTCATCTTGAGGCAAGTTTCCCGCTTAGATGCTTTCAGCGGTTATCTCTTCCGAACGTAGCTACCCGGCAATGCCACTGGCGTGACAACCGGAACACCAGAGGTTCGTCCACTCCGGTCCTCTCGTACTAGGAGCAGCCCCTCTCAAATCTCAAACGTCCACGGCAGATAGGGACCGAACTGTCTCACGACGTTCTAAACCCAGCTCGCGTACCACTTTAAATGGCGAACAGCCATACCCTTGGGACCGGCTTCAGCCCCAGGATGTGATGAGCCGACATCGAGGTGCCAAACACCGCCGTCGATATGAACTCTTGGGCGGTATCAGCCTGTTATCCCCGGAGTACCTTTTATCCGTTGAGCGATGGCCCTTCCATACAGAACCACCGGATCACTAAGACCTACTTTCGTACCTGCTCGACGTGTCTGTCTCGCAGTCAAGCGCGCTTTTGCCTTTATACTCTACGACCGATTTCCGACCGGTCTGAGCGCACCTTCGTACTCCTCCGTTACTCTTTAGGAGGAGACCGCCCCAGTCAAACTACCCACCATACACTGTCCTCGATCCGGATAACGGACCAGAGTTAGAACCTCAAAGTTGCCAGGGTGGTATTTCAAGGTTGGCTCCACGCGAACTGGCGTCCACGCTTCAAAGCCTCCCACCTATCCTACACAAGCAAATTCAAAGTCCAGTGCAAAGCTATAGTAAAGGTTCACGGGGTCTTTCCGTCTAGCCGCGGATACACTGCATCTTCACAGCGATTTCAATTTCACTGAGTCTCGGGTGGAGACAGCGCCGCCATCGTTACGCCATTCGTGCAGGTCGGAACTTACCCGACAAGGAATTTCGCTACCTTAGGACCGTTATAGTTACGGCCGCCGTTTACCGGGGCTTCGATCAAGAGCTTCGCTTGCGCTAACCCCATCAATTAACCTTCCGGCACCGGGCAGGCGTCACACCCTATACGTCCACTTTCGTGTTTGCAGAGTGCTGTGTTTTTAATAAACAGTCGCAGCGGCCTGGTATCTTCGACCGGCATGGGCTTACGTAGTAAATACTTCACCCTCACCGGCGCACCTTCTCCCGAAGTTACGGTGCCATTTTGCCTAGTTCCTTCACCCGAGTTCTCTCAAGCGCCTTGGTATTCTCTACCCAACCACCTGTGTCGGTTTGGGGTACGGTTCCTAGTTACCTGAAGCTTAGAGGCTTTTCCTGGAAGCATGGCATCAACCACTTCGCTTTCTAAAAGAAAGCTCGTCATCAGCTCTCGGCATTAAGATCCCGGATTTACCTAAGATCTCTGCCTACCACCTTAAACAAGGACAACCAACGCCTTGCTGGCCTAGCCTTCTCCGTCCCCCCATCGCAGTAACTAGAAGTACGGGAATATTAACCCGTTTCCCATCGACTACGCTCTTCAGCCTCGCCTTAGGGACCGACTCACCCTGCGTCGATTAACGTTGCGCAGGAACCCTTGGTCTTTCGGCGTGCGAGTTTTTCACTCGCATTGTCGTTACTCATGTCAGCATTCGCACTTCTGATACCTCCAGCCAGCTTCTCAACTGACCTTCACAGGCTTACAGAACGCTCCTCTACCGCTCAACTTGCGTTGAACCCGTAGCTTCGGTACCTGGTTTGAGCCCCGTTACATCTT
>NZ_AOFQ01000071.1:0-70000 GCF_000495915.1 Stutzerimonas chloritidismutans AW-1
TACAGGGGCGTCGCCAAGCGGTAAGGCACCAGGTTTTGATCCTGGCATGCGTTGGTTCGAATCCAGCCGCCCCTGCCATACACTTGAAGCTGTTCAGAAGCTCGCCTTTTGAACAGCTTTTTATTCATCGGACCCACCCTCAGGCAGGTACTGCGCGTGTCCAAGATGATGGTCTTCACGGGGAACGCCAACCCCGACCTGGCCCGGCGTGTCGTACGTCAGCTGCATATCCCCCTCGGTGATGCCTACGTCGGAAAGTTCTCCGACGGCGAAATCAGTGTCGAGATCAACGAGAACGTTCGCGGTAAGGACGTATTTCTGATCCAGCCGACCTGCGCTCCGACCAACGACAACCTGATGGAACTGGTGGTACTGGCCGACGCCTTCCGCCGCTCCTCGGCGTCGCGCATCACCGCAGTGATCCCCTACTTCGGTTATGCCCGCCAGGATCGTCGCCCGCGCTCTGCCCGTGTACCGATCAGCGCCAAGGTCGTGGCCGACATGCTCGACGTCGTTGGCGTCAACCGTGTGCTGACCGTTGACCTGCACGCCGACCAGATCCAGGGCTTCTTCGACATGCCGGTGGACAACATCTACGGCTCGCCGGTCCTGGTCGACGACATCCAGGCTCAGCGCTTCGAGAACCTGATGATCGTCTCCCCGGACATCGGTGGTGTAGTCCGCGCCCGTGCGGTGGCCAAATCCCTCGGCGTCGACCTGGCGATCATCGACAAGCGTCGGCCGAAAGCCAACCAGTCCGAAGTGATGCACATCATCGGTGATATCGAAGGCCGTACCTGCATCCTCGTCGATGACATGGTCGATACCGCCGGCACCCTGTGCCATGCAGCCAAGGCGCTGAAGGATCATGGCGCCGCCAAGGTCTACGCCTACTGCACACACCCGATCTTGTCCGGCCGCGCCATCGAGAACATCGAAGGCTCCGTGCTTGACGAGCTGGTGGTGACCAACACCATCCCGCTGTCGGCTGCCGCACAGTCCTGCACCCGAATTCGCCAACTGGACATCGCGCCAGTGGTGGCTGAAGCGGTTCGCCGCATCAGCAATGCCGAATCGATCAGCGCGATGTTCCGCTAAGCGAAAAGCTTCGCGAATCGCACTGAACGTAATGTGCCCCGCCTCGTGCGGGGCTTTTTGCCCAACAGCCCGAGCGCTGGTCGCAAGCGCGACAGGTAATGTTGCTACTGGAGAATCACCATGAACGATTTCACTCTGAATGCCCAAGTGCGTTCCGACCTGGGGAAAGGTGCGAGCCGCCGCCTGCGTCGTAACGCCGCCCTGGTTCCGGCCGTCATCTACGGTGGCGACAAAGCCCCGCAGTCCATCAGCATCCTGGCCAAGGACTTCGCCAAGCTGCTGGAAAACGAAGCCTCCTTCAGCCACGTGCTGAACCTGAACGTCGACGGCCAGAACGAATCCGTTCTGATCAAGGCACTGCAGCGCCATCCGGCCAAGAGCTTTGTCCTGCACGCTGACTTCGTTCGCGTCGTTGCCGGCCACAAGCTGACCGCAACCGTTCCCCTGCACTTCATCAACCAGGAAACCTCCGTGGGCGTGAAGCAGCAAGGCGGCGAAATCCTGCACAACCTGAACGAAGTCGAAGTTTCCTGCCTGCCGCAAGACCTGCCGGAATTCATCGAAGTCGACATGATCAACGTCGAAGTTGGCCAGGTTCTGCACATGACCGACATCAAGCTGCCGAAAGGCGTTGAGCTGGTCGCCCTGGCCCACGGCAGCGACCTGCCGGTAGCCAACGTTCACGCTCCGCGCGTGAGCAAGGAAGACGCTCCGAAAGAAGAAGACGCTGCCGAGTAATTCACTCGCATAGTCGAAGAAGAGGCCCCCGTCGTGACTGCCGTAAAACTGATCGTCGGCCTGGGAAACCCAGGCCCTGAATACGACCAGACCCGGCACAACGCGGGGGCTCTTTTCGTTGAGCGTCTGGCTGCCCGTGAAGGCGTCTCGCTCAGCAACGATCGCAAGTACTTTGGCCTGGTCGGCAAGTTCAGCCATCAGGGTGAAGACATCCGCCTGCTTATCCCCACTACCTACATGAACCGCAGCGGTCAGGCGGTGGCGGCATTGGCCGGCTTTTTCCGAATTCCCCCCGAGTCCATCCTGGTCGCCCATGATGAGCTCGATATGCCCCCGGGCGTCGCCAAACTCAAGCAGGGTGGCGGTCATGGCGGGCACAACGGGCTGCGTGACATCATCGCCAAGCTCGGCAATCAGAACGGCTTTCATCGCCTGCGCCTGGGTATCGGCCATCCTGGCCACGCCAGCCTGGTCAGTGGCTACGTACTGGGCCGCGCACCGCAGACCGAGCGCGAAAAGCTCGACGCCAGCATCGACTTTGCGCTGGATGTCGTGCCAGAAATCCTGGCCGGCGACTGGACCCGCGCGATGCAGCGCCTGCACAGCCAGAAGGCCTGAACCTAACTCCGAGGCAAGATCACCATGGGATTCAACTGCGGCATCGTCGGTCTGCCCAACGTCGGCAAGTCCACCCTGTTCAACGCCCTGACCAAATCCGGCATCGCGGCTGAGAACTTTCCCTTCTGCACCATCGAGCCGAACAGCGGCATCGTGCCGATGCCCGATCCGCGCCTCGACGCGCTGGCGGCGATCGTCAAGCCGGAGCGGGTGATCCCGACCACCATGGAGTTCGTCGACATCGCCGGCCTGGTCGCGGGCGCTTCGAAGGGCGAAGGCCTGGGCAACAAATTCCTCGCCAACATCCGCGAAACCGACGCCATCGCCCATGTGGTCCGCTGCTTCGAAGACGAGAACGTCATCCACGTCGCCAACAGCGTGGACCCCAAGCGTGACATCGAGATCATCGACCTCGAACTGATCATGGCCGACCTCGACAGCTGCGAGAAGCAGCTGCAGCGCGTCGCCCGTACCGCCAAGGGCGGCGACAAGGAAGCGGTCGCACAGAAGGGGCTGCTGGAGAAGCTGATCCCGCACCTCACCGAAGGCAAGCCGGCACGCAGCCTGCTGAAGAGCTTCAGTGACGAAGAAAAGCGCCTGGCCAAGACCTTCCACCTGCTGACCACCAAGCCGGTGATGTACATCGCCAACGTCGCCGAGGATGGTTTCGAGAACAACCCGCTCCTGGACGTGGTCAACGCCATCGCCGAGGAAGAAGGCGCCATCGTCGTGCCGGTGTGCAACAAGATCGAGGCCGAGATCGCCGAGCTGGACGATCTGGAAGAGATGCAGATGTTCCTCGAAACCATGGGTATGGAAGAACCAGGTCTGAACCGTGTGATCCGCGCCGGTTACGAGCTGCTCAACCTGCAGACCTACTTCACCGCCGGGGTGAAGGAAGTCCGCGCCTGGACCGTCAGAATCGGTGCGACCGCTCCGCAGGCGGCCGCGGTGATCCACACCGATTTTGAGAAAGGCTTCATCCGCGCTGAAGTCATCGCCTATGACGACTTCATCCAGTACAAAGGCGAAGCCGGCGCCAAGGAAGCCGGCAAGTGGCGCCTGGAAGGCAAGGAATACATCGTCAAGGACGGTGACGTCATGCACTTCCGCTTTAACGTCTGAGTAGCCAAGCCGTTTTCCTGATGTTTCATGAAACACCAGGATGCCATGAAAATCCTAATAAAACCGCGCAGTTGCGCGGTTTTATTGTTTCATGATGCTGCTTCGCGTTTCCCGAGCAGCCAAAGCATGGCTGAGTACGACAGTGAGTACGGATCTTGGGGGACGTGCGGATAAATGAGTATAGTAACGCTGTCGCCATGACAAGGAGTCAGCCACCATGCTTACCGACACGCACTGCCGCAACGCCAAGCCCAAGGAGAAGCTCTACCGCTTGAATGACCAGCGCGGGCTTTACCTCGAAGTCAAGCCCAACGGAGTCAAGGCTTGGCGATACCGCTTCACACTGGATGGCAAGGCCAGCATGTTTGCGCTTGGCGAATACCCTGCCGTTACGCTCTCTGAAGCCAGGGAACGCAGCGAGGCCGCACGCAAACTGGTCAAGCAAGGCATCAATCCCGCCCAGCAAAGGCAGCTCGACCGCATCCGGCAAGCCAGCGAAGCTAAGAACACCTTCGAGATCGTAGCCAAGGAGTGGCTGCAGACAAAGGACTGGGAAGATGTCACCAAGAACCGGCGTCTGGATATGCTGGAGCGCGTGGTATTCCCCAGTATCGGCAGCATGCCGGTTCGCGAAATAACGCCAACCCATGTCCTGGACATCCTGCAGAAAACAGCAAAGCGTGGCGCCCCCACGGTCGCCGCCGAGGCGCGGCGCACCATGTCCGCCGTATTCGAGTTCGCCGTCGCCACCCTGCGAGCGGACAGCGACCCGGTTTGGCCGGTACGCAAGGCGCTACCAGCAAACAAGACCCAGCACAAACCGGCGCTGAGTAAAGAGCAGATCGGCAAACTGCTGAGCGACTTCGCAAACCACCGCTGCAGCTTTCAGGTAAGTCATTGCATGCAACTGATGTGGTGGACCCTGGCGCGACCGACCGAAGTGGCCGAGGCGGCCTGGGATGAGTTTGACCTTGAGAAGGCTGTTTGGCGTATCCCGGCGCAGCGCATGAAAGCACGCAAGGAGCACGTCGTGCCTCTGCCACGACAGGCAGTGGAGATGCTCAAAGGACTGCATGCCATTACCGGCAACCGCAAGCACTTGTTTCCTGGCCGGGATGATCGCAACGCCCCTATGTCCGCCGCATCGCTTCGCCAGGCACTCAAGGTTTTGGGGTGGAGTGGCGCCTATAGCCCACACGCCACGCGGACCAGCGGCAGTACCCGTCTTAACGAGTTGGGCTACCGTCCCGATGCCATCGAGGCGCAGCTTGCCCATGCCGACCAGAACAATGTGCGTCGTACCTACAACCACGCCACCTATTTCGATGAGCGTCGCGCCATGATGCAGGAATGGGCGGACAGATTGGACGAATGGAAAGAGCAAGCACAGGCATGACCACAAAGATCATGGCTCCAGATATTCCCAACTCCGATGCCGTCGCCGAGCTGCGCACCAGAGCAGAGGCAACCTGCGACCGATATGGCGTTCAGCGCCGCGAGCAATGTGTAAATGCTTTTCTGCGGCTGGCAGAAAGTTTTCGTTGGCGTACGATGCCGCCCCCTGAAATTGAAGAAGGCACACTTGAGCAACTAAAAAGACTCCGAGAGGCGGCGTCCCGGTTAAGCAAGGCGCTTCGAAGCCTGGACGAAGAGTCGGCAGCGCTATTACCCGAATTTCTGAGGAAGAACCTGCCTACCCATAAGCTGTTCTGCGAGTCGCTACACTCCGTGAGCAGGCAACTATCAGCCTCCGGAGCAAGCAGAGAACATGAGGCCAAGGAGCTGATCGCGAAGCAATTTATCGTTACCTGCCAGCAATTCAGAATTCCGATCAAGTGGAGCAAGGAGTTCGAGTACCACTCGGTGAACAGCACGAACGAGCCATCCGCCTATCTCCTCGGCGCCATCTATGCTGCAGGCGGCATGAAGGCCGATGCTGAAACCACGCCTGCTCATCGCGCCAATCACTATCTGGGGCGTTTCAGCAAAGGATTTACCGTCGCTATCGATGGAGTTGTAGTCCGGGTGCTGCTGAAGAAAACAGTGATAGAGCCCAATCTTTACATGTCCCAGATAATTAAAGCCGTCTCCGAGGGACGTGAACCAACCCTGCCCACAAGCAGCATCCTTACGGCATCTTGCCAAGGATACGAGCTTGGATTGTCTCGGCCATTTTGTGAAACATTCGACTGGCACAGCTGAGGCCACTGCTCGACACCGGTTTGCATGCTGGGTGATTTCAGGCCCGAGAATAGGGAGTGCAGGTGACAACCGTGCTCCCTGACTTCATAACCAGATCTTTTGCATGATCCCTTCGTGTTTCAACACGTTAAGAGGAATAGCATGCAAATCATCAAGACGCAGGATGTCTGCACGAAGATCTCGGTCAGCCGGACAACCCTCTGGCGACTTTGCCAGACTGAAGATTTTCCGAAGCCAGTTCGGCTAGGCCCTGGCGGCCGTTCGATTGGCTTTTTTGCCCACGAGATCGACGCGTGGCTTGAGACCCAGGCGGCGGAGCGTGAGCACGCCGGTTGTCTGGCTCGCCAGAGGGCGAAGTCATGAGCCGCATCCGCATTGATGACTCTGCGGAATATTGGTGGTCTCTGCCTTGCAGCCTGCTGCGCGATTCGCGGCTGAGCTATGAAGCGCGAGGCGTGGCTTGCCACTTACTCTCGCTAGGCCGTAACTGGCAGTTGCGCGCTGTCGCACTGCCGCGCGTGCTGCACGATCAGTCACGAGCGAAAGGCCATCTCGGCAGAGACCTTTGCCGCCGCATACTGCGCGAACTGGAAGATGCCGGCTACCTGGCGCGGAGGAAGTTCCAGGACGAGGAAGGGCTTTGGCGATGGGAGTCCGTGTTGACACCCGTTTCGCAAAAGGTGCCACAAACATCCATGGCCGGCTTGGCCGGCGACGGAGAAACCGTGGACGGCACATCCGTCGCCGGTCAGGGCGGTGATATAGGTGTAGGTGAATACAAGGAAGAAGTAGTAGTTAAAAATATAAAACCACTACTACAGACCGGGGCTGTGGATAACTCTCCGAAAACGGGAGAGGCTTCCGCGCCCTTGGACTTGTCGCACCCTTCCCTTCTGCCCTACCTGCGCGTCATCGCCGACGTAACCCGCCGCTTCGGCCCCTCGCTCTCAGCACAACAGATACAGCTTGTCGCCGACGAGCTGGCTGGCGTCCTGTCGGCAGCCGGTAGTGGCAAGCACGCGGGCATCCGCTCCGTGCGCTCATGGCTATTGGCCGTGATGAATAGCGCTGTCGCGGGAGACTTCATTCCTGAGTTCGCGCCGAATATCGCTCGCTGGCGAAAGAACCGACAGGAGTCCCTTGCTGCCGCTCAATCGCGTGAGCCCATGCCGTTGTCAGAAAGCGAGCGCCAAATACGCGCAAAGGCCATCGCCGACTTGAAAGCGATGTTTCAGGGCCGGAAGCCATGATCGACGCGGATGAGATGGTTGCGCTGATCGAATCGTGCCGACGCGAGATGCAAGCCATGCTCCCGGCCGATGAGTTTGCCAGCTTGAGCAGCAAGACCAGACAAGACTATCGCCAGCTCGGCCGAACGCTGTTGCAGCGTGCCCGCTACGCCGAAGGTGGGGTGGCCGAAGTCATGACGGCCACCCAGCGTCCGACAACCTTCTACAAACGCGTCGCAGCGCTTCGCTACTGCCTGTACGCCGATCTTGTCGGGCAGCTGAAAAGCCTGCGTTCCGCGCTCTCTGCTCGACCTATGGACAGGTTGCAAGTCATGGCCATCCAAGCCCAATTGCAACAACAGCGTGCATTTCTGCGCGAGTTCGATATAGCCCGGCAAAGCGGCCCAACCGATGAGCGCCGCAAGCGTGCCAGCAAGCGGCAAGCCTTGCGCGGCCTCCCCGGCGACTGGCGCGAGCAACTGTATCAGCGCGCTGCGAAAGGCAAGTATGCCGATGCGATTCTGGTCGCCGCGCTGACCGGCTGCCGCCCGGAAGAGCTCCGGCAAGGCGTGCACATTCGCCGGGTGAACAATCCGCGCAGCGGCATGGGCGAGATTAGATTCGAGATCGATGGCGCCAAGGTCAAGGCGCATCAAGGCCAGCCGCACCGCTTGATCGCCTATGGAGCACACGATCCTCATCCATTGCTGGAGGCTCTGCGCATCCGTCTAGCGGGGCGGCGGGAATTGCTCGTTTGCATTGACAGCCCAGTCAACTTCACCGTCGAAGCCCGTCGGCTGGCACACAGCCTCTGGCCGAAGCACAAGCACGCTATCACGGCTTACTGCCTGCGCCACCAATGGGCGGCCGACCTGAAACGGCACGCGGCTGCGGACTCAGTCAGCCAGGGGCTGGGACATGCCAGCGCCAAGACACGGCGACACTACGGGCAAGCCAATCAGGCCAGCAGCCGGCATGCCCTGCAACCCATCGCCATCGAGGCGGAGCGCCCTGTAAAGCCGACTACCGCTAAGGGGCCGCGTCATCGAGCCGCCTCAAGCACGGAATACACGCCCTGACGAGAATCGTGGCGAGGTGGGGCAAAATGCAGTACATTTGCGTGACATCACTGACGAGACGCTTCCATGTCACGCCTGAAGGACGAAACCCTATCCATCCGCACCTCCGCTGAGATCAAGCAGCTTTTGCGCTTGGCGGCTGAGCGCGAGCGCCGCTCGGTGGCTTCGATGATCGAAATCCTGGTGCTGGAGTACGCCCGCGCGCACGATCTGCACGCCGATGGCCTCGCGAAAACGCCAGTCAAGAGCACGCCATCCAAATGACGCAAGCAGCTTCGACAATCACACTCAGCCAGCTTGAAAGCCACCTCTGGGAATCCGCCAACATCCTGCGCGGCCCTGTGGATGCGGCTGACTTCAAGACCTACATCTTCCCGCTGCTGTTCTTCAAGCGAATCTGCGATGTCTGGGACGAGGAGTACCAGGAGATTGTTGATGAGACCGGCGACGAGCAACTGGCCTGGTTTCCGGAGTCGCACCGCTTCCAGATCCCGGAAGACTGCCACTGGAACGACGTTCGCACCAAGGCCAGCAATGTCGGTACGGCCCTGCAGCGCGCGATGCGCGAGATTGAGAAGGCCAACCCCGACACCCTTTACGGCGTGTTCGGCGATGCACAGTGGTCGAACAAGGATCGGCTGTCTGATGCCTTGCTCAAGGACCTGATCGAGCACTTCTCCAAGCTGCCGTTTGGCAACAAGAACGTCAACTCGGATCTGCTTGGCGACGCCTACGAATACCTGATCAAGAAGTTCGCCGACGCCACCAACAAGAAGGCCGGCGAGTTCTACACCCCGCGCAGCGTCGTGCGGCTGATGATCGACATGCTCGATCCCAAAGAAGCCGAGACCATCTACGACCCGGCCTGCGGTACAGGCGGCATGTTGCTGGCCGCCGTGCAGCACGTGAAGGAGCAGCATGGCGACGTGAAGCGCCTGTGGGGCAAACTGTACGGACAAGAGAAGAACCTCACTACCTCATCCATCGCGCGGATGAACTTGTTCCTCCACGGCATCGAGGACTTCCAGGTGGTGCGCGGCGACACCCTGCGTAACCCGGCCTTCTTCGAGATCGACCGACTGGCCACCTTCGACTGCGTGATCGCCAACCCCCCGTTCTCGCTGGAAAAGTGGGGCGAAGACCTGTGGCTGAACGACCCCTTCGGCCGCAACTTTGCCGGCTTGCCGCCCTCATCCAGCGGTGACTTCGCCTGGGTGCAACACATGGTCAAGTCGATGGCCGACGTCAGCGGCCGGATGGCCGTGGTGCTGCCCCAGGGCGCCCTGTTCCGCAAAGGTGTGGAAGGCAGCATCCGTCAGAAGCTGCTGGAGATGGATCTGGTCGAGGCGGTGATCGGCTTGGCGCCCAACCTGTTCTACGGCACCGGCCTCGCCGCGTGCATCTTGGTCTTGCGCAAGCGCAAGCCGGCCAAGCACAAGAAGAAGGTGCTGATCGCCGATGCGTCACGCCTGTTCCGCCGGGGTCGTGCTCAAAACTATCTGGAGCCCGAGCACGCCACCGAAATCCTCGGCTGGTATCGCGGCTTTGCCGATGTGCAGGACGCAGTCCGCGTGGTCAGCCTCGACGAGATCAAGGCCGAAGACTGGACGCTGAACATTTCGCGCTATGTCCTGCCGCCATTGCAAGAAGATATCCCACCGCTGTCCGATGCGATTGCGGCATTCAAGGACGCGCTCACCCGCTGCCGTGAAGCCGAAGAACGACTTGCGCAGGTCATGACTGAAGGGGGATGGCTGCAATGAGCTCGGACCGCCCATTCAAAGACAACAAGATCTTTACTGAAGAAATGGCGAATGCTGCGCGCGCTCGACTGAAGGAAAAGTTTGCCCAGATGGAAGAAGAGAAAGCTTGGGGCAGCAAGCGCATCACTCAACAAGAACTCGAAGGCTACCTGTGGGGAGCAGCCGTGCTGCTGCGCGGTCTCATCGACGCGGGTGACTACAAGCAGTTCATCTTCCCGCTGCTGTTTTACAAGCGGGTCTCGGATGTCTGGGACGAGGAATACCAGGCAGCGCTGGCCAACTCGGGCGGTGACCTCTCTTACGCGCAGTTCGCGGAGAACCACCGCTTCCAGATTCCCGAGGGCGCGCACTGGAACGATATACGCCAGACCCCGAAGAACGTCGGTGCCGCCATCCAGAAGGCCATGCGCGCCATCGAGACCGCCAACCCCGATCTGCTCGACGGTATCTTCGGCGATGCCCCCTGGACCAACCGCGAGCGTCTGCCCGACGAAACGCTGAAAAACCTCATCGAGCACTTCTCGACGCAGACGCTCTCGGTGGCCAACGTCCCCGAGGACGAGTTGGGCAACGCCTACGAGTACCTGATCAAGAAGTTCGCCGACGACTCCGGCCACACGGCGGCCGAGTTCTATACCAACCGCACCGTCGTGCACTTGATGACGCAACTCCTGGCACCGCAGGCGGGTGAGTCGATCTACGATCCTACCTGTGGCACCGGCGGCATGCTGATCTCGGCCTTGGACGAAGTGAAGCGCTCGGGCGGCGAGTACCGCACGCTCAAGCTCTACGGGCAAGAGCGCAATCTCATCACCTCATCCATTGCCCGCATGAACCTGTTCCTGCATGGCGTGGAGGACTTCGAGATCATTCGGGGTGACACCCTGGCCGAACCCAAACACATCGAAGGCGATCGCCTGCGCCAGTTCGACGTGATCCTGGCCAACCCGCCGTACTCCATCAAGCAGTGGAATCGCGAGGCCTGGAGCAGTGACAAGTGGGGCCGCAACTCCCTGGGTACGCCGCCGCAGGGCCGCGCCGATTACGCCTTCCAGCAGCACATCCTGACCAGCCTCACCGCCAAGGGGCGCTGCGCCGTGCTCTGGCCCCACGGCGTGCTGTTCCGTAACGAAGAACAGTCCATGCGCGCCAAGATGGTCGAGCAGGACTGGGTCGAGGCCGTCATCGGCTTGGGCCCCAACCTGTTCTACAACTCCCCGATGGAGTCGTGCATCGTCATCTGCAACCGCAAGAAGGCCGCCGCTCGCAAGGGCAAGGTGATCTTCATCGACGCGGTGAACGAGGTGACCCGCGAGCGCGCGCAGAGCTTTCTCAAGCCCGAGCACCAGCAGCGCATCCTGAGCACTTACAAGACCTTTACCGATGTGCCCGATTTCGCCAAGGTTGCCACCCTGGCCGAAATCGGTATCAATGCGGGAAACCTCTCGATCCCGCTGTATGTGAAGCGCATTGCTGCCGCCATCGCCACCGACAGCAATGGTGACGCAGTATCGCTGCGCTCGGCCTGGGACCAATGGCAAACCGATGGCCGCGCGTTCTGGCAACAGATGGATGCGCTGGTCGAAACGCTCGATGGCCTCGTCGCTCAGGAGGCAGCCGATGCGTAGCGCTACCGATCTACTGGATGAACTCAATGCGGTGGACGAGTCCGCCCGCATCGAAGCCAAGCGTGCCAGCGACATGGGTAAGTCGGTGATGGAAACGGTCATCGCCTTTGCCAACGAGCCCGGTCTGGATGGCGGCTACCTGCTACTGGGCGTGGACTGGGCGATCAACGACAAGGGCGATACCGTGTACCGGCCGGTGGGGTTGCCCGATCCGGACAAGATGCAGCGTGATCTCGCCAGCCAGTGTGCCAGCATGCTCAACGTCGCTCTGCGGCCAGAGATGCAGTTGGAGCAGGTGGGTGGCAAGACGCTGCTGGTGGTTTATGTGCCCGAGGCTGACGTCACTCACAAACCCGTCTACAAAAAAGCCACGGGCCTACCAGGCGGCGCTTACCGCCGCATCGGCTCAAGCGACCAGCGCTGCGTCGATGAAGACCTCTGGGTGTTGCGCGGTGAAAGCCAGCCCTTGCATGGCCCTGATTCAAGCATTCTTTCTGATGCCCGCGCCGACGACTTTGACCCGACCGCGATTGCCGCGTATCGGCGTGAGCGTGCCCGCATCAACCCCCAGGCCGAAGAGCTGGACTATGGCGACGAAGACATGCTCGAAGCGCTGGGGGCACTAAGGCGTGTGGATGGTGCTTTGCAACCCACATTGGCTGGCATCGTTTTGTTCGGTAAACCGCTAGCTTTGCGCAGATTGCTGCCCATGGTGCGTATTGACTACATACGTGTACCGGGCAACGAATGGGTCGAAGATCCAGAAAATCGCTTCCAATCCATCGACATCCGCAAGCCCCTGATACTGGCATTGCCGCTCGCCGAAGCCAGCATTATTGATGAGCTACCTAAAGGCTTTCGCCTGCCAGAGGGCCAGCTACAGAGCGTGCAAGAGCCCATTCTGCCGCGCAAGGTGATCCGCGAAGCCTTGGCCAATGCCGCCATGCACCGCAACTACACCCTACACAGCCCGACGCAGATCATTCGCTACAGCAACCGCATCGAAATTCGTAACGTCGGCTACTCCCTCAAGGAGCCAGCGCAGCTGGGCTTGCCAGGTTCACGTCTGCGCAACCCAGCCATTGCAGCGGTGCTGCATGATCTGCATCTGGCCGAAGCCAAGGGTACGGGGATTCGTGCCATGCGTCGCCTGGCTGCGGATGCAGGCTTGCCGCTGCCAGAGTTCCACTCAGACCGGCAGGCCAATGAATTTAAGCTCACCCTGTTTCTGCACAACCTGCTCACCGAAGAAGACCACACCTGGCTGCGCAATTATGCGGGCAGCACATTGGGCCCCGACGAAGCCAAGGTGCTGATCTATGTGCGGGCAACCGGCGCGGTGGATAACACCGCCTGCCGCGACTTCTGTGGCTCGGATACCCTGGCCGCCAGCATGGTACTGCGCCGGCTGCGCGACCGGGGCCTGCTTGAGAAGCAGGGTGCAGGCAGTCGCACCTATTACACCCTGGCCGGTAATGAGCCTCGTCCGACTCTGGAGAGCGCACAGTCAGAGCTGCCGTTGGATGTCCCCGCAGACACCCCTCCTGTTGGCCAGCCTCAGCCTGCAGAGGCGGTAGCGGGCCAGCAAGCATGCAACCCTCAGCTTGCAACCTTGCCGTCTGAGCTTGCAACCTTACTTGCAACCTTGCAGGGCCGGATCAGCAGCGAAGCCTTGCGTAACGGTATCCGACGCCTTTGTCAGTGGGCGCCCCAGAGCGGTGATCAACTTGCAACCTTGCTGGGAAAAGACCGCGACTACCTGCGCAACAAACACCTAATACCCATGGTGCGTGACGGCCAATTACGTTTCCGCTACCCGGAAAGCGCCAAACACCCACACCAGGCGTATGTCGCCCCAGAGGGCGAGGACAAGAGCAATGATTGAAAGGGATTTGAAGCCCGGCTGGCGTCGAGTGAAGTTTGGCGATGTGGTCCGACTGTCCAAAGCGCGTAGCAAAGACCCAATGGCCGATGGCATTGAACGCTACGTGGGCCTGGAGCATCTCGAACCCGGTGATTTGCGCATCCGCCGTTGGGGCAACGTCGCTGACGGCGTGACCTTCACCAGCGTGTTTCAACCGGGGCAAGTGCTGTTCGGCAAGCGACGCGCTTATCAGCGCAAGGTGGCTGTGGCGGATTTCTCCGGGGTGTGTTCCGGGGACATCTACGTACTGGAGACCAAGGACGCACAGGTTTTGCTGCCGGAGCTGCTGCCATTCATTTGCCAGACCGACGCCTTCTTCGATCACGCTGTAGGCACGTCGGCTGGTTCTTTGAGCCCCCGCACGAACTGGACGAGTTTGGCGGACTTTGAGTTCATGCTCCCGCCGATGGATGAGCAGCATCGGCTCGTCAAACTTCTCACCTCCATTGAAGGCTGCTTGGCTTCGCTTTCGGAAGCTGACCTAGCGACAACAGCACTAGAAAACTCACGAATTGAAGACGCGCTTGCTTCAGTACCGGCTGATCGTGTCATCACGGTCGACAAACTCGTTCCACTCGGACCAAAGAACGGTCTATCCCCGAAAGCAAATGCTGACGAACGTGGATATCCAACCCTCAGCATCGGCGCCGTGCGGGATGGACGTATTGTTGCCGAAGGCAATACGAAGTACGCCGAGATATCCGATGCTGAAGCTGCTGCGTTTGAACTGAAGGCAAACGATGTACTTGTTGTTCGTGGAAATGGCAACAAGCTACTCACCGGCAGATGCGGCCTTGTCGATGTCGTGCCAAAGGGGTGTTTCTATCCAGATCTGCTGATTCGACTCAAGTTTGACGAGAAGATCATCAGGCCGGAGTTTGCGGTATTGCAGTGGAACAGCCAGAGCACTCATAACCGGCTGATCTCGCGCGCCAAATCCACAAACGGAATCTGGAAAATCAACGGTGCTGACATTCGCCAACACGCACTCAAAGTGCCGGAAGTAGAAGAACAGGATGATCTGCTGGCAGAGATGAGAGCAATTCGATCAGCTCGGAAGAACATTGCTACTCGCATGACGGCTGCACAGAACCTGAAAATGCATGCGCTTAGGTCGATTGAGAATGGGGGCGGAAATGGCATTTAACGAATCAAATACCGTCGAAGCCTACGTCCGCGATCTTCTCGCCGGTCCCATCAAGGCTGTCCCGGCCAACACAGCCCAGGAACCTCAAGCCAGCTACGGTCCCAGCCCCAAAGGCATCGGCTGGCGTTACGCCGCCCCGGCTGAGGTGCCGCGCCAGATTCAGGAAGTGCTGGTCGAGCCCTGGCTGCGTGAGGCGCTGATTCGGCTGAACCCGGAGATTGCCGCTCAGCCCGACCGCGCCGACGAGGTGCTCTACAAGCTGCGCGCCATCGTGCTGTCGGTGCGCTCGGATGGCCTGATCTGCGCCAACGAGGAAATGACCGCCTGGATGCGTGGCGAGCGCTCGATGCCCTTCGGCCCCAACAACGAGCATGTGTCGGTGCGGCTGATCGACCTGGATGATCTGGCGCAGAACCAGTACATCGTCACCCAGCAGTTCATCTACCGCGCAGGCCCCACCGAGCGCCGCGCCGATCTGGTGTTGTTGGTCAACGGGCTGCCGCTGGTGCTGATCGAGGCCAAGACGCCGGTCAAGAAATGCATCAGTTGGGTCGATGGCGCGGTGCAGGTGCACGACGACTACGAGAAGTTCGTTCCTGAGCTCTTCGTCTGCAACGTGTTCTCGGTGGCCACCGAGGGCAAGGCGTACCGCTATGGCTCCATCGGGCTACCAGTCAAGGACTGGGGCCCTTGGCATCTGGATGGTGATGGCGAGGATGGTCAGCACCACCCGCTGAAGTCGCTCAAGCTGTCCGCTGAAAGCATGCTGCGCCCGCATGTGGTGCTGGACATTCTCGGCAGCTTCACCCTGTTCGCCACCAACAAGAAAAAGCAGCGCATCAAGATCATTTGCCGCTACCAGCAGTTTGAAGCAGCCAACAAGATCGTCGAGCGCGTGCTGGCGGGCTACCCCAGGAAGGGCTTGATCTGGCATTTCCAGGGCTCGGGAAAATCACTGCTGATGGTCTTCGCTGCGCAAAAGCTGCGCATGCATGCCGGCCTGAAGAACCCCACTGTGCTGATCGTGGTGGATCGCATCGATCTCGACAGCCAGATCACTGGCACATTCACCGGGGCGGACATCCCCAATCTGGAAAAGGCGGACAGCCGCGAGAAGCTGCAGCAGCTGCTGGCGCAAGACGTGCGCAAGATCATCATCACCACGATCTTCAAGTTCGGCGAGGCCACCGGCAGCCTGAACGACCGCAGCAACATCATTGCCCTAGTAGACGAGGCTCACCGCACACAGGAAGGCGACCTGGGCCGCAAGATGCGTGAGGCCCTGCCCAACGCGTTTCTGTTCGGCCTGACCGGTACGCCGATCAACCGTGCCGACCGCAACACCTTCTACGCCTTTGGTGCAGACGAGGACGAGAAAGGCTACATGAGCCGCTACGGCTTCGAGGAGTCGATCCGCGACGGTGCCACACTGAAACTGCACTTTGAACCGCGCTTGATCGATCTGCACATCGACAAGGCAGCGCTGGACGCCGCCTACAAAGACCTGACCGGCGGCCTCTCGGATCTCGACAAGGACAACCTCGCTAAAACCGCCGCCAAGATGGCCGTGCTGGTGAAGACGCCTGAGCGCATCCGCAAGGTGTGCGAAGACATCGTCGAGCACTTTCAGGCCAAGGTGGAGCCCAATGGCTTCAAGGGCCAGATCGTAACGTTCGATCGCGAGTCCTGCCTGCTGTTCAAGGCCGAGCTGGACAAGCTGCTGCCGCCCGAGGCTACAGACATCGTGATGTCGGTGCAGGCGGCGGACAAAAAAGAACACCCTGAGTACGCGCCTTACGACCGAAGCCGCGATGAAGAAGAGCGACTGCTCGATCGCTTCCGCGACCCGGCCGACCCGCTGAAGCTGATCATCGTCACCGCTAAGCTGCTGACCGGCTTCGACGCGCCCATCCTGCAGGCCATGTACCTGGACAAGCCGCTGCGCGACCACACGCTGCTCCAGGCCATCTGCCGGGTGAACCGTACCTACTCCGAGCAGAAGACCCACGGCCTGATCGTGGACTACCTCGGCATCTTCGATGACGTCGCGGCGGCGCTGGAATTCGACGACCAGAGCGTCAAGCAGGTGGTCAGCAACATCCAGGAGTTGAAGGACAAGCTGCCCGAAGCCATGCAGAAGTGCCTGGCCTTCTTCTCTGGCTGCGATCGCAGTTTGCAAGGCTACGAGGGCCTGATCGCCGCGCAGCAGTGTCTGCCCAATAACGAGGTGCGAGACAACTTTGCTGCCGAGTACAGCGTGCTCAACAAGATCTGGGAGGCGCTGTCACCGGACACCGTTCTGGGCCCCTTCGAGAAGGACTACAAGTGGTTGTCGCAGGTGTACCAGTCGGTACAGCCCTCTAGTGGCCACGGCAAGTTGATCTGGCATTCGCTGGGCGCCAAGACCATCGAGCTGATCCACCAGAACGTGCATGTCGACGCGGTGCGGGATGACCTCGACACCTTGGTGCTGGACGCTGATCTGCTGGAAGCGGTGCTGTCGAACCCAGACCCGAAGAAGGCCAAGGAGATTGAGATCAAGCTCAAGCGCCGGCTGCGCGGGCATGGCGGCAACCCCAAGTTCAAGAAGCTGTCGGAGCGGCTCGATGCGCTGAAGGACCGCTTCGAATCCGGGCAGATCAACAGCGTCGAGTTTCTGAAGCAGTTGCTGGAGATCGCCAAGGAGACGCTGCAGGCCGAGAAGGACGTGCCGTCCGAAGAGGACGAGGATCGCGGTAAGGCGGCTCTCACCGAGTTGTTCAACGAGGTCAAGACTTCTGAGACGCCCATCATGGTCGAACGCGTGGTCACGGATATCGACGAGATAGTGCGACTGGTCCGCTTCCCGGGCTGGCAAGGTACGCAGGCCGGCGAGCGTGAAGTCAAGAAGGCCCTGCGCAAAGCCCTCTTCAAATACAAGCTGCATGCGGATGAAGAGCTGTTCGAGAAGGCCTACAGCTACATCCGGCAGTATTACTGAGGGAATGAACATGAGCGTCAACGCAAGCCCATCCTGGCCTTACCCCGGCGCACGCTGGTGGAAGTTCGACTTCCATACCCACACCCCAGCTTCCAAGGATACCGGGGCATGGCAGGTAGCCATCGGCACGCCGAATGAGTTAACGCCGCAGACATGGCTGCTCAAATACATGGCCGCCGAAATCGACTGCGTGGCCGTCACCGACCACAACACGGGCGAGTGGATCGACAGGCTCAAGGCGGCCTATGCGGAAATGAAGCGCGAGGCCGACGCGGGCACGCCGCCGGGCGGCTTCCGTGAGTTGCACCTGTTCCCCGGTGTGGAAATCTCGGTGCAGGGCGGCTTTCATCTGCTGGCGATCTTTGACCCGTCCGCCACCAGTCAGACCATCAGCGACCTGCTAGCGCAGGTGGATTACCAAGGCACGCGTGGCGACAGCGATGGCGTTACCCGTCTCGGTGCCGCCCAGGTGGTGGAGCGCATTCTGGCGGCGGGCGGCCTGGCCATTCCGGCACACGTCGAAGGCGACAAGGGGCTGCTACAGGTCGAACCTGGTACGCGTAAATGCATGATGGATGCCAATACGGTTAAGGCGATCTTGCAGGAGCCCGGCATCCTGGCGCTGGAGTGGGCCGCCTCCAACAGCCCTGTGCCCATGGTGCTGGAGGAGCTGAAACTGCGCTTTGCCAGCGTGGTGGGCAGCGATTGCCACAGCTTCCAAGGTACGGCTGTTCCGGGTTCGCGCTACACCTGGATCAAGATGGCGCGGCCTAGCTTGGAAGGCTTGCGTCTTGCCTTGCTGGATGGGCAGGAAGTCTCTGTTCGGCGCAGCGATGAGAGCGACGGCTTTGCGCCGTTCAATACGCCCGAGCATTTCATTGAGTCGATTGAAATCCGCGACGCTCGCTACATGGGGCGCGGCAGGCAGCCTGCCGAGTTGCCGCTCAATCCGTACTTCAATGCCTTGATAGGTGGCCGTGGCACAGGTAAATCGACCACCGTGCATGCCCTGCGTCTGGCTTATCGCCGTGAGAAGGAGCTGTCACTCAGCTCGGAAGCCGGGCAGACCTTCAAGCGTTTCAATCAGGTTGCCAGGGGCCGCAATGACGAAGGCGGACTACGGGCGGAAACCAGCCTCTGCGTGCAAGTGCAGCGCGATGGCATGCCCTATCGCCTGATCTGGCGGCAGGATGGCCAGGGCCATGCGGTGGAGGAATGGAACGCCGCTACGGGCAGTTTCAAGCCTTCGGCCAGTCAGGCCGTCACCGAGCAACGCTTTCCGGTGCGTCTGTTCAGCCAGGGGCAGATCGCCGCGCTGGCCGGTGACAGCCAGCAGGCGCTGCTCAAGGTGATTGACGATGCGGCGGGCACGCAATCGCAGCAAGCCGCTTTCGAGGAAGCCAAGCGTGCCTTCCTGGCCGCACGGGCGCAAATGCGCGAGCTGGATGGCAAGCTGCAAGGGCGTGAAGCGTTGACGCTGGCCCTGCAAGATATTCAGCGCAAGCTGGCCCGCTTCGAGGGCGCCGATCATGCCGCCCTGCTGAAAAACTATCAGCGCACCAACCGGCAAAGCCGCGAGCTGGAACGCCAGTTCGACGCCTCCGCCGAACTGGCAACCCGCTTGAAAGCGCTTGCCGACGATCTGTTGGCGGAAGACTTGCCGGAAGGCTTGTTCGATACCGCCGAAGACGGACCAGCACTGAGCATTGTCCAGGCGCTGCACGCCGCCATCGCCAAGGCGCAGCAGGACGTCGAGCGCGCGGCAAACGTGCTGCAGGAGCGTGGGCAAGTCCTGAGAGGTGAACTGGAGGCTTCGCCCTGGTTTGCGCGGATCGACGCGGCCAAGACGGCTTACGAGCAGCTCAAGGCCGACTTGCAGCAACAAGGCGTCAGCGACCCCAGCGAGTACGGTCGTCTGGTGCAAGAAAAGCAGCGCCAGGAAATCGAGCTGAAGAAGCTGGAAGCCTTGCAGAAGCAGCACACTGAGTTGCGCGAGAAGGCCAAGTCGTTGCTGGAACAGGTGCAATCCGCCCGCCGCGCCATCAGCGCCCAACGGAGCGCATTTCTGCAGGCAACGCTGCAAGGCAATCCCTTTGTGCGCATCGAGCTGATCCCGTACAGCCGGGACGCGCAGGGCATCGAGCGCTCCTTGCGGGAGGTGCTTGGTGCTGTCGACGAGCGCTTCAAGGCCGACATATATCAGGAACCGCAGGAAGAGGGCTTGGCGCGAGGGGTAGTTGCCGATCTGATGCTGCTCAGTGAGCTGTCTTTAAACACGTTGCCGAGTTCCCAAGACATCGAAGCATACGAGAACTCCATTGAGACGCTGAAGAAGCGGCTCGTTGAAGCAGCCGTAGGAAAGGACGAATTTGGCGCACGATTTAACAGTTTCCTGAAAGCGGAAGCCGACAAGCGCCCGGAATTCATCGATCACATTCTGTGCTGGTTCCCCGAAGACGGTTTGCAGGTGGAGTACAGCCGCAAAGGTGACGGGCGGGACTTTCAGTCCATCGGCCAGGCGTCCGCCGGGCAGCGCGCGGCGGCCATGCTGGCCTTCCTGCTGGCGCACGGCAACGAGCCACTGGTGCTCGACCAGCCAGAAGATGACCTGGATAACCACCTGATCTACGGACTGGTCGTGCAGCAGATCCGCAGCAACAAACTGCGCCGTCAGCTCATCATCGTGACCCACAACCCCAACATCGTGGTCAATGGCGATGCGGAGTTGATCCACGTACTGGACTTCAACCACCAGTGCCACGTGAAGCAAACCGGCTCTTTGCAGGATCAGGCTATGCGCCGCGAAGTCTGCCAAGTGATGGAAGGCGGCGAAGAAGCGTTCGAACGACGTTACCAACGCCTGGGAAGAGAGGTTTGACATGTTCGACAACATCGCCGACTTGATCGACAAGATTCGCCTGGGAGAGGACTCCTATCTGGAGTTGAAGGAAGTCCGCTTTGCTGGCCAAAAGGTGTCAGCACCCCATAAAGATTCGCTGGCCGATGAGCTGGCCGCTTTCGCCAACAGCCGGGGTGGTGTGTGCGTGCTCGGCGTGGACGACACCCGTGAAGTGCTCGGTATCCCGCTGGAGCGCTTGGACCTGGTGGAGGATTTCGTCCGGCAGATTTGCCTGGACAGCATCACCCCGCCGCTCGCGCCGGTGATCGAGCGTCTGAGCCTGCCCAGCACGTCAGGCGAGCCCTTGCCAGTATTGAAAGTCGATATCGCAAGCAGCCTGTTCGTGCATAAAAGCCCCGGCGGCTATTTGCACCGCGTGGGCAGCGCCAAGCGTGAAATGGCTCCGGACTATCTGGCGCGGCTGTTCCAGCAACGCAGCCAGGCGCGCATCATCCGCTTCGACGAGCAGCCGGTGCCTGGCGCCACGCTCGATGACCTTGCAGATGACCTCTGGCAACGTTTTGCCAGTCCTCGCGTGCAAGATACGCGTGCGGTGCTGCTGGATAAACTGGCCATGGCGCGCCCCGATACCGACGGCGCACTTCGGCCAACCATCGCCGGCGTGCTGATGGCCAGCGCAGATCCCCGCCGCTGGCTGCCAAATGCCTTCATTCAGGCGGTGGCCTACCGTGGCACCGAGGTGCTGCCGCAAGGCGACACGGCCTATCAGCTCGACGCCCAGGACATCACCGGGCCGCTGGATGCCCAGGTGCTGGCGGCTTGCCACTTCGTCCGCAAGAACATGCAGGTCTATGCCACCAAGGATGAGGGCAGGCACGATCTGCCGCAGTACGACATGACCGCCGTCTTCGAGGCCCTGGTCAATGCCGTTGCACACCGGGATTACTCGATCCATGGCGCCAAAATCCGCCTGCGGATGTTTGCGGACCGGCTGGAGCTGTATTCGCCAGGCGCCATCCCCAACACCATGACGGTGGAGAGCCTTCCCTACCGCCAGGCCGCGCGAAACGAAGCCATCACCAGCCTGCTGGCCAAATGTTCCGTGCCCGAGGCGGACAAAGCGATCACAGGCCGCAGCGCCATGATGGACAAGCGTGGTGAAGGGGTTCAGATCATTCTGGATCAAAGTGAACGGCTGTCCGGCAAGCGGCCGGTTTACAGGCTAGTGGATGACTCCGAGCTGTTGTTGATCATCCCTGCTGCCGAGCCTCCCGCAGCAGTTGAGTGAGATTGAGAGGATAAGGAAGCACCATGGCCAAGGCTGAAGCCAGCGTTGAAGAACTGGTCTCGATGATCGAGCGCGGTGAGCTGCGCTTGCCGGAAATGCAGCGGCAGTATGTCTGGCGCTCCACGCGCGTGCGCGACTTGCTCGACTCTCTGTATCGGGGCTATCCCTCGGGGGCGATTCTGCTGTGGGAAACCGATGAGGCCGTGCCCCTGCAAAGCTTTGCCGTCAGCCAAAGCAATAACCCTTATCAGAGCACCCGCCTGTTGCTCGATGGACAACAGCGTCTGACCTCGTTGTCTGCCGTCATTCGTGGCGAGCCGGTGTCGGTGCGCGGTCGCCGTCGGCCCATCGATTTGCTCTTTAATCTGGAGCATCCCGACCAACTGGCCGTCGTGACCGAAGTGGATGAGAACGGCGATGACGCCGAGGTCGATGAGGAAGGCGAACTGGGCGGCGACGAGGCCGACGCCAGCGAGGACGAACTGCTGACGCGCTTCAACAAAATGACCTTCGTGGTGGCGACCCGGAAGCTGGAGCAGTTGCCGCAGTGGGTGAAGGTATCCGAAGTCTTCAAGACCGACAGCGATGCGCCTTTCCTCAAACGTGCGGGCATCAGTGGCTTTGATGATCCGCGTTACGAGAAATACAGCCAGCGCCTAGCCCGGCTACGTGGCATTCGCAAGTACGTGTATCGCATGGACGTGCTGGAGCGAACACTGTCCTACGACGAGGTCACGGAAATCTTCGTGCGGGTCAACTCGCTGGGTGCCAAGCTGCGCAGCTCCGATCTGGCTCTGGCGCAGATCACGGCCAAATGGCGGCACTCGCTGCAGACCTTCCTGGACTTCCAGAATGCTTGCGCCCAGAACGGTTTCGAGCTGGATCTGGGTTTGCACCTGAAGAATTTGATGGCCTTTGCCACCGGGCAATCCCGTTTTCTGACCGTCGGCAGCCTGACCCTGGACGTACTGCAGCAAGCGTGGAAAGAAGCCTGCGAGGGGATGGAATTTGCCCTCAATTTCGCACGCAGCAATCTGGGTATCGACAGCCCTGCCTTGCTGTCATCGCCCTTCTTACTGGTGGTACTGGCCTACTTTGGACACCGCCGCGACTATGCCCTCAGCACGGAAGAGGCGCAGCAGTTGCGCTACTGGGCCTTGGCCGCCAATGCCAAAGGCCGTTTCTCGCGGGGTTCCAGCGAGACCATTCTGGATCAGGATTTGGCGACCATCCGCAATGGCGGCGGCGTCAATGAACTGATCGACCGGCTGCGTCTGCAGTTCGGCCGTCTTGACATCACGCCGGAAGAGCTGGAGGGGCGCAACCAGCGCAGTGCGCTGTTCAAGACCATGTTCCTGGCATTTCGTGCGGCAGGCGCCAAGGATTGGCGCAGCCACCTTGCCATTGCTCTGGACCACTCGGGCAGTCAGCACCGCTTGCAGTTTCATCACATTTTCCCCAAGGCATTGCTGCGCGGCAGCTACACCCCTCGCGAGGCCGACGACATCGCCAACCTGGCTTTCATCGGCGGCAAAACCAATCGTGCGATCAGCGACAAAGCGCCTGTGACCTACCTGTTGCCGCTGGTGGCGCAGCACGGTGAAACACCATTCGCATCACAGTGCATCCCGGTGGAGGAGGAACTGCTGGCACTGGATCACTACAAGGCGTTCTTGCAAGAGCGCCGCAAACGCATCGCGGCGGCACTGAATGCTTTCATCCATGCGACCGCTTGAGCTGTCAGTGCCACCGTGTTGCCACACTATGACCCACATGTCGCCACAATGCTGCCGCCATGTTCAACACAATGTTGCCACGCTGTTCACCACATTGACGCCACTTTGTGCACACAGTGTTGCCACCATGCCTGACACATTCCGGGTGGGACGCAGGCCGAGAGTCGCTTGTCCCCGGCGCGATGAGCACATTCTTTGTGCTGGCTCGCGAGAGCACAAAGAATGTGGCCGCTGGGCTCGATTTCGCCAGAAATCGGGCGCGGCGGCGTGGGGACAACGAATGGTCGATGCGTCCAGCCTGCACCTTATGAAACCCCGCTGCGGCCATGCGCCGGGTTGCCGCCCTGTGCGGCTGGCGGGGGAGAGCATGCCGCACAGGGCATGCCTGCTCGGTGGTGGGAGACTGAACTGACATGGCCAACCCTCGCTCGCTGGTCTACGCGCTTTACACCCATTGGGACACCGTGGAGCTTTTGGTGCGGCTGTCGCGCGAGTTTGCCGTGCTGACCAGCGATCAGGTGTTGAACGGCATTGCCAAGGTATCCGGGCAACGGGATGCCGAAACGCAGGGCGCGGTGCTACGTGCCTTGGTCAATGCGGACATCCTGCAAACCTTGCCGCGCAGCAGCGATCTGCAGCTCAATGCCTATGTGCTGGAGTTCGTGCGCGGCCTCACCCGTGAACATGAGCTGGGCCTGGCTGCCGTACTGCAGGCGCGTGTTGCGGCCATCCGTGAAGCCACCGAAGCACTCAATGAAGGGATGCTCGGGGCCGACATGGATCGCGTGCGCGGAGCCGCCAACAAGCTGGCAGAACTCTTCCGCCAGATCAGCCTGCAGCTCGATCAGGACCGGCACGCGCTCTTTGAACTGGCGGAAAACGCCAAAAGCGCCGACAGCAGCATGCCGATCAGCCAGCGCTACCGCGAGGTGCTGGAAGCCTACGATCATTATGTGGAGCCGATGAACCAGATGATGGACAGCGGCTCGCAGGGCACCTTCTATCGCTATCTGGAAGAAGCGGAGCGTGCGCTCGACTTGAGCCTGGAGCAATTGTCGGTACAGGGTGCGCTCTACTCGCATCGCCTGCAGTTGCGTCAGGTAGCGCACCAGGCCAAGGAGCTGCGGCGCTTTGGCCGGCTGGTTGCGCAACAGTGCGCCGATACACTGCTGCCCTTGCGCGAAGAGCTGCGTCAGCACAACGCCCTGACCAGTGCCATCAGCTTGCTGTTGGGGCAGGTGCGCAAACGCGGCCTGCGTCGCGCACTATCGCGCCCGGCGGATGAGACCGCACTCCCCGTCTGGCGCAATGAGCGTGGTTTCAAATTGCAATTGGGCGATGAGGTGCGGGCAGTCATGGCAGCCGCGCGCCAATACCAGCCGCAGGCGGTGGCCTTTCCGCAGGATGAACCCGGCGATGACGCTCCGTTGCTGGAGCAGGTGGACGAGACTGCCATTCGCGCGCATCTGGCCCGCAGCCTGCCGGTGGAAAATCTGCTCGATTGGCTGCACCGCCATTACGCCCATCTGCAGGATGCCACCCTGCTGCGCCTGTTTCATGACCTGCAACATGAGCCCGGCTGGCAGTTCGAGGCCGCCAGCCAGCCTGAAAAAACCACGCTGCAGACGATTCGCGTCCTGCATCACCCTCACCGCGTGAGTATCCCGCAATGACGATCCCACACGCTCTGGCAGCCGCCCTGTCGCAAATGCCGGCATTGGCCGAGCTGTTCCGCCTGTTTCTCTCCGGCAAACACCTGAATCGAATGGCCGAGCCCGCGCTGTGGGCGGAGCTGGAACAGCACGAGGCCAGCTATGTCGGCTTGTTTGCCGCGCTGGGGTTCGAGCTGCGCCTGGATGCCAGGGGCTTTGCCTGGTTTCACAACAGTGACGCCAACAGCAACATCGGCAAGATCAGCCGCCAGCTGGCCTTGCTGTTCATGGTGATCTTCGATGCCCAGGCCAACGCCGGCAAGGCCCTGCAGCGCTTTACCGATTGGCTGATCGACAGCGCCTGGCTGGTCGAGGTCTACAAGCAACAGCAAGACCTGCTGGATGCCGAGGGCCTCAACCCCGACGCCCTGGTGGAGCTGCTGGGCCGCGCCTGCAACCTGGGCTTTGCCATGGCAGAGCCAGCGGGCTGGCGACTGCTGCCCGCTGTATGCCGTTACCTCGATCATTTCGAGAGCCTGGCGTTGACGGCCAAGACCGATGGCGACGAGCCGAGCGTGCCAACGGAGGATGACTGGGCTGCGGATGCACCAGACGACGAGGAGAACACCTGATGCAGTACGGCTTCCAACGTCTGGTCCTGCTGGGGAGTGCCGGCTACTCGCGCGCCGAGCTGCCGCTCGATGGTGCGGTCTCTCTGGTGGCGCCCAACAATACCGGCAAAACCAGCCTGATCAATGCCCTGCAGTTCCTGCTGATCATCGACCGCCGCAGTATGGATTTTGGGGCGCACGATGTGGACAAGAGCCGGCGCTTCTATTTCCCCAACAACAGCGCCTATGTGCTGCTGGAGGTGTCGCTGCCGGAGTCCGGCACCGTAGTGCTGGGCTGCGTGGGCAAAGGGGTAAGCTTCGAGTACGAGTATTTCGCCTCTGCCGGGCCGCTGAAGGTCGAGGAGTTCTGCCTGCCGGACGGCACCCTGGTACCCCAACCGCAACTGGCCAGCCATCTGGCGAGCTTTGGGCGCCGGGTGTTCAGCTACAGCAGCAGCGAATTCAAAGACATGGTGTACGGCGGACGCAGCCGCAAGTTTGCCAGCGAGCAGGATTTCTGCGTTTTCCGGCTGGAGCACGCCAGCGATGCCAGCGTTTTTCAGCGGGTGCTGACCCGCACGCTGCGCCTGGACAAACTGCGCTCCAGCGAGGTAAAGGACTATCTGCTGCAGATTTTCCGGCGCGATCTGCCGGATGCCAGCATCGACTTCAAGGCGGAATGGGACAAGGCGTTTGCCGACCTCAACGCCGAGCGCAGCCAGTACCTGGCCGCCGTGCGGCTGCAAGCCACCCTGGGCGAACTGGAACAGAAGCAGGAGGCCCGCCTGGTCTTGCGCGGCAAATTGCTGTGCTGGCGCCCCTTGATCGACACGGCACTGGGTCAGTGGCAACAGCATTACGAGGCCCGCCAGCAAACCTTGCAGCATGAGTTGGCGCAGTGCGATACCGAGCTGCAGCGCCTGCGCGAACAGGATATGCAGTCGGCTGGCGAGAAGAAAGAGTGCGAGTTGGAACAACAGCAGCTCCGCCAGCAAGGCGAACAGTTGCGCGCGTTGCAGCAGCGTTTTGCCTTGATCCCCGACCGCGCCCTGCTGGAGGCGCGCCGCCGCGAGCTGCAGGAACAACGGGATGCGTTGGTGGTACGGATCGGCCAGGCACAGAGCCGCACGCCAGCGGCTATCGAGCGCGAGCTGGCGCGGCTCGAACGGGAGTCAGCGCAGCTGGCGCAGGAGTTGCGCACCCAGGGGCAAAACCTCTATCAGCAACTGGCCGGTTTCGTATCTTCGGAACAACTCAACGCGCTGAACAAGGTGCTGGCCAAGCCGGTACTGACCCTGGGCAGCGAGGATTTCCGCCTTGATGGCAAGGCCCTGCTTGCGGCCTTGGCCGATGCGAATGCCGGGCAATTCAATTTGCCTGGCCTCCAACTGCGGCTGGAAGCCCTTCCGGCACAGTATCAGCAACGGACCCTGGCGGAACTGAGCGAATTGCAGCAGGAGTTGCAGCAACAGCAGGCTCAGCTGCAAGAACAACTGGCCACCGCCCTGGCTCTGGAAAACGTCAAACAGCAACGCCAATCGCTGGAGCAGCAACTGGCCGAACTGGATGCCGAGTTGCGGGACTACGCGCACATGCAGGACTTGCGTCAAAGCGAGGCCGAGCGCGAGGAGCGCCTGCAGACACTGGCGAAAAAGCTTGCCGAACTCGGCGCCAGTCTGGCGCAGTCGGCCGAACGGCATCGCGCATTGGATCAGCAGCGCCAACAGCGGCAACAGGATTTGGCGGCCTTGCAGCAGCAACACCGGCAGATCGAGCAACGCCGTCATCAGCGCATCGACCACGAAGGCCCCTTCACCTGGCTGGCCGATCTGCCGCACAGCCCCTGGTTGGCCCAGCCAGAGTTCGCGCTGGAGCAACTGGCCGAGCGACTGCAGACCTATCAGGTCGACTGCCGCCAGTTGCTGGAGCTGGATGAGCAGATCCGCCATCTGCTGGGTGAAATCCATAGCGGTGGATTGACCAAGTATCAGTTTGTCGGCGAACCGGAAAGCGAGATTGTTCGTCTCGTTGAATTCGCCCATCACCTGCCGCAGGAAGCCGAAGCCCTGGAAAAGAAAGTACGCTCGGCTGTGGTGAATGTGGCCGCCTGCCTGCGCGAACTGCGCGACGGCCTGTTTGCTTTCAAGCGCCGGATGCGCGAGTTCAACCGCAAGATCAGCGGCCGGCAACTTTCCGATCTGGCAGTGTTCAAGATCGAACCCGAAGACGAAACCATTCTGGTCGAAGCCATCGAACTGCTGATCAGTACCGCCGCCACTGTGGACAGCGGCGAAACCTTCGAGCTGTTCAACCAGCAGAGCGTCCTTGACGACGAGCAGCTCAATCGCGCCAAGACCCTGCTGATCGAAGAGGGCAATGCCCGCCACGGCCTGCGCGTGGCCGACCTGTTTCGCCTGCGCTTCTGGGTCGGCAAGGCAGACCGCGAGCCGGAAGCCTTCGATGACCTCGACAGTGCCGCCTCCAATGGCACCGTGCTGATGGCCAAACTGGTGACGGGGCTGGCGATGCTGCATCTGATGCAGGATCAGCGTCGCCCCATCCAGGGCATCTGCTACCTAGACGAGGCACTGGCCCTGGACGCCCGCAATCAGCGCAGCCTGATCGACACGGCGGCGGAGTTCGGCTTCTCGCTGATTTTTGCCTCACCCGCGCCGCTGACCACCGTGCGCTATTGCGTGCCCATTCATCATCGCCACGGCAGTAACCAGATCAGCCGGTTCAGCTGGCAGATCATCGAACCCGTGGACGCCTGATCATGGATCGCACCCTGCGCGCGGCTTTGCTCAAGTTGAATAGCCAAGCCGAATTGCCCGCCAGCCAGTTCACCGCTGCCCAACGCAGCGCCTTGGATCGTTTTACCCGGCAGACCGGCGCGGTGATCTGTCAGCGTCAGGGGCGCGGGGATGTTTACCGTGTCAGCGACCCGCAGATTTTTGCGATCCATCTGAGCGACCTCTGCCCCCAGGTCGAGATGCTGGCCACCGATAATGTGCCGCTGCGGGCGCAGCGCATCGCTTACGCGCGAGACAGCAAAGCTGGCAGTCATCAGCATGATTGCTATTACCCCTTGCTCAAGGCCGTCGGCGACAAGGTACTTTGGCGGCAAGGGGAACACGGGGCAGAACTCTCACTCAGCCAAGTGACGCGCGACTTCGGGGCGGCCTGTCTGCGCATCGAGACCGGTGACGCCTGGCAAACCGAACAGCCGCTCTGGCTGGTGGAGAACCAAGCACTGTTTGACCGCACAGATTGGCTGCCGGGCGGAACCCAGGGGACTCTGTTGTACTACGGTGGACAGCTTGATGGCCGACTCGTCGGCTGGTTAGCGCAGCACCCGCGTGCCAGCCGTGTCGTACTGTTCCCAGATTATGACGGTGTGGGACTGGCAAACTTCGCGCGACTTTACACACAGCTTGGCGACGCCTGCGAATGCTGGCTGATGCCCGACTGGCAAGGCAAGCTGGCACGTTATGGCAGCCAGCGGCTATGGCAGGGTACGGTTTGGGATACGTTTCGGGAGTTCACCAGTGCTGTTCCGCAGTTACCTGATTATCTGGGCCCGTTAACCGAACAAATGCGCCAATCCGGACGGGCGCTCGAACAAGAAGCGGTCTGGCTATCTGTTCTGTAGATGCCCTTTGAGTAAGCTCGCAATGTCACCTGGGGCCAGGCCAGCCTCTAGGGACCGCCTCAGCGCCAGCTCCAGTTGTTGCCAGCCCTGCGCTGAAGAGACATTACTGCCTAATGTTTCGGTCAGACGGAACATCAGCCCTTCCAGCAGCTCTTCGTCACCCACGTCCGCTGCGGTCTGCTCCGCTAGTGCCAAGAGGACGTTGCGCGCAGATGCCAACGAGTCGATTGGCACCCCGGCCAATGCCGTAGGCGTAGTGATGACACGATCCACCCTGGCGACTGTCGCCAGATCAAGGGCCTGATCGACGCCCGGCTCGATCTTCATGCGGATCAGCACATCGCCAGCCAACAGAAAGCGCGTCTTGATAAGCCCCGGCTGCTCATCCTGAAACAACCACACCGGCTGGTTGTTGGTCTGCAACAGGCTTAGTACGAGCCTGCTGTCATCCAGTGCCCCGCGATCCTGCCACTGGTGCAACACGTCGGTACGCAGGCGGCCGCCTTCCACACCGAGGTGGTGCAGCAGGCCGATCAAACGTTTGGCGGAGATCACCTGTTCCTTGCCACGCAGCCAGACCGAGAGGTTGGCAGTACGGATGCCGGTGGCTTCGGCGATCCGCCCCAGCGTTTCCCCGCGCAGTCGTATCAAGGCGGCGGCAAAGCCTGGCAATTGTTCGTTGGCAATGCTTGGCATGTCGGGCTCTGTGAATTCACTGTAAATCACTATAAGACTTATTGACCGACAAGACGAGCGTGCGGAGTTTGGTGATTCGCGCAAACCACTGTTATAGTAATTTATAGTTAGGCTATTTGAGAGGCCATCATGCGTAAGCCAAAGCAAGCCCGTCCGTTGCGCCTGCGGGAATACGAAGCAGCCATTGCTGCACTCAAGGCGCAGCATCCCTGGCTTGCCCGGCAGATCGTCGAACCCGCGCCAGGGCATCTGGCCGTGGTGGCACATCTGTTTGCTCAGCTGGAATACCTGCTGCCGCCCACAGTGCTCGCACGCAAGGGCTCACTGTCAGTGAGCTGCAACCGGGATCGCCTGGCCATCCATTACCAGCCGCCGCGACGCCACAGCGAACGTGCAGCGGCCGTGCTCGATTTGATTGCCCAGACCAAGCATCTTTCGCAGCAACAATGCCCGGTTTGCGGTGCGCAGGTTGTCGGGGATGGCATCCGTCCGCAACGCTGTCCGCAACACGACGGCATCCAAGGATTGTTTGCCGAAGAAGTGCGCCGCAGCCGCCAGCTCATCGTCGAACAAGGTGTGCAGCAGGTGGTGCGCGACTTGGGCAAGGTAACGAGCGAGGATGCACGTGCCGCCGTGGCAGCTGAAAATGAGCCGGTCTTGAGTGAAGCCGAACCGGAGCAGGTTCAGGAACAGTCGACAGAAGCGGCCAAATCAGAGCCAGCGCCGAGCATCGTCTTTCTCGATGAAGCCGGGCTGGAGGCGTTCGTGGATCGCCACCGACCAAAAGGCGACGACAAGTTCAAGCGCGCACAGGCGATGGCAGAGCGGATCAAGCGGGCGGGCCATGGTAGCCGCCAACTGGGCCTGCTACCCCCGGACTGGAAAGCCCTGCTGGATGAGTTCGCGCAGGCTTTCCCAAACTTCCATGAACTGGCCGAGCTGCTGCGTGATCACTTCGCCTTGTCCAGTCTGGGCGATGGCCGCGTGTCCTGGCCTGCCGTGTTGCTGGTCGGCCCGGCGGGCATTGGTAAAACCGAGGCGGCACGCTGGCTGGCCGATCAGCTCGTGCTGCCGTTTCGGGTCTTCGATATGGCGAGCACGCAATCGAGTTCGCCGCTCGCAGGTTCCGAATCGTTCTGGAGCAATTCCGAGCCAGGCCAGCTTTTCGAGCTGCTGGCCTACCAGCCGCTGGCCAACCCGGTGGTGGTGCTCGATGAGCTGGATAAGGCCAGCAACGGGCGACCGCAATACGATCCGCTGGCGGCGCTCTATACCTTGCTGGAACCGCGCAGTGCGCGGAATTTCATCGACCTGTCGATCCGTGATTTCTCCATCGACGCCAGTCATGTCAATTGGATGGCGACCGCGAATGAGCTGGAAGCGATTCCAGGGCCGCTGCGCTCACGGCTGACAGTGCTGCACATTCAACCGCCCAAGCCGGAGCAGGTCAGAAGCATTGCGCAGTCGATCTACAACCGGCTCCGCGACGAGTCCAGCTGGGGCACAGCTTTTGCCGAGCGACTGGGTGATGATGTCCTGTCCCGTCTGCAAGCCTTGCCGCCGCGCAGTGTGCGCCTGATTCTGCAGCGGGCCTTGGGCTCGGCAGCTCGTGATGGCCGGGGTGTTGTCCAAGTGCAAGACATCAGGCCGCCGGTCGAGATCAACCGCCGTGGCGTTGGCTTTGTCAGCGAGGGCTGGAATTGAGGTTGCTCAGCGTTGTCCGGATAGCCAGGCCGCACCGGCGGCCAGTGCATCGGCCTCGCTGGGGTAAGTGGTCGATGGGCCGCTGATGATGCAGGGCTTGGTTTCGCCGTCGCCTTCCACCGTCCACAGCTCCCAGGTTCCGTCATTTTTCCAGCTAGGGATGGCGGTGTAGGGTTTGTCTTTCAGCGCAGCCAGCGCGGCATCCACTTCGGGACGGATCTGCAACTCACCCGAGTAGATATAGGGTGTCGCGCAGCGGGCATCAGATCGGCTCATGTTCCTTGCTCCAAAAAAGCTCCAGTAGTGCGCTCGCCTGCAGGTAGATACCGGGGTTGCGTGCTTCACTCGGGCCAGCAATGTTGAGAATAGCGACGGGATGGCTAAGCAACCAGTCTTGCCATGCCGCCAACAGCTCTTCTGCAGGGTCATGCAAATCGCACAGCAGTAGCGGCTTGCCGTGTCCCGTCGCCAGATCGCGAGTGAGCAGGCTGCCACCTTCGATCCTGTCCCGGTAAATGATCAGTGTGGCATCAGCGTCCAGCACATTGCGTTTGGTGCGCTGGCGATAACCGCTGGATTCGGTCTCCATCAACTGGTAGCGAGCATCCAGTACGCCATCAGCGGCCCGTCGGCCTGCCGGGCACCAGCCGCCGTGCGGAATCTGCCGGGCAATAGCGAAATCCAGCGCAGCCCGGTCTACGCCGGTCTGGCCGCCGGAGAGGATGCGCTGAATGCTCACCCTTGCTCCGTTGCGGCGACCGTGCAAGTCACTTGAACCTCTGCGCTGGGCTGATCTGCCGAGAGCTGGCCGATGCGCCCGCGCTGGCTGGCAAGCTTCAGTTGCTTGCGCACCTGTTCCAGGCTGCGCTTTTCGATCACTGCGGTATAGCTCGCACCCAATTCACCATCCGGGTCGATGAACAGCTCGATACGCGTCACCGGCAACCCGAACACTGTGAAGCTGCGTGCCGGTGTCAGCGACCAACTGCCGGGAGCATTGGGCGCAATGCCGTCCAGTACGTGCAACGGCAAGGCTTGACGGCATTCCACGGCGGCGACGATGGCTGGCTCGATCCGCAACCAGTGGTTGAGGTCTGGGGCAGTGCCATCCATCAGCACCACCGGCATGGCTGCCAGTAGCAACGCTTTCATCCCTTGAGGTTCCTGATCCAGAAGCGGCGGTCATCGACCGTGAAGTTGGGGTCATAGCCGACCAGCGTGAGCAACGAACCGACATAGTAAAGGCCGAACTGATTCATCAGCCAGCGCTCCATCGCCGGGTCGCTGGGCAGCTTGCTGTACGGTGGGGTTGGCCCGTCGCTGCGAACCTGACCGCTGGTCTTGCCGGAGATGGAAAAGCTCTTCCAGGTCAGCACGAAGTTGTTTGACTGTTTCGGCAGCTCCGGCGCGCAAAGCGACAGATTGCTGAAGCGCTCGGAGCGCTTGGCGTCGTGCCAGAGCACTGCATCAAAGTGAATGCAATCGCTGGCTTTGAGCGTGAGGCTACGGGTCAGCGTCATCTGATCAGCCGGAATTTGCAGATTGCTGATCACCACCTTGGGCCACTCCGGGGCGTGACCGTCGGTAGACAGATTCTGGCGCAAGGCGTTATGCAGTGGAGTGCCAAGCAAGCTGTTGCGATTTGCTGCGCTTGCGGACGTAGCCGCTTGCGAAAGGCTGCTCCCAATCGATTTTCCCAAGCCGTTCATGGAATCCAGTGCGCCTTGCATGTCGGGTGTGGCACAACCTGTCAATACAAAAGGCAGAAGCAGCAAGCTCCGGTAGTGTTTCATCGCAGTTCCTCGCGAGGTTATCCGTTGAAGAGGGCATTGAGCTGGGCACACCAGGTTTCCGCCGCCCGACGGCTCATGGGGAAACTGAGTAATGGTCGTTGCGGATCGGCGGTTTGCAGCTCGATGGCGAAGTCTTTCGCGCGTACCGTGCGCTCGAAGGTCGGCACGCTCATGCCGCTGGCGTTGACCTGACGGCTACCGCCGTTCATCTCCATGCTCTCGACCTCGCGCCAGGTCATCCGCCAGCCGAGCAGCCAGGAGAAGTCGTGCAGTTTGTATGCGTCATTGACCACATCGCAGGCCGCGATCTTGCGATTCCGGGTCAAAAACAAGGAATGCCGGCGCGGGATAACCCAGGAGATGTCCAGCATCGAATGACAGCCCCTGCTGGGCGTTGAGCTTGGCGACAAGGGCCTGGCAGCGGGCCTGCAGACGTGCCAGAAAGCGGAAGGACAGCGTGAAGATCGCCAGCGAAATCAGCAGATAGAGCATCAGCTCACTGGTCAACAGCCCCCAAAGCGATGTCTGTGACAGGCGCGCAGGCCCCACGCCGACCATCGCCAGTACAAGAATCAGCGTAAGACCAGCGGCAGCAAGACCTGAAAGCCCAGCCACCGGAACTGCCAGCCCCGCCGCCGCTCCCACCCCCGCAGTCTTCCAGACGCTTGCCATACGTCATTTCCCCCCATTTTGTTACTCATAGAGGCCATTTTATGGGGACTGCATTCAATTGTCACTCATAGTGCGGGTACTTATCGGGCGTAGCCCTATAGAGGGGGTACTCATAGAGTCATTTCTCTTTAAAGAAGAGAGAAATATGGCCCTTGATCCCCGACTACGCTTCGGCCTGAAGCTGATAGAAATCAGAAAGACCAGAGGGTGGTCGCAAGAACGCCTAGCACTGGAAAGTGGCTTGGCACGCAGCTATCTGGGGGGTGTTGAGCGTGGTCAGCGCAACATCGCAGTGCTCAACATCTTCAAGCTGGCCGAGGCGCTGGGGGTGGAGCCTTCAGTACTGCTGGAGGCGCCGGCGGCTGGACAGGAGCCTGCACCGTAACATCGTAGCGCTACGGTATCGTAACGTTACGATGGTCACTGCCTAGTCGCTCGCGGCAGCTATCGCAGCCATCTGCTTTCAAGAATAAGTAAAGTCCACTAAAATGGTATTTACGCAATCTTTTCCGCGTTAAGGGTCATAAAAGTGACTTTTCATCTCTCAACTCCCGCTGAGATCCTGCACGCGCTGGGTGTTCGTCTGCGCGAGCAGCGGCTTGCCCAATCGCTTACGCAGCGTGAACTGGCGCAAATGGCCGGACTGTCCTTGGGGGCGTTGCGCAAACTCGAAAGCGACGGTCAGTGCTCGCTGGAAACGCTGGTCCGTGTCGCGCAGGCACTTGGCTTGCTGGAGGCGCTGGACGATCTCTTCGTGCTCAAACGGCAATCCATCGCCCAGATGGAGCAGGTGGACCTTGTCAGCCGCCGCCAGCGTGCGCCGCGTAAGAGAACATCATGAAGCTGCTTACCGTGCATTATTGCGGCTGGGGAGAAGACTGGCCGTTGGGACGCCTGGCCGATGACGGTCAATCCCTGCTCTTCGAATATTCTCCCGAAGCTCTGCCTCAGGGCTTGGAACTGTCGCCCTTGCACCTCAAGCTGCGTGCGGATGCCTACGGTGGTTTTCCGACCCATTTGCATCGCCTTCCGGGCCTAATAGCCGACAGTCTGCCTGACGGCTGGGGTTTGCTGCTGATGGATCGCCTGTTCCGTCAACACGGCTTGCGCCATCCCGGGCCACTGGACCGCCTGGCCTTCATTGGTGAGCGCGCGATGGGCGCGTTGCGCTTCGTTCCGGCAAGCGACGCCGGCGCCCACGAGCCCGACTGGTCCTTGCTGGCGCTGGCCGAGCAAAGCCGTCTCGCGCTCGCGGGCGAGGCGGGGGCAGCCCTGCGCGAGCTCGCGCTCACCGGCGGCTCACCGCAAGGGGCCAGGCCCAAGGCCTTGGTGCAGTACGACGCAATGACCGGGCAGGTCAGCACCCGTCCGGATGCGCCCGGCAGCCCCTGGCTGGTCAAGTTCCCGGCGCAGAACGAACACAAGGAGGTCTGCGTCATCGAGCAGCTCTATGTCGAGTTGGCTCGGGATTGCGGACTGGAAGTGCCCGAAAGTCGCTGGTTCGACCTTGGCCCTGAACTGGCCGCCTTCGGCGTCGCGCGCTTCGACCGGGAAGGTGGGCAACGTGTCCCGGTGCATAGTCTGGCTGGATTGTTGCAGGTGGATTTTCGCCTGCCCGGTGCCACCGACTACACCGCTTTCTTGCGGGCTACCCGTTTCCTGACGCGCGACGAGCGCGAAGTGGAGAAAGCCTACGCGCGAGCAGTCTTCAATGTGCTCTTCCACAACCGTGACGACCATCCCAAGAACTTCGCGTGGCGTCTCGGGCCTGACCGGCGCTGGCGTCTGGCACCGGCATTCGACCTGACCTTCAGTGAAGGCCCGATGGGCCAGCATCACCTGGACGTTTGCGGCGAAGGTGCTGCCATCGAACGCCGGCATTTATTGCGTCTGGCGGAGGAAGGTGGCATCCCAAGGAAACGGGCGGAAGAGGTCATCGACCGGATGCTGCCGCAGGCAAGCTCATTGGGTGAGCGATTTGAGCGTGCTCCGATTAGGCAGATGTTGGCGCAACAGATAAAATCCACCATTGATGCCTGTCGCTGGCGTCTGGAAAGCTGAATCCGAGCCGCCGCAACGGCGCCAGATCACCGTTAAACGTACTCAATGCTGAGTTTTTTGAGTACAAACATGAGTATACTTTTTAATGGAGCAGCATGGTGAACTGTTCATTCAATGAGTTGCAGTCACAATCGCTGTTCAACGTCTAAGCGTCCGCTCGCTTGAAAAAAGGCCCCGACTCGTCGGGGCCTTTTAGTTTCTATCGAAGGGAGTGCAATCCGTTAAAGCGGACCAGGGTCGGGCATCGGATCCGGCGGCGGAGCGACCTTCTCGAGTTGTTCGAGCACTTCTTCCGGCAGCTCGTCCGGGCCTTCGAACTCGGTATCGCTCTCGGCGTCGTCGAGGTCGTTGAGGGGCGATTCGTCGGCTCGCCAGGGCCAGGTGGGTTGCGGCTGCATTTGGGGGTCGGTGCCAGGCATGGCTCTGTCCTCTGAAAGGGGCCTGGGACGTTAGGCACGTATCCCTGCAGCGGGTTCGCCGATGGCGGGACCGTCCGGCGCAATCTGGACGGTCCCGCACCGGATCGCTACTTGAAGTTGCGCTTCACCAGCCGTTCCAGCCAGCCGACGATGCCGGAGCGGAACAGCAGCACGCAGAGCACGAAGATCACCCCGAGGATCACATGCACCCACTCGCCCAGCGGGCCATTGGACAGCGAGCTTTGTAGCGTCACCACCACGGTGGCGCCGACCAGCGGCCCGAGGATGGTGCCGACGCCGCCGAGCAGGGTCATCAGGATGACTTCGCCGGACATGTGCCAGTGCGCATCGGTCAGCGAGGCCAGCTGGAACACCACGGTCTTGGTCGCGCCGGCCAGGCCGGCAAGCGCCGCGGAAATCACGAACGCCAGCAGCTTGTGCCGATCGACGTTGTAGCCGAGCGACACCGCACGCGGCTCGTTCTCGCGGATGGCCTTGAGCACCTGCCCGTACGGTGAGTGGATGGTGCGCTGGATGACGGCGAAGCCAATGACGAACACCGCCAGCACGAAGTAGTACATGGCCATGTTGTTCTTCATGTCGACGAGGCCGAACAGATGCCCACGCGGCACGCCCTGCAACCCGTTCTCGCCCCCGGTAAACGGCGCCTGAACGAAGACGAAGAACACCAACTGCGCCAGCGCCAGGGTGATCATCGCGAAATAGATGCCCTGCCTGCGGATCGCCAGCATGCCGAACAGCGCACCGAGCACCGTCGAGGCCAGCGTGCCGGCGAGGATACCCAGTTCGGTACTGAGCCCGCTGTAGCTGCTCAGCATGTAGCCGGTGATGTAGCCGCCGGTGGCGAAGAACGCCGCATGGCCGAAGGACAGCAGCCCCGCGTAGCCCAGCAGCAGGTTGAAGGCGCAGGCGAACAGGGCGAAGCACAGCAGCTTCATCAGGAACACCGGATACACCGCCAGCGGCGCCAGCAGCGCGATCACCAAAAGCACCGCGTAGAAGATCTTTTGCCGCCGCGCGGCCGCATGCCTGCGCTCGCGTACCACACTGGCCTGTCGCACTGATGCGACGTCTGCGTTTGCCGGATTCGTCATGCTCATGCCTCCTTACCAAAGAGTCCCGCAGGACGAACCAGCAGCACCGCCACCATGACCAGGAACACCACGGTATTGGCCGCTTCCGGATAGAACACCTTGGTCAGCCCCTCGATCAGGCCCATGGCGATGCCGGTCACGATGGCGCCAAGAATCGAGCCCATACCGCCGATCACCACCACGGCGAACACCACGATCAGCAGATTCGAGCCCATGCCCGGGGTCACCGCGTAGATTGGCGCAGCCAGTACGCCGGCAAACGCTGCCAGCGCCACGCCATAGCCATAGGTCAGGGTCACCAGCAGCGGTACGTTGATGCCGAAGCCCTGCATCAGCTTCGGGTTCTCGGTGCCGGCGCGCAGGTAGGAACCCAACCGGGTGCGCTCGATGACGTACCAGGTCGCCAGGCACACCACCAGCGCGGCGACGATCACCCAGGCGCGGTAGGTCGGCAGGAACATGAAGCCGAGATTGAAGCCGCCACGCAGCAACTCCGGCATCGGATAGGACGAGCCGGACACGCCGAACAGCTTGACGAAGCTGCCCTCGACGATCAGCGCCAGGCCGAAGGTCAGCAGCAATCCGTAAAGGTGATCCTCACCGGCAATGCGCCGCAGCAGGCCGCGCTCGATGGCCATGCCCAGGCAACCCACCACCAACGGCGCCAGCACCAGCGCGAACCAGTAGCTCACACCCAGGTAGTTCAGCCCCAGAAAGGCCACGAAAGCGCCGAGCATGTACTGCGCGCCATGGGCGAAGTTGATGATGCGCAGCAGGCCGAAGATGATCGCCAGGCCCAGGCTCAGCAGCGCGTAGAACGCTCCGTTGATCAGGCCGAGCAGCAACTGCCCGAGCAGCACGCTCAGGGGTACGCCGAATACGAGAGTCATGGTTCACCACCCAAAGGAAGTCCGTGGCACCCGGCCGTTGCCGACCGGGTGATGGCGCGGATCAGCCGGTCAGTCCTTGGCGACCAGCTTGGTGCACTGGGTCTCGGCGATCGGCCGATAGGCCTGCTCTCCCGGAATGGTGCTGACGATCTTGTACAGGTCCCACTCGCCGGTGGATTCGGCCGGTGTCTTGACCTGCACCAGATACATGTCATGCACCATGCGGCCGTCCTCACGGATACGACCGCCCTTGGCGAACATGTCGTTGACCGGGGTCTTGGCCATCTGTGCACGCACCGCGACGGTCTCGTCGGTGCCGGCGGCCTTTACCGCGTTCAGATAATGCGTAGTGGCCGAATAGATGCCGGCGTGCACCATGCCCGGCATGCGCTTGGTGCGCTCGTAGTAGCGCTTGGCCCAGGCACGGGTGTCGTCGTTCATGTCCCAGTACCAGCCGGTGGTCAGCATCAGGCCCTGGGTCACGTCCAGGCCCATGGCATGGATGTCGTTGAGGAACACCACCATGCCGGCGAGCTTCTGCCCGGACTGAGTGACGCCGAATTCGCTGGCGGTCTTCAGCGAGTTGACCGTATCGGCACCGGCGTTGGCCAGGGCGATGACCTCGGCGCCGGAGCCCTGCGCCTGCAGCATGTAGGAGGAGAAATCGTTGCTTGGGAACGGATGGCGGACCTTGCCGACGACGCTGCCGCCCTCGCCTTCCACCACCTTGGTGATGTCGGTTTCCATGGCGTGGCCGAAGGCATAGTCGGCGGTGAGGATGTACCAGCTCTTGCCGCCATCGGCGAGCACCGCCTTGGCCGTGCCGTTGGCCAGCGCGTAGGTGTCGTAGGTCCAGTGGATGTGGTTGGGCGAGCAGAACTCGTTGGTGATGCTGGACGCCGCGGCACCGGAGATCAGCGCCAGCTTGCCGCCCTGCTCCACCACCTTGCTCGCTGCCAGCACCACGGAGCTGGCGACCATGCCGGTCACCATGTCGACGTTACGCTCGTCGATCCACTGGCGCACGGTGTTGGCACCGACGTCCGGCTTGTTCAGGTCGTCGGCGTGGAAGACAACGATCTTCTTGCCGTCGACCTTGCCACCGAAATCCTCCACCGCCATCTTCAGCGCTTCCAGGCCGCCCGGGCCGGACAGGTCGCGATAGGTGCCGGACATATCGGCCAGGTAGCCGATGCGGATTTCATCATTGCTGATCTCGGCCTGGGCGGCCGAAGCGATCAGGGAAGAAGCCAGGATGGCGCTCGCGCTCTTGCGGAAAAAGCTCATGTATTCACCACTCTCGATTGTTTTTGTTGTGGTTCGGGCCGGCATCCACTGCGGCCGGTTTACAGCTTCCTGAGGTTCACACCCCGAGACAGGAATTGAGGAAGTCCTTCTTCGAATCCAGCTCGGCCGCCTCGATCTCCTCGATGATGCGGCCGTGCTCCATGACGTAATGGCGGTCGGCCAACGGCGCGGCAAAGCGGAAGTTCTGCTCCACCAGGACGATGGTCAGTCCGCGCTGCTTGAGCTTGATCAGTACCTCGCCAAGCTTCTGCACGATGACCGGCGCCAGGCCTTCGGTGATCTCGTCGAGCAGCAGCAGGTTGGCGCCGGTGCGCAGGATGCGCGCCATGGCCAGCATCTGCTGCTCGCCACCGGAGAGCCGCGTGCCCTGGCTGAAGCGACGTTCGTAGAGGTTGGGAAACATCTCGTAGAGCTCGTCCAGGCTCATGCCGCCGCTGCGCACCGTCGGCGGCAGCAACAGGTTCTCCTCGACGCTCAGGCTGGCGAAGATGCCGCGCTCTTCCGGGCAGTAGCCAACGCCCAGCCGCGGAATCTGGTGGGCCGGCATGCCGATGGTCTCGTTGCCGTTGACCACGATGGAGCCGGTGCGGCGACCGACCATGTTCATGATCGCCCGCAGCGTGGTGGAGCGCCCGGCGCCGTTGCGTCCGAGCAGGGTCACCAGCTCGCCGCGGCCGACCACCAGATCGACGCCATGCAGAATGTGCGACTCGCCGTAGAAGGCGTGCAGATCGCTGACGCGCAGCTGATCGCGGTCCATCGGTGGATTCATGCGTGCGCCTCCTCGAGAGCTGCGGCTTCGCTGCCGAGATAGGCTTCGCGCACCTGCGGGTTGGCCGAAACACTTTCGTAGTCGCCCTCGGCGAGCACCGAGCCGCGCGCCAGCACAGTGATGCGATCGCACAGGCGGCTGACCACGCCGAGGTTGTGCTCGACCATCAGCACCGTGCGGTTGGCGGCCGCCTTGCGCACCAGCTCGACGACCATGTCGACGTCCTCACTGCCCATGCCCTGGGTCGGTTCGTCGAGCAGCAGCACGAAGGGGTCTAGCGCCAGGGTGGTGGCCAGCTCCAGCGCGCGCTTGCGGCCGTAGGGCAGCTCGACGGCGAGGGTCTGGGCGAAGGATTGCAGGTCCACTTCGGCGAGCAGCTGCATCACCTGATCGTCCAGCTCGCGCAGGCTGCGTTCGGATTTCCAGAAGTGGAAGGAATTGCCCATCTTCTGCTGCAGCGCGACGCGTACGTTCTCCAGCACGCTCATGTGGCCGAACACCGCGGAAATCTGGAACGAGCGCACCAGACCGAGCCGGGCGATCTCATTGGCCTTCATCGAGGTGATGTTCTTGCCGCGATAGAGGATTTCGCCGCGGGTGGGCGTGAGGAACTTGGTGAGCAGATTGAATACGGTGGTCTTGCCGGCGCCGTTGGGGCCGATAAGCGCATGGATGTGACCCTGACGGACCTTCAGATCGACGGAATCCACTGCGGTGAAGCCGCGGAATTCCTTGGTCAGGCCGCGCGTTTCCAGCACGAACTCTGGTTCCATGGGGTGCCCTCTAACCTTGATTGTTTTTGTTGGTTATGGCGCAGGTCGCTGCATGACCTTTACGTAAACGATAACAACCAGTTTCCGTATACGGCAAGTGGCTTTTTCAAACGGGCGATTGAGCGGAAAAAGCGTGCAAGCTGCAGGCAAATAGCCAGCATATAGACCACTTTTCACTAGTTTCCCAGTGCCCCAGGCGCTCGTGTTCGTCCCCGTTTCCATGGCACCGGAATGCCGAAGTCAGCTCTTCGGACGACGCAGAAAAAGCCGGGCCTATGCGGCCCGGAAATTTCCAACGAGGAGGTTCACAGCGGTTTCGCGGTTACCACAACGGCAGGCTGTAGCTGACGATGACGCGGTTCTCGTCCAGATCGCTCTGGAAGTTGCTCCGCGTGGTGGCGTTGCGCAGCTTGAGGCCAAGATTCTTCAGCGGGCCGCTCTGGATGACGTAGGCGATGTCGGTGTTGCGCTCCCAAGTCTTGCCTTCGCTGGCGCCAGCGCCGCGGTCGACGTTGTCACCGGAGACGTAGCGGGTCATCAGGCTCAGCCCGGGAATGCCCATGGCGGCGAAGTCGTAGTCATAACGGACCTGCCAGGAACGCTCGTCCTGGTTACCGAAATCGTTGATCTGCAACAGGTTGATCAACGCGTTATCGCCACCGGCGACGTAGGCGAAACCGGTATCGCCGCTCATGTGCTGGTAACCGCCGGTGAAGGCGTGACCGCCATGTTTGTAGGTGAACAGCGCGCCGAAGGCGTCGTTGTCGACGTTGCTGCCGCCATCGTCGGTGGAGCGCACATAGCGCAGGTCGGTCTTGAAGCTCTGCGACTCGCCGATGGGCAGCACATGGACCAGGCTGAGGTTGTGCTGGTCGTAGATGCCGTCCAGCCCACCGTAGTAGTAGCTGGTGGCCAATTGTGGCGACCAGTCGTAGCGCCCGCCGGCGAAGAGGAATTCGTCGCTGGTGGTGCCACCGCTGCCGAAGGTGATGTTGCGCAGCCCGCCATTGAACACCGTCATCTCTTCGTAGTTGGAAGAGTCGCGGTAGCTGGTGCGATCCAGCATGCCGAGATCCAGCGTGAGGCCTTCGACATCCTTGCTCTGCAGCCAGGCGCCGCGATAGATGTTCGGCAGCAGGCGGCTGTCGTTGCGCATCAGCACCGGGATCACCGGTTGCAGCGTGCCCACGTGCAGCGTGGTGGCGGACAGCTTGGCCTTGGCGGTCAGGCCCGCCGTGCCGTAGTCGTCCGCCGGTTCACCGGAGGCCGAGCGTGGCAGCAGGCCGGTGCCACCGCGACCGGAGCCGGAGTCGAGCTTGACGCCGAGCAGCCCGATGGCATCCAGGCCAAAGCCGACCGGCCCTTCGGTGTAGCCGGATTCCATTTTCAGGATGAAGCCCTGGGCCCACTCCTCGGCCTTGGACTGGCCGTCCCCCGAACGGAAGTCGCGGTTCATGTAGAAGTTGCGCAGTTCGACAGCGGCCTTGCTGTCTTCGATGAAGGCGGCCGAAGCCGTGGTGGACATGCCCAGGATGGCCGCGGCCAGGCTGGAAAGCAGGAAGGTTCGGCTTGCTGGTATCAGTTGCATAGCTTTCTCTCTTGTTGTTGTGATCGTTGATGCAGCTGTTGAGCCCGACTGCCAACTGCCCGGGCTCGGATTACCACTTCATGCGGTAATGCGGTGTCGCGCTCAGCGCGCGGTGCTTCTGGGCACGCGGCCCAGCAGATAGAACTCGTCGTTGGGCGGGGTGCGCGCCATGGACACCAGGCGGTTGGAGAGGCCGAACAGTCCAGCGATGGCGCCGATATCCCAGATGTCATCGAGGCTGAAACCCTGGGCTTCCAGCCGCGCTTGCCAGACGTCGTCCAGCACGCCGCGCCCGGCGGCCAGGTGCAGGGCGAAATCGAGCATGGTGCGCTGACGTTCGGAGATCGGCGCGGTGTGGTAGTTGACGGCGATCTGGTCAGCCAGCTGCGCGTCCTTGGCGAGGATGCGCAGGATCGCGCCATGGGCAACCACGCAATACAGGCAGCCGTGGTCGGCGCTCACCGCGACCACGATCATCTCCTTCTCGGCCTGGGTCAGGCTGTCGGCTTCGCGCTCCATCAGCGCATCGTGATAGGCGAAGAAGGCGCGAAACTCCGCCGGCCGATGAGCCAGCATGAGAAACACGTTGGGGATGAAACCGGCCTTTTCCTGCACGGCGAGAATCCGTTCGCGCAGGTCGGCGGGCAGCGTGTCGAGGCTATCGGACAGCGGAAAACGGCTGATCGACTGAGTAGTAGGCAGCGCCATGGAAAGCTCCTTTTCGGATGAGCGAATTGCCGGCCGGGCGAACCCGGCCGGTGCCGGTCAGTGCTGCTCGCTGATACCCAGCTCGACCACGCTGATCTCGCGCATGCGGAACTTCTGCACCTTGCCGCTGATGGTCATCGGGAAGTCGTCCACGAACCGGATATGCCGCGGCGTCTTGAAGTGGGCAATGCGGCCCTTGCAGAACTCGCGCAGCGCCTCGGCCTCGACCTGATGGCCCGGGTGCAGCTTGACCCAGGCGACGATCTCCTCGCCGAACTTGCTGTCCGGCACGCCGATCACCTGCACATCGGCCACCGCCGGATGGGTGAAGAGAAATTCCTCGATCTCGCGCGGGTACACGTTCTCGCCGCCGCGGATGATCATGTCCTTATTGCGGCCGACGATCTTGATGTAACCCTCATCGTCCATTACCGCGAGGTCACCGGTGTGCATCCAGCGGGCGCCGTCGATGGCATCGCGGGTGGCGTCCGGGTTGTTCCAGTAACCGAGCATCACGCTGTAGCCGCGGGTGCACAGTTCGCCGATCTGCCCGCGCGGCACCACCGCGCCGTGCTCGTCGACGATCTTGCTTTCCAGATGCGGCTGCGTGCGGCCGACGCTGGTCACGCGACGTTCCAGGTCGTCGTCGGCGCTGGTCTGGGTGGAGACCGGGCTGGTTTCGGTCATGCCGTAGGCGATCTGCATTTCGGCCAGATGCATGTCGTCGATGACGCGCTTCATGACCTCGATCGGGCAGGTGGAACCGGCCATGATGCCGGTGCGCAGGCTGCTGAGGTCCAGCGACTGGCGCTCCGGGTGATCGAGCATGGCGATGAACATGGTCGGCACGCCGTACATGCCGGTGGCCTTTTCCTCGGCCGCGGCCTGCAGTGCCGCCAGCGGTTCGAAGGCGGCGCTCGGGTAAATCATCGTGGTGCCGTGGGTGACACAGCCGAGATTGCCCATGACCATGCCAAAGCAGTGGTACAGCGGCACCGGGATCACCAGACGGTCGTGCTCGGTCAGCCTGAGGCTCTCGCCGACCATGTAGCCGTTGTTGAGGATGTTGTAATGACTGAGGGTCGCACCCTTGGGGAAGCCCGTGGTGCCGGAGGTGTACTGGATGTTGATGGGGTCGTCGAACTGCAGGCGTTCGCCGCACTGGCGCAGCTGTTCGGGGCCGACCTGCTCGGCCATCTCCATCAGCGCCTGCCACTGGAGCATGCCGTCCACCGGCTTGTCGCACAGGCTGATCACCCCGCGCAGCTCTGGCAGCATGTGGCTCTGCAGCGCGCCAACTGCGGCGCTTTCCAGCTCCGGCAGCAGCTCGTGCAGCATGGCGTGGTAATCGGACGTCTTGAAGGCATCGGCGCAGATCAGCCAGCGGCAGCCGGATTGCTTCAATGCGTATTCGAGTTCGCTGAGGCGGTAGGCGGGGTTGATGTTGACCAGCACAACGCCGATCTTCGCCGTAGCGAACTGGGTGATGCACCACTGGGCATTGTTCGGCGACCAGATGCCCACTCGTTCGCCAGCTTGCAGTCCGAGGGCCAGCAGGCCACGCGCGCAACGGTCCACCGCCTCCGCCAGTTCCGCCCAGGTGTAACGCAGTTGCTGATGGCGCACCACCAGGGCCTCACGCTGGGGAAAGCGCTCCACGGTACGGTCGAACGCCGCGCCGATGGTCATGGGCAACAGGGGTTTGCTCTGCGGTCCGCAGGTATAGCTCGGAAGACTCATGACGATTTCCCTCAGTCTTATGTTTGTTATGAGGCGTGCTCGCAAGGGTGCTGGCGCTGCTGACAGTCACCCTAGGCGACGATTACGTTAACGTAAAGGTAACTAGCTGACAATATGTCGCAGGGTAGGCGAAAGTCGAGGAGCTCGAGCAGTCAAATGGCCATTATCTGGTGACGAATAACGGGGTCAGCCGCGGCCAGATCGGCGCTGACACGACGTGTCGGAAGGCATGCCTGAGCGGCGCAAAAACGGTTGCGCCGGAGCCTCTGCAACGATGCCGCGCATGCGTCTGCCGAAGACGCCTCGTCAGCCGCATTCGCGCTGGTACTCGTTATGGAAATCTAGCGCGGCGAGGTTCTTGTCCTTGGCTTCGAGCATGATGTCGAAGCGATCCAGAAACTGAAACGCATAGCGATTCGTCCAGCGGTTCCACATGCGCTTGCTGTGCGCATAGAGGTCGCGCTTGCTGACCTTTTCCAGCAACTCGGGGATTTCCAGCTTCCGCTCCGGCGCGAAGCCCAGCTCCATCAGGCGCTCCGGCGGCTGCGAGTAGTGCATGGTGGGCCGCACGCCGCGCCAGCTTTCCAGAACACGCTCGATGCGCGGGTCGTCCGGCTCGATGTAGCGGCCTTCGTGAATCCAGCAGTGATGGATGTCCAGCACCACCGGCGCGAGGTCCGCGAGCCCCAGGCAGTCGTCCAGGCCATAGGTCTTTTCGTCGTTCTCGAAGGTGATGCAGTGGCGCGCCTCGCTCGACAGCCGCGGCCACACGGCACGCACGCCCTCGGCGCCGAGCCGCCCGGCGATATGCAGGTTGCACTTGAAGTCCTGGAAGCGCCGGCCATAACCCATCATGCGGATCATGTCGGCGTGGTATTCGAATTCCGCCAGGCTGTTTTCCACCACCAGGGGCTTGTCCGATCCCAGCACGCAGTACTGGCCGGGATGCATCGACAGGCGGATATCGTTGGCCCGCGCCAGCTCGCCGATCGCGGCGAAACCCGCCTCTAGGCGGCTCTGTATTTCAGCACGGCGATAGAACGGCGCGATCTCGGCATGGCTGTAGAACGGCAGCAAGTCGCTGGACAGGCGCAACATGCGCAGCATCGGCGGCAATGTGGCGACGTATTCGAGCAACACCCGCTGAGCGCTCAGGTTGTGCTCGACGATCTCCTCCAGCCTCGCCTCGGCCGCGGCGCGACCGACCGAGGCCATCCAGCGCAGCGTGGTGCTGCGCGGATTGAAGGTGCGCTCGATGCGCTCCAGCTCCTTCAGCGAGAGGCTCTGTTGCGGATGGCGATACATGCAGGCGAAGCCGATGCGGGGCATGGAGTTCCTCGTCGGGTGGCAGGCCGGCATTGCGGCCACTGCCTGTTTAGTCCCGCCAGCCTCGCGGCGAGTGCCCCGCCACCGACGAAACACCATCGCAGGACCGACCACCGACGGCCGCACCTTGGCAGGCCTATGCTTGCAGCATGCCGACTCGGCGGTGTGTTGACAGACCGAGAGCGGACCTTTACGTTAACGTAAAGCAGCGAACGACCATCCCTGTCGATGACGTCAGACCGCTACCAGAGCGCCGGCCTGCACTCCGCCGGACGAACGAATCCTCTGAAAACAGAACAATTACAAGACAAGCAGGTGGCCCCATGAACTACTCCAGCCTCAATTTCGCCCTCGGTGAAACCATCGACATGCTGCGCGAGCAGGTGCAGGCCTTTGTCGCCGCCGAGATTGCTCCGCGCGCCGAAGCCATCGATCAGGAAAACCTGTTCCCGGCGGACATGTGGAGAAAATTCGGCGAGATGGGTCTGCTCGGCGTGACCGTCTCCGAGGAGTACGGCGGTGCCGGCCTCGGCTACCTGGCCCACGTGGTGGCGATGGAAGAAATCAGCCGCGGCTCGGCCTCGGTCGCCCTCTCCTACGGCGCCCACTCCAACCTGTGCGTCAACCAGATCAACCGCAACGGCAACCCCGAGCAGAAGGCCCGCTACCTGCCCAAGCTGATCAGCGGCGAACACGTCGGCGCGCTGGCCATGAGCGAGCCGAATGCCGGTTCCGACGTGGTCTCCATGAAGCTGCGCGCCGAAAAGCGCGGCGACCGCTACGTGCTCAACGGCAGCAAGACCTGGATCACCAACGGCCCGGACGCCAACACCTATGTGATCTACGCCAAGACCGACCTGGACAAGGGTCCGCACGGCATCACCGCGTTCATCGTCGAGCGCGACTGGAAAGGTTTCTCCCGCGGCAACAAGTTCGACAAGCTCGGCATGCGTGGCTCCAACACCTGCGAGCTGTTCTTCGATGACGTCGAGGTGCCGCAAGAGAACGTGCTGGGCGTCGAGAACGGCGGCGTCAAGGTGCTGATGAGCGGCCTGGATTACGAGCGCGTGGTACTGGCCGGCGGCCCGACCGGGATCATGCAGGCCTGCCTCGACGTGGTGGTGCCCTACATCCACGACCGCAAGCAGTTCGGCCAGAGCATCGGCGAGTTCCAGTTCATCCAGGGCAAGGTGGCGGACATGTACACCCAGCTCAACGCCAGCCGTGCCTATCTCTACGCCGTCGCCCAGGCCTGCGACCGTGGCGAGACCACCCGCAAGGACGCCGCCGGGGTGATCCTCTATACCGCCGAGAACGCCACGCAGATGGCCCTGCAGGCGATCCAGATTCTCGGTGGCAACGGCTATATCAACGAATTCCCCACCGGCCGCCTGCTGCGTGACGCCAAGCTCTACGAGATCGGCGCCGGCACCAGCGAGATCCGCCGGATGCTGATCGGCCGCGAGCTGTTCAACGAATCCAGGTGAGCTGCGGGCGGAACAACACCCAACCCTCGTAGGGTGGAAAACCGCGAAGCGTTTTCCACCGCAGTCGGTAGATGGCAGCGCCATCCATGATGGAATTGAACGGAGCCAACCATGGCCATCCTGCACACCCAGATCAATACCCGTTCGCCGGAGTTCGCCGCCAACAGCGCAGCGATGCTCGAACAGGTGAACAACCTGCGCGCCCTGCTCGGCCGCGTCAGCGAAGGCGGCGGCGCCACCGCCCAGCAGCGCCATGTCTCACGCGGCAAGCTGCTGGTGCGCGAGCGCATCGATACCCTGCTCGACGCCGGCTCGGCCTTTCTCGAACTCGCGCCGCTGGCCGCCCATGAGGTCTATGGCGAAGATGTCGCCGCTGCCGGCGTAGTGGCCGGGATCGGCCGCGTCGAAGGCGTCGAATGCATGATCATCGCCAATGACGCCACAGTGAAAGGCGGCACCTACTACCCGCTGACGGTGAAGAAGCACCTGCGCGCGCAGACCGTCGCCCGCGAGAACCGCCTGCCCTGCATCTACCTGGTGGACTCCGGCGGCGCCAACCTGCCGCGACAGGACGAGGTGTTCCCAGACCGCGAGCACTTCGGCCGTATCTTCTTCAACCAGGCCAACATGAGCGCCATGGGCATCCCGCAGATCGCTGTGGTGATGGGCTCCTGCACAGCCGGCGGCGCCTACGTGCCGGCGATGGCCGACGAGACCATCATGGTGCGCAACCAGGCGACCATCTTTCTCGCCGGCCCGCCGCTGGTGAAGGCTGCCACCGGCGAAGTGGTAACCGCCGAGGAGCTGGGCGGCGCCGACGTGCACTGCAAGACCTCGGGCGTCGCCGACCACTACGCCGAAAACGACGAGCACGCGCTTTCCATCGCCCGCCGCTGCGTGGCCAACCTCAACTGGCGCAAGCTCGGCCAGCTGCAGACCCGCGAACCGCGCGTACCGCTGTATGCCGCCGACGAGCTGTACGGCGTGATCCCGGCGCAGGCCAAGCAGCCCTATGACGTGCGCGAGGTGATCGCGCGGCTGGTGGACGGCAGTGAGTTCGATGAATTCAAGGCGCTGTTCGGCACCACCCTCGTCTGCGGCTTCGCCCATCTGCACGGCTACCCGATCGCCATCCTCGCCAACAACGGCATCCTCTTCGCCGAGGCGGCGCAGAAAGGCGCGCACTTCATCGAGCTGGCCTGCCAGCGCGGCATCCCGCTGCTGTTCCTGCAGAACATCACCGGTTTCATGGTCGGGCAGAAATACGAGGCCGGTGGCATCGCAAAGCACGGCGCCAAGCTGGTCACCGCGGTGGCCTGCGCCCAGGTGCCGAAGTTCACCGTGCTCATCGGCGGCAGCTTCGGTGCCGGCAACTACGGCATGTGCGGCCGCGCCTACGACCCGCGCTTCCTCTGGATGTGGCCCAACGCGCGCATCGCCGTGATGGGTGGCGAACAGGCCGCCGGGGTGCTCGCCCAGGTCAAGCAGGAACAGAGCGAGCGCGCCGGCAAGAGTCTCGGCGACGACGAGGTAGCCGCGATCAAGCAGCCGATTCTCGAGCAGTACGAGCGCCAGGGCCATCCCTATTACTCCAGCGCGCGGCTGTGGGACGACGGCGTGATCGACCCGGCGCAGACCCGCGAGGTGCTGGGGCTGGCGCTGTCCGCCGCGCTGAATGCGCCGATCGAGCCGACCCGCTTCGGCGTGTTCCGCATGTAATCCGTGCCGCCGGCAGCCGAACGCGCCGGCGACTGCAGTCGCATCGAGGATGCCGAGATGACCGATTTCCAGACCATCGAATTGAACACAGACGCGCGCGGCGTGGCCACCCTCTGGCTCAACCGCGCGGACAAGAACAACGCCTTCGACGCCCGGGTGATCGGCGAACTGAACGCCGCGCTGGCCCAGGTGCAGGACGATGCGAGCATCCGCTTCCTGATCCTGCGCGGGCGCGGCAAGCATTTCTCCGCCGGTGCCGATCTGGGCTGGATGCGCGAGTCGGCCAAGCTCGACTACCAGGCCAATCTCGCCGACGCCCATGAACTTGGCGAGCTGATGCAACGCCTCTACCAACTGCCGCAGCCGACCCTGGCCGTGGTGCAGGGCGCGGCCTTTGGCGGCGCCTTGGGGCTGATCGCCTGCTGCGACATGGCCATCGGTGCCAGCGATGCGCTGTTCTGCCTGTCAGAAGTACGCATCGGCCTGGCCCCGGCGGTGATCAGCCCGTTCGTGGTCAAGGCCATCGGCGAGCGCGCCACCCGCCGCTACGCGCTGACCGCCGAACGCTTCGACGGTAAGCGTGCCCGCGAACTCGGCCTGCTTGCCGAGACCTACCCGGCCAGTGAACTGGACGCCGCGCTCGAGCAGTGGGTCGACAACCTGCTGCTCAACAGCCCGCAGGCGCTCAAGGCTTGCAAGGACCTGCTGCTGGAAGTGGGTGATGGCGATTTCAGCGCCGACCTGCGCCAGACCACCGAACAGGCCATTGCGCGCCTGCGCACCAGCTCGGAAGGTCAGGAAGGCCTGAGCGCCTTCCTGGAAAAACGCACGCCCGCCTGGCAGGAGCGCGCGTGATGACTGGGCTTCTGTGGGGTGCTCGCTCGTATACGTTGTCGCGTACGCGCGGTGAGAGGGTTGCGTTGTGTGGTGGTCGGGCGGCTGTGTCGGTCCTTGGCACCGCCCCCTCGCCCCAGCCCTATCCCCAAGGGGGAGAGGGAGTTGGTCTGTGCAATGGCTGGGCGGGAGTGCATGTGCGTAGCAACGCCCCCTCGCCCCAGCCCGCTCCCCGGCACTCTTCCCAAGGAGGAGAGTATGTTGGCTTGTGCAGTGGCAGGGGGATTGTGCAGGGCCGCAGCACCGCCCCCTCACCCCAGCCCTCTCCCTCCGGGAGAGGGGGCTGCATTCGCGTTTGGCTGGACTGCCCGGTAGCGCACTCAGCTTGAGGCTCACCAGACTTTCTTCCGCGGGACGACTATCACCTGCGCCCCTGACCACCCCGCAGATGCCGTCCCCTCGCCCCCTTGGGGAGAGGGTTAGGGTGAGGGGGCGGAGTCCCGCCATACACCTCAGTCGAATTCCACTTCGGCTTTCTGCGCCAGGCCGTTGTGATCGCCGGCCCAGAGTTCGGCATTGCCCGGCGCGACAATGCGCCCGCCGACCTCGAACGGCTGCGGTGCGATCAGCGGGCGCAGGCCGCGGTAGGCGAAGCGGCGCAGGCGGGCATCGGGATTGGCGCGGCAAAAGGCACGCAGGTTCAGCGTGGCGATCAGCGGGCCGTGAACGACCAGACCGGCATAGCCCTCGGCCTCGGTGACGTAGGGCCAGTCGTAATGGATGCGATGGCCGTTGAAGGTGACCGCCGAATAGCGGAACAGCAGCGTCGGCGTCGGCGTTACCGCCTCGCGCCAGCCACCGGCGACCATGGGTTCGCCGCTGCTGGTCTTTGGCGGGGTGGGCTCGCGGTAGACGATGTCCTGTTCCTCGCGGATGGCCAGACGGCCGTCCTGCAGGTAGTCGTGCTGCACGGTGACGAACAGCAGCGCACCGGTGCGACCGTGCTTTTCCTCGATGTGCTTGATGGTCGACCCCCGCCGCGCCTCGCCACCGGCTTCCAGCGGACGGAGAAACTCGACCCGACCACCGGCCCACATGCGGTTGCGGTTATCGGCCGGGGGCAGGAAGCCGCCGCGCGCCGGGTGACCGTCCTTGCCCAGGCCGCTCTCGGCGATGGGCTCCTGAAAGAAGCACCATTGCCACAACGGCGGCAACGCCTCGCCATGAGCGGGCGTTGTTTCGCCGAATGTGGCGGCGATGCGCATCAGCAGGTTGCGGCTGAGCTGGTCGTGCACTTCTTCGCTGCGGCCAATCCAGGCAGAGATATCGGTCATTGCGGCTTCCGGTCGTTGTCTTTGTTTCGCTGGAGAATGCTACGACGGCGGCGTTCCGTGAATTTGTATTTACCGACACCAGCGTTCGGCTAAGCTGAACGCCGTTCCAAGTACCGGTATCAAGCATGCATTTCGATCTGGCCGACCTGCGCCTGTTCATTCATATCGCCGAATCCCCGAGCCTGACCCAGGGCGCGCGCCGTGCCCATCTGTCACCGGCAGCGGCCAGCGCTCGCATCAAGGCGCTGGAAAGCCAGCTCGACAGCCGCCTGCTGTACCGCGACAGCCGCGGTGTCGAGCTGACGCCGGCCGGACACAAGCTGCTGCAGCACGCACGGCTGATCATGCGCCAGGTCGATTACCTGAAGAGCGAGTTCACCGAATACGGCACCGATTCGGCCGGACATATCCGTATCTTCGCCAACACCACCGCGGTGACCGAATTTCTGCCGGAAGTGCTGGCCGGCTTTCTTGCCGAGCGCCCCGGCGTGACGGTTGACCTGCAGGAAAGGCTGAGCCGCGATATCGTCCGTGGCGTGCTCGACGGCAGCACGGACATGGGCATCATCGCCGGGCCGGTGCGCGCCGAGGGACTGCAGGTGCTGCACTTCAGCACCGACCGCCTGCTGCTCGCCGTGCCGATCGGCCATCCGCTGGCGGGCGAGCGACAGGTCACGCTGCGCCAGACCCTGGCCTACCAGCACATCGGCCTGCATGAGGGCAGCACGCTGCTGACCTTTCTGCGCGATCAGGTGGAAAAGCTTGGCAGCCAGCTATCGCTGCGCATCCAGGTCTCCAGCTTCGAAGCGGTGTGCCGGATGATCGAGGCCGGTGTGGGCATCGGCATCATTCCCGAATCCGCGGCAAGGCGGCACAGCCGCACCATGCAGCTTGCGCTGGTGGCACTGGACGAACCCTGGGCGGTGCGCGAGCGCAGCATTCTGGTTCGCGAACTGGACGCGCTGCCCGGCAGCGTGCGTGCGCTGATCGCAACCCTGGTCCCCACGCAATACTGAAATCCCTGTCCACCGAACATTTGCCCGTCAGCACTGCCGAAACCGGTACGCACCGCAATCCGGAAGCCCTGCATGGCTACATCTAACAATCGCCTGTTTCGCCTCTACCAGCGCATCGTCAGCAGTATCGCCTTCTACCCCGCGCTGATCACGCTCGGCCTGGTACTGCTCTGCGTCATCAGCATCTGGCTGGAGATGACCTACCTGCAGGTCTACAAGGAGGACATCAAACTTGGCCTGGTCAACAACGCCGAAAATGCCCGCCTAATCCTCGGCACCCTGGTTGGCGGCATCGTCTCGCTGATGGTGTTCAGTTTCAGCATGGTGATGGTGGTGCTCAACTCGGCGTCCTCGACACTCTCGCCGCGCGTCATCCCGAGCCTGATCAGCAGCCGCAACCACCAGTTCATCCTCGGAATCTATCTGGGCACCATCATCGACTCGCTGCTGCTGATCCTGACTATTCAGGAAGGCGACGACATAAACATCCCGAGCCTCGGCATCTTTCTCGCGCTGGGGCTGGGGATCGTCAGCCTGTGCCTGTTCATTACTTTCATACGCGGTATCTCGCAATCGATTCAGGTCGATTACATCCTCAATAGCCTGTTCAAGAAGACCCTGAAGGAACTGCAGGTGCAGCAAGGCAAGTTCGGTCAGTTCAGCGAACGCCAACAGTGGCCGGATGATCAGGGCTGGCCGGTTACCCGCTCGACCCGTGCTGGCTACTTCAAGGCCTTCAACAGTGAGGCGGCCAAGGCGCTGCTGCAGAAGCACGACCTGCGCATGACCATTGAGGTGCACAACGGCTTTTTCGTGATGCCTGGCCACCCACTGTTCAGGCTTAGCCGCCAGGTCGATGAGGAAGTGACCGAGACGCTACTCGATGCCTTCGACTTCTATGTCGAGGAGTACGCGAATCAGCATTATTTCTTTGGTTTCAAGCAGATATCCGAGATCGCCAGCAAGGCACTAAGCCCAGGCATCAATGACCCGGGCACGGCGATAAAGGCGATCGACATGCTTGGCGTGCTGTTCGCCGAGCGCCTGAAGCTGCCGGATTTCGACGTTGCCAGCGAGCCGGACGAACCGCCGCGGCTATACATTCGCGAGCTGGAGCTGCAACAGATGCTCCTGGCCGTACTGGGGCCGCCACGGCACTATGGCGGCGGCGATACCCAGGTCGTGCTCAGCCTGTTGCAGTGCTTCAAGAACCTCTTGTTCTTCGATCCTGAGCCCGAAACCGAAGCCGTTCTGCTGGCGCATGCGCAGGCAGTGCTCGACAAGGCGAAGGAAAGCATCGCCCTGCGGCCGGACCGCGAGGCAATAGACGCTGCCGTGCAGCAGCTCAACGAGGCCATCAGCCACAACGCTCCGCTGGAAAGTCCGATGTGCGCGGAATCCTGAACGGGAAAAACTGCCCAAGCAACCGGCGGCAGAGCCCAGCGGAGCACATCGTCCGCACATAATGTTTCACGGTGGCCCGCGAACAAGCAGGTTGCCATCACCGTATTAGTTGCCTAGGGTTGTTCGACATGAAGTCCTTGATTGCCCCCATCAGTTCGTTGCTGGGCGGAGTAGCTTTGCTGCTGCTCGGCCACGGGCTGCTCAACACACTCCTGACTCTGCGCGGCGTTGCCGAAGGCTACTCCACCGGCATGATCGGTCTGCTGATGTCCGGCTATTTTGCCGGCTTCCTGATCGGCACCTGGCTGGCGCCCTCGCTGATCCGCCGCATCGGCCACATCCGCACCTTCGCCTTCTATGCCGCGCTGGCGGCGGTAGCCGTACTGGTGCACGTGCTGATCGTCAACCCCTGGGTGTGGCTGGTGCTGCGGGTGCTCTACGGGGTGTCGCTGGTCACGCTGTACATGGTCATAGAAAGCTGGCTGAACGCGCAGGTCAGCGGCGAGAAGCGCGGCCAGGTGTTCGCCCTGTACATGGCGGTCAACCTCGGCGCGCTGGCGGCTGCCCAACAGCTGTTGAGCCTCGACACACCGATGAATTTCACGCTGTTCGCGCTGGCTGCCATCCTCATCAGTAGCGCGCTAATGCCGATCACCCTGACCCGCCAGGCGCAACCCGCGCTGCCGGACATGCCAGCCACCGACTTGCTGCAACTGGCGCGCATCGCCCCGCTGCCGTTGATGGCGGCCGGTATTTCCGGGCTTACGCTGGGCGGTTTCTGGGGCCTGGCGCCGGTATATGCGAGCCAGGTCGGTTTCGATGCCGCTGGTGTCGGCCTGCTGATGAGCATCACGATTCTCGGCGGCGCGGTGCTGCAATGGCCGATCGGGCTGTTCTCGGACAAGCATGACCGGCGCGTCGTGCTGCTCTGGGTGGTAGCGATCGCCGCGGTCCTGGCGCTGGTGATCACACCGATCCTGTCCGGCTCGCTGCTGCTGGGGCTGATGTTTCTCTGGGGCGGGCTGGCATTTTCGATCTATTCGATCGCCGTTGCGCAGATGGTCGATCAGTTGCACCCGGACGAAATTCTTTCGGGTTCCAGCGGCCTGTTGCTGGCCAACGGCTTCGGTGCGGCGTTCGGCCCGGTGGTCGCCGGTGGTCTGATGCACCTGTTCGGCCACATCGCCCTGCCACTGTTCTTCGCCGTGTCGCTGGGCATCCTCGCGATCTACTCGTTCTGGCGCCCGCGTCGCGTAGTGGATCTGGTCACCGAGCCGCACGGTCATTTCACACCCATGCTGCGTACCAGCCATACCGTGCTGGAGCTGATGCCCGACACCCCGGAAGTCGAAGCTGATGCTGCGCCGGCCAACGAGGCGGAAATGGTCGACGAGCATCCGGTCGCGCAGGACGAGCCGATGCCACCACGGACCGGCACCCTGTAGCCGGCTGCTCCGCGGGCGGCGTGGCGACACACACCGATCAGAAGTCGACCTTCCCCCGCCCTGCCTTGATCGCGCCGCGCTTGGTTTTGCCTTCGAGCCGGCGCTTCTTCGAGCCGAGCGTCGGCTTGGTCGGGCGGCGCGCCTTCTCCACCTTGGCCACGCTGCGAATCAGTTCCGCCAGTCGTTCCAGCGCATCGAGGCGGTTCTGCTCCTGGGTTCGATACCGCTGCGCCTTGATGACGACCACGCCTTCGCTGGTGATCCGGCTGTCGCGCAGGGCCAGCAGCCGCTCCTTGTAGAACGGCGGCAATGACGACGCCTGGATGTCGAAGCGCAAGTGCAACGCGCTGGAAACCTTGTTGACGTTCTGCCCGCCCGCACCCTGGGCGCGGATGGCAGTCAGTTCGATCTCGGCATCCGGCAACTGCACGGCATTGGAAATTTCCAGCATGAAAGCTCGCGGCAGACGATGGGTGTCGGTGATTGTCCTATGACCTGCGCGCCGCCGACACACTTTTTAGAACATTGGCCGTCAGCTGCCGGCACCCGTGCGGCTAAGGTAAACGCCCGCCCCAACGGATCTGAACATGGACTCGATCACCCAGGCTCTACTCGGTGCCAGTGTACAAGGCGCCATGCTCGGTCGCTGGCAGGGTCGCAAGGCGCTCGCTTACGGCGCCGTGCTCGGCACCCTGCCAGACCTCGATGTGGTCATCGACTACGGCGATGCGGTCGCCAACATGACCTATCACCGTGGCTTCAGCCATTCGTTGTTCGTGCTGAGTCTGCTCGCCGTTCTGCTGACCTGGCTGATCAGGCGATTCCGGCCGGACGAGCGATACACCGCTACACGACTGTTCCTCAGCATCTGGTTGGTGCTGATCACTCACGTTCTGCTGGACGCCTTCACCAGCTACGGCACGCAGCTGCTCTGGCCACTGACCACGCCGCCTATCGCCTGGTCCAGCGTGTTCATCATCGACCCGCTGTACAGCGTGCCACTGCTCATTGCGGTGCTGGCGGGTCTGCTGTATGGCCTGCGCGGACGCAGGGCCAGATGGCCCGCCTACGCCCTGGCCATTTCCACCTGTTACCTGGGGTTCACCCTGGCCGGCAAACAGATGGCCGAGCACCGCGTGCAGGCGACCATGGCTAGCCAGGGGATCCAGGCGGAGCAGATGTTCAGCACACCAACACCCTTCAACAGCCTGCTGTGGCGGGTGATTCTGGTGGATGGCGAGCACTATTACGAAGCGCTGGTCAGCTGGTGGGATGCTGCACCACCCAGCCTCGTGCGGCTTCCACGCAACGCGCAGCTGGCCGCGGAGCTCAATGGCTCAGAGCAGCACGAACGCTTGAAATGGTTTACCGGAAACGTGCTGCGCTATGACGTGGATGGCGATCAGCTACTGGTGACCGACCTGCGCCTGGGCATGACCGGCTTTCATCCATTCCGCTTTCCGCTGGCAGAGCGCTCTGCCGAAGGCTGGCAGCTTATTGCGCAACCCGAACGACTGCCGGCCAACCGGGGCGACATGAGCCGCCTGGTCAGCCTGTGGCAGCGCATCTGGCAGCAGGAGCCAGCGCTGCCTCTGGCCGCCTGGGCCGCTGAACTGAACGGCGGTCGCTGAAGAAAGCGGCTCAAGGAGCTTGAGCCGCATACCCCCTACGCGGGTCAGGTGCGGAACTGACGAACCAGTTCCTGCAATTCCAGTCCCAGGCGTGCCAGCTCGGCGCTGGCGCTGGCGGTGTGCTCGGTGGCACTGGCGCTCTGATCACCGATATCCCGCACGCGGGTCACGCTCTCGGAAATGTTCTCGGCCACGGCGCTCTGCTGCTCGGCAGCTGCCGCGATCTGCTGGTTCATCTGCTCGATGGTCGACACCGACTCCGTGATCCGGCCAAGCGCGACGCCGGCCTCGTTGGCCAGATCTACGGTCCGTTGAGTCAGGTCACGGCTGCTCTGCATCTGCTCCACCGCCTGCTGCGCAACCCGCTGTAGGTTGGCGATAAGCCCCTCGATCTCCTCGGTGGAATCATGGGTACGCCGCGCCAGGGCACGAACCTCGTCAGCCACCACGGCGAAGCCGCGGCCCTGCTCGCCGGCACGGGCCGCTTCGATGGCCGCATTGAGTGCCAACAGATTGGTTTGCTCGGCAACCGCTCGAATCACCTCGAGCACGCTGCCGATGCGTCCACTTTCGGCGTGCAACGCTTCGATCGCATGCGCCGACTGATTCACCTCGCCGGCCAGGTTGCCGATCTGTCCTACGGCATCCTGCACCACCAGATCGCCCTGCCGCGCCTGCTGATCCGCCTGGCGCGCGGCAATGGAAGCCTGCTCGGCATTGCGTGCAACCTCCTGCACCGTCGCAGCCATCTCGTGCATCGCGGTGGCCACCTGCTCGGTCTCGACGCGCTGAGTCTGTACGCCGGCGCTGGTTTGCGCGGTCACCGCCGAAAGCTGATCGGCGGCTGCGGCGATCTGGCTGACGCTGCCACCGATACGACCGATCAGGTTGCGCAGGCTTTCGGTCATGTCGTGCATGGCGTTCTGCAGTTGCCCGGCCTCGTCACGACGCGAGCTTGCCGCGGAGTACGTCAGATCACCGCTGGCGACCCGCTGGGCCTGCTGGACGGTGCTGCGAAGCGGGCCGACGATCATTCGCGAGATCACCGTGGCGGCCAGCAGGCCGACGAAAATGGCCAGCGCGCCAATTACGCCAAGCAACATGTAGCTGCTGCTCTTCTGTTGCTGCATGGCGCTGCTGGCATTGGCCAAGGCCTCGTCGGCAGCAGCGATCACGACTTCGGACTGCTGGGCCATCGACTGTTCCAGCGCGAGGCGCTCACTACGATTCTGACGAAACTCGTCGAACGCCACCCTGTACTGATCCAGCTCGGCCAGAGCCTTGTCCATGGAAGCCTTCTGGTCATCGTTCAGCCAGATCTTGAGATTGCTGCCGATGGTGGTCACGTTCCCGTGCAAGTCGCTCCAGCTGGTGGCTGCTTCATCCGAGCTGTTGGCAACGTAGACATTCTCCAGGGTACGCATGTCCAGGATCTGCTTGGTCAGGCCCGAAGTCGCCTCGGCGACGGTCAGCGGATCGCTTCCCTTGAGCCGATCTCCCTCCAGCCGCAGCACCCGTACCGCGTCGTACATGTCCAGCTCGATGAATTCGAACTCCTCGCGACTGACCTGAGCGGTCTCCTGCATCCGCGTACGTAGCGCCACGCCGCGCTCGATCAGCTGCATGTAGCGGTCGAACTTTTGCGCGTATTCATCCGCACCCTGGCTGATCCGCGTCAGATAGGCCCGCTCGGCGGCATCGGAGCTGGTGGTCAGGCCGGCGAGCTTCTGATTCAGTTGCTGCAGCGAGCCATGCAAGGCCTCGGCCGAAGACGACTGACGGGTCAGCGCGTAGTCCCGCTCGGCACCACGCGCAGCCAGAATGGAGGCGTTGACGCTGGAAAGCTGCTCGATCTGCCGGGCCCGGCCAAGGATTTCATCGACGGCAACGAACCCGGTACCGGCCACTCCAAGCGTGAGCAGCAGTACCAGGCCGAAACCACCGATGAGCTTTTTGCCGACCGAGAGATTAGTGAGTGAATTCAGCACTGGTTCCATCAGAGAAGTTCCACAAAAGAGGCACGAACGGGAAGTCGGCAGAGATTACAAATAGTTGAGCGTTGCGGCTGGATATTTTTGGCGCCTTAAGACTGACGGTAAGTGCCAACGACCTTCCCCTGTCGCGGCCGACGCTAGGATGTCCACCTATGGGTGCGGATCAGCTGCGGCTTTCAGCCAAGCCCCAGCGGCGAACTCGGTGACCCGCTGCGGGTGAATGACGTGCCTGCGACAGCTAGTGCTGCAGGTGCCCATAGAGCCGAGCGTAAAGCCCACCCTCGGCGATGAGCTGCTGGTGGCCGCCGTCTTCGGCGATGCGGCCACCGTCGAAGACCAGTACACGATCCGCCTGTTTCACCGCCGACAGGCGATGGGCAATGATCAGCGTCGTACGCCCCTGAAGGAAACGATTGAGGCCTTGGTGCAAGGCATACTCCGTCGCCGCATCCAGCGCAGAGGTGGCTTCATCGAGAATCACGACCTTCGGCTCGGCCAGGATCATGCGTGCTACGGCCAGGCGCTGCCGCTGACCGCCGGACAGACGCACGCCGGAACGGCCGACGATGCTGTCCAGACCGTTCGGTAATTGACGAATGGTGTCAGCCAGCTGAGCGATCTCCAGCGCCCGCCAGCAGGCGTCGTCATCTCGCTCGCGGCCCATCATCAGGTTGGCTCGCACGCTGTCGTTGAACAACGCAGGGTGCTGCAGCACCACTGCAACGTTGTCGCGCACAGTGCCCAGCCCGATCTCTTCAAGCGCCACGCCGCCGAACTGGATCTGCCCGGCCTGCGGCTGATAGAGGCCCAGCAGCAGTTGCACCAGGGTGCTCTTGCCGCCACCGCTGGCTCCGACGATTGCGACCTTCTCGCCCGGCGCGATGCTGAGATCAAGCCCTTCCAGAATCGGTTCATCCTGATAGGCAAAGCGCAGACCTCGTACATCGATCGCCACCGTCGTCTGGCCGGCGAAAGGATCGCGTCCTCCGGCGTACTGCGGCTCGTCCGCCCGCGCCAGCAGCTGGTTGATGCGGCCCAGCGCACCGCCAGCTGCGTAGAAGGCGTACTGCAGGCTCAACAGTTGCTCCACCGGACCGATCATGAACCAGAGGTAGCTGAAGACCGCCAGCATCTGGCCGATCGACAGATCGGAAAACAGCACAGTGAGCATTGCCGCGGCGCGAAACACGTCAATGCCGAACTGGAACAGCAGGCCACTGGCACGGTTGGACGCGTCGGTCTTCCACTGCGAAGCAACCGCGTAGTCGCGTACCTCCCGCGCGCGCAAACCCAGGCGACCGAGGAAGAATCCCTGCCGGTTGCCGGCGCGCACTTCCTGGATGGCGTCGAGGGTTTCCGTGAGTGCCTGGGTGAAGCGCGACGTGCTGTCGTTCTCCAGCTTCTTCAGGTGCTTCACGCGCTTGCCCAGCTGCACCGTGGCGTAGATCACCAGCGGATTGAAAAGGAGAATCAACAACGCCAACTGCCAGTGCATCCACACCAGAATGGCCGCCGTGCCGAAAATCGACAGCACGGCCACCAGCAGACGGCTGAGCGTATCGCCGATGAACTTGTCGATGGTCTCCAGATCGGTGACCAGGTGCGCCGCCACCGTGCCGCCGCCGAGGCTTTCGTATTCCGCCAGGGCAATGCGCTTGAGCCGCTCGATCAGCCGCACGCGAATGCGATAAACGATGTCCTTCGAAAGCCGAGCGAACAGGCGCGCCTGCAGCACGTTGAACACCAGCGCAGAAGACCGCAATACCAGGGTCACGCCGAGCATGAGCCCGATATAGCCGACAGCGGTTTCCCAGCTGGCAGGCAGAAAGCGATCCATGATCTGCAGCGCCGAGTCGCCCGCTCCGAGCAGCACCTCGTCGACCAACAGCGGCAGCAGCAACGGAATCGGCACACTGCAGAGCGTCGCTAGCACGGCAACCAGATTCGCCAGGATCAGCGCTTTGCGATGGTGCAATGCGAGCCGGCGTATCTCTGCCCAGCTGAGTTGGTCAGGCATGGGCGTTACGCTCCAGCCAGCGTTCCAGTAGCGGGCTTAGTGCAGACAGCGGTTGATAACCGTTGGTGACCAGCGCCAGTTGCCCTTCGTGCTCGGCCAGCAGTGTGGGGAAGCCGGCAATGCCGAGGTTCTCGACCCAGGTAAAGTCAGACACGGTGGCTGCCTTGGTGGCCGGGTCGTCATAACGCTCGGCGAACTGACTCCGCGAAAGACCTGCGGTCTCGGCCAGGTCCACCAGCACCGCTGGCAGGGTCACATCGAACCCGTGCTGGTAGAACGCCTGCTGAATCGCCAATGACAGCGACCAGACGCGAGATTCATCGAGGCTGCGAGCAGCGACAAGCGCACGGCAAGCGCGCTCCGTGTCGTAGATCAACGCGTCAGGCAAGCCCTTATCCAGATTGAACGACTGACCTGTCGCCGAGTGCACGGCCTGCCAGTAGGACAGCGTGCGCTGCCGCCCTGCCTGATCCATAACGCCCTGCTCGCGACGCAGCCCGCCCACCCTCAGCCCTAGCGATACGCCCTGAGCCGCGGCTTGCTCGGCCAGCGCCGTCATTACCGGCGCGAATCCCCAGCACCAGGAGCACATTGGGTCCATCACATAGATCAGTCGGGCCACTTCGATACTCCAATGGCAGGCTGGCGCAGCAGCCAGTTGGCTCAGCGGTCTAGTTTTCGCGGGTCGCGGCCGATGGGATGCGGCTGATTGCGCTGACGCGCCAGCTCGATCTGTTTCTGCCGTTCGCGAGCGCCGGCGCGCGTCTTCTCACTTAACGTATCCCAGCAATGCGGACAGCTGATACCCGCAGCGTAGTGCTCCGATTGACGATCTTCCACGGATAGCGGTGCGCGGCAGGCATGGCACAGATCGAACTCACCGACGCTGAGGTCATGCCGCACGGTCACGCGGTTATCGAACACGAAGCAGTCGCCTTGCCATCGACTTTGCGTCTCCGGCACCTCCTCCAGATACTTGAGGATGCCGCCCTTGAGGTGATAAACCTCCTCAAAGCCCTCACCAAGCATATAGCTCGACGCCTTCTCGCAGCGAATGCCGCCGGTGCAGAACATTGCGACCTTCTTGTGCTTTGCCGGGTCGTAGTGAGCCTTGATGTAGTCAGGAAAGTCTCGGAACGATTTGGTCTTCGGGTCGACCGCACCTTCGAACGTACCGATTGCCACTTCGTAGTCGTTACGGGTGTCGATCAGCAACACTTCCGGATCGGCGATCAGCGCGTTCCAGTCTTGCGGCTCGACATAGGTTCCAACCTGCCGATTCGGATCGACACCCTCAACGCCGAGCGTGACGATCTCCTTCTTCAGCTTGACCTTGGTGCGATAGAAAGGCTGCTCGTCGCAGTACGATTCCTTGTGGTCGATGTCGGTAAGGCGGTCATCGAGCCGAAACCATTCAAGCAGCGCATTGATGGCCTCGCGGGTACCGGAGACCGTGCCATTGATACCCTCCTCGGCCAACAACAAGGTGCCCTTGATGCCAAGGTGCGTGAGGGTTTCGAGCAGGGGTTCGCGCAGCGCAACGTAATCGGGCAGCGATACGAACTTGTACAGCGCTGCCACAACGATTTTTCGTGTCATGGGTACTTCCGCCAGTGGTCACCCGCGTAAAGGGTGGACCGGATACAAACGAAAGCGCCGGCGTGGGCCGGCGCGGGGAGGAAGTCTAACAAAGAACGGCAAGAATGGTCCCGTGCGAGACGGCGCGCTATTTATGCCCACCAGCACAAACCGGTGATGCCGGGGCCGTGCCTTGTTGCGCCCACTCCTCAGGCGTATAGGTATGCAGCGCAAGGGCATGGATCTGTTGCATCAGTGCCCCCATCGCGGCATAAGCCTTTTGGTGGCGCTTGACCGAATTCAGTCCGGTGAACTGCTCGCTGACGATCACGGCTTTGTAATGTGTTTCCTGCCCGCGACTGTGTGTGTGGCTTTCATCGAGCACTTCAAGGTGCTCGGGCTGCAAGGCTTGCAGGGCGTCTTGGATCAAATCGAGCTTGCGCATAGCAGGGTCTCTTAAGGCTTCTGTTTCTCGAGTTCGGCCGTCATCTCGGACAGCAGGTTATTTACTTCCGGCACCGCGCTTTCCAACTTTACCTGGGTAAGCTGAGCCGAGCGAGCATTGAGCTCCGGCAGCTTGCTGAGCATCTTTTTGCCGAGTGGCGACTCATAAAAATCGATCAGCTGATTCAGTTCCGTTTCGGAGAACTGGCTGGTGTACAAAGCGACCAGATCCGGCTTCAGCTTGTCCCACCCTATAGCCTTGTCCAAAGCAGTATTGGCCTGAGCCTGATAGCGCTCGAGCAGCGCCTTCTTGGTATCTGGCGCCTGCGCTTCGGCAAAACGCTGCGCAAACATCTGCTGCACTTGGGCATAAACAGGTACGGCGAGCCGGTCAGCATTGGCAAGCTGCAGAAAACGTTCTGCACTTCCCGCATGGCTCGCACTATCGGCAAAAGCCGATGAAGTGATACAGATGAACAGCGCTGCAGCGCGCAGGGTCTGGACACGAAAAGTCGACATTGGAAATCCTTGGGCTGGCTATAGGTAGCCCTCAATGGACACATTCTGTGCTCGGAGTTCCAATGCCTCAAGCGGCCGAAGGCAAAGCTACGGAACTGCCGATGCCGCAGGGCAGCCTAACCAGCAATATCGAGCAGGAGCATGGCATGACGCGTATAGAAACCGACAGTCTGGGGCAAGTCGAAGTACCGGAACAGGCTTACTGGGGCGCACAGACGCAGCGATCGCTGAGCAACTTCGCGATTGGTAGCGAGCGAATGCCGATCCAGGTGCTGCATGCGTTAGCGCTGATCAAGAAAGCTGCAGCGCGTGTAAACAGTCGAATTGGTGATCTGCCGCCCGACATCGCGCGCCTGATCGAGCAAGCCGCGGATGAGGTTCTGCATGGTCAGCACGACGACCAGTTTCCGCTGGTCGTCTGGCAAACCGGCAGCGGCACGCAGAGCAATATGAACATCAACGAGGTGATCGCGGGTCGCGCCAATGAGCTGGCGGGCGGCAACCGAGGCGGCAAGGCGCCAGTCCATCCGAACGATCACGTTAATCGCGCGCAGAGCTCCAACGACTGCTTCCCGACAGCGATGCACATTGCGGCCGCCAAAGCCGTGCACAGCCAACTGCTGCCTGCCATTGCAGAACTGTCCGGTGGATTGGCAGAGCTTGCAGTGCGACACAATAAGCTGATCAAGACCGGACGCACCCATCTGATGGATGCAACTCCGATTACCTTCGGCCAGGAGATGTCGGCGTTCGTCGCGCAGCTCGATATCGCCGAACGCACGATCCGTCAGTGCCTGCCGGCTGTTTATGAACTGGCGCAGGGGGGTACTGCGGTAGGCACCGGTTTGAACTCGCCGCACGGCTTCGCCGAAGCCATCGCAGCGGAGCTGGCCGCTCTCTCGGGCCTCCCCTTCGTCTCTGCCCCAAACAAGTTCGCCGCGCTGGCCGGACATGAGCCGCTGGTCGCGATGTCCGGTGCGCTGAAGACGCTGGCCGTCGCGTTGATGAAGTTGGCCAATGATCTTCGTCTGCTCGGCTCCGGTCCGCGCGGGGGATTCGCTGAGGTGCGATTGCCAGCCAACGAACCAGGTAGTTCGATCATGCCCGGCAAGGTCAATCCAACCCAATGCGAAGCCTTATCAATGCTCGCTTGCCAGGTCATGGGCAATGACATGACGATCAGCTTTGCAGCGAGTCAAGGACATCTGCAATTGAACGTATTCAAGCCGGTGATCATTCATAACCTGCTTCAATCGATCCAACTGCTGTCCGATGGATGCCGCAACTTCAACGCTCATTGCATTTCCGGATTAGAGCCGGACCCGGCGCGTATGGCCGAGCATCTGGAACGCGGGCTTATGCTGGTAACCGCACTGAATCCTCATATCGGCTATGACCGGGCAGCTGAGATCGCCAAGAAGGCCTATGCGCAAGGCACCACATTGCGCGAAGCAGCCATGGAGCTTGGTTACCTTACCAGCGAGGAGTTCGATCAATGGGTTCGGCCAGAGACGATGCTTGAAGCGGGGCAAAGGGAATAACGGTGTAGCGGAAGCGTCTGTCTGCTGTGTGCTCTCATCACGCCTGCCGCCAACTTTAGGTCGCGCTGTACTGGCTGGGGTTGCCTAAGCCCAGCCCAGAGCAATGTATCTAGACGACAGCTGCGGGCGGCTCCAGCTCAAGCATTAGCTAGTGCCGGCCAAGACCCAACGGCTGGCTCTGCTCCAGCACTTCGGGGGTGTTAGGACTGAACGCTACGTGGTTGTCGGGGGCTGGCTTCTTTTAACACTACCCCCAAAGCATCCGACCTGAATGAACTTTATAAGCTTGCAATGCAGCAATGCAATTGAAGGGTTGGTGGAAGGCACTTCCTAGGCACGCGCTAAATGCTCTCCCCATAGTTCAATACCTTTCTCTGTCCCAAAAGCAAACCCCCGACCAGCTTACGCGGGTCGGGGGTTTGGGAAAGGAGCTTGACGATGACCTACTCTCACATGGGGAGACCCCACACTACCATCGGCGATGCGTCGTTTCACTACTGAGTTCGGGAAGGGATCAGGTGGTTCCAACGCTCTATGGTCGTCAAGCAATTCAGTTGCTGCCTCGGGGTTTAGCCGCTGCAGCCAATCGGGTATGTGATGAATTGGTATTGCGTGTTCGTGCAGATTTTCGGTTTGTTTGTCGACTTTCCGTCTAACAGCCAAATTGTTTGGGTGTTATATGGTCAAGCCTCACGGGCAATTAGTATTGGTTAGCTCAACGCCTCACAGCGCTTACACACCCAACCTATCAACGTCGTAGTCTTCGACGGCCCTTCAGGGAGCTCAAGGCTCCAGTGAGATCTCATCTTGAGGCAAGTTTCCCGCTTAGATGCTTTCAGCGGTTATCTCTTCCGAACGTAGCTACCCGGCAATGCCACTGGCGTGACAACCGGAACACCAGAGGTTCGTCCACTCCGGTCCTCTCGTACTAGGAGCAGCCCCTCTCAAATCTCAAACGTCCACGGCAGATAGGGACCGAACTGTCTCACGACGTTCTAAACCCAGCTCGCGTACCACTTTAAATGGCGAACAGCCATACCCTTGGGACCGGCTTCAGCCCCAGGATGTGATGAGCCGACATCGAGGTGCCAAACACCGCCGTCGATATGAACTCTTGGGCGGTATCAGCCTGTTATCCCCGGAGTACCTTTTATCCGTTGAGCGATGGCCCTTCCATACAGAACCACCGGATCACTAAGACCTACTTTCGTACCTGCTCGACGTGTCTGTCTCGCAGTCAAGCGCGCTTTTGCCTTTATACTCTACGACCGATTTCCGACCGGTCTGAGCGCACCTTCGTACTCCTCCGTTACTCTTTAGGAGGAGACCGCCCCAGTCAAACTACCCACCATACACTGTCCTCGATCCGGATAACGGACCAGAGTTAGAACCTCAAAGTTGCCAGGGTGGTATTTCAAGGATGGCTCCACGCGAACTGGCGTCCACGCTTCAAAGCCTCCCACCTATCCTACACAAGCAAATTCAAAGTCCAGTGCAAAGCTATAGTAAAGGTTCACGGGGTCTTTCCGTCTAGCCGCGGATACACTGCATCTTCACAGCGATTTCAATTTCACTGAGTCTCGGGTGGAGACAGCGCCGCCATCGTTACGCCATTCGTGCAGGTCGGAACTTACCCGACAAGGAATTTCGCTACCTTAGGACCGTTATAGTTACGGCCGCCGTTTACCGGGGCTTCGATCAAGAGCTTCGCTTGCGCTAACCCCATCAATTAACCTTCCGGCACCGGGCAGGCGTCACACCCTATACGTCCACTTTCGTGTTTGCAGAGTGCTGTGTTTTTAATAAACAGTCGCAGCGGCCTGGTATCTTCGACCGGCATGGGCTTACGTAGTAAATACTTCACCCTCACCGGCGCACCTTCTCCCGAAGTTACGGTGCCATTTTGCCTAGTTCCTTCACCCGAGTTCTCTCAAGCGCCTTGGTATTCTCTACCCAACCACCTGTGTCGGTTTGGGGTACGGTTCCTAGTTACCTGAAGCTTAGAGGCTTTTCCTGGAAGCATGGCATCAACCACTTCGCTTTCTAAAAGAAAGCTCGTCATCAGCTCTCGGCATTAAGATCCCGGATTTACCTAAGATCTCTGCCTACCACCTTAAACAAGGACAACCAACGCCTTGCTGGCCTAGCCTTCTCCGTCCCCCCATCGCAGTAACTAGAAGTACGGGAATATTAACCCGTTTCCCATCGACTACGCTCTTCAGCCTCGCCTTAGGGACCGACTCACCCTGCGTCGATTAACGTTGCGCAGGAACCCTTGGTCTTTCGGCGTGCGAGTTTTTCACTCGCATTGTCGTTACTCATGTCAGCATTCGCACTTCTGATACCTCCAGCCAGCTTCTCAACTGACCTTCACAGGCTTACAGAACGCTCCTCTACCGCTCAACTTGCGTTGAACCCGTAGCTTCGGTACCTGGTTTGAGCCCCGTTACATCTTCCGCGCAGGCCGACTCGACTAGTGAGCTATTACGCTTTCTTTAAAGGGTGGCTGCTTCTAAGCCAACCTCCTAGCTGTCTAAGCCTTCCCACATCGTTTCCCACTTAACCAGGATTTTGGGACCTTAGCTGACGGTCTGGGTTGTTTCCCTTTTCACGACGGACGTTAGCACCCGCCGTGTGTCTCCCGTGCTGACACTTGCTGGTATTCGGAGTTTGCATCGGTTTGGTAAGTCGGGATGACCCCCTAGCCGAAACAGTGCTCTACCCCCAGCAGTGATACACGAGGCGCTACCTAAATAGCTTTCGAGGAGAACCAGCTATCTCCGAGCTTGATTAGCCTTTCACTCCGATCCACAGGTCATCCGCTAACTTTTCAACGGTAGTCGGTTCGGTCCTCCAGTCAGTGTTACCTAACCTTCAACCTGCCCATGGATAGATCGCCCGGTTTCGGGTCTATTCCCAGCGACTAGACGCCCTATTAAGACTCGCTTTCGCTACGCCTCCCCTATTCGGTTAAGCTCGCCACTGAAAATAAGTCGCTGACCCATTATACAAAAGGTACGCAGTCACCCAACAAAGTAGGCTCCCACTGCTTGTACGCATACGGTTTCAGGTTCTATTTCACTCCCCTCTCCGGGGTTCTTTTCGCCTTTCCCTCACGGTACTGGTTCACTATCGGTCAGTCAGTAGTATTTAGCCTTGGAGGATGGTCCCCCCATATTCAGACAAAGTTTCTCGTGCTCCGTCCTACTCGATTTCACTTCTAAGACCTTTTCGCGTACAGGGCTATCACCCACTATGGCCGCACTTTCCAGAGCGTTCCGCTAAAATCAAAGAAGCTTAAGGGCTAATCCCCGTTCGCTCGCCACTACTAAGGGAATCTCGGTTGATTTCTTTTCCTCAGGGTACTTAGATGTTTCAGTTCCCCTGGTTCGCCTCACACACCTATGTATTCAGTGTGTGATAACCATCTTATGATGGCTGGGTTCCCCCATTCAGACATCTCCGGATCAAAGTCTGTTTGCCGACTCCCCGAAGCTTTTCGCAGGCTACCACGTCTTTCATCGCCTCTGACTGCCAAGGCATCCACCGTATGCGCTTCTTCACTTGACCATATAACCCCAAGCAATCTGGTTACTGTCTATATAACGTGAAGACGACATTCGCCGAAAATTTGCATAGAGAACACGCAAATTTTACCTTGACTTGAATAATCACCAGTGAAAGTGACCACTCAAATCTACTTCTATCACATACCCAAATTTTTAAAGAACAGTTCTGGCGCAAAGACCAGAAATCAATACCCTCACACATCACAGGATATGCAAGCAGCACTCATTTCTGAGCTTTCAGCGATTTTCGAGTTAATGGTGGAGCCAAGCGGGATCGAACCGCTGACCTCCTGCGTGCAAAGCAGGCGCTCTCCCAGCTGAGCTATGGCCCCATCTACAGATCGGCCACATCCCATGACAATTGGTGGGTCTGGGCAGATTCGAACTGCCGACCTCACCCTTATCAGGGGTGCGCTCTAACCAACTGAGCTACAGACCCAATCGTCTCTCTCGGGTCGAAACCCAATCGCTTTTCGCTAGTGAATCAAGCAATTCGTGTGGGAGCTTATGAAGAAGCTGAAGTCTTCGATTAAGGAGGTGATCCAGCCGCAGGTTCCCCTACGGCTACCTTGT
>NZ_AOFQ01000072.1 GCF_000495915.1 Stutzerimonas chloritidismutans AW-1
AGCAACGACGCGGCTTACAGCGACTTTCCACTCTGACTTTCCACAGTGGAAAGCCGGACTTTCCACATTCATTGCTGAGGGTGGAAAGTGAGCGCCTGTTTCGGCGAGTGTGGAAACTGTTAAAGCCAGCTACGGCGGGGCCTCCAGCGACTTTCCACCCTCGTGAAACGTGTCATTTTCACTTTCCACCTACGATGAAAATCAGGGGTGTTGGCGCTGATGGAAAATTGACCCACCCTGCCGATTGAAATTTGACCCAGGGCGGATTGCTGATTTTGTTACCAGCAACTGTGGATAAGTCTACCAGCGCAGCTGCTTTTGAACCCACTCCCTCGCTGTCCCAGTTCAGCTGTTGAAGACCTGCCACATGCAGCCATGCAGCAGGCCGTCGTCACCATGAAATCAGAACGACTCATCGTCCTCCGGTTCCTGGCCGCCCTTACGCTTTCGCTCCCGTGATTTGATCTTGGCCTGGGCCGCCAAGCTACTGTGTTGCAGGCGATAGGACTCGTTACCGGTTTCGACGATGTGGCAGTGGTGGGTCAGCCGATCCAGCAGGGCGGTGGTCATCTTGGCGTCGCCGAACACGCTCGACCATTCGGCGAAGCTCAGGTTGGTGGTGATCACCACGCTGGTGTGTTCGTACAGCTTGGACAGCAGGTGAAACAGCAACGCACCGCCAGCCTGGCTGAACGGCAGATAACCCAGTTCGTCGAGGATGACCAGATCCATGCGCAGCAGTGCCTGGGCGATCCGCCCGGCTTTGCCGTCGTGTTTTTCGCGCTCCAGCAGATTGACCAGATCGACCGTGGAGTAGAAGCGCACGCGCTTGCCATGCCGGGTGATGCCGGACACGGCCAGCGCGGTGGCTAGGTGGGTTTTACCGGTGCCTGGCCCACCGATCAGCACCACGTTCTGCGCGGTGTCGGTAAAGGCCAGGCTGGCCAGCTCGCTGATCAGGCGTGCGTCGGCGCTAGAGGCGTTGAAATCGAAGCTGGCCAGATCGCGGTGCATCGGCAGCTTGGCCATGTTCATCTGGTGGCTCACCGAGCGCATGGCGCGATCTGTGTGCTCTTGTTCCAGCAGGTGTTCGAGCAGCCACTTGGACGAGGCTGTGTTCGACTCACCCTGTGCAGTTAACTCCGCCCAGGCCGTGGCCATGCCGTGCAGGCGCAGCTCCTTGAGTTCCGCCATCAAATCACGCATGACCGACCTCCTCGGCCTGGCCACGCAGGCGGTCGTAGCGCGCCGTGTTAGCGACGGGGGCTTCCTTGAGCGACAAGTGGGTTTCGACGCTGGGTGGTGGTTCGGTCGCGGCCAGGCGCGCCACGACATTGAGGATGTGTTCGGCGCTCAGGCTGCCGCTCTCCAGTACCAGCTCAACGGCTACCAGCACGGCATCGAGCCCGGCGACCGGTACGGCAGCCAGAACTTGCGCCATGATCCGGTCACCGCCGGCATGACGCCCCAGACCGTGCTTAAGCTGACGCAGCGGCGCCGGCAGATCAGCAAAGGGCGCGCCGTTGCGCAGCGCACCGGGCTTGCGTTCGATCAGCGGGAGGTAGTGCTGCCAGTCATAGCTGACCTGGTCGCGATCCAGCAAGCGGACATGGCTGGCGATCAGCGCGTCGTCAGCCACCACCTCGATTCGCGTCGGATACAAACGGCTGCTGACCCACTTACCCGCGTACTCACACGGCACCGAGTAGCGGTTGCGCCCGACGCTGACCAAGCAGGTGCTGGAGACCCGCGCAGGCCGCTCGACGTAACCGTCGAATGGCGCTGGCACAGGCATCAGTTCAGCGCGCTCCAACTCAAGCACTTCGGCCACACTCAGCCCGCTGTATTGAGGGTGCGTCAGCTCGTTCCAAAGCGCGCGGCAGCGCTGGCCCAGCCAGGCATTGAGTTCCTCGAAGGAGTGAAACTGACAGTCCTGGGCGTCTAGCCAGATACGCCTGCGGCTGTCTTGCACGTTCTTTTCAACGATGCCCTTTTCCCAACCAGCGGCGACGTTGCAGAAGTCCGGATCGAACAGGTAATGCGCGCACATCACCGCAAAGCGTGCATTCACCGCCCGGCCTTTGCCCTTATTGACCTTGTCGACGGCGGTCTTCATGTTGTCGTAGATGCCCCGGCGCGGCACGCCGCCCAAGGCGCCGAACGAGCGTGTATGGGCGTCAAATAACATCTCATGGCCCTGGCTCGGATACGCCACAAGCCAGAACGCACGGCTGGCACACAGCTTCAGATGTGCCACCTGCATACGCCGGTAAATGCCGCCGACCAGCAAGCCTTCCTCGCTCCAGTCAAACTGAAACGCCTCGCCAAGAGCAAAGGTCAGCGGCACAAAGGCCTGCGACGCCTTGCCCTGTCCCCCTCGCCAGGCACGGATAAACGCGGTGAGCTGGCTGTAGCCACCGTCATAACCATCGGCTTTGATTTGCGCCAACAGCGCCTTGGCACTGCGCCGCTGTTGCTTGGGGCGCAGCGAATCGGCTTTTAGCGCCTGCTCTAGCGTGACGTGAAAAGGGCTGAGTTTGTTAAAGATCGCGCGGCGTTGGTACACCGGCTGCTTGGCCTCAGGTGCTCTGACCCACTTGCGAATCGTGTTGCGCGCCAGCCCGGTGCGCTTGGCTATCTCATGCAGCGACAGCTTGTCGCGGAAATACATCCGCCGAATTTTGCCCATCATTTCCATACTGATCACCCTGTGTTCTCCTGCTCAAAAATTGAGCAGAAGCAGTTGAACACCTGGGTCAGTTTTCAGTCGGCAGAACAGCCTCTACTGGGTCAGTTTTCGGTCAGCGGCAACAGCTAGCGATCAGGATGGGGCTATTAATGTTTATTTTCCATTCAAGATAACTAAGGATAACTATCACCCGGGTCTGGGGGAGTTGGTATGCTCTAGGACTGACCTGATTCAAACGATATTCAATGCTAGGCATAAGTCAACGTGTAACAGTTCTAATGCGTCAGTTGACATCGAGTTTGAAAATAATAGGAAAGAAAAAGACATCCTCAGAGTGTTTACCCAGATATCCTGCAGTCCCGAAAATGGAGGGGTGAGGATAGTAGATACGGATGAAGGGTCCACGCTTTTGTTTCCGCTGGCACTTTTCAGAGTAACAAAGAAAACAGATTCCCCCGCTCTTGAGCAGACGAGCCACGATCAAGCGCTACCTGGTTATATTCGATTCCGAATCAAGCTGGGCGCGCAAGAGACGAAGGTGTTGTCTCAAAGTTATAAACATAGTGATAGCTTTATACTAAGTCGGTTGGAGTCAACGGAGATTGTCGACTTCAGGCTGAACGAGGTTCGAGATCTGCCTGGCATTGTGCAATCTAAAAACCTTATTGGTGCGGGAATCAAAAATATTCATTTTTTCCTGATACGTGAGGTCGATTCGGAATATAAGCAGGCCCACGCAAATTTCCATAGATGCAGGCTTTTAGAAAAAGAGCTCTGGAATGAATATTTAAGCTTGGAGCCTAAAGATAAGATGGCTCCCAAACAGATGCTTATTTATCACTGGAAAGAGCCCGGTAAGGTTGACAAGGAATCACCAGGAAAAACACAGGCTTCCATAGAGAAATTTACTGCGTTCGCCAAATTTAGCAAGATCACAGTTACCTATAAAAATCTGTGCCTCTTCTTGCTTTTTGCACTTGCAATAGGTGCGGTTTCTGGTGCTATAGGTAATGCGCTCTTTAACTTTGTTAAAAATGCTGGGGCGGCAGCAGTTGATCAGGTAATTTACTTACATGATGTACATTCCCAAAGATAATTCGCTTTTATAAAGTTCTTGCAAAAAGTAGAAGAAATGTTAAAATAATGTTTGGAAGACTATTTTTATTGTAGTGGAGAGAGAAATGATTGCAACTATGGTGAGGCCGGTCATACGCTATGATTATCTTAGCGCAATGAACGTTGACTTCATGTTCATTGCAAGCCATCTTTCAGCAGTTTCTCATCTTTACCCTGGATTTAAAGAATGGCTCTACTTCAAGTTTAAGCCGGAGTTTCTAAGTGGCTCGCGAGATATATTGGTTGCATACGACGGTAATAAAATTGCAGGACTGTCTTTACTGAAGTTTAGCAGTGTAGAGCATAAAATTTGTACTTTTTATATTATGCCGGAATATCGTGGCTTGAGCATCGGCCATGAGCTTATGGATAGGTCTCTTTCGCTTCTTTGTAGTCGAAATGTATTGATATCTGTGTCGGAAGAGCGAGAGGTTGAACTGTCTCGTGTTCTGAAAAGCTTTAAGTTCAATCTAGATCGTAAGATCGAAGGTGTATATCGTTCTGGAGTTTTCGAGAGCTTTTATTCAATTTAGATAGTCTTGAGTCTTCTCTTATAGCCCAGGGTATATACATGCTTTGGGCTTTTAATTGTTCAATCTCCTTCTAATTAATTTAAAAAGTTTCAATTCTAACCAATTGAAGCATTGTTTTTCCCTTTTTCCCTTTTTCCCTTCTTCCCTTCCGCCTCGCAAATTTTTTTGTCTGCTTCCTGCATCCACTTACCCGGATCGCTCTTGGATCGGCCGAGTACGTTTAATCATCGTGGAAAGAGGATAGATAAAATTCCTACTATAAATGCCCGCTTCTGGCCGGTGCCGTAATTCAGTGACCGCTTGACGTATACCCTAACCTGACACCCCGAAACGCAGCGAAAATCTGTCTGGATAGGGTTGGTTATCCAATAATTTGGCATCTGTCTGACTGCCTTTAGGATCTCAGCTATACACAATTTGCTGGGAGGTAGCATGCACGGACAACGCATTGGTTACATACGGGTCAGTACGCTCGATCAGAACCCGGATCGTCAACTGGAAGGCGTTCAGGTAAGCAAGGTGTTCATCGACAAAGCTTCCGGCAAAGACACCCAGCGTCCGCAGCTTGAAGCGTTGCTCAGTTACGTTCGTGAGGGCGACACTTTGGTCGTGCATAGCATGGACCGGTTAGCCCGTAACCTCGATGACTTGCGGCGCATGGTGCATCACCTCACCGGGCGGGGAGTGCGCATTGAGTTCGTGAAGGAATCGATGGCGTTTACTGGGGAAGATTCGCCAATGGCTAACCTGCTGCTATCGGTCATGGGGGCTTTCGCGGAATTCGAGCGGGCACTGATTCGTGAGCGGCAGCTAGAGGGTATTTCCCTGGCGAAACTGCGCGGCGTCTATCGAGGGAGGAAAAAAGCGCTGAGCGACAGCAGGATCCAAGAGCTGAGGCACCGCGTTGAAGCCCGTGAGCCAAAAGCTGCTCTGGCACGCGAGTTCGGCATCAGCCGAGCCACCCTCTATGAGTATCTGCGGGCTCCGGCGTAGCGAATACAACCTTATCCCTGGTAGGGAAAAGCTTCCCATCCAGGGGAAGAGCTTCAAACCCCCTCCATCTCAATGCCATTCTCGTCCAGCCAGCTCTTAAGCTGGGCGTAAATGGGTGTGGCGCGTTTTAGGTACAGGCCAACGCATAGAACCGTATAGAAACGTATAGCGGTTTAAATCAATCATTTTCCTGCAGCGTTTAGAGGCATCACCGCAGCTTGCGCTTGCGTGCGCCAGACAGTTTCGCTGCATACCATGCCCTTTCGAGATGCGCCGCCGACAGACCTCAATTACGTTGAACACTCTATCTAGTTCAAGACGTGGCTGGCGGCAGGTAAGAACTCCGCTCCCTCATGAGTTCGGGAAATTTTCTGATGCCACAGACACTTTTAACAAATGTTCAGGTGGCGACTTGATCAGACATAGCAGTGATTCGAGCACAGAACGTATTAGCGACTCTTTGTTCTCTGGCTGTTGCAGGCACTCATATAAAAGACCGCTGATAGCGCTTTGAAATAGCGCCTCGACCATTTCAAGATTTATGTCTGGAGAAATTTCTCCATTTCTAGAAGCGGACTCGAGGATGACTGCAATTTGCCGCATGAACTGCTTGCGGAGCCGTGTTAAGCCGTTCCGAATGATTCCGCATTCGCCTGTAGGTCCTTGAAGGAACATGATGCTCGAGAGCTTTCGAGCCGTGTCGTCGCCAATCGTATTCAGCAGAACGCGCGCCAGCCACGTCCATGCGTTGTCAAGGCAGGCATTGCGAGGCACCGGCTGTCGAAGCGGAATCGACAACTCGTCGAACAGCGCGTTCAAGATGGCGTGCTTGTCCTTGAAATGCCAATAGACCGCACCGCGTGTGACGCCCGCCATCTTGGCCACCGTCGCCAACGCGGCGTTATCGACCCCCTCATCCCAGAACACTTCATTGGCAGCCATGAGAATCTTGCGTCGGGTCAGCTCCGCTTCAGCGGCGGTTCGTCTGGCCATGCTTTCGCCTCTCAGGATGTATGCGTGGCGCGCCGACCGATCGCCCGCTCGACGCTCTGCTGGCAGCGACGCAGCGCCTGCTGAAATGGCTCACGTCGAGTCACTAGTCGCGCTGTCGGTCCGACGATTGCGATCGAGTACCGACCCAAATAGGTTTCCAGCGTGATCGCAAACGAGCTGAGTCCTTCAATCAGCTCGCCATGCTCTTCGGCAACGGCGCCCTCAGCGATCTGGCCGAGCTGCTCAAGCAGCGTAATCCGGTCAGGCGTGCATGGAGTTACGATCGGCAACGGGTCGGGCAGCAGCTGTTGCAGCCACTCATCGGCCAGGACCGCCAGCAGCGCCTTGCCGCTCGCAGTCGCGTAGGCCGGCGCCTTGATACCAATGGGAAACACGACACGTAGCTCACGCTCGGCCACGACGCGGTCGACCACGTAGGCTTTCGCGCCGACCAGCGTGCTGACGCAAACCGACTCGCCCAACTGCTCAGAGAGCTCAAGCATGTAGGGCTTGAGCAACGTGATGATGTCCGTCTGGGTCTGGCTGATCAACTGCCCGAGTGCCGGCCCCAGGCGGAAGCCGCCACTGGGGCCAAGGGTCTCGACCAGGTACTCGGCCTCCAGCGCGGTGATGATGCGCTGCACCGTGGAGCGGGGCAGGTCGACGATCTGCGCGATGGCGGCCAGGCTCAGTCCCTGGGGGTTGTCGCCCAGGGCCCGCATGATCGCTCCTGCGCGGGCGATTACCTGAATACCGTTGTGCCGGCCGGCTTCAGCGGCCTGGTCTGTCTGTGTCATGGCGTCCTCTTAATGTAATGCGCCCACTTGGGTTGGGGGCATTTTCCAGCAGCCTCGCAAGAGTGAACAGGCATTCTTTAACGCTGCGGACCGGAGTTGCCAGTGCTTTGTTCAGGCCTGTTACATATTCCGAACTGTCTCTACTGAATCGCATAGTGATACACTGGACTGCTATATGGTACAGACTTTGTGCATTTGAGGGAGAGGCAACAGGTGAATCACCGAAAAGCTAAATCGCGCGTATGGCATTCCATTCCGCTGGCGGCACTGCTGCTGGCCGGCTGCGTGGAGTCGGACAAGGCGCAAACCGCAGCGCCGCCGCCGGAAGTGGGGGTCTATCGGGTCGAGGCACAGGCGTTGACGCTGACCACCGATCTGCCTGGGCGCACCAGCGCCTACCGCATCGCCGAGGTCAGGCCGCAGGTAACCGGTATCCTCCAGCAGCGCCTGTTCACCGAAGGCACGGAAGTCAAGAAGGGCCAGCAGCTGTACCAAATCGATCCGCGCACCTACGAGGCGCGACTGGCGCGCGCCGAGGCCAACCTGACCACTGCCGAGAACCTAGCCCAGCGCTATGAACGGTTGCTTAAGACCAGCGCGGTTAGCCGCCAGCAATACGATGACGCCATGGCTGCGTGGAAGCAGGCTCAGGCCGAGGTGCAGGTCGCGCGCATTGACGTGCAGTACACCAAGGTGCTGGCGCCGATCTCCGGGCGCATCGGCCGTTCGGCCGTCACCGAGGGCGCGCTGGTCACCAATGGCCAGGTGCAGGAGCTGGCGACCGTTACCCAGCTCGATCCGATCTACGTCGACGTCAACCAGCCAATCACCAAGCTGCTCGGCCTGCGTCGCGCATTGGAATCAGGTCGCCTGCAAAGTTCTGGAGATAACCAGGCCGACGTCAGTCTGACGCTGGACGATGGTAGCGCCTACCGGCTGCCGGGCACCCTGAAGTTCTCCGAGGTCAGTGTCGACCCGACCACCGGCTCGGTGACCCTGCGCGCCGAGTTCCCCAACCCGGACCGCAAGTTGTTGCCGGGCATGTTCGTGCATGCGCTGCTCAAGGAAGGCACCCAGCAGGATGCGCTGCTGGTGCCGCAGCAGGCTGTGAGCCGCGATACACGCGGCGTTCCCAGCGTCTGGGTGGTCAAGCAGGACAACAGCGTCGAGAAGCGCGAAGTCGAGACCCTGCGCACCGTCGGTAATGCTTGGCTGATCGGCAAGGGCCTCGCCGACGGCGAACGTGTGATCACCGAAGGCACCCAGCACGCCCGCAGTGGCGTCACGGTAAAGCCGGTGGAGGCCAGCAACGTCCATCTGGTTTCCGAGTTTGGCGAGCCCACTGCCGCCACGGCCCACTGAGGAGCTAGACGTTCATGTCCCGTTTTTTCATCGACCGGCCGATCTTCGCCTGGGTGCTGGCCATTGTCGCCATGCTCGCCGGCGCGTTGTCGCTGGTGAAGATGCCCATCAGCCAGTATCCCAACATCGCCGCCCCGGCCGTCGCCATCGCTGTGTCCTATCCCGGCGCCTCGGCGCAGACCGTGCAGGACACCGTGGTGCAGGTGATCGAGCAGCAACTCAGCGGCCTCGACGGCTTCCGCTACATGTCCGCCGAAAGCGCCTCCGACGGCAGCATGACCATCATCGTGACCTTCGAGCAGGGCACCGACGCGGATATCGCCCAGGTCCAGGTGCAGAACAAACTGCAGCTGGCTACACCCAGGCTGCCTGAGGAAGTGCAGCGCCAAGGGCTGCGCGTGGTGAAGTACCAGAAGAACTTCTTCCTGATCATCGGGCTGGCGGACAGCACCGGCAAGATGAGCAACTTCGACCTCGGCAACGTGATCGCTTCGCAGTTGCAGGACCCGATTTCGCGCATCGACGGCGTGGGTGATTACATGCTGTTCGGCTCACCCAATGCCATGCGCATCTGGCTTGATCCGGCCAAGCTCAACAGTTACCACCTGACCCCAGGCGATGTTGCCGACGCCATCCGCGAGCAGAACGTACAGGTCTCCTCCGGCCAGCTCGGCGGTTTGCCGACCCGCACCGGTGTGCAGCTCAACGCCACGGTGCTGGGTAAGACTCGCATGACCACTCCTGCCGAATTCGAGGAGATCCTGGTCAAGGTCAAAACCGACGGCTCGCAAATCCGCGTCAAGGACGTGGCCCAGGTCGCGCTAGGTGCCGACAACTTCTCTATCTCGAGTACCCATAACGGCAAGCCTTCGGCCGGCCTGGCCTTGCGTCTGGCCTCCGGCGGCAACCTGCTCGAGACCGTAGAAGCCGTGAAGGCCGAGATGGAGAAGCAGAAAGCCTATCTGCCCGAAGGCATCGAGGTGTTCTACCCCTACGACACCACCCCCGTGGTAGAAGCCTCCATCAGCTCGGTAGTGCATACCATCGTCGAGGCGGTCGCCCTCGTCTTTCTGGTGATGTACCTATTCCTGCAGAACTTCCGCGCCACCCTGATTCCGACCCTGGCGGTGCCTGTCGTACTACTTGGCGCCTTCGCGCTGCTGCCTTATTTCGGACTCAGCATCAACGTGCTGACCATGTATGCGATGGTGCTGGCCATCGGTTTGCTGGTGGATGACGCCATCGTGGTGGTGGAAAACGTCGAGCGCCTGATGCACGAGGAAGGACTGACGCCACTGGAAGCCACGCGCAAATCCATGGGGCAGATCCAGGGTGCGCTGGTGGGCATCGGCCTGGTGCTGTCAGCGGTATTCGTGCCCATGGCCTTCTTCGGCGGTTCGGCGGGGATCATCTACAAGCAGTTCGCCGTGACCATCGTGCTCTGCATGAGCCTCTCGGTGCTGGTGGCGCTGATTTTCACCCCGGCGCTGTGCGCCACCATTCTGAAGAAGCCCAAGGGCGATGCCCACCACGAGAAAAAAGGCTTTTTCGGCTGGTTCAACCGTACCTTCGACCGCGGCACCAACCGCTTCGAGCGCGGTGTCGGCGGCATGCTAAAACATCGCGGCCGCTACCTGCTGGCCTTTATGTTGATCACCGCCGGCACTGGCTACCTGTTTACCCAGATTCCCAAGGCGTTCCTGCCCAACGAGGACCAGGGGTTGATTATGGTGGAGGTGCGGATGCCGGTGAATTCCTCCGCCGAACGCACTCAGGCAGTCCTGCAGGAAGTAAGCGATTACTTAGGTAGTGAAGAAGATCATCTGATCGACCATGTACTGAGCATCAATGGCTTCAACTTTGCCGGACGCGGCCAGAACTCGGGCCTGACGCTGCTCATGCTCAAGGACTGGAGTGTGCGCCAAGGCGACGGGGAGGATGTCTTTAGCCTGGCCGAGCGCGCCAACGCCCGCTTCGCCCAGATCAAGGACGCCACTGTAATGGCCTTTGTGCCGCCGGCAATTCTGGAAATGGGTAACGCCATGGGCTTCGACCTGTTCCTCCAGGACAACTCTGGCGTGGGCCACGCAGCGTTGATGGACGCGCGCAACCAGTTCCTGCAACTGGCAAACGGGCATCCACATCTGCGTGCGGTCCGCCCTAACGGCAAGGATGACGAGCCGCAATTTCAGGTTAACATCGACGACGAGAAGGCCCGCGCCCTGCAGGTCAGCATCGCCTCGATCAACGAGACCATGAGCGCCGCCTGGGGCTCGATGTATGTCAACGACTTCATCGACCAGGGACGCGTCAAGCGCGTGTACATCCAGGGCCAGGACGATTCGCGCATTTCGCCGGAAGACTTCGGCAAGTGGTACGTGCGCAACGCCCTGGGCGAGATGGTGCCGTTCTCGGCCTTCGCCACTGGCGAGTGGGTATTCGGCTCGCCCAAGCTGGAACGCTACGGTGGTATCTCCTCGGTGGAAATCCTCGGTGAGCCGGCGCCCGGCTATAGCACCGGCGACGCCATGGTCGCCATCGCCGAGATTATGAAGGAACTGCCCCCGGGCATTGGCCTGAGCTACACCGGCCTGTCCTACGAGGAAATCCAGACCGGTGACCAGGCGCCCATGCTTTATGCGCTGACTGTGCTAATCGTGTTCCTCTGCCTGGCTGCACTTTATGAAAGCTGGTCGGTACCGGTGTCGGTGATGATGGTGGTTCCGCTGGGCATTCTCGGCGCGGTACTTGCCACGCTGATGCGTGAACTGAACGCCGACGTCTACTTCCAGATTGGCCTGATGACCACGGTCGGCCTGTCGGCGAAGAACGCCATCCTCATCGTCGAGTTCGCCAAGGATTTGTATGAGAAGGAAGGCATGCCGCTGGTCGATGCTGCCGTTCATGCGGCCAGGCTGCGGCTGCGGCCGATCGTCATGACGTCCTTGGCATTCACCTTTGGCGTACTGCCTATGGCTCTGGCCAGTGGCGCGGGTGCCGGCAGCCAGCACTCGATCGCCACCGGTGTGGTCGGCGGGATGGTCACCGCCACCGTGCTCGCCGTGTTCTTCGTGCCGCTGTTCTACGTGGTAGTGGTCAAGTTGTTTGAAGGACGCAAGAAGGCTCAGGCCGATGGCGAAGGAGAATCCGCATGAGACTCAAGCATCTGACCGTCGCGATGACGCTGGCGCTGTCCGGCTGCAGCCTGATTCCTGACTACCAGCGCCCGGACATGCCGGTGCAGGCGCAGTGGCCGGAAGGCGCGGCCTATGAACAGGGCGCAGCGGCGAGCACCACTACCGCCGAGCTGGGCTGGAGGGAGTTCTTCGTCGATCCGACGCTTCAACGCCTGATCGGCATCTCGCTGGAGAACAACCGAGACCTGCGCCAGGCGGCACTGAACGTCGAAGCCTTCCGCGCGCAGTATCGCATCAGCCGTTCCGATCTATTCCCCAGCATCGGCATCGACGGCAGCGGTCAGCGCCAGCGTCTGCCGGCCGACCTGTCGAATACCGGCGAGGCGGATATCGCCAGCCAGTACGGTGTAACGCTTGGCGTCAGTGCCTACGAGCTGGACTTATTCGGACGCCTGCGCAGCTTGGAGGAAGGCGCGCTGGCGCGCTACCTGGCAACCGAGGAGGCGCAACGCAGCGTGCAGATCGGGTTGGTCAGCGAGGTCGCGATGGCCTACCTGACCTGGCGCACCGATCAGGGCCTGCTGGAGCTGACCCACGACACGCTCTACAGCTATGGCAAAAGCCTGAGCCTGGTGCAGGCCGCCCACGACGTTGGCACGGCATCGGCATTGGATGTGCGTCAGGCCCGCAGCCTGGTGGAGCAGGCGCGCGTGCAGTTCGCCCGCTATTCGCGCCTGGTCGCGCAGGATGCCAACCTGCTGCGTCTGTTGCTCGGCACCGAGCTGCCGGCCGATATCACGGATGAATCCGGCAGTGATCGCATGTTCGCAGAATTGCCGGTGGGCATGCCGGCCGACCTGCTGCTACGCCGCCCGGATATCATCGCAGCCGAGTTTCGCCTGCATGCGGCCAACGCCAACATTGGCGCAGCACGCGCGGCGTTCTTCCCGAGCATCCGCCTGACAGCCGCCGCCGGCACCCTGAGCGGTGAGCTAGATGGCCTGTTCGAGGGCGGTTCGGGCACCTGGAGTTTCATGCCACAGATCAACATCCCGATCTTCACCGCCGGCCGGCTCAAGGCCAACCTCGATTACGCCGAGGTGCAGAACGACATCAACATCGCCGAGTACGAACAGACCATCCAGACCGCATTCCGCGAAGTCGCCGATGGCCTGGCCGCACGCGGCACCTTCGAAGAACAGCTGCAGGCCCAGGCCGACCTGACCACTACCACCCAGGAATACCTGGAACTGGCGCAGCAGCGCTATGACGAGGGTGTCGACAACTACTTGGCCGTGCTCGATGCGCAACGCGAACTGTTCTCTGCCCAGCAACAGCTGCTCAGCGACCGACTGCTGCAGCTCAACAGCGAGGTGCAGCTGTTCCGAGCGCTCGGCGGCGGATGGACGGAGAACATCGCGCACCGCGACGAGTCCGCGCAATAAAAAGGCGGTCGGCGTTACGCCGGCCGCTATGACACCGTTTGATTGTTTTGGAAGCCAGAGGAGAAAAAGCATGAAAATCCGCTTCGCACTGCCGTTGGCAATCGCACTTCTGACCGGCACAGCCACCGCTGGCGCCGCCGAGTTTTCCGGCGCGCCGGCCTGGCGTTCGACTGGGACAAGACCTGGCTGAACAGCGGTACCGGCCAGCTAACCGGCTATTGGGACGCCGCCTATACCTACTGGGAGGGCGGTGACGACTACAGCGGTGCGCACTCGCTGTCCTTCGCCCCGGTGTTCGTCTATGAGTTCAGCGGCTTCAAATACACGCCCTTCTTCGAAGCCGGGATTGGCGTGGCATTCTTCTCCAAGACCGATGTCGGCGAGCAGCAATTGGGGTCCTCGTTCAACTTCGAAGACCGCATCGGCGCCGGCCTGAAGCTGCCGCACGAGCAAAAGGTCGGCATACGCGCCATCCATTATTCCAATGCCGGCATCAAACAGCCGAACGACGGAATCGAATCCTACTCATTGTTCTACAACAAAGCCTTCTGATATCTGGGGCTTCTGCGCCGGACGGAGTCGCAACGTGGTAATCACCTTGCCGCAATTGTCCCTTATACCTAGTACGTTGTGTCGCAGCGATTTCGTCTGCGCGCTGCCCTCTGTGTTGTTCCCCCGCAATTACTGATCATTCGTGACCTGTCGCACCGCCGCAAACTGCTGGTGAGCTCGTCTACAACTTAGAGGCGGTAACCTGATGGACTACGGAATATCGTCCAGTCGCAATTGGCAGCACATCAATGAGATCCGAACTCAGAAAAATGCCTGCCGCATGGTGCCGGCGGTGGAAGGGCGCTATCCGGCCAAGAGCGGGCGTTAAGGTTAGGAAAGTAAATCTGGCCCCTTTTGCCTTTTCCCACAGCCCCACGCTTTCTCGGATATGTAACGACAACTACTAATGCAGGCGAGCTTCCGCTGCTGGCAGAATGCTATGGTGTGTGTGCAAAGGAACCACAAACAGATGCTCTGAAAAGGAGTTCAGCATGAGTCCCAAGCTCTATCTCGTTCTGGTGCTGCTGGCGCTGGGTGCTTACCTTTTCTGGCTGACCCGTGAGCAACTGGCTGCGATGCAGACCAAGAAAAAGGCGATCGCCTACGGCAAGGCGGTGATGGCCGCCGTTGAAACGCATTACGTTGAGCTGAAAGACAAGTCGGTTTTGCTGGTCGAAGATAAGGGATATCAGGTCGTCGACGACTCGAAGTGGAAAGCTGAGCTCGACAAGTTCATCACTATGGTCGTCCGCCCGAAGGTCGAGGGTTTCATCAGAACCCGGGCCGATCAGGCTGTCTTCCACCAATTCGCCACGACCATGCTTCTCCAACTGTTGGACGGCGATGTGTTCCCCCGTCAGTTCCCAGTCGAAGAGTATGCAGCCGGCGCGATCCAGCCGGCCGGCGAGGCTGAAAAGTTGTTGATCCCGGCCCGCTGGCTTTTCTCGATAGTGTTCGTCGCCGTCGCGGTCTACACCGCCATCCACCAAGGCTGGCTGGGGGGCTTGCTGATGCTGGTTGCCGGCTTGGTGTTCAACCCGCTGACACACCAGAAAATGGTACAGAAAGCACCGTGGTACGACCGATACAATCTCGGAATTTGGGCGATTCTGGGCATCGTGTTACTGGCCAACATCTCCTACTTCCAGCATGCCCAGGCGGTCTACGACGAGAGCCAGGCCCTCCTTGCCGAACAGCAAAAGCAGCGGGCGATTGAGCAGCAGAGAGTTGCCGAGCAGCGTCGCGTGGATACCGAACAGAAAAGGCTGGCGGTAGAGGCTCAAGCCGCCAATGAGTTCGCGGCGAAGCGCTTAGAGGTCCTCGAAAACCTAAGTCGGGCTATCCAAGAAGAGCGATTTTCGGACGCGAAAGCGATCCTGGACAAGTACAGCGCGGTTTCTGATTCTGATCTGGTCGCGCTCAAGGGTGAATACGAACTGAAAAAGGAATTCTTCGAAACCAAGGAGGCCGCTGCCAAGGCCGAGCGGAAGCGCCAGGAGAACTACACCGCTCGCATCCGAGACTACGCGATCGACGAGTACACTTCGGCACAGTATCCGAAGCTCACGGCCAAATATCGAAGCCGGCTAACGGAGATTAAAAACTTCCGCCGCACAGCGGCTGAGCGCGTGATTGACAGCGGCAAATGCGACTACGTCGAGAATGTCCAGCTCAGCGACGAAAGCACGCTGCGATCACTCAAGTTCTTCATTGACTGCGCCAACGAGAACCGGATCTACCTGACCGAGGCTGACCTTAAGAGCGGTGCCGAGGTGCGTACACAGGCAGAAAACTCTTGGGACGAAGGTGAGGCCATTGTTGCGTGTAGGGACATGACGAAACGGAGCGCGACCATTCCGAGCTCGGTCAACTTCCACAGTTTCACTGGTACCAGTGCAACGACCGCCAAGACCACCGGGAACGTCCAGGTGCTTTTAAACTTTGATGCCAAGAACGTTTTTGGTACGGAGATCGGCTACACGGCGAGGTGCATCTTTGAGCCGCGTAAGCAGGGCAGCATCGAGATTTTCTTACGCGAATAACGCTGAGCGGCGAGTGTGCGGGCATTGCAAATGCATTCGGGGGTGACGACGCGCCGCCGTTATGAGCGCTGCTGCCCGGCCGCTTCTGGCCGACAATCGGCATCAGTAGGACCCCCTGTATGAGTACCTGCTGGCTTCGGCGTAGGGGGTACAGTCTGTCCCTGGTAGGGAAAAGCTTCCCAGCCAGAGGAGGAGTTCAGGTCCGGCACCGTGCCAGGGCACGCCTGGCTAGCGTAGGAAGAGTTTCCAGCTCCTGAAAGGCTGGCTGGCCAGGTCGAGGATCAATGGCTTGTTCAATTTCTACGGCGTTCATGTGGGCGGTTCCGGTCATTGCTGCCAAGGCTGCATCTGGGGCCACCATCCATGCAAAGAGGCGGCGGTGGTCGGAATCGATTGGAAGGCAGGCTCATGTGTAGACTTTAAGATGCGGCTGTCTGCAAGGAGACGGGCTTAGGTATATGTGCTTTATGAGCAGGGAGCACAGTGAGCACAGGGACAGCGCAGGAGTGGTGGGGCTTGTAGCGGTTCCCTATGCCGGCTTCCAGTAGGGAGCCGAGGGAGTAATTCCTTCTCTTATGTTCCCGGCGTTCCCTGTGCCGACCCGCTGGAGGAAGCAAGCGCAGACCCCATGAATACGGGCTGATCCCGCTGTTCCCTGCGTTCCCCCACCAAAATAGAACACTGCAACTAGCCAACATGCTCCAAGCGTGCCGGATCAATCCAATAGAGCCCTGGATTGCTGCCGTCCGGGAGCCGCTTCCTGTGCTGCAGCTTGCCTGGCTCCTTCTTGATGATCGCCCCCACAGAGTCCAGTGTGCGCAGCACACGAGTCAGCTCGAAGTCTTGGGTGGCATCCTGAAGGCCGCCGCGAGTGAATAGGTAGATGCGTCCGCTGGCGGTGCGCTCCCAATAGCCCGCGCGGTCACGAACAGCTTCTGCACCTACGGCTGTGGACTGAAAGCGGCTGCCGCCGTGGCGGTCGATGAAATCGGCGATGGCGCGCAGGATCTGCCGATCCTCGCTGGGACCTTCCCCACGCCCGGCCTGCCAGCTTTCAAAGAGCTCCACCATGCTGTTGGTCCCTTCGCCCTCGGTTAGCGGTAGCAAACCGTAGGTTGTGGCGAGCTCCAGCGCCAGAGCGAGGATCGCAAAATTCCTTGCTACGCGAGCAGCCTGGCTGGAGGTCGGGTGAAAGCGCTTCTGGATCGTATCCAGCAGGTCTGGCAGCTTTTCCGTATCGCCATGCTCGATCAGTCGCCGTACGAATGCTGGACCGGCGTGGCCATAGTGAACCCCGCTGGCCTTCTGGCGTGCATCGGACAGAGCCTGTCCACTGAGGTGATTGTGGAGGTTGTCCCAAGCACCGTAAGTTCGCCCTGCCGAAACCGTTACCAGACGAACTTCCTGACCGGCGCGGACAGGCTTTCCCGCCTCGCGCATCTTGGTTTCGAGCGTTATCTCACCACTCGACAGCAATATCGCTAGCCACCGGCGGATCTTGCGTGCAGCGCCGGTGGGCTCAGCACGCTGTTTCCCGACTCCATCCACGATGGCATATACCACCTCGCCCACGATGGCCGGATTGGCCTGTCCCAGCTCGTCGAGCGGCACAAGGCAATCGTTTCGCAGAGCAGATAGACCCTCCAAGCCGCTGCCTGAAGCAGCCCACTTCCGCATGAATTTGTTTCCGTGCCCCCAGACCGAAGCGGCACACATCACGATGGTGGTTTTTCCGTTGGAACTGTCCCAGAGCAGGTGAAAGCCGCACCCTGAGTAAACTCGTAGAGGCGCTAGCAGCGTGCCCGCAAGTGACGCGCCAATGCCCAACTGAAAAAGTGGATTGCCCGGCAGGATTGCGCTGATGGACTGCTGCCAGCCTTCTAGTGTGCCGGCTTTGCCGTACTCACCATTCGACGAGCTTTCGGACTGAAAAATCGCATCACCCGTGCCGACGCTTTCGAGCGGGGTGACGAAAAGCTTATCGCCGAGCCAACCCGTTGTTGCGGTGGAGATGACCCGGCTCTGCGGGTGCTGGCTGGCGATGTAACTCACGATTTCTCGTTGTTGAGAGTGGTCGATTTTGAGCCCCCGATTGAACAGGGTAGAAACGATCCGCTCCGGCCGGCCAGCAAGAAGCTCGGAGGGCAAGGCCCACGAAAGCTCTTTGCCATCCAAATTAGTAAAACGGAGCAACCGGCCGTAACCTTCGCTGCACGTTGAGTTGCGGGTAATCGCGTCCACATGCAACGGGCCGCACAGCCATTCGTGGCGGGCGGTTTCTTCACCCTCTTCTGTCCTGGTGCTGTAGTGCATCCAGACACCTGGATAGAACCGCTGTCCGTTATAGGTGATCTCAGTGTCGTGCACGCTGTAGCCGTTTTTTGGAATAGCGATTTTTGTAGCTGCCGGGGCCAGCGGGGTGACGTTAATAGTCGCGCAGGATCGTGTCTTGGGCTGTTTCTCTGAGGCGTTCATACCGTATTCCTCATTTTTCGGGCGCAAGGGAGCCCGCAAAGCCATAAATGACTGGCTTCGATAGAAAAAAGATTGGGACGGCCCTCTAGACCGCAGTGGCTCGATTAGAGGGCGAGGCGGGCGTCAGGCTTCGAGCGTGAGGAAGTGTTCCACGTCCCTGCGCAACCACAAAAGGCGCCGCCCAAAGTGCCGTGGTTGCGGAAAACCGGGGTTTTGTCGCATACGCCAGAGGGTCGTGCTGCTGCAGCGCAGCAGCTGACAGAGCTCGGCGCTAGTCAGGAAGATTTCGTGTGGCATGGCAGGTGCTCCTCGTGATGTGTAGAAACACTGTGCCGTTCTGTGAAAGCTTTTTGGGCTGGAATTCGACCACATTCTTGTAGGTTTAGGATTTCGCCACGATAGCTCAGGGAAGCGCCTCAATTTGTCGAACGAGGGGTACGACGGGTATGTGTTGAGCAAAGTGTTGAGCAGAAACGAAAAAGGCCCACCTTGCGGTGAGCCTAAGTCGTTGATTTCTATGGTGCCGGCACCAGGAGTCGAACCCGGGACCTACTGATTACAAGTCAGTTGCTCTACCAGCTGAGCTATACCGGCATTTGAGGGTCGACATTATATCCATTGCGCGCGACGAGTAAACCGTTTGATTACGGTGACTTGCGGTCGCTTATTCAGGCCGCGTCACATTCCGCGCGGGCGCGTCGAGTTCGGCGAGCATCAGCAGGTTGCGCGGCGTCAGTTGGCTGGGGCAGAAGGTGCCCAGCCGAACGCGGTAGCCCTGTTCTTCCAGCAGTAATGCTCGGTCGAGCAACAGCCAGAGTTCGAGCGGGCGGCGGAACAAGCCGCGCACCAGTTCCAGGTTGCGAACTTCGGCCAGGCGCTGCCAGCCTGTGCGCTCCAGTGCCGGCCAGTCCTCGCCACCGGGCGCGGGTAGTTGCTTGAGCGTGGCGAGGTCGCGGCAGTAGTCGGCGAAGTCTTTCTTCAGCCAGGCGCTGGGCAGCGACGGGGTCGGCAGGTATTCGTCCTGCTGGCGCAGGCGGCGCTGCAGGGTGTCGAAGCCCAGGCGCCAGGCCATGGACTGGTCGCGGTTGCGCCGTTCGCGTGCGCCCGCGGTGACGGTTTCGCTCAACGGCAAACCGAGGTCATCGCGCGTGAGCTGCAAGGACGAAGCCCCGGCTGCCTGTGACAGTGGGATGTACTGCTCATCGGTGATGCGGTTGTAGCAGCAGGGTGCCACCGCAAGCTGGCGGCATTGTTTGGCGACGGCCAGTTGCAGCAGGCGAACATGCAGGTCGCCGCAGGCATGCAGGGCGACTGGCGTATGCGTGGCGTGCAGCTGGTCCCCTGCATCGGAAGCCAGCACATCCTGGCAGCGGTGCGTCGCCTCGACGCCGAGTCGTTCGCTCAGCTGGTCGCCGGCGTTGACCAGCGCTTCGTCCCACTCAAGGCAGGTCAGTGCCGCGCCGTTTCTGGCCAGATGCCGGCCGAGATGACCTTTACCGGAGCACCAGTCGAGCCAGTGCCGCGGCGTTTCGCGAAAGTGCAGGCGCGCGCCGAACGCTTGGATCTGCAGCGATTTGCGTCCCGGTATGTCGAGGTTCTGGCGATGAGTCACAGCCGGCGGCTCGCTTGCGGGCAGTTCGTCGATCTGGCTCAGCTCGCAGGCGATCGCAGCCAGCTGCGGGAAAGGTGCCGGTGCGGCGAGTTCGCCTGGCTGGTTGTGCGCGGCTTCGGCGTCGGCCAGTGAGCGTGCTCGCAGCCAGGCGGCGAGCTCCGGGTAGTTGTTTTCCCACGGCAGGCTTCGGCAAACGAATGGGCGTGGGCGCCAGAGAGCCTGGTGCTCGCTCAGGAAACGGTCGAGTGCCTGGAAGCGTTCGAGCAGAGAGGGGGAGGCTGTCATCGGCGGGCAGGCGTTCGGGCGGGAGCCGATTGTAGCGGGATGCTGCGGTAGGAAGCACAACGCCCGTCGAGGGACGGGCGTTGCAGTTGCAGTTACTGGCCGTAGACCTGTTCCGGCAGCCAGGTGATCAGGCCAGGCCACATGTAGGCCACCACCAGCATGCCGATCTGGATCGCGATGAACGGCAGTACGCCCTTGTACATCACGCTGGTCGGTATGCTGCGGGGCGTGACGCCGCGCAGGTAGAACAGCGAGAAGCCGAAGGGCGGGGTGAGGAACGAGGTCTGCAGGTTGATGGCGAACATTACACCGAGCCAGACCGGGTCCAGGCCCATGGCCAGCAGGATCGGGCCGACGATGGGCACCACCACGAAGATGATCTCGATGAAGTCGAGAATGAAGCCCAGCAGGAAGATGACCAGCATCACCACCAGGAACGCGCCGAGCACACCGCCAGGCAGCGAATGCAGGGCATCTTCGATCAGCACTTCACCGCCAAAGCCGCGGAACACCAGGGAGAACAGCGACGCACCGATGAGGATGAGGAACACCATCGAGGTGATTTCGGTGGTGCCGAAGGCTACCTGCTTGAGCTGGGCGAAATTCAGCTGGCCCTTGGCGATCGACAGCAAGGTCGCGCCCAGGGCACCGATCGCAGCAGCCTCGGTCGGTGTGGCGTAACCGGCGAGAATCGAGCCGAGCACTGCGGTGATCAGCGCCAGCGGAGGCAGCAGCGCACCGATCAGCTTGCCCCATTCGATAGGCCCCAGTTCTTCCTGCGGCAAGGCGGGCAGCTTCTTCGGCTGGAAGATCGCTACCGCAATGAGGTAGAGGATGTACATGCCAACCAGCACGAGGCCCGGGATCAGCGCGCCGACGAACAGGTCGCCGACCGACACGGTCTTCGGCGAGAAGATGCCCATCTTCAGCTGTGCCTGCTGGAAGGCGCTGGACATCACATCGCCGAGCAGGACCAGGATGATCGAGGGTGGAATGATCTGACCGAGGGTGCCGGTGGCGGCGAGGGTGCCGGTAGCGATCGCCGGGTCGTAGCCGCGACGCAGCATCGTCGGCAGTGCCAGCAGGCCCATGGTGACCACGGTGGCGCCGACGATACCGGTGCTGGCCGCAAGCAGCGCGCCGACCACGCAGACCGAAATCGCCAGGCCGCCACGCATGGTGCCGAACAGCCGCGACATCGATTCCAGCAGGTCTTCGGCGACGCGCGATTTCTCCAGCATCACACCCATGAAGACGAACAGCGGTACCGCCAGCATCGTCTGGTTGTTCATGATGCCGAAGATGCGGTTCGGCAACGCGTGCAGATAACCCACGTCGAACGAGCCGGTGACCACGCCGATGCCGGCGAACAGGAGTGCCATGCCGCCAAGGGTGAAGGCGACCGGATAACCGGACATCAGGGCGAAGCAGATGCTGATGAACAGCAGGATGGCCATGATCTCACCCATGCTTCACCTCCTGCTCTGCTTCAGGCAAACGACCGGCCAGGCGGTAGCCGGCCTTGATCAGGTCGGAAAGGCCCTGCAGGGCTAGGCTGCCGACCAGCAGCAGGATGATGCTCTTCTGCAGGTAGACGAACTTCAGCCCGCCCGACTCGTTGGAGCCTTCGTGCGTCGCCCAGGAACTGGTGACGTAGTCCCAGCTGTTCCAGCCGAGGAACAGGCAGACCGGTAGCAGAAAAAGCAGATGGCCAAGACCGTCGACGACGGTCTGCCTGCGACTGCTGAACTTCTGATAGAAGATGTCGACGCGAACGTGGCCGTTGCGCTGCAGGGTCCAGGCGGCGGCGCCCATGAACACCAGCGCGTGGCCGTACATTACCGCTTCCTGCAGGGCGATGGCGCCGATGCCGAAACCGTAGCGCAGCACCACCACGACGGCGGTACCGATGACGAGAAACAGGGTGATCCAGGCACAGAGCTGGCCGAGGCGCATGTTGAACGCATCGATGAGGCCAGCCACGCGCAGCAGGGGCGGGGGGCTCTGGGACATTTGTAGTCCTTCTTAGGAGACGCAAGGTTGGCGGGAGAGGGCGATTCTTGCAGTACTGGCGCTTTGCAGCAATCGGCCTACGACTTTTAGCTTATGCGCTAGGCTTGAGGCGCCGGAGGCTCTAATGTTAGTCGAGCCCGGAGTGGCGGATGCATTTCCGGCGCAGGTTTCGCCGTACGAGCCAGCGGTCAGCCTGACTCAGGGACTCGAAACGGAACGAAAGGCGCAAGGCGGTCCGGCAAAAAGCGTAGCCTTGCCGTTGCGCAATAAGAACAAATAACAAGGAGTAACCTCATGAAACGTCGTGACATTCTCACCGCCGCTGGCGTAGGCCTGGCGGCAACCGCTCTGGCTGGCTGCAATGACAAGAGCGAGAAGCCGGCAGCGGGCGAAAGCAAGCAGGCCAGCGAACAGCAGACATTCAACTGGAAGATGGTCACCTCCTGGCCGAAGAACTTCCCTGGCGTAGGCGTCGGTGCCGAGCGCTTCGCCAATCTGGTCAACGAAATGAGCGGTGGCCGGCTGAAGGTCAAGGTCTATGCCGCCGGCGAGCTGGTCCCGGCGCTGGAAGTGTTCGACGCGGTATCGCGCGGCACCGCCGAAATGGGTCATGGCGCACCTTACTACTGGAAAGGCAAGGTCCCGGCCGCGCAGTTCTTCTGCGCCCTGCCATTCGGTCCCAACGCGCAGGAAATGAATGCCTGGCTGCATCGTGGCGGCGGCATGCAGCTGTGGGAAGAGGTCTACAAGCCCTACGGCGTGCTGCCGATGGCCTGTGGTGCCACCGGCGTACAGACCGCCGGCTGGTTCAACAAGGAAATCAACTCGGTCGACGACTTCAAGGGTCTGAAGATGCGTACCCCGGGCCTGGGCGGCGAAGTGCTGACCAAGATGGGCGGTACCGTGGTGAACATGCCGGCTGGCGAGATCTTCACCGCCCTGCAGACCGGCGCGATCGACGCCACCGAGTGGATCGGCCCGTACAACGATCTGGCCCTGGGCCTGCACAAGGCTTCCAAGTACTACTACACCCCGGGCTGGCAGGAGCCGAACGTCACCTTCGAGCTGGACGTGAATCTCAAGGCCTGGGAAACCCTGCCGGATGATTTGAAGGCCATCGTTCGTGCCGCGGCGCGTGACGTCAACGGCGACATGCTCGATGACTACAACGCCAAGAACATGGAAGCGCTGGAGCAACTGCGCGAGCAGGGCGTCGAAGTACGCCGCCTGCCGGACGAAGTGCTGTCCCGCCTGAAGGAAGTGGCGGCTGAAGTGGTCGACGCCTCCGCCAACGCCGATCCGGTGGCGGCCAAGGTGTGGGAGCAACAGAGTGCCTATCTCAAGCGGTTGTATGAATACGCCGAGCTGAACGAGAAGGACATCTACAACATCCGCGGCTGATAGCTACCCCGAATGCGAAAACGCCACACCGGCAACGGTGTGGCGTTTTTTTTGCGCCGAGCTTCGCGCGATGGAGGCCCGGTCAGCCTTCCAGCGTCGCGTTCAGGCTGATGCGAGCGTTGAGTACCTTGGACACCGGGCAGCCTTCCTTCGCCTGATTGGCGATCTGCTGGAACTGCGCGTCATCCGCACCCGGAATCCGCGCCTTGAGGGTGAGATCGATCGCCGTGATGCTGAAGCCTTCGCCATCCTTGTCGAGTGTGACCTCGGCGCGGGTGTCGATGCGTTCGGCGGTCAGCCCGGCCTGGCCCAGCATCATCGACAGGGCCATCGAGAAGCAGCCGGCATGGGCGGCGCCGATCAGCTCTTCCGGATTGGTCCCCGGCGTGTCTTCGAAGCGAGTGTTGAAGCCGTAGGGGTTGTCCTTCAGTGCACCGCTCTGAGTGCTGATGGTGCCCTTGCCGTCTTTCAGGCCGCCTTGCCAGACGGCGGAAGCGCTCTTCTTCATGAACTGACCTCGAATGAATGCGTGAATGGGTTCAGCGTGCCGCTATTGAAGCTGTTCGGCCGCGAGGATCGCGCTGGCCAGCTCCATGTCGGTGGCTTCCAGCTGCGGCTGCTCGCTGCGCAGCTGCTGCAGCATGGCCTCCAGATACGGGCCGCGGATCTCGCCGTTGCTGGCCACGAAGCTGCCTGCATCCTCGCGCGGAGGTATCACCAGCTTGTCGTCCTTGAAGGTCATGTAGGTGGATGCTGTGGTCGCACCCGAGGAGAGAATGTCGCGGACCAGGCCATCGGCCACGGCGCTGCCAACCGGCACCAACGCCAGGGTGAACGCTGCGAAAAGTGTCTTGCGCATGAGCGGAAACCTCCTTGCTATCGTTCTTCTGAGAGTGCGATGGGCGAAGGAGAGTTCCGGTTGCCGCTAGTCGCGCCCGTCGATCAGGCGCCGGATGCGAGCGGCGAGGATGTCGATGCTGAACGGTTTGGCGAGGATATCCATGCCGGGTGCGAGGAAGTCGTTACGCATCTCGTCGTCCGGTACGTAGCCGGTGATGAACAGCACCTTCAGTTCGGGGCGGTGCTGTCGCGCGCTTTCCACCAGCTGCCGTCCGTTCAGGCCGGGCAGGCCGAAATCTGTGACCAGCAGATCGAGGCGCTGATCGCCGTGCAGGTAGGGCAGCGCGCCATTCGCATCGACCGCTTCCAGCACCTGGTAGCCCAGCTCCTGCAACACCTCCACGACGAGCATGCGCACGGCGGCCTCGTCCTCCACCACCAGCACGATCTCCCCGTTCGTCGCGCTGGGCACCTCCGTCGATTGCGACGCTGCAGGCGGTAGCTCGTCCTGGGCCTCGTTGCGCGGCAGGTAGAGGATGACCTGCGTGCCTTCGCCCAGCGTGCTGTCGATGCGCACGTGACCACCGGTCTGCTTGGCGAAGCCGTAGACCATCGACAGGCCTAGGCCGGTGCCCTGGCCGATCGGTTTGGTGGTGAAGAATGGATCGAATGCCTTGGCGATGGTCTGAGCCGACATGCCGGAGCCGTTGTCGGTGACGCTCAGCACCACGTAGTCGCCCGGTTCGGGGGCGTCCGGCTGGCGCTGTTGGATCCGTACATTGCGCGTGTTCACCCCGAGGCGTCCGCCATCGGGCATGGCATCCCGGGCATTGATCACCAGGTTGAGCAGGGCGTTTTCAAGTTGGTGGCCGTCGGTGTAAGCGAGCCAGGCATCTGCCTGCAGCTCGACTTCCAGACGGATGTGCTCGCCCATGGTGCGACGCAGCATGTCCTCCATCGACACCACCAATAGGTTCACGTCGACCGGTTTGGGGTCCAGCGACTGGCGACGGGCAAAGGCCAGCAGGCGATGGGTCAGCGCCGCGGCACGGTTGGCCGAGGTGGTCGCGGCGTCGATGTAGCGGTCGAGATCGCCGGTATTGCCGCCGGCAACACGCCGCTGGATCAGGTCGAGCGCGCCGAGCACGCCGGTCAGCATGTTGTTGAAGTCGTGCGCCAGGCCGCCGGTGAGTTGCCCGATGGCTTCCATCTTCTGCGCGTGGCGCAGCGCTTCTTCGGCGCGCTCGCGCTCGGCCATCTCGATGTGCAGCCGGCTGTTGATCGCCGCCAGCTCGCGGGTACGTTCGGCAACCCGGCGCTCGAGGCTGTCGTTGAGTTCGCGCAGCGCCTCTTCGGCGGCAACCTGGGCAGTGACGTCAGTATTGGTGCCGAACCAGTGGGTAACCTGGCCGAAGTCGTCGCGAATCGGCAGCGCGCGGGAGAGGAACCAGCGGTACTTGCCGTCCTTGCCGCGCAACGGAAAGGTTTCTTCCCAGATCGAGCCGATGGCAAAGGCGCGCTTCATCGAGGCGCTGACCCGCTCATGGTGGTCCGGGTGGTTCACCGTGCGCCAGCCAAGGGCGCGCATGGCTTCGTCGGTGGTGCCGGTGTAGTCGTACCAGCGCTTGTTGTACCAGTAGATGTGGCCGCTGGGGTCGGCCATCCAGGCGAACTGGCTCATGTTGTCGGCGAGGGTGCGGAACTGCTCTTCGCTCTCCCGCAATGCGCGTTCGGCGCGCATGCGCTCATCGGCGGTCCAGGCGCGGTCGGCGACTTCGCGGATGAACGAGATGTCGTCGTCGAGCCAGCCACGCGGCTGTTCTTCGAGCAGCATCATCACGGCGGAAATGCGGCCCTGCTCGAACAGCGGGACGCAGACGATGCTGCGGATCTGGCTTTCGGCAAAGTTCTCCGCATGGCTGGCAGTGCGGGCGTCGTGCAGCACGTCTTCGATCACGACCAGTTCGTTTTCCTGCAGATCGTAGAAGAAGTCCCCGTAATCGGCGAAATGCACCACTTCGCTGCTGCTGTCCGAACTGCCGTCGCTCCAGTAGCGCTCGATGGTGGCGCTCTGGCTCGGTGCATCGACACTGGCGAACAGCACGCGGGAAACACCGATGGTGCGGCCGATCACGCTCACCGCGGCATGCGCAATGGTCTGGCTGTCGTGCTGCTCGCGCAGCAGGTCGCCCAGTTCGATCAGCGCGGTCTGACGCTGTTCGGCCTGCTGGCGATCCTTGATCTGCTCTTCGAGCATCTCGTTCATGCGCAGCATGCGTTCGGCAGCGTTGCGTTCGGCGGTGATGTTGCGCGCGGTACCGAGGATGCGCACCTTGCCGCTGGAATCGACGAGCCGGCGGCCACGATTGGCGAGCCAGACGAACTCGCCGATGCGGGTATCGAAGATGCGGTAGTCGAGCTGGAATTCGCCGTCGCCACGTCCCGCCAGGGTCTCGCCCAGCGCCTTGAGCAGCACGCTGCGGTCGTCCGGATGGATCCGCGCAAGAATCTCGTGCACACCCAGCCCCGGCTCATCCGGCGCCAGCCCGGCCATGGCCTTGAGTTGTGCGTCCCAGTGCAGCGAATGATGGCTGTCGCGGTATTCCCAGACGCCGATCGAGGCGATCTCGTTGGCGAGGCTGATGCGCTGCTCGGCTTCGCGCAGGGCCTTGCTGGCCCGCATGCGCTCGGCCGCGGCACGGATGCGCTCCAGCACCTCGCGCGCCAGGCCTATGTCATCCGGGCTCCACGGCAGCGGTTGGCTGCGGATGAACATGAGCAGCGCGGGCTGGGTGCCGGACTCGACACCTGGCAGCTCGGTGAACAGGACCGAGCGGGCGGCCAGATGTTGCAGCAGCGAGTCACTGCCTGACGTGTCTTCCTCGAGCACGACCAGGTTTTCGTCTGGCAGGCGGTCGATGAAACCGGCGGCGTCTGCTTCCAGGCCATGACGCCCTATCCGGCTCGGAGCATCCGCAGCCAGCCATTCCTGTTTCACGGCCAGCGTGCCGTCCTTCACGGTCCCCCAGGCGATGCAGTCACAGTGCGTCAGCCGGGCCAGGCGCTCGTCGAGTACGCAGCAGACATCGACCCGCTCGCTGCAAGCCTGCAGGCAATCGCTCAGTTCGAGAAGAAAGGCCTGCAAGGCCTGGTGCTGGGTGCGCTCACTGATGTCGCTAAAGGTGCAGATGGCGCCCTGCAGCTCGCCGTCGCGGTAGATCGGCGCCACCCGGTATTCCACCGGCAGGCTGCTGCCGTCGACACGGAAGAAAAGTTCGTGCTCGACGTGGCGTGGTTCGCCGGTCGTGGCGGTGTGCTGGATCGGGCAGTCCTGCACCGGGTAGGGGCTGCCGTCCGGATGGCTGTGATGGATCACATGGTGCAGCTGGCGGCCTAGCACTTCCTCGCGGCTGGCGAAGCCCAGCAGGTTGAGGAAGGCATCGTTGCACAGGGTGACCATGCCGCCGCGGTCGATGGAGTAGAAACCTTCGTTGGCCGAATCCAGCAACAGGCGGGTGAAGGCTTCGCTCTCCAGCCGCTGCATCTCCGAGCGCCGGCGGCTGTCGACGTCCTGGGCCACGCAGACCCAGTGCAGCAATTGTCCGTCGGCATCGTAGATCGGTGCAGCGCTGACCTGGAACCAGCGCGACTGGCCATCGATGTCGCGCAGGCGCAGTTCGAGCTTGAACGGTAGTTGGCGTTGCAGCGCGGCCTGCCATTGTTCGGCCGTACGCTGGCGATCGTTCGCGGAGACCGCGACAAGCCAGCCGTCGCCACGTGATTGCTGCTCGTCCAGGCCGGTGAATTCGCACCAGTAGCTGTTGCAATAGCTCAGGCTGCCATCGGCATCGCATTGCCAGACCACCTGTGGACTGAGGTCGACCAGCGTGCGGTAGCGCTCCTCCATTTCCCGGGCGAAGCTCTGCTGCAGCCGCGCTTCGGTCAAATCGCGGAGGATTTTGACGAAGCCCTGCGGCTTGCCGTCGTGCAAAAGCGGGGTAAGCACTCCACTGGCCCAGAAGCGGGAACCGTCCTTGCGCTGGTGCCAGCGTTCATCGATGGCGCTGCCTTTCTCACGTGCCGTGCGCATTTCCTGCTCAGGCGCGTGTTGTGCGCAATCCTCTTCGGTGAAGATGCGGGCGAGCGGCTGGCCAATCATCTCTTTGGCAGTCCAGCCGAGCATGCGCTGCGCACCGCTGTTCCAGCTGGTGATGCACCCGCGCGGGTCGCTGGTGAGAATGGCGTAGTCCTGGGCGCTGTCGATGATCTGGCGGCTGCGCGCGTCTTCGCCGCGCAAGCGCCGCAGTTCCAGCAGCGCCATGACCTGGCGTGCCACTGCCTGCAGTTGCGCACCCTGATGTGGCGAGAGCTCGCGTGGCTGGCGGTCGCAGACGCACAGCGTACCCAGCGGCAGGCCGTCGTCGTCGCGCAGGATCGCCGCGGCATAGAAGCGAGCGGGCTCGCCTGCGGCGAGACGTGGCATTTCCACGGGCGCGCTGAGCTCGCCGCTTTGCCTGGTGATCAGCGGCTCGGATTGCAGGATCGCGCGGGCACAGAGCGAGCGCGCGAGCGGAACGGGCTCGCGCTGGAGCGCGAAGGCGCCGTTGCAGTACTGGTATTGGTCATCGATGAAATGAATCGCCGCCGCCGGACAGGCACAGAGGTCCGCAGCCATGGCGGCAAGCTCATCCAGCTCCGCGTCGCACGAGGCGTCGAGCGCGGCATAACGAGCCAATGCGATCAGCCGTTCAGCTTCATTCCAGGTCGCTGTGAGGGCGCTGTGTTCGGCGTTCAAGGTGTCCTGCTCGGCTATCCATGGCACTGAGTAATTCAGACGGGTCTGTCAGTCGACCACCCTTCAGCGGCGGGTGTGTCGAGCGGTCAGCAAAAGACTACGCCGAGCCTGCTTGGTTCAGGCAGCAGGCGACGAAACTCCCGACGAACGGAACGCCGCGCGGGTGCCCGCACCGGGTCGTCAGCGTTGCGCTAACGCGCCGCGTCCAGCGCCCTGAGGAGCGCGGCATCGCGCTGGTAAATGTCCGGGCGATAGCGCAGCTGGCCGGTGTCGTCGACGGCCGCGGTCCAGTAGGCCATCAGGATCGGCGTGCGGCGCGCCAGGCGGTACTCGTGGGTCTTGCCGGTCTGCAGCAGTCTGGCGACAGTCTCGCGCTCGTCTTCGTCGAGTAGCAGATCGACCAGCTGCAGCGCCCCTTCGACGCGCACGCAGCCGGAGCTGAGGGCACGCTCGCTGAGATCGAACAGCGGCTTGCTCGGCGTATCGTGCAGGTACACCGAGAACGGGTTGGCGAAGCGGATCGCCACCTGTCCGAGCGGATTGGCCGGACCTGCCTCCTGGCGCAGCATGATGTTGCGCGGTGCATGCCAGTCGATGCTGGCCGGGTCCAGGTCGTTGCCCTGGGCATCGAGCACGCGCATCCCGTGACGCGCGAGGTAGCCGGCGTCCTCGCGGATCAACGGCAGCTTGTCCTGCTGCAGAATGGTCGGAGGTACGGTCCAGGTGGGGTTGAGCGTGAGTCGGGTGATCTGTGATTTCAGCGGCGGCGTCTGCCGCGCCTGGCGGCCGACCTGGGTGCGCGTCTGCCAGAACGGGCAGCTGTCGCGGTAATAGATCAGCCGTGCGCCGGCGATATCCACCAGCAGCGATTGCGGCTCAAGGTCACGGCTGATCCAGCGCAGGCGCTCCAGATTGATACGCACCTGATCGAGACGGCTGGCCGGGCTGACGTTCAATGCAGCCAGAGTGCCGGCGCCGATCACGCCGTCGGTTTCCAGACCATGTCGCGTCTGAAAGCGGCGCACCGCCTCGACCAGTTCGTCGTCGTAGCGCGGCTCCAGCGCCGCCGTACTGGCGGCGCCGGCGAGCAGCATTTCGCGCAGCAGCGGCACGCGTTCATCGCTCATGCCGGGTCGCAGCGTCGTGCCGTCCGGCAATGGCCGCCAGGCGGGCAGCGGCGCCAGGCGCAACCGCGCATAGGCGGCGCGCAAGTCGCGGTACAGCGCAAGGGCCGGGCGGGCGCGCTCGAAGGCCTGCGGCAGATCGGTAAGGCCCTGCACGGCGATCTGCAGCAATTGCTGGCTATCGTCGCGCTCCGCGGCGTCGGGGCTGCGCCAGATCGGCTCGACATCGGCCTGGCGCAGGCGACCACGGGCCAGATGGTGCAGCGCTTCCAGATAGGCGTGGCTGGTGAGGATGTCAGCGCATTCGCGATGCAGCGGCGCGGTCGACGACTGATAGAGCTGCTCGCGTATGCGCGCCGGCTGATATTGCGCCGGGTCCAGACCGTCATCGGCCAGTTGCGCGAGGTGCTGCAGCAGGCCGTCGAGCGTCGCATAGGAATTCCACACCGGCTGGTGATGCACGGCTGCATAGAATGCCGACAGGCGCTGCAGCGCCTCTGGTTCCAGCCTGTCCGGCATCGCCGTGCAGCGCTCTGGCAGGTTCGTCAGCGCGGTTTCGAGCGGCGTCGGCGTTGCGACGAGCGGCTCTGCCGAGGCCGCGAGCGGGGCGAGGCAAAGCCAGACGGCAAGACGAAATGCACATTTTTTGAACAATTTATCGCTCCAGGCCATTCCCGTGGCTGCTAGACTGCGCGCCTGTAGGGCCGCCGTTCCGGTGTCTGCCGGCATTCTTTCGGGCCCATAAAAACATATCCTGCCGGGCATTGGGCGCACGTTCGTCCCGTCCGGCTTCGTTGCGCTGCTGCTGTGTCCGGCAGCGAGTATGCGGCGCCGGCCAGACAGGAAGTCGTCAGGCCGGGCCCGACGAGGTTGCTTGCTCGATGATGTCCATGCTTCGACGTGCCTGCCTGGCGGCGGGACTTTTCGTTCTCGCTTCGCCTGTCTGGGCGGCCGGTGCAACCTATCAGCCGATGGTCGACAGCCTGGCCCGATTGGCGCCCACGCTCGATCGCGAGGTTCTAACCCACGCCGTCGCGGCCATGCAATGCGCCGTCAACAACGGTGCAAGTGCTGCCCAGCGTCTGGCGGTGATTGATTTCTCGCTGCCCTCCAGCAAGCGACGGCTGTGGATCTTCGATCTGGAAAAGGAGGAGCTGTTGCTCGAGGACCTGGTCGCCCATGGCCAGAAGTCCGGCGACAACCACGCCACGCAGTTCTCCAATACGGTTGGCAGTCACCAGTCCAGCATCGGCCTTTTCCGCACCGCCGAAAGCTACAGCGGCAAGCATGGCTACTCGCTGCGCATGGACGGGCTGGAGCCGGGAATCAATGACCGCGCCCGCGAGCGCGCCATCGTCATCCACCCGGCGGCTTACGTGAATCCTTCCTGGATCGCCACCCAGGGCCGCATCGGCCGCAGCCAGGGCTGCCCGGCGGTACGGCCTGAGGTGGCGCGGATGGTGGTCGATAGCCTCAAGGGCGGCCAGTTCATGTTCTCCTGGTACCCCGACCAGCAATGGCTGCAATCCTCGGCGTATCTCAACTGCAAGCCCAACCAGGTGTCGACCATTCTCGCTGCACGTTCGGGCGGCTGATGCAGCATTCGGATCGTCGCAAGGGTCGGCGTCATCGGCGCAAGTGCGGGCACTGACGCAGGTGCGGTCCGAGCTGGCGTAGGGTGGATCACGCTTCATCGATCCACCGGACGGAGTTGTGGTGGATGTAAAAAGCGACATCCACCCTACAAACGCCTCGCGCCTCCGGCTATTTCTGCTCGCTCTGCGGCGTCACCCGCAGCACTTCTTCCACGGTGGTCAGGCCGGCGGCGATCTTTTGGGCGCCTGAGAGGCGCAGGCTGCGCATGCCGTCCTTGAAGGCCTGGCGGCGCAGGGCGACGATGTCGGTGTCGGCGGTGATCAGCGGCTTGATCGCGTCGTTCAGCAGCATGATCTCGTAGACCCCGGCGCGACCGCGGAAACCGGTGTCGCGGCATTCCAGGCAGCCTACCGCCCGTTGCGCGGTGGTCGGCAGCGGGGCGTTCCAGGGTTTGGTCAATGCGCTCCAGTCGTCTGCATCCAGCTGCATCGGCGCCTTGCAGTGCGGGCACAGCGTGCGCACCAGACGCTGGGCCATGACGCCGAGCAGTGTGGCTTTGAGCAGGTAGTGCGGCACGCCCAGTTCCAGCAGGCGGGTGATCGCGCTGGGCGCGTCGTTGGTGTGCAGGGTGGAGAGCACCAGGTGGCCGGTCAGTGCGGCCTGGATGGCCATCTCGGCGGTTTCCAGGTCGCGGATCTCGCCGACCATGATGATGTCCGGGTCCTGACGCATCAGCGCGCGCACGCCGCTGGCGAAGGTCAGGTCGATGTTGTGCTGCACCTGCATCTGGTTGAAGGCTCCCTCGATCATCTCGATCGGGTCCTCGATGGTGCAGACGTTCACCTCGGGCGTCGCCAGCTGCTTGAGCGTGGTGTAGAGCGTGGTGGTCTTGCCCGAGCCGGTCGGCCCGGTGACGAGGATGATGCCGTTGGGCTGGCCGGTCATACTCTGCCAGCGGCGCAGGTCGTCAGCGGAAAAGCCCAGCTGGTCAAAGCCCTTGAGCAGCACTTCGGGGTCGAAGATACGCATCACCATCTTCTCGCCGAACGCAGTGGGCAGCGTCGACAGGCGCAGCTCGACTTCGCCGCCTTCCGGCGTCTTGGTCTTGACCCTGCCATCCTGCGGTTTGCGCTTCTCGGCGACGTTCATCCGGCCGAGGGACTTTAGTCGGCTGACCACCGCCATCGTCACCTGCGGTGGAAACTGGTAGACGTTGTGCAGCACGCCATCGATGCGAAAGCGCACGGTGCCCTGCTCGCGGCGAGGTTCGATGTGGATATCGCTGGCGCGTTGCTGGAAGGCGTACTGGAACAGCCAGTCGACGATGTTGACGATGTGCGAGTCGTTGGCGTCCGGTTCCTGATCGCTGGCGCCGAGGTTGAGCAGCTGCTCGAAATTGCCGACGCCGCTGATTTTCTGATCGGTGCCACTGGCGCCGCTGACCGACTTGGCCAGGCGGTAGAACTCGACGGTGAAGCGCTGAATGTCGCTCGGGTTGGCCACCACGCGCTTGATCGGGCGCTTGAGCACGTGGGTCAGGTTGGCTTCCCAGCCGTGCACGAAGGGCTGGCTGCTGGCGATGGTGACGGCGCTGCTGTCCACCGCCACTGCGAGGATGCTGTGGCGCTGGGCGAAGGCGTAGGACATCAGTGGGGTGACGGCGGCGACGTCGATCTTCAGCGGATCGATGCGCAGATACGGCTGGCCGGCGCGTTCCGCCAGCCAGACGGTCAGTGTTTCCAGATCGAGCTTCTTGCCCGGCCGCTGCAGATCATCAAGCTGCTGCGCGGCGAGAAATTCCAGCGGATGCTGCTGATTGGCCACCGCGCTGCGGCGGACCGTCAGGCATTGTTCGGCGCTGTCCTGCGCGACCCGCCCCTGGGCGACCAGCTCGCGCAACAGATCGGCGAGATCGAGAGGGCGGTCCTGGGAGGGCGAGTTCAGCACGGACATGGGATTCCTTCGACGCAGCGGCGGGAAAAGCCAAGCTTGCCGCTAAAGCCCCGGCGTTGTCTGCCGCCGGGGTTCAACTTTGAGCAGCTTGCGCCGTCTTGGGCCGCTATTTCCCCAGTTGCTTCCAGGCCTTGAGCGTCCAGACCAGGTGCGCCTGCTCGACGCGCATTTCCAGCGCTTGCTCGTCGATGGGCTGGCGAGCCAGCTCATGCAGCTTGGCCAGCTCGCCGTACAGTCGATCGACTTCGGGTAGCTCCAGCACGCTGCGGGCCAGATGCAGCCAGACCAGCAGGCGCTCCATGCGCGGGCTCTGTTCGGCGAGGTCTTCGGGTTGCTGCTGGTAGCGCGGCAGTTGCAGGGCCTTGGCTTCTTCCGCCAACAGATGCAGCAGCCACTTGCCCAACTCGGCAGCGCCCTGGCGATCGCCGCGCGCATTGCGGCCTTCTGTCCAGCTGCGCTGCAGCAGCCACAGCGAGGCTTTCAGCGACAGCAGGCCCCAGCGGGTCTGGCCCAGTTCCTCGGCGAACTGCACTGGTGCGGCCTTGCGTACGCCTTCATCGTCCTGACCAGCCTCGACACGCGGGCGCCAGTCCTGGATCAGCGCATCGAGCAGCTCGCGCAAGTCACGACTGCTGGCGCGCGGTGCGGCCTGGCCGAGGCTGCCGAGGAGGGCGCGCAGTTCGATCAGCTGCTGCAACCACTCGCCGAGCAGCTTCCAGCGACCATTGAAGCGGTACTGCTCGGCCAGGCGCTGACTGTTGCCGAGCAACTGCCAGCCGAGCGCTACCACCGCGTTATCCAGCGGCATCGTGGGGTCGAGCTCCGGCGCCGGCAGCTGCAGGTTGTAGCCATCGGCGTCATGCAGGCGATAGCCGCGCTCGGCCTTGCTGATGTCGCAGGGCATCAGCGGCAGGTTGGCGGCCAGCTCGGCCGCCAATTCCAGCAGCGCTTCCGGATCGCCCTGGCGCAGCTCGAGCTCCAGCTCGCAGATTTCCTCGGACTGTTTGCCGGCCTTGACCTGGCCCAGGTCCAGCGCGGCCTCGATGATCACCTTGGTCTTGCCACGGCCCCAGGCGATCTCGGCCTTCTCGCGAACGAAATCGGTGGTGAAGATCGGTTTCAGGGTCTTCTTGTCCAGTTCGGCGAGGCTGGCCGGCCAGCAGTCGTCGCCGAGCTTCTTGATATCGAGCTTGGCCTTGTCCAGATACCAGTCCCATTCGTTGCGCTCGGAAAGGCCTGCGACACTTTGACCGCGGCTCTTCAGGGTCTGGATGAACTGCTCGCCATCGCGACGCAAGCGCAACGCGACGCGGGCCTGGGCGAGGTCGCGCTCGGCGGTGTCGTAATACTGGTTGAACAGCTCATGGCGCGACCAGCCACTCTTGTTGCGCTTCTTCAGCAGCGGATGATCGCGCAGGGCGAGCAGGGTTTCGCGGCTGGCGCGTAGCTTGATTTCGGTTTCTTTCTGCATGGTGCCGACTGGGTGCCTATGATGTGTGGATGTTGCAGCCTGATGACGCACGGTAGCAGGCGTGATGGCCTGTCCGTATACTTGCCGCCTCTTTCAAGCCGGGGCCATACCCTATGCCAGTCAATCCTTTCGTCAGCTTGTTCGGACGTTCGCCAATCGGCCCGATGCAACAGCATATGGCCAAGTCGCACGAATGTGCAGCGAACCTGGTGCCGCTATTCCAGGCGGTCATGGCCGAAGACTGGGAGAAGGTCGAGCAGATTCAGCAGCAGATGTCGCAGCTGGAAAACGAAGCCGACAAGCTCAAGAAGAGCGTTCGCCAGCACCTGCCCAAGAGCCTGTTCCTGCCGGTGCCGCGCTCCGATCTGCTGGACCTGCTGAGTGTACAGGACAAGATCGCCAACCGCGCCAAGGACATCGCCGGCCTGATGCTGGGTCGCTGCATGACCATCCCGCAGGCACTGCAGCCGCAGATGCTCGCCTACGTGCAACGCACCGTGGATGCCAGCGCCCAGGCGCTGAAAGCGCTGAAGGAACTGGATTCGCTGCTGGAAACCGGCTTCAGCGGCCGCGAAGCCACCCTCGTCGAGAAGATGGTCGAAGAGCTCGAGGAAATCGAGCGGGAAACCGACCGCATGCAGATCACGGTTCGCCGTGCGCTGTTCCATCTGGAAAAGGATTTGCCAGCAGTCGACGTGATCTTTCTCTACAAGATCATCGAATGGATCGGTGATGTAGCCGACCGCGCAGAGCGCGTCGGCAACCGTCTGGAACAACTGCTGGCGCGCTGAGGCGCCAGCATCCTTTCTGGGTTCAACAGGTAATTCCTTATGTCTCTTATTGCGGATTACGGCTTCGTACTCCTGATCCTTGCCTGCGCATTCGGTTTCTTCATGGCCTGGGGCGTGGGCGCCAACGACGTGGCCAATGCCATGGGTACTTCGGTCGGTTCTCGGGCGCTGACCATCAAGCAGGCCATCATCGTGGCCATGATCTTCGAGTTCTGCGGTGCCTATCTGGCCGGCGGCGAAGTCACCGAGACGATCAAGAACGGCATCGTCGACGCGGAGGTGATTTCCCCTGACCTGATGGTGCTGGGGATGATGTCGGCGCTATTGGCCGCCGGCACCTGGCTGATGATCGCGACGATGAAAGGCTGGCCGGTTTCCACCACGCATTCGATTATCGGCGCGGTGATTGGCTTCGCCGCGGTGGGTGTGTCCACCGATGCGGTGCATTGGGACGCCATCGGCCCGATCGTCGCCAGCTGGGTGGTCACCCCGATGCTGTCCGGCATCGTCGCCTTCGGCCTATTCATGAGCGTGCAGAAGCTGATCATCAATACCGATCATCCGTTCGAGAACGCCAAGCGCTTCGTACCGCTGTACATGTTCCTGACCGGCTTCATGGTCGCGCTGATGACGGTCACCAAGGGCCTCAAGCATGTCGGTCTGACCCTCAGCAGCGGCCAGGGCATCCTGCTGGCCTTCGGCATCGGCCTGCTGGTGATGCTCGCTGGTATCGCGCTGCTCTCGCGGATCAAGGTCGACGTCGAAGCCGACAAGACCTTCCACTTCGCCAGCGTGGAGAAGGTGTTCGCCGTGCTGATGATCTTCACCGCCTGCTCGATGGCCTTCGCTCACGGCGCCAACGATGTCGCCAACGCGGTTGGTCCGCTGGCCGCCATCGTCGGTGTGATCGAATCCGGCGGCGCCGCCGACATCGCGGCCAAGTCCGCCGTGCCGGGCTGGGTGTTGCTGCTCGGTGCGATCGGTATCGTCATTGGTCTGGCCACCTACGGCTACAAGGTGATCGCCACCATCGGCAAGGAAATCACCGAGCTGACGCCAAGCCGCGGTTTTGCCGCCGAACTGGCGACCGCGACAACCGTGGTCGGCGCATCGGCCATCGGCCTGCCGGTCTCCACGACTCACACGCTGGTCGGAGCGGTTCTCGGGATCGGTATCGCGCGCGGTATCGGTGCGCTGAACCTGGGTGTCGTGGGCTCGATCTTCATGTCCTGGCTGATCACCCTGCCGGCCGGTGCGTTCCTGGCGATCGTCTTCTTCACCGTGCTCAAGTTCATCTTCCTCTAAGGCAGTGAACGATGTTTGCGCCCCGCCTCGGCGGGGCGTTTTCGTTTGCGGGTCCCGTCGTGACGCGTTTCATGCTTCACTGCAGGCTCGTTCCGATTGCATCACGGAGGTAGCCGGTGCCCATTCCATCATTCAAGGAGCAGTTCGCTGCGCTCCTCGCGGCACCCTCGGTCAGCTGTACGCAGCCGGGCTGGGATCAGAGCAATCGTCCCGTGATCGAGTTGCTCGCGGCCTGGCTCGGTGAGCTGGGATTCACCTGCGAAACGCCGGAAGTCGCGCCGGGGAAATTCAACCTGCTCGCCAGCTATGGCAGTGGTCCCGGCGGGCTGGTGCTGGCCGGGCACAGCGATACCGTGCCGTTCGATGCCGCGCTGTGGCAGTCCGATCCACTGAAGCTGCGCGAGGCCGATGACCGCTGGTACGGCCTCGGCAGCTGCGACATGAAAGGCTTCTTCGCGCTGATCATCGAGGCGGTTCGGCCGCTGCTGGAGCAGTCGTTCCGCCGCCCATTGCTGATTCTCGCCACCTGCGATGAAGAGAGTTCGATGTCCGGCGCCCGTGCCCTGGCCGAAGCCGGTCGCCCGCTCGGGCGTGCTGCGGTGATCGGCGAGCCCACCGGCCTGCGCCCGGTACGCCTGCACAAGGGCATCATGATGGAGCGCATCGACATCCTCGGGCAGAGCGGGCATTCGTCGAACCCGGCCTATGGTCATAGCGCCCTGGAAGCCATGCACGGCGTGATTGGCGAGATGATGACGCTGCGCCGCCAGTGGCAGGGCGAATACGACAACCCGCTGTTCGACGTGCCCAAGCCGACGCTCAACTTCGGCTGCATCCATGGCGGCGACAACCCCAACCGCATCTGCGGGCAATGTTCGCTGGAGTTCGATCTACGCCCGCTGCCGGGCATGGACCCGCAGCAGCTGCGGACGATCATCCGCCAGCGCCTGCAGCCGCTGGCCGAGCAGCACCAGGTGAAAATCGACCTGGCGCCGCTGTTCCCCGCGGTGCCAGCCTTCGAGCAGGCGGCGGAAAGCGAGCTGGTACGGCTGGCCGAGCGCCTCACTGGGCACCAGGCCGAGGCGGTGGCGTTTGCCACCGAAGCGCCTTATCTTCAGCAGCTCGGCTGCGAAACGCTGGTGCTGGGGCCCGGCGACATCGCCTGCGCGCACCAGCCCGACGAATACCTGCAGCTCGAGCGCATCGAACCGACCGTGCACCTGCTGCGTCGGATGATCGAGCACTACTGCCTGCAGCCGCAGACCGCCGCGAACTGACTCCAATACAGACGAACAGAACCGCCACGAAGGCTTTTACATGCACGACTACGTCACCTGGCTTCGCGACTCCTCGCCCTACATCAATTCGCACCGTGACCGCACCTTCGTCGTCATGCTGCCTGGCGATGGCCTGGAGCATGCCAACTTCGCCAACATCGTCCACGACCTGGTGCTGCTGCACAGCCTCGGTGTACGCCTGGTGCTGGTATTCGGCTCGCGTCCGCAGATCGAGGCGCGCCTGGCCGCGCGAGGCATCGAGCCACGCTTCCACCGCGATCTGCGCGTCACCGACGCGCCGACCATGGAGTGCGTGATCGACGCGGTTGGCCAGTTGCGCATCGCCCTCGAGGCACGGCTGTCGATGGATATGGCGGCGTCGCCGATGCAGGGCGCGCGACTGCGTGTGGCCGGTGGCAACTTCGTCACCGCGCGGCCGATCGGCGTGCTCGATGGCGTCGATCTGCATCACACCGGCGAAGTGCGCCGTATCGATCGCAAGGGCATCGGCCGGCTGCTGGACGAACGCACCATCGTGTTGCTGTCGCCGCTGGGTTATTCGCCGACTGGCGAGATCTTCAACCTGGCCTGCGAAGATGTCGCCACGCGCGCGGCCATCGATCTGCAGGCCGACAAGCTGGTGCTCTACGGCGCCGAGCCGGGCTTGCTCGACGAAAGCGGCAAGCTGGTGCGCGAGCTGCGTCCGCAGCAGATTCCGGCCTATGTCGAACGCCTCGGTAGCCAGTACCAGGCCGAGCTGCTCGACGCCGCCGCGCAGGCCTGTCGCGGCGGCGTGCGGCGCAGTCATGTGGTCAGCTACGCCGACGACGGTGCGTTGCTCAACGAGCTGTTCACCCGCGATGGCGGCGGCACGCTGGTAACCCAGGAGCAGTTCGAGCAGCTGCGCGAGGCAACCATCGAGGATGTGGGCGGGTTGATCGATCTGATCACGCCGCTGGAGGAGCAGGGCATTCTGGTGCGGCGCTCGCGCGAGGTGCTGGAGCGCGAGGTCGAGCAGTTCAGCATCGTCGAGCGTGACGGCCTGATCATCGCCTGTGCGGCGCTTTATCCGATTGCCGACTCGGATGCCGGCGAGCTTGCCTGCCTGGCGGTCAATCCGGAATACCGCCACGGCGGTCGCGGCGATGAGCTGCTCGAACGCATCGAGGAGCGTGCCCGGGCGCTGGGGCTGAAGAAGCTGATCGTGCTCACCACACGCACTGCGCACTGGTTCCAGGAGCGCGGCTTCGAGCCGATCAGCGTCGACCGTCTGCCGGCCGCGCGGGCTTCGTTGTACAACTTCCAGCGTAATTCGAAGATCTTCGAGAAACCGCTCTGAAGTGTGCCGGCGGGCGTTGCGCCCGCCGTTTGCTTAAAAACTAAGACCGCGCTGGTACTCGACGACGAAGCTGTCGAAATCCAGCTCGTCCGTCGCTTCCATCTCCGCCTGGCGCTCCAGCGACTGACGCGCGGCGGATTCGAACTGATCCAGCTCGCTTGCACTCGGTGCCTGGCTGCGGAAGTAGTCGGCGTGGGCCAGGGTCTGGCGCATGGCGAACTGGCTGAAGCTCTCACCGCTGCGGCGCAGCTCGTCAAGTACGCGGGCGGACGGCGTCAGGCTGCTGTCGGCGACCTTGGCGCGCTGCTCGGCGAGCGCCTCGGCGTGCCGGGAGTCAGCATGGCTGCGGTCGAGGAGGACGGCAACCTGGCCGATCTCGTCGAGCAACTGGTTGGCCCAGTCACTGAGCATGACGTTCTCGCCACAACGCTGCAGCTCGAGTCCCGGACGCCGGCCTTCCTTGACCACCCTGAGGAAGTTGTCGGTGGCCGCGCTGCATTCGCCGTCGGCCAGGCAGGGGCTGTCGTCCAGCGCACAGAACAGCAGGAAGGCGTCGAGGAAGCGCGCTTCGTTGAGGTCGATCCCCAGCGGCAGGAAGGGGTTGATGTCCAGGCAGCGCACTTCGATGTACTGGATGCCGCGCGCGCGCAGCGCCTGCAACGGTCGTTCGCCGGTGGCGGTGACGCGTTTCGGGCGAATGTTCGAGTAGTACTCGTTTTCGATCTGCAGCACGTTGGTGTTGAGCTGCTGCCAGTTGCCGGCGGCATCCTTGATGCCCATCGCCTCATAGGGGGCATACGGCGTGGAGACGGCGCGGAACAGGCTCTCGGTGTAGCTCGCCAGGTCGTCGTAGCAGGGCGTCAACCCGGCCTGGGCATTGTTCTGGTAGCCCAGATCGCTCATGCGCAGGCTGGTGGCGTACGGCAGGTACAGGGTGTCAGCGTCGAGCGTCTCGAGCTGATGCTGACGTCCGCGCAGGAAGCCGGCGTCCAGCGCCGGTGAGGCACCGAACAGGTACATCAGCAGCCAGCTGTAGCGACGGAAGTTGCGGATCACGCTGATATAGCGCGTCGAGCGGTAGTCCTGGGCCGAGCGGGTATCGCCATCTTCGGCCTGCAGTACCGGCCACAGCGCCTCGGGCAGCGAGAAGTTGTAGTGGATGCCGGCGATGCACTGCATGGTCTTGCCGTAGCGCAGGGCCAGGCCCTGGCGATAGACGTGCTTGAGCCGGCCGATGTTGGAGCTGCCGTATTCGGCGATCGGGATGTCCGCCTCGCTCGGTAGCGGGCAGGGCATCGACGGGCTCCAGAGGAATTCGTCGCCCAGCTTGGCATAGGTGAAGCGGTGGATCGCTTCGAGCTCGGCGAGAGTGTTCTGCGGGTCGCTGTCGGTGCCGGTGATGAACTCCAGCAGCGCCTCGGAATAATCCGTGGTGATCTGCGGGTGAGTCAACGCCGAACCCAATGCAACGGGGTGCGGGGTCATCGCCAGCTGACCGCGAGCGTCGACGCGCAGGCATTCGCGTTCGATCCCGTGCAGGCATTGACTGAGCAGCGGCAGGTGGGACGGCTCGGCCAGCAATGCCAGGCGGTGGGTGAGAAGAGCGCTCAACTTGTGGATTCCTTCACGCGACAGTCGGCCCAATATGGGGATGGAAACGCCGCTTCACAAGAGGCAGCGTTGCTTCGATCGCTGTCGACGCATGCTAACTCCGCGGACGGCTGGTGGCCTGTGCGGTGAGTTGGTTGAGACAAGTTCGGATGAACATGACTCCGAGACAAGGCGCTGCGACGAGTCATAGCGGGTTATGGCAAGGAGCAGCAACGCAGTATCGGGGCCATTGGCGCCGAAATTGACCAACCGAACTTGCTAAACAGGCCACTAGAGGCAGGCGAAGGTCGCCTGGGCCTTGGCGATCAGCTTGTCGCCCTGATGCACCTCGGCTTCCAGCACCTGGGTCCGCCGGCCGCCGTGCACCACCCAGGCGCGGCAACGCAGCTCGCCATCGGTCACCGGACGGATGTAGTTGACCTTGCACTCCAGTGTGACGCTGTTCGGCGAGCCGTCGCCCAGGCTGTGGCTGGCCTGGCCCATGGCGGTGTCGATCAGCGAGAACAGCGCGCCGCCGTGCAGCTTGCCGTGCAGGTTGCGCAGGCCGTCGTGCATGCTCAGGCCGAGCACCGCCTCGCCGTTGCCGACCTGGTGAATCTCCAGGCCGAGCAGGCGGCCGAAGGCGCTGGAGCTGCCCACCGCCTCGACTTGAATGCTCATGCCTACTTCCTCAGCTGCTTGGCGTTGGCGAACAGCGCGGCCATGGCGGCATTGGCCGGTGCCGGCTTTTCTTCCTTGGCATGGCGCTCGCTGCGCGGCGCGTTGCCGCGTGGCTTGCCGGCGCCGCCACGCGGGCCGTCGGTCTTGGCGCCGGGCGTATCGCTCATGCGCATGGACAGGCCGACGCGCTGGCGCGGGATGTCCACTTCCATGACCTTGACCTTGACGATGTCACCGGCCTTGACCACTTCGTACGGGTCCTTGACGAACTTCTCCGACAGCGCGCTGATGTGCACCAGGCCGTCCTGATGCACGCCGATGTCGACGAAGGCGCCGAAGTTGGTCACGTTGGTCACCACGCCCTCGAGCACCATGCCCGGCTCCAGGTCGCTGAGCTTCTCGACACCTTCCTGGAACTCTGCGGTCTTGAACTCCGGGCGCGGATCGCGGCCGGGCTTGTCCAGTTCGCTGAGGATGTCGGTGACAGTCGGCAAGCCAAAGGTCTCGTCGGTGAACTGCTTGGGGTCCAGGCGCTTGAGAAACGCCGAGTCGCCGATCAGCGAGCGGATGTCGCGGTTGGTATCGGCGGCGATGCGTTTGACCAGCGGATAGGTTTCCGGGTGCACGGCGGAGGCGTCCAGCGGGTTGTCGCCGTTCATCACGCGGAGGAAGCCGGCGGCCTGTTCGAAGGTCTTGTCGCCCAGGCGCGGCACCTTCTTCAGCTCGCTGCGGGACTTGAACGCACCATTGGCATCACGGAACTGCACGATGTTCTGTGCCAGCGTCGAGTTGAGGCCGGAGATGCGCGCCAGCAGGGCGGCGGAGGCGGTATTCACGTCGACGCCGACGGCGTTCACGCAGTCCTCGACCACCGCGTCCAGCGAACGCGCCAGCTTGAGCTGGGACACGTCGTGCTGGTACTGACCGACGCCGATGGACTTCGGGTCGATCTTCACCAGCTCGGCCAGCGGGTCCTGCAGGCGGCGGGCGATGGACACGGCGCCGCGCAGGGAGACGTCCAGGTCCGGGAATTCCTTGGCCGCCAGTTCCGAGGCCGAATACACCGAGGCGCCGGCTTCGCTGACCATGATCTTGGTGAGCTTGAGGCCGGGCACTTTCTTGATCAGCTCGCCGGCCAGCTTGTCCGACTCGCGGCTGGCGGTGCCGTTGCCGATGGCGATCAGGTCGACGGCGTGCTTGGCGCACAGCTTGGCGAGAATCGCCAGGGTGCCGTCCCAGTCGTTGCGCGGTGCGTGCGGGTAGACGGTGGCGGTTTCCAGCAGCTTGCCGGTGGCGTCGACCACCGCGACCTTGCAACCGGTGCGCAGGCCCGGGTCCAGCGCCAGGGTCGCACGCGGGCCAGCCGGGGCGGAGAGCAGCAGGTCGTGCAGGTTGCGCGCGAACACCGAGATGGCTTCGTCCTCGGCCTTGTCGCGCAGCTCACCGAGCAGGTCGGTTTCCAGGTGGGTGTAGAGCTTAACCTTCCAGGTCCAGCGCACCACTTCGCCGAGCCACTTGTCGGCGGCGCGGCCGCGGTTGGCGATGCCGAAGCGCTCGCCGATCATGCCTTCGCCGGGGTGCATGCTGCCCGGTGTCTCATCGCCGACCTTGAGGCTGACGCTGAGGATGCCTTCGTTGCGCCCGCGGAAGATCGCCAGCGCGCGGTGCGAAGGGGTGTTCTTCAGCACTTCGTCATGCTCGAAGTAGTCGCTGAACTTGGCGCCCTCGTTCTCCTTGCCCGGCACCACACGAGCGCTGAGGGTGGCGTTGTGCTTGAGGAAGTCGCGCAGCTTGGCCAGCAGGTCGGCATCTTCGGCGAAGCGCTCCATGAGGATGTACTTGGCGCCTTCAAGGACGGCTTTCACATCGGCGAAGCCCTTCTCGGCGTCGACGAAGCGCGCGGCTTCCTGCTCTGGCGTAAGGTCCGGGTTGCCGAACAGCGCATCGGCCAGCTCGCCAAGGCCGGCTTCGAGGGCGATCTGACCCTTGCTGCGGCGCTTCTGCTTATAGGGCAGGTAGAGGTCTTCGAGGCGGGTCTTGGTGTCGGCGAGGTCGATCTCGCGCTTGAGTTCGGGGGTCAGCTTGCCCTGTTCCTCGATGCTGGCGAGGATCGAGACGCGGCGCTCGTCCAGCTCGCGCAGGTAACGCAGGCGCTCTTCCAGGTTGCGCAGCTGGGTATCGTCGAGGCTGCCGGTGACTTCCTTGCGGTAGCGGGCGATGAAGGGAACGGTGGAGCCTTCGTCGAGCAGCGCCACGGCGGTGGCGACCTGTTGCGGGCGCACGCCCAGCTCGTTGGCGATACGGGAATTGATGCTGTCCATGAACCTACCTGGGTCAGTCAAACCATGCAGGCCGGGCCTGCGCGAAAGCCGGCGATTATAGGGGAACTGCGACGGCCGGCCTCAACCGATTGCCGGTGAGCGGTCGCCGGTCTGGGTCGAATGCCGCGGGAATCGGCCGTTCGACGAAAAATCTGCTAACAATGGCTGTCAGTAGGGCCGATCCACACTGCGCAATAATGCGCCGTCGACCATCTGGGAGTTTCCATGAGCAGCACTGCGCCAGCCAGCGAAGGCGAAAAAATCCTCATCGTCGATGACGATGCCCGTCTGCGACGTCTGCTCGAGCGTTTTCTCGACGAGCAGGGCTACCGCGTCCGTACCGTGGAAAACACCGAGCAGATGGATCGTTTGCTCAGCCGCGAGCTGTTCCAGCTGGTGGTGCTCGACCTGATGATGCCGGGAGAGGATGGTCTGTCTGCGTGCCGTCGGCTGCGCGAGGGCAACAATCAGATCCCGATCATCATGCTCACCGCCAAGGGCGACGAGGCCAGTCGCATCCAGGGCCTGGAGCAGGGTGCCGACGACTACCTGGCCAAGCCCTTCAACCCCCGTGAGCTGCTCGCGCGCATTCGTGCGGTGCTGCGTCGGCAGGCGCCGCAGGTTCCGGGCGCGCCGGCCAGCGAGGACGAGACCGTCACCTTCGGCGAGTACGAGCTGTCGCTGGCCACGCGTGAGCTGAAGAAGGGCAACGAAGTGCACATGCTCACCACCGGTGAGTTCGCCGTGCTCAAGGCGTTGGTCCAGCACGCACGCGAGCCGCTGACCCGCGACAAGCTGATGAACCTTGCCCGCGGGCGCGAGTGGGATGCACTGGAGCGCTCCATCGACGTGCAGATATCCCGCCTGCGCCGGCTGATCGAGCCGGACCCGTCCAAGCCGCGCTATATCCAGACCGTCTGGGGTGTGGGTTACGTATTCGTGCCGGACGGCAACAAGTGAGTTGGCTGCGGCCTGCTGCAGACTGCGAGCGCGTTAAGCTCGCGGCCTGCCGTCCTGGGCCTGTCGCCGGGACTTCATGAAAACTCCGCTCTGGTTCCCGCAAAGCTTCTTCGCCCGCACCCTGTGGATGGTGCTGATCGTGGTGCTGTTCTCCAAGGTCCTGACGCTGGTCTATCTGATGACCAACGAGGACGTGCTGGTTGACCGCCAGTACAGCCACGGCGCGGCACTGACGCTGCGTGCCTACTGGGCCGCCGATCTCGAAGACCGCGACCGTATCGGTCGCGCCGCCGGCCTGCAACTGGTGGCCGAGCAGAACGTGCCGCGCAGCGAATACCACTGGCCCTACACCGAGATCTTCCAGCGCCAGATGCGCGACGAGCTGGGCGACGATACCGAGGTGCGCGTGCGTATCCAGCCGTCCACGGCGATCTGGGTGCGCGCGCCTGCGTTGGGGCCGGACTGGGTGCAGGTGCCGCTGTACGCCTATCCGCTGCGTGGCCAGCGCATCTGGAGCGTGCTCGGCTGGTTCCTCGGTATCGGCCTGCTGTCTACCGGGGCGGCGTGGATCTTCGTCAGCCAGCTCAATCTGCCGCTCAAGCGGCTGGTCTTCGCCGCGCGGCAGATCGGCAAGGGCCGGCGCGTGCGTCTGCCGATCAGCGATACGCCGAGCGAGATGACCGAGGTGTATCGCGCCTTCAATCAGATGGCCGAGGACGTCGAGCAGGCTGGCCGGGAGCGCGAACTGATGCTGGCCGGGGTTTCCCACGATCTGCGCACGCCATTGACGCGCCTGCGCCTGTCGCTGGAGCTGATGAGCAGCGATGACGAGCTGACCGACGACATGATTCGTGATGTCGAGGACATGAACGCGATCCTCGATCAGTTCCTCGCCTTCGTCCGCGACGGCAGTGATGAACCGGTGGAAACCACCGATCTCGGTGAGCTGATCCGCGAAGTGGTGGCACCCTACAACCAGCAGCAGGAGATCGTGCGGCTGTGCGTCGAGCCGATGCCGCCGTTCGCCCTGCGTCGGGTATCGGTCAAGCGGCTGCTGGTCAACCTCATCGAGAACGCCTTGCGCTACGGCGGCGGCGGGGTGGAGGTGGCGGCTTATGTGTCGGGCGACCAGCACGCGCCCTACGTGGTGCTGAGCGTGCTCGACCGCGGCCCGGGGATCGATCCCGCCGAGCTGGAATGCATCTTCAATCCGTTCATCCGCGGTGATCGCGCTCGTGGCGGGCAGGGCGCCGGGCTGGGTCTGGCGATCGTCAAACGCATCGCCTCGCAGCACGGCGGCATCGTCGAGTTGCGCAACCGTGAGGGCGGTGGTTTGGAGGCGCGCGTCAGCCTGCCGCTGGGATTGCTGCTGCCGCGCGATGCGGTGCAGGGCAAACCGGCCGAGTAGCCGGTTCGCCACGAGGCGGAATCAGCCCTTGCCTTTGGTGCGGGTCAGGTGCGGCCCGCCGTTCTTCTCCAGGTACTGGATGATCAGCCCGGCGACGTCCTTGCCAGTGGTCTCTTCGATGCCGGCCAGGCCCGGCGAGGAGTTGACCTCCATCACCAGCGGGCCATGGTTTGAACGCAGGATGTCGACGCCGGCGACGTTCAGACCCATCACCTTGGCCGCACGGATGGCGGTCATGCGTTCTTCCGGGGTGATCTTGATCAGGCTGGCGGAGCCGCCACGGTGCAGGTTGGAGCGGAACTCGCCGGGCTTGGCCTGGCGCTTCATCGCCGCGATGACCTTGTCGCCGACCACGAAGCAGCGGATGTCGGCGCCGCCGGCTTCCTTGATGTACTCCTGCACCATGATGTCCTGCTTGAGCCCCATGAAGGCCTCAATCACCGATTCGGCCGCCTTCTCGGTTTCGCAGAGCACCACGCCGATGCCCTGGGTGCCTTCCAGTACCTTGATCACCAGCGGTGCGCCGTTGACCATCTGGATCAGATCGGGAATGTCGTCCGGCGAGTGGGCGAAGCCGGTCACCGGCAGCCCGACGCCGCGGCGTGACAGCAGTTGTAGCGCACGCAGCTTGTCCCGCGAGCGGGCGATGGCGACCGACTCGTTGAGTGGGAACACGCCCTGCATCTCGAACTGGCGCAGCACCGCACAGCCATAGAAGGTCACCGAGGCGCCGATGCGCGGGATCACCGCGTCGAAGCCGTCCAGCGGTTTGCCGCGGTAATGGATCTGCGGCTTGTGGCTGGCAATGTTCATGTACGCGCGTAGCGTATCGATCACCACCACCTCATGGCCCCGCTGCTGGCCGGCTTCGACCAGGCGTCGGGTGGAATACAGGCGCGGATTGCGCGACAGCACGGCGATTTTCATGGAGCACCGGAGGAAGTGAGGATCTGGGGTTTGTCTTGGATATAGGTTCGCGACGGATCGATCAGCCATTGCCCTTCGACCAGTGCCTTTGAACCGAGCAGCAGGCGATAACGCATGGTCTTGCGGCAGGTCAGGGTGAACTCCACCGGCCAGACATGACTGCCGAGTGCAAGCAATGTTCGCACCACGTAGCGCGTCTGCACCTGCCCGTTGGAACTCTTGATCAGCTTGCGCGTGACCAGCGGTGCCTCGCAGCGGTGGCGGCGCTGTACCAGCGTGCCCAGGTGGGCGGTGAATCGGACCCAGCGCTGACCGTCGCGTTCGAACTCGCTGATCTCGGTAGCATGCAGCGCCGATGTGCTGGCCCCGGTATCGACCTTCGCGCGCAGGCCCACCACGCCGAGATCCGGCAGGGCGATCCATTCACGCAGACCGATCACGGTATGGGGGTCGAGTCTCTTCAATGGGAGCGTCCGAAGAATTTGCCGGCATTCTAGTCGGGGTGCATGACAACTGCATCCGTCTGTAACACCCTAGAACGACGTGTAGAGGATAGAGCTGGACGATGGCCGAAAAAGACGACGACAAGGTGCGCCTGGACAAGTGGCTGTGGGCTGCGCGCTTCTTCAAGACCCGTGCGCTGGCCAAGGCGGCCATCGAGGGTGGCAAGGTGCACTGTCGTGGCGAGCGTTGCAAGCCGAGCAAGGAACCGAAGGTGGGCGACGAGCTGCTGATCCGCATCGGTTTCGACGAGCGCACGGTGGTCGTCCGCGCTTTGTCGGCGGTGCGCCGCGGAGCGCCCGAGGCGCAAACACTCTATGAGGAAACGCCGCAAAGCCTGGCCGCGCGCGAGGAAGCGGCGGCGCAGCGCAAGGCCGGCGCGCTGGGGCTGCAGACCGATGGGCGGCCGAGCAAGAAGCAGCGCCGGCAGATCCAGTACCTGCGCGACTACAAACCGGACTGATCTTCGCAACGCTGGCGAGCTGCATCACCCACGAGGCCGTCCGGCAGCCGCCCTTGGTCCGGGCGGGCTTTGCGCCTAAAATCGCCGGCTTCCTCCGCCGTTCCTGCGAGCCCCGGCATGTCCGATCAAACTCAGCGCTTTATCTTCGACGATTCCGACGTTCGCGGCGAAATCGCCACGCTGGACGAGAGCTTCCAGCACGTGCTGGCCAAGCACACCTACCCCGAGCCCGTCGCCCAGCTGCTTGGCGAGCTGCTCGCCGCTGCCGCGCTGCTGGTCGGCACGCTCAAGTTCGACGGGCTGCTGATTCTCCAGGCGCGTTCCAGCGGAGCCGTCCCGCTGCTGATGGTCGAGTGCTCCAGTGCCCGGGAGGTGCGCGGCATCGCGCGCTACCACGCCGAGCAGATCGAGACGGGCGCAACGCTGGCCGAGTTGATGCCCGAGGGCATGCTGGCGATCACCGTCGACCCGGCGAACGGCCAGCGCTACCAGGGCATCGTCGGCCTGGACGGGGTCAACCTGGCGGAATGCCTGACCAACTACTTCGCTGCGTCCGAGCAGCTGCCGACGCGCTTCTGGCTCAATGCCGACAGCCGCCGGGCCTGCGGCCTGCTGTTGCAGCAGCTGCCGGCCGATCGAATCAAGGATGCCGATGAGCGTGACGCCAGCTGGGAGCACCTGCGCACCCTGGCCGACACCCTGACGGCCGAGGAACTGCTCGGGCTGGATGCCGAGACGCTGTTGCACCGGCTCTACCATCAGGAGCAGCTGCGCCTGTTCGACGCGCTGCCGATCCGCTTTCGCTGCAGCTGCTCGCGGGAGCGCTCGGCCCGTGCGCTGATCAGCCTGGGCGAGGAAGACGCCCAGCAACTCGTGGTCGAGCAGGGCGGTGCGGTGAGCATCGATTGCCAGTTCTGCAACGAGAAGTACACCTATGATGCCGCGGACGTGGCCCAGCTTTTCGCCAGTGGCGGCAGCGACGCACCCTCGGGCACCCGTCATTGAGGCGCCTGGCGCTCGGCGGCCATCCGCGGAGCGTCAGTACGCTAAGGAATGAGGCAGGGATGGACCTGCAGCCAGCCAGTGAACTATTTGGCCATCACGGCCTCATACCCAGCGCGGTGCATTATCTGGCATAATCGCGCGCACTTTTTTCGATGTAGTTCGTCGCTCGGCGGACTACAACAGCATGGAGGAATCGGCCCAAGGCCGACGGGAACACTCATGACGCAAGCCACCAACGCCGTGTACACCGACATCAGCACCGCTCAACTGATTGAAGAAGCCGTCAAGCGCGGAGAGGGCGAACTGTCCGCCAATGGCTCTCTGGTGGTGAAGACCGGGCACCGCACGGGTCGTTCTCCGGCTGACCGCTTCATCGTCGAAGAGCCGAGCACCCAGCACAAGATCGCCTGGGGCCCGATCAACCGTCCGTTCCCGGCCGGCAACTTCGAAGCACTGTGGAACCGCGTCGAAGCCTACCTCGCCGAGCGCGATAGCTTCGTCTCCTACGTCCATGTCGGTGCCGATCCCGAGCACTACCTGCCGGTCAAGATGACCACCGAGACCGCCTGGCACAACCTGTTCGGCCGTTGCCTGTTCATCACCCCGGAACAGTTCAACCAGGCCAGCCTGAGCGAGTGGCGCATCCTCAACGCACCGTTCTTCCAGTGCGTACCCGAGCGTGACGGCACCAATTCCGATGGCTGCGTGATCATCAACTTCGCCGAGAAGAAGGTGCTGATCGCCGGCATGCAGTACGCCGGTGAAATGAAGAAAGCCATGTTCTCCGTGCAGAACTTCCTGCTGCCGGACGTCGACGTGCTGCCGATGCACTGTGCCGCCAACATCGGCGAAGACGGCGACACCACCCTGTTCTTCGGTTTGTCCGGCACCGGCAAGACCACCCTGTCGGCCGACGAGAGCCGCTACCTGATCGGCGATGACGAGCACGGCTGGGGCGTTGGCCGCGTGTTCAACATCGAGGGTGGCTGCTACGCCAAGTGCATCGACCTGTCCGAGAAGAACGAGCCGGTGATCTGGAAGGCTATCAAGTTCGGCGCCGTGCTGGAGAACGTGGTGCTCGACGAGCGCACCCGTCTGCCCGACTACGCCGACGCCAGCCTTACCCAGAACAGCCGCGCCGCGTACCCGCTGCAGCATGTCGAGAAGCGCTCCGAGAAGAACCTCGGCGGTGAGCCGAACGCGGTGATCTTTCTGACCTGCGACCTGACCGGCGTACTGCCGCCCGTGTCGATCTTGAACAACGAGCAGGCTGCCTACCACTTCCTGTCCGGCTACACGGCGCTGGTCGGTTCCACCGAAATGGGTTCGGGCAGCGGCATCAAGTCGACCTTCTCCACCTGCTTCGGCGCGCCGTTCTTCCCGCGTCCGGCTGGCGAGTACGCCGAGTTGCTGATCAAGCGTATCAACGGCTTTGGCTCCAAGGTCTACCTGGTCAACACCGGCTGGACCGGTGGTGGCTACGGCGTCGGCAAGCGCTTCAACATCCCGACCACCCGTGCGGTGATCGCGGCGATTCAGAGCGGCGCGCTGATCGGTGCCGAGACCGAGCACCTGCCGATCATCAATCTGGACGTGCCGAAGGCCGTCGCCGGCGTCGATACCCAGCTGCTGAACCCGCGCAACACCTGGGCCGACAAGAGCGCCTACGACCAGGCCGCAAAGGAACTGGCAGCCAAGTTCGTCGAGAACTTCAAGAAGTTCGATGTCTCCGACGCCATCCGCAACGCCGGCCCGCAGCTCTAAGCTGCCTGCTGCGTGATTCGAAAAGCCGCCTTCGGGCGGCTTTTTCGTTTGTGCCGGGTGGTGATTCGGATCAAAGGCGTCGATGATTCTTATCGGTCAAGGCGCATGGATTCGATTGGTCGGTGCCCTTAGCATGGCGCCACTGTTGATCACGAGGAAGCGTCATGAATACCGTAGAAGCCATCCGCACCCGTCGCGCCGTCAAAGTCTACGACCCGAGCTTCCAGCTCAGCCGGGAGGAGAAGGACGAGCTGCTGCAACTGGCACTGCTGGCACCCTCTGCCTTCAACCTGCAGCACGTGCGCTTCGTCGAGGTGAGCGACCCTGAACTGCGGGCGCAGATCCGTGAGGTGGGCTGGAACCAGGCGCAGATGACCGATGCCTCGATGCTGGTGGTGATCTGCGCGCAGGTCGACAGCTGGGAAAAGAATGTCCGCCGGGTCTGGGATGGTGCGCCAGGCGAGGTGCAGAACTTTATGGCCGGCGCCATCGATGCCTACTACCGCGACAAGCCGCAGGTCCAGCGTGACGAAGCCATGCGCAGTTGCGGCCTGATGGCGCAGACGCTGATGCTCGCGGCACGGGCCAAGGGCCTGGATTCCTGCCCGATGGATGGCTTCGATTTCGAAGCGGTCGGCAAGCTGATCAACCTGCCGGACAACCATGTCATCGCGCTGATGGTCGCGGTGGGCAAGCGCGCTGCTGAGCCGAAGCCGCGGATCGGCAAGTTGCCGTTCGATGAGGTGGTGATTCGCGACCGCTTTTGAGTTTTCTGGCGAAGGGCGCGCAATGCGTCCTTCCACCTGGGCCCGCTGGCCGCCAACTTTGCCCACCTCAAAGTCCCATCCGGCCCGCCCAGGGCCAGCGCTGGGCTGATGGCCACGCTCCGACGACCGGCCGCACATGTCAGCCGCTTTGCAGTACCGTCTCCCTCCTTTTGCTACCCTCCGGCCTCCAGTCAAAGGAGTGACTCAGCATGATCGAACAGACCCTCAGGCAGACTTTCGGCTACGACGGTTTTCGTCCCGGCCAGGATCAGGCCATTCGCGCTGTGGTGGCCGGGCGCTCGGCGGCCGCTATCTTTCCCACCGGGTCGGGCAAGTCCTTGTGTTATCAGCTGCCGGCGCTGCTATTGCCGCATCTCACCTTGATCGTCTCGCCGCTGTTGGCGCTGATGCAGGACCAGCTGGCTTTCCTGCACCGGCACGGCATTGCCGCGGCCAGCATCGATTCGGCACAGAGCCGCGAGCAGGCGAGCGAAACCATGGCCCGCGCCAAGTCCGGTGAACTGAAGATCCTGATGATTTCGGTGGAGCGGCTGAAGAACGAACGCTTCCGTAACTTCATCAGCCAAGTGCCGATCTCGTTGCTGGTCGTCGATGAGGCGCATTGCATTTCCGAGTGGGGGCACAACTTCCGCCCGGATTACCTCAAGCTTCCCGACTACCAGCGCCAATTCAATATCCCGCAGGTGCTGCTGCTCACCGCCACGGCGACACCGCCGGTGATTGCCGATATGCAGGCCAAATTCTCGATTGCGCCGGACGACGTCGTGACTACCGGCTTCTACCGGCCCAATCTCAATCTGCTGGTGGAACCGGTCAGCGGCTTTAACAAGCAGCGCCGGCTTGTGGAATGGCTGGCCGACAAGAGTGGTCAGCCGACCATCGTCTACGTCACCCAGCAGAAGACGGCCGAGCAGGTTGCCGAGCATCTGGCGCAGCGCGGCTTCCCGGCCAGCGCCTACCACGCCGGCATGGCCCATGAGTTGCGTGAGTCGATCCAGCGCCGCTTCATGGCCGGCGAGCTGAACTGCATCGTCGCCACCATCGCCTTCGGCATGGGCATCGACAAGGCGGACATCCGCAACGTGGTGCACTACGACCTGCCCAAGTCGGTGGAAAATTACAGTCAGGAAATCGGTCGGGCAGGGCGCGATGGCAAGCCATCGGACTGCCTGGTGCTGGCCAACCGGGACAGCCTCAGCGTGCTGCAGAATTTCGTCTATGGCGACACACCGGAGCGCGAGGGCATCCGCTGCGTGCTCGACGAGCTGCTGCAGGCGGCTGCTCCTGATCAAAAGGGCAGCGGACAGTGGGAGCTGATGCTCAACCAGCTATCGGACCAGAGCAACATCCGCCAGCTGCCGCTGAAAACCCTGCTGGTGCAGCTGGAGCTGCGCGGCATCATCGCGCCACGCTTCGCCTATTTCGCCGAATACCGCTTCAAGTACCTGCTCGAACCCGAGGTGCTGGTGGCGAAATTCGAAGGTGAGCGGCGGCAGTTCGTCGAGGCCATCGTGCACAGCTCGGCGCGGGCAAGGACCTGGTGCACGCTGGATTTCGATGCACTCTACCAGCAGCACGGTGCGGACCGTGGGCGGGTGGTAAAGGCCCTGGAGTACTTCCAGGAAAAAGGCTGGATCGAGCTGGAGAGCAAGCAGATGACCGACGTCTACGCGCTGCTCGATCCAGACTTCGACGCAGAGGGCTTGAGCATCGAACTGCATGAATACTTCAAGCAGCACGAAGCAAGCGAGATCACCCGCATCGACAACATGCTGGCGCTGTTCGAGTCCAGCGAATGCCTGAGCCAGCGGTTGGCGGCCTATTTCGGGGACCAGCAGACGCCGCAAAGGTGTGGCCATTGCTCGGTCTGTCGCGGGCAGGTTGCGAAACTGCCGGAACCGCCGGCAATGGCGCCGCTGGAACAGATTGACCTGGCCGCCCGCTGCGCCGAATTCAGTCAGCGTTATACGCAGCTGAAGGGCGGTGCGCCCAGCGCCGAGTGCCTGACGCGCTTTCTCTGCGGCATCAGCGTACCGGTGTTCACCAAGCTCAAGGCGCGCCAGATCCCCGGTTTCGCCTCGCTGGAGGCTTATCCCTACGCCGAGGTTCGCGCGCGCCTGACGCGTTAGGGTCTGTTGACGTTTCGTTCGCGGCTCGCGACAAAACGTCAACAGACCCTGGCCATCGGCGCACAGCCTCAGCGCGCGGTCAGGCCGATCAGCCGGTCGGCGACGCCCTTGGTCTGGCGCGAGGTGCCAGCGGTGAGGTTGCTCGAGTTCTCCAGTGCATCGAGCAGCCCGGTCAGCGAGCCGACACCGGCCGATTGCGTCTCGATGTGTTGCGCCACCGCGCGAATCTCGCTGGCCAGGCGGTCGATGTCGGTGCCGATTTCCTCGGCGTTCTTGCCGGTGATCTCGGCCAGCTTGCGCACCTCGTCCGCCACCACCGCAAAGCCGCGGCCCATGTCGCCGGCGCGCGCCGCCTCGATCGCCGCATTGAGCGCCAGCAGGTTGGTCTGCCCGGCGATCTGCTGGATGGTCTGCACCACCGACTGGATGCGCTGACTGGACTGCGCCAGGTCGCGGGCGCTGCTGACCACCTCGTCGGCCTGGTGGACCATCTGCTTGACCGAGCTGCCGGCCTGTTCGATGACGGTGCCCTGTTGGTTGATGTTCAGCGTCAGGTCGTCCATCGAGCCGTGCAGCTCGTTGGCGCACTGGCTCAGCTGTTCGGACATGGACTGCCGCTCATGGTCGGCCTGAGACAGGACCTGGCCAAGGTCGGCCAGGCCGCGGAACACCGGGCGGATGTGTTCGTCGAGGCCATTGATGTCCACCGCGCTGCTGTAGTCCTGGCGCTTGAACTGCTCGATCTGCTTGACCACCACCTGGCTCAGGCCGGTCAGCTTCTTGATCTGCCGGCGCAGGAAGAATGCCTTGAACTCGCCGTGGTAGGCGATGAAGTTGTCGGTGTACTCGTCGTGGAACTCTTCCTTGCCGTTGGTGCGGAAGAAGAACACCGCCGTCAGGGTCTGGTTGAGGTTGAGGCCGAGGATCTCGCCGAAGGTCGAGTAACCGGCCACCGGCACGTCATCGAACACTGGGTCCATGCCGCCCAGTGCCTGCTCGTTGTTCAGTCGGCGCAGGATGCAGTCGTTGAGGATGCCCACCAGCGGCTTGCCGGGCTTGTTGCGCATGAACTGTTGATAGTCGCGGCGGGTGGTCTCGGCCAGCGGGGTGCGCTTGACCATGATCAGCTCTTCGCCGGGGGCGACGTCGCAGAACAGGTGCACGCGCTCGTTGGCGAAGTCGATCTGCGAGATCGAGCGGACGAACACTTCCTCGCCGACGCGAATGGCGAAGGAGTAGTCCGAGAGCCGCTGCTCCAGCTCCTGCGGCGCGCATTTGAGCGCCTCGCACAGCGCCTGGACCATCGTGCGGATGTTGCCGCGTGAGTCGACCACCTGGCTGATGTAACGGTCCTCCAGGGAGGCGCTGAGTACGTTCAGGCTGAGTGGCGTCGGCTCGAAGTTCTGGCTCTTGAACACGCCGAAGCGTACGTCCCGCGCGCACTTGAGGAAGACGATCAGCGCGTGGTTCTGGTAGCTGCGTTTGCCGTCATGCAGCTGGGTCTTCTGAAAATCCAGCTTGCCACCGGCCGAGCCGCCGACGAACAGGCAGGGGAAACGACCGGACTCGTACAGGGCCTCCATGAAGAAGGATTCCGAAGCGGAGAGGCCGTCGAAGAAGATGTTCGCCAGCGTGTCGCGGTAATCGATCTTCATCGACACCTGCACCCGCTTGATCGACGCCGTGAGGCGCGCGATGCGCTCGCCCATCGACAGCCGCTGACCCCCGCCGCGGATGTCCTCGCACTCCAGCGGCACACGGACGATCTCGGCGGCGGCGATGACGCTGGCGTCGAACAGCTGCAACACCACCCGATCCCACTGCGCGCCGGTGGCACAGTAAAGCCGCTGGCCCTCGCTGGACAGCTCGCCCGCGGTGGTACACAGGCTGATCGTCGCCTGCGGAAAGCGCTGCGCTATCTGCCTGGCGACCTCATCCAGATCCACGTGCGGCGAAACGAAGCCGGCAATGTAGGTCGGGTTGAAGCGCAGGGTGGCGAGCTGCTGGGCAAGCTGGTGAGCCGAGCAGAGCAGGCTCGCCGTGCCGCTGGATTGCGTGTGGCCTGGCTTGAATCGGGAGAGCGAAATCATGGGCGTTACTCGCTTGAGGAAGGGAAGCGGGAAACTCGGCCGCTCCCGCACTGATCAGCCGTCGATCAGAGGCTACATTTTTTGTTATCGGCACCCCGGCCGCGAGCTGCATGCCCGTTCGGCGCCGTCACCGTCAGCCACGTTATCGGCCGCCGGATCGAAGATCGCCATGCAACCATGGTCTTCATCCGGAAGTACTGGGTGAGGCGGCGATTCCTCTTGATGTGGCGCAACGGAAGTCGCGCGCGGCTGTGCAATTGTCGACCGGTGACCTGTTGCCGCAGTTGTTGTAGCCGATAGCCAAGGAAAGCCTCTCGAGGAGCGACGCCATGCCCCGTCTGTTCACCGATCTCGGATTCCGCTGGAAGATCACCTTGCCCATTGCGGCGCTGGCCCTATTGCTGGTGCTGATGGGCGTTTTCGGGATGCGCGGCATCGAGCGCGTCACCGATTCCAGCGAGGTCTTGGCCACGCGCCATCTGCCGGCCATCGGTCTGCTGCTCAATGCCGATCGCGACCTGTATCAGGCCTTCGTCGCCGAGCGCAGCCTGCTCGACAGCGATGCTGGCGAGCATGTGCAGGCACTCAAGGCCAGCCATGCGGAAAACCTCAAGCAGGCCTACGACCGTGTGCAGAAGTACGCAGCCATGCAACCGGGCGCCGAGGCACTGGCGCTGGTCGAGCAGTTCAATGGCGGCTTTCAGCAATGGGCCGCGGTATCGCAGCGGGTCATCGAGCAGGTCGATCTCGATCCTCAGGCCGCCAGCGCGCTGAGCTTCGGTGACAGCGAGGTGCGCTTCGATGCCATGCGCGATGCCATCGACAAACTCGGCGAACTCGAAGGCGCAGCCGCCGAGGCCGAGGGCGCGGCGGCGATCGCCGAGGGCGCGGCGACATCGAGCCAGCAAGCTGCGGTACTGGTTATCGGTCTGCTCGGTTGTGCACTGCTCATCCTCGGCCTGCCGCTGGTGGTGCTGCGCCCGATGCGCCGTTTGCTTGATCGGCTGAAGCAGATCGCCGATGGCGATGGCGACCTGCGCGCCCGCCTGGAGGTGCATTCGGCTGACGAGCTGGGCCAGCTCGGCAATGCCTTCAACCGCTTTCTCGACAAACTGCAGCCGCTGATCGCCGAGGTAGGACGGGTTACCGCGGAGGTCGAGAGCGCCGCGCGTGGCATGGCGGCGATGGCTGAAACCAACGATCAGCTGATCAGCAGCGAACACGCCGCGGTCGATCAGGTGACCACCGCGGCGACCGAGATGAGCGCAGCGGTGCACGAAGTCGCGCTCAATGCGCAGAACGCATCGGACGCCGCGCGTGCGGCGGAAACCCAGTCACGCCAGGGTGCGTCGGTGGTCAGCAGTACCATCCAGTCGATCCGCCAGCTGGCCGGGGAGGTCGAAGGCGCATCGCAGACCATCGGTGCGCTTGCCGAGGAAACCGCCAGCATCGGCGCGGTGCTGGAAGTGATTCGCGGCATCGCTGAGCAGACCAATCTGCTCGCGCTCAACGCCGCCATCGAGGCCGCGCGCGCCGGTGAGCAGGGCCGCGGTTTCGCCGTGGTGGCCGACGAGGTAAGGGCACTGGCCGCGCGCACGCAGGCTTCGACCAAGGATATCCAGGCGCGCATCGAGCGCCTGCAGAGCGGCGTCGATAAGGCCGTACAGGCCATGCAGATCGGTAGTGACAAGGCGCGAGACAGTGTCGAGCGGGCATCCGGCGTCGATCAGGTGCTGGCGGAAACCTCCGTGTCGGTGCAGCGCATCAACGATATGGCCGCCCAGATCGCCACCGCGTGCGAGGAGCAGAGCAGCGTTACCGAGGAAATCGCGCGCAACATCACCGATATCCGTGACCTGTCCAACGAGGCGGCCACTTATTCCTCGCAGAGCATGCTCGCCAGTCAACAGCTGTCCGGGCTGTCGAAGACGCTGGCGGAACTGGTTGGCCGTTTCCGCACCTGAGGCCGGGCGCGCTGCCGTTACAGCGAGCCCCACAGCAGCCGACCCAGACCGCTGTCGTTCGGCAGCAGAAGCAGGCTGAGAATGAACACCAGCAGCAGTCCGGCGGCATAGCAGAGGCTGCTCAGCCTGGAGCGTGCACGGGGCGGGCGCGACGCGGCAGGTGCTTTGCCGCCGGGGCTCGGCTGGCGCGACTGGGGTAGGTTGCAGGACATGCTCGGCTCGACAGTTATCTACCCGCCGTCAACGCAGCAGGCATCGGAAGCGGCGCAGTAAAGCGCAAATAAAGGCATATTGCCACCACCGTGGCGTCGCTTCCTTACGCCTTGCGTCGCTCTGAAACATCAGGAAAAGCTCCGTACGTCGCCGGGCCGGTATCGCGGGATGGCTCGACCATACTCAGAGGTCGATACCGCAAACGACCGGAGACCCCACCCATGCCGACGCGCCGCCAGATCATTCAACGTACAGCCGTGGCCGCAGCGATGCTGGCGCTCGGTCCGCTGTTGCCGTCGCTGGTGCGGGCAGCCGAGGCGCTGCGTCGACGCGAGATTCCTTCCACCGGCGAGATGCTACCCGTCATCGGCCTCGGCACGTCACGCACCCATGACGTGGCCCTGGACGATCCCGAGATGACGCGGCTGCTCGAGGTGCTGCGCGTGCTGCTCGATGGCGGCGCATCGCTGATCGATACCGCACCGAGCTACGGCAATGCCGAGCGCGTCGTCGGTGAGCTGGTCGAGCGCCACGGCCAGCGCGACAAGGTCTTCCTCGCCAGCAAGGTATCCTCCAGCGGTCGCGAACGCGGCATGGCGCAGATCGAAGCGAGCTTCAAGGCGCTGCAGACCGACACCATCGACCTGATCCAGGTGCACAACCTGCAGGACACCCGCACCCAGCTCGGCCTGCTGCGCGAACTCAAGCAGGAGGGGCGGGTGCGCTACATCGGCGTGACCCACTACCTGGAGTCGGCCCACGACCGCCTGCTGGAGACGCTGAAGCAGGAGAAGGTCGACTTCGTGCAGTTCAACTATTCGGTGGGCGAGCGCAACGCCGAGAAGCAGCTGCTGCCGTACTGCGCCGACCACGGCATCGCCACGCTGATCAACCGGCCGTTTACCCGTGGCAACCTGCTGTCCAGGGTCAAGGACAAGCCGCTGCCGGCCTGGGCGGTGGAGATCGATGCCAGCTCCTGGGCGCAGCTGCTGCTCAAGTTCATCCTTGCCGAGCCGGCTGTAACTGCGGTCATACCGGCGACTTCCAACCCGCGCTACATGGCCGACAACCTGCTCGCCGGCCAGGGGCGGCTGCCGGATGCGCGACAGCGGCAGATGATCGTCGACGCCTTCCGCTGAGCGCCGAATGCCGACTTCGCTAGCCGCTCGCGGGGCCGCTCTGATCAATGCCCGCCCCGGGGAACTGCGTGCCGCGCTGGCCGGGTTCAGCCTGTTCTTCTGCCTGTTCTCTGGCTACTTCATGCTGCGGCCGATTCGCGAGTCTATGGGCATTCAGGGCGGCGTCGAGAACCTGCAGTGGCTGTTTACCGCGACCTTCATCGCCATGCTGGTGGCGGTGCCACTGTTCGCCTGGCTCAACTCGCGGGTCGCGCGCATCCATTACATCGACTGGGTGTACGGCTTTTTCTGCGTCAACCTGCTCGTGTTCGCGGGGCTGTTCTTCCTGCTCGGAGACAGCGTCTGGCTGGCGCGGGTGTTCTACGTGTGGATCTCGGTCTACAACCTGTTCGTGGTCTCGGTCGCCTGGAGCCTGATGGCCGATGTGTTCGACGCGCCACAGGCGCGCCGGCTGTTCGCCTTCATCGCTGCTGGTGCCAGTGTGGGCGGTCTGGTCGGACCGGCGACGAGCGCGCTGTTGGTCGGCGTGCTCGGTCAGTTCGGGCTGATGCTGCTGGCGGCGCTTTTGCTGGTCGTCGCGGTCGCGCTCAAGCACTACCTGATGGTCTGGCGCGAGGAACGGGGTGCCGGCCGTCCCGGCGCCGAACATGCCGAAAGTCCACGGCGACCGGTAGCGGGCAACCCATTCAGTGGCCTGACGCGGGTGCTGGGCTCGGGCTATCTGCTCGGCATCGCGGCGTTCGTGCTGCTGCTGACGTCCGCCAGCACCTTTCTCTACTTCGAACAGGCAAGGCTGGTCGCCGAGCTGTTTCCGGATCGTGCCGAGCAGGTGCGGGTGTTCGGTGCGATCGATTTTGTGGTGCAGGCGGGGGCGCTGTTATCTCAGCTGTTCATCACCGGTCGGATCGCCCAGCGCTTGGGTGTTCGCGTGCTGCTCGCCGCGGTGCCGGCACTAGTTTGCGTGGGCTTCATCGGCCTGGCCCTGGCGCCGACCTTTGTCGTGCTGGCCGCCGTGATGATCGTGCGTCGCGTCGGCGAATACGCCTTCGTCCGCCCGGGCCGCGAGATGCTCTTCGCGCCACTGGATGCCGAGAGCAAGTACAAGGCGAAGAACTTCATCGACACCGTGGTCTATCGCGGCGGCGATGCCCTGAGCGGCTGGGCCAAGAGCCTGCTCGACAGTCTCGGTCAGGGCGTCTGGCTGATCGCCCTGGTCGGCGCCGTGTGCGCGGCGGTCTGGGGCTTGGTGGGCTGGTTTATCGGCGGACGGGCCGACCGCGCTGGCGCCAAGCCGGATGAGCCGCCTCGGTCGGCAACCGGACGAAGCAGCTGAACCTCGCCGACGCACACGCCTCGAACTCTAGTAGGTACGTCATCTATCAGGAGTAGTCGTATGCAAGTGCAGGTCAATAGCAACCACATCCCTGGCAGCGTCGAGCTGCACGAGTGGGTCGGTACGACCGTTGAGGATCGGCTCGAGCGTTTCGACGACTTCCTCACCCGAGTGGAAGTCCATGTCAGCGATGAAAACGCGCAGAAGGCCGGCGCCGATGACAAGCGTTGCCAGATCGAGGCGCGGCCCAAGGGGCATCAGGCGGTGTCGGTGACGCACAAGGCCGAGTCGCTGCAGCTGGCGGTCGATGGCGCGGCGGACAAGATGCAGCACGCGCTGGAGCATCTGATGGGCAAGCTGGACACCCGCGTACTGTCCAGCGGCGAGTTGAATGATCCGCTGCTCGACGAGCAGCCTCAGGCCGTCAAGGATGCGATGCTCGAAGAGGAATTCCTGGAAAAGCAGGACGAGCTCGACAAGTGACCCCGTCGCCCCGGCCGCGTGCCGGGGCGTTTCCACCCCCTTCATCCTCTTTCTATCCCCCTGCTGCCAGGCATGCGCCTTGGCGGCCGGGCCCGTGTATCCGGTAGCCAGATGCAGATCATCCTCGTGCGGCACGGTAGACCCGACCACGGCGCAGCGCGCTGGAGCACGCCGGTTGGCATGAAAACCTGGGTCGAGCGCTACAACGCTGCGGAGGTCGTCGCCGCCGAGCGCCCGGACAGTCTGGTCGCGCTGGCAGGCTCGGTTGGCATCGTGGTCTGCAGCTCCCTGCAGCGCTGCATCGAATCGCGCTCGCATCTTGAATGCGACTGCTGTGAACTACCTGATCCGCTGTTCGCCGAGCCGCACCTGCCGTATCCCGAGTGGGGACTGCCGCTGTTGCCGTCGCGCTTCTGGCGCCTGGCGTTTCGCACCGCCTGGTTTCTCGGCTTCGCCAGCCATACCGAGCACATCCGCGAATCCACCAGGCGTGCCAGCGCAGCGGCTGATCGGTTGATCGAGCTGGCCGAGGCCAATGAAAGCGTGTTGCTGATGGGGCACAAGATCATGAATGCGCTGATCGCCCGGCAACTTCGTCAGCGCGGCTGGCGTGGCCCCGCTCTGCCGCTGCTCACCGGCTACTGGCAGCCGAGTCGCTACAGCAAGGGCTGAAAGCCAAGCTAGAGCACTCCGTACAGCATGCGTTCCGCCTCCCTTCGGTCATTCGGCAACCGCTTTGGCTTGCCAGATGAAACGTTTCAGCTACCTTGATCAGGAGTCATAACAACAAAGGGAACCCCCATGACCCGTTTGCAGCTTCTCCTCGGCCTGGGCATCTGCCTGGCCACTCCTGCCATGGCCTGGGAACAGGTGCTGATCGACCACGACAAGCCGGCGAAGAACTGGCGCATCACCAGCGAAGAGCTGGGCATCGACGCGTCGACGCCATTCTCGGTCAGCATGCGTACCTTGCATGGCGGCCGGCAGGAAGGCGTCAGCCTGATCGAGATCGACAACGGCAGCATGCGCATGACCGTCGTGCCCACGCGCGGCATGAACGTGCTGGAAGCGGTGGCCGGCGATGTACGCCTGGGCTGGGATTCGCCGGTGGATGAAGTGGTCAACCCCGCCTTTATCGAGCTCAACGGGCGCGGCGGGCTGGGCTGGCTCGAGGGCTTCAATGAACTGGTCACCCGTTGCGGCTTCGAGTGGGTCGGCCACCCCGGCGAAGACAATGGCGAACTGCTCACGCTGCATGGCCGTGCGGCGAACATTCCGGCCTCGCGGGTGGTGCTGCAGATCGACGAGAAGCCGCCCTATGCCATTCGCTTGCGTGGCGAGCTGCAGGAGAAGGCCTTCAAGAAACTCGAGTTCGCAATCCTCACCGAGCTCAGCACAGAGCCCGGCCGCACCGGATTCTCGTTGCACGACACGCTGACCAATCAGGGCGACTACGCCAAGGAATATCAGGTGTTGTACCACACCAATTTCGGCACGCCGCTGCTGGAGGAGGGCGCGCGCTTCGTGGCGCCGGTCAAGCAGGTCTCACCGTTCAACCCCCGCGCGGCGAAGGAGCTGAGCGACTGGCAGCGCTATCGCGGCCCAACCAGGGACTACGACGAGACGGTGTTCAACGTGGTGCCCTATGCGGACGAACAGGGCCAGACCCTGACCATGCTGCACAACCGCGCCGGCAATCTCGGCGTCAGTGTCGGCTTCAATACTGCCGAGCTACCGGTGTTCTCGCTGTGGAAGAACACCGATACCGAGAAGCAGGGCTACGTGACCGGTCTCGAACCAGGTACCAGCTTTTCCTACAACCGCCGCTATCAACGGCCGTTGGGATTGGTGCCGAAGATTGAGCCAGGTGAGCAGAAGCATTTTCGCGTGAGTTACGAGCTGCTGGTCAATAGCGCCGCAGTCGACGCCGCGCGCAAACGGATCGAAGCGGTACAGGCCGGTCGCGACACTGAAATTCGTGACGAGCCGCTGGTTGACCTGTCGAAGGACTAATACGTCTGCTGGACAGGTTTCGCGCGTTTTGGATCTCGTCGCAGCGATGCACCGTCGATTACGATGCATCGCTTGCTCAGGATGGCTCTACGTCGGGCCTTTCAGGGCGACTGCGAGGCGTTCCTTGGGTCTGAAAGTTCCCCGGCTCCTGCAGCTATAGCAAAAGGCTTACAAGAGGCTGAGGCGTTCGACCCTTTAACCGTCCACCGCGTGTAATTAATCTACACCCACTCTGAAGCGCAGGACGCGCTCAGGATCAGGAAGATCGACCATCGCCAGGACGGCAATCGAAGGGAATTCGGAAAGGTCAGAAAAAACCCGCTTCGGCGGGTTTTTGCTTTTCTGACGTATTCATATGCCGCTGGCGCTGAACGTCGACCGCGCCTATTTGCGACATTCAGAATTCGCACCCATTATTTTCCGATTATGGGAAAGCCGTTGCGTCAGATATTACGGACGAAAAAAAGCCCCGCCGAAGCGGGGCTTTTTTGTATCAGGCGTCTTAGGAGACTTGAACCTGATCAGCCTGCATCCCTTTCTGGCCTTTGGTAGCCATGAAAGAGACCGCTTGGCCTTCGCTCAGGCTTTTGAAGCCTGTGCTTTCGATTGAACGATAATGAACGAACAGATCTTCGCTGCCATCGGTCGGCGTAATAAAGCCGAAACCTTTTTCATCGTTGAACCATTTGACTGTGCCATTTTGACGAGTAGACATGAGTATCTCCCAAGGTGTTTTAAGGCTGCAGCACTGAAACATTCGGTGCCGAGACTGAGAAGCGAGAAGCAAAACGAACCGAGGAGATGAAACAGAGAAACATCATGCCGGGTGTCGAAGTGTTAATTGCGAAGCAGTGGGGGCGAATATACGTAGATTTAAATATATGTACAGCTTTTATTTGCGATTTAAATAAATTGGCTCCTTTAAGTAAGCCCGCGAACTCAAATATTTAGGGTTTAACTAGTTGTTAATCATCAATATTGTATGGGCTATGGAGGCAAGAGAAATAATTCAACAAATGTTCCACGCTAATAGTTCGTAGCGGGGGCATCGCTTGCCGACAAAGCAGCGGGGGTGCGTGGCCGCGCAAAGGCGCCTTCTGTCCCGCCAGGCTGGTAAACGCGACAGTGAAACGACACGTTCGTTTTAGCTATAGCGAAAGGCTTACAAGAATCCCGGTTTTTGGCTCTTCATTGCCTGCGGCCTGATGATTAATCTAGGCCCACTCTGAAGCGCAGGACGTGCTCAGGATCAGGATGATCGACCACCGCCAGGAAGGCAGCCGGAAGGATTCGGATAGGTCAGAAAGAACCCGCTTCGGCGGGTTTTTTGTTGCCCGCGCCATGCGCATCAAGCGCAGATCGGTGATTTTTAAGCGGCGGTGGATGGCCGGTCGGCAACGTCAGGCTTCGTCGAGCAGGCCGCGGATCTTGATCAGCAGGTCTGCACCTTCGAACGGCTTGAGCACCAGCTCCATGCGCTCATCGACAAATCCCTCGCGACTGGATGCGCCCTCCGCATAGCCGGTCATCAGCACCACCGGCAGTGTCGGACGCTCGCGGCGTGCCCATTCGGCCAGCTGGCGACCGGAAAGACGGGGTAGCCCGACATCGCTCAGCAGCAAGTCAATCGACGGGTCGGCCTCGAGCAGAGACTGGGCGGTTTCCACGTCGCCCGCCTGGCTGCAGCGGTAGCCGGCTTCGATCAGTGTCTCGGCGATCAGCATGCGCACGCTGGGCATGTCTTCCACCACCAGCACGTGCTCGTGGCCGACCAGCCGCATCGAACTATCCGGCGCTGCGGCAGGCGTCGCTGCCTGTTCGCCGTTGGCGGCGGGCAGCAGGAGGGTGACTTCGGTTCCGGCGCCGAGCGTGCTGCGAATGCTCGCATCGCCACCCGACTGCAGGGCAAACCCGTAGATGCTCGATAGCCCCAGCCCTGTGCCGCGGCCCTGCGGTTTGGTGGTGAAAAAGGGATCGAAAACCTTGTCCAGCACGCCGGGATCGATACCCGTTCCGTCATCGCCCACGCACAGGCCGATGTAACGACCTGCGGCGAGTTCCGCCTTCTGGCCGCCATCCGAAGGGAACGTACTGATGCGGATATGCCCGCCTTCGGGCAACGCATCGCGGGCGTTGATCACCAGATTGAGCAGGGCGCTCTCGAACTGGCTGACGTCCACGCGCGCCACCGCGGGCTCGGCGGTGAAGTCGAAGGTCAGCGTTATGCGTTCGCCGATGGTGCGCCGCAGCAGGTCTTCCAGCGAGCGGATGCGTTCGTTGATATCCAGCGCCCGTGCATCCAGCGGCTGTTTGCGAGCGAATGCCAGCAGGCGATTGGTCAGCGACGCTGCACTGCGCGCCGAGCTGAGCGAGGCATCGGCAAAGCGCAGCACGCTGTCGGCGCGGCCTTCGATGATGCGCTGCTTCATCAGCTCGATGCCGGTGATGATGCCGGTGAGCAGGTTGTTGAAGTCGTGGGCGATACCGCCAGTGAGTTTGCCCAGGGCGTCCATCTTCTGCGCCTGCAGCAGCTGCTCTTCGGTGCGCGCTCGCTCGGCGACCTCGTGGGCGAGCTGACTGGTGGTAGTCGCGATTTCCTGGCGCTGTGCGCGTTCACGCAGACGCTGTTCGGTTACGTCCTCGACGAACACCAGGCCCAGGCCCTGTGCGCGGTACGGGGAAATTTGCCACTCGGTCTCGCGGGTATCGCCGTTGACCTGCATTTGCAGCGGCGTTTGCCAGCGCTCGCCGGCCTGAAGATGTGCGCTCAGCTCGGCGAGAATCGCTTCTTGGCCGGCGGCGAAACGTTGCGACAGGGGAGCCGTCGGGCCGACGGCTCCCACCAGCAGTTCAAACGCATGGTTGCACTCGTGCAGCTGCAGTTCGGCGTCGAGCACCGCGATGGGCGCGGCGACATGGAAGAAGATTTCCCGGAAGCGCGCCTCGCTGTCACGCAGTGCGCGCTCGGTATCGCGCACCCGCAGCAGGGTGCGCAGCGTCGCCAGCAGCACGTCGGGATCGACCGGGTGGATCAGGTAGGCATCGCCGCCGGCATCGAGGCCGGTGATGATGTCGTTGGTCTCGATGGAGGCGGCGGACACGTGAATCAGCGGCAGCAGGGCGGTGTTCGCATCGGCGCGCAGCTGGCGGGCGATGTCGAAGCCGCTCATGTCCGGCAGGTTGACGTCGAGGATCAGCGCATCCGGCGCGGCGTTGGCCACCAGTTCCAGGCCTTCGCTGCCAGTGCCGGCTTCCAGCACCTGATAGCCATGGCGTTCCAGTACCCGGCGCATCGCATAGCGCGTCGGCACGTTGTCGTCGACGATCAACAGACGGCTGTCACGCTCCATCGGAAGGCTCCGTATCAATCGCCAGAGGCAGAACTACATAGAACTCCGAGCCCTTGCCTGGTTCGCTTTCCACACCGACACGGCCGCCGAGCAGTTCGGCGAAACGCTTGCATAACGCCAGGCCGAGGCCGGTTCCGCGCAGGCGCTTCTGCAGCGGTGAGTCGACCTGGGCGAAATCTTCGAAAAGCCGGTCGTGCAGCTCGGGGGCAATGCCGATACCGGTGTCGCTGACGGCGAAGCGGACCTGCTGCGGGTTTTCCATCCGTGCCGACACGCGCACCACCCCCTGAGGCGTGAACTTCACCGCGTTGGAGATGAAGTTGCGCAGGATCTGCGCCAGCTTCTTGTCATCGGTATAGAGCCGCGGAATGCCTTCGGGCTCTTCGAAGATGAGGTCGATCGGCGAGCCCTCGACGATGGGGCGGAACATGCCGCGCAACGCCGAGAACAAGTCGAGCATGTCGAACCAGGCCGGGGAAATGCTGACGCGGCCGGCTTCGATCTTGGCCAGGTCGAGCAGATCATCGACCATTTCGCTCAGCTCGCTGGCGGCCGAGCTGACGAAACGCACCTGCGTGTGCTGTTCCGGGCTCAACGGGCCGTCCAGTTCGTCGCTGAGCAGGCGGGTGATGCTGAGGATCGAGCCCAGCGGCGTACGGAACTCGTGGCTCATGTACGACAGAAAGCGACTCTTCAGGTCCGAGGCCTGGCGCAGCTGCTCGGCCTGGGTGTCCAGCTCGGCATACAGCGCCAGTACACCCTGATTGGTTTCTTCCAGTTCGGCGCGCAGCGATTCATTCGCCCGGCGCAGCTGTTCGAGCTGGCCGGCGTCGCCGGTCTCGGGGGACGTCGGATCAGCCACGGGGAGCCTCCAGATTGAGTGCCAGCACGGTCACGTCGTCGCGACCGCGGCAGAAGTCGCGATGCAGCAGTGCGGCAATGATGGCCGGGTGACGGTGAACGAGACCGGGGTAGTCGCGCAGATTCCAGCGTGTTTGCAGGCCATCGCTGTAGAGCACCAGGAGCCGCGCCTCGCCCAGCGGGTAGTCGAAGACATGCGCCTTGCGAAAGCGCACGCCGACGATGCCGGGATGCGAGGCCAGGCCACGCGAGCCCTCGCTAGCGATCAGGCTGGCGCCGATATTGCCGATGCCGGCGAAATCCAGCGTCTGACGCTGGCCGTCGAAGTGCGCGATGGCTGCGGCGCCGCCGCGAGTGCCGTTCATCGCCTGGTGCATGTTGCTGAACAGGGCGAAGGGGGAATCCAGTGGGGATTCTGCAAACGCCACCGCACCTGCCAGCGCGGCCTGCTGGGCAAGCTCGCCATGGCCGATGCCATCGATGACCAGGGCACTGCAGCGCTGCCCATCGAAGGCCAGCTGCCAGGCGTCGCCACAGGCTGTTTCGCCTGGATAGGGATGCTGACTGACGCCGTAGCGCCACGGCGGCGGCTGCGCGCCGCGAGGAAACAGCTGCGCCAGCACCACCGAGCCGCGGGTATCGGAATAGGCATCGAACACCTGGGCCTGACGCGCCAGCGCGCCGAGCCCGATGCCCTGGGTGCCGCGGGTGGAAAATCCGTCGGTCAGGCATTGATCGAGGTCGAAGCCCGGTCCGCGGTCGACCGCGATGATTTCGACGCCGCGCCCCTCTCGTCCAGGAATTACGCGAAGGTGCAGTTCGCCGCGCCCGGCGTGCTTGAGCAGGTTACTGCCCAGCTCGGTGGCGAGCAGGGCGACGCGCCCGGCATCGTTGGTGTCGAAGTCGTGCTGTTCGGCCAGCCGCTGGGCGACCCGGCGGGCATGGCCGATCTGGCTGTTGTCTTCGATCAGCAGGACCTGTGTGACGCTTCCCTGAACGTTCATGTCCACCGCGTGATGGTGATTCGGGTGCCCGCGCCGACCGTGCTGTCGAGTTCGAACTCGTCAACCAGCCGCTTGGCGCCGGTCAGCCCCAGGCCGAGCCCACTGCCGGACGTCCAGCCGTCGGTCATGGCCAGCTTGATGTCGGCGATGCCCGGGCCTTCGTCGCGGAAGGTCAGGCGCACGCCGACCCGCGTGCCGTCCTCGATCAGCTGCCAATCCATGTCGCCACCGCCGCCGTAGACCACGGTGTTGCGCGCCAGCTCGCTGACCGCGGTGACCAGCTTGGTCTGGTCGATCAGGCGCATGGCGCATTCCTGGGTCAGCTTGCGCACGGTCTGCCGCGCCAGCACGACATCCTGTTCGAGGCGCACCGGCTGGCTGCCGCTGCTGCGCACGATCATTGCGCGGCCACGCGGGCGCGCAGCAGCTGCATGCCGCGCTCGACGTTCAGCGCGGTGCTGACGCCGGGCAGTTCGAGGCCGAGTTCGACCAGGGTGATGGCCACGGCGGGCTGCATCCCGACCACCACGGTCTCGGCATCCATGATCCGCGACAGGCCGGAGATGGTGCCGATCATGCGGCCGATGAAGGAGTCGACCATGTCCAGTGCGGAGATATCGATCAGCACGGCCTTTGCCGATGTCACACTGATGCGCTCGGCCAGGTCGTCCTGCAGGGTCATCGCCAGTTGGTCGTGCATGTCGACCTGGATGGTGACGAGCAGAAACTCGCCCATCCGCAGAATGGGTATGCGATCCATTAGCAGGCCGTTGAAAAAAGCCAGAGCCCGCGTGGCTCTGGCAAAATGGCGGCCATCCTCTTCTGCCGAAGCCAGCCCAAGCCGATGCGTGGACTCGACCTCAAACAAAACGAGCTGTTCAGTTATACGACGCTGGAGCAGCGCATCCCGAACGATCACCCGCTGCGTCCCCTGCGAGGCCTGGTCGATACCGTTCTGGCTTCGATGGATCGGGACTTCGACGGGCTGTACTCCACCCTGGGACGGGCCTCGATTGCGCCGGAGCGGCTGCTGCGCGCCTCGTTGCTGCAGGTGATTTACACCATTCGCTCCGAGCGGCAGTTGGTCGAGCAGATTGATTTCAACCTGCTGTTTCGCTGGTTCGTCGGCTTGTCGATGGACGAGCGCATGTGGGATCACTCGACCTTCAGCCAGAACCGTGACCGCTTGTTCAACCAGGATGTAGCGCGGCTGTTCTTCCAGCGCATCAAGTCGCTGGCCGCATGGTCCGAGTACGCCAGCAACGAGCATTTCAGCGTCGATGGCACGCTGATCGACGCCTGGGCCTCGCACAAGTCCTTTATCAAGAAGGATGGCGGCGACCCACCGGAGGATGGCACGCGCAACCCCGATGCCGACTTCAAGGGCGAGAAGCGCAGCAACGCGACCCACCAATCGACCAGCGATCCCGAGGCCCGGCTGGCGCGCAAGAGCAATGGCGATGCCAGTCGTCTGGCGCACATGGCCCACACGATGATGGAGCACCGCAACGGTCTGATCGTGGATGTGGAATGCACCGAGTTCAATGGACGTGCCGAGGTAGAGGCGGCGCTGGAGATGCTGGAGCGCACGGCCAAGCCGGGCAGCACGGTAGGTGCAGACAAGAATTACGACCAGAAGCGTTTCGTGCAGAGGGCGCGCGAGCTGAAAGTGACACCGCATGTGGCGCAGAAGCGCAAGGGCAGCGCCATCGATGGGCGCACCACGCGGCATCCGGGGTATGCCGCCAGCCAGAAGATCCGCAAGCGGATCGAAGAAGGTTTTGGCTGGCTGAAGACGGTTGGCGGCCTGCGCAAGACCAAGCTGATCGGTCGCGCCAAGCTGAGTGCTCAGTTATTGCTGGGTTTCTCGGTCTACAACCTGATCCGACTGGGTAGCCTGTCGGGTTGGTGGCGAGGATCGCATGTATAGGGCGAGTTACGCCCAAAAAACGCCGAAAGGCGTGAACGTGGTGCTGAAACCTGTCAAAAAGGCCTGAAGTCAGGCCTTGTGTGGACTCCGTTAGGCCAAAGCGCTTGAAAAAGCGCCAAACCGGACGGGTTGGGGCAGTTGAAGCCGAGTTTTTCAACGGCCTGTTAGACGGCCTTCGTCACGGTGAGGCCGGAACGGCGCAGGGCCAGGGCCAGGGCGTCGGCTAGGCTGGCCTTGGTGACGATGCCTTGCAGGTCCAGGCCCAGGTGCACGATGGTCTGCGCGATCTGTGGACGCACGCCGCTGATGATGCAGTCGGCACCCATCAGGCGAATCGCGGTGACCGTCTTCAGCAGATGTTGGGCGACCAGGGTGTCGACCGTCGGCACACCGGTGATATCGATGATGGCGATTTCCGAACCGGTATCGACGATGCGCTGCAGCAGCGACTCCATCACCACCTGGGTGCGCTGCGAGTCGAGGGTGCCGATCATCGGCAGGGCGAGCACGCCGTCCCACAGCTTGACCACCGGGGTCGACAGCTCCAGCAACTCTTCCTGCTGACGCTTGATCACTTCTTCGCGGGACTTCTGGAAGGTGCGCACGGTGTACAGCCCGAGGCTGTCGATCAGCTCGGATACCGCCCACAGCTGCTCGGCGAATACTGCCGGCTCATTGGCGTACTCGCTCTGCAGCAGCGCCATCAGCGGACGCTTGATGGCGAAGATGAAGCCGGCGGTCTGTTGCGAATCCATGCCGAGCAGTGCGCGGCTGCGCGAGAGTTTTTCCAGGTACAGGCGCATGCCGTCCCAGGCCGGACCGTTGATATCGGCCGAGCCGTCTGCCGTTCCGCTGATCAGCTGACGGATGAAGTCGACGGTCTGCTGGGCCAGTTCTTCGGGCTTGATGTTGTGATAGCCGCCCAGATTCTGCAGGTCGGACTTCCAGCTGCTGAGCAGTTCGGCCTGATTGCGAGTGATGGTGTCGGTGGTACGTTGCAGCAGGGCCGCCATAGGTCTAGCTCCGGATTTGATTTGATCGTCCATGTTCACCATGGCGCATTAGCAAGAGTAGATATCCACCTTGCTGCGATGTTCCGCGCAGCCGGCCGCAGTCGCCTGCTTTCGGGAAATTCCCGACGGAAACGCTGGGAGATACTAGCAAATGGATATTAGCCAGGCGTGAGATTCGTTGCGCCCGACTCGCGCCTCAGCCAGGCGCCACGGCGTCGATCTGCTCGATAAGCCATTGCAGCGCCGAGTCGTTCTGTCGCTGTGCGACGCTGACGATATCCAGCGCGAAGGTGCCGAGATCGAACGGCAGATCGAAGGTTTGCAGCGGTAGCAGCGTGGCGAAATAGCGCGCCAACTGGGTCGGCAGTACGGCAGCGAGGTCGCTGCTGGCGACGATATGCGCGGCCTGCAGGTAGTTCGGCGTGGTGTAGACAACCTTGCGTTCAAGCCCTTGGGCTTCCAGCCACTGGTCGACCATACCGCGGGTCTGGCCACCATGCACCCACAGGTGGCGCAGGCGCAAAAAGGCATCCAGATCCAGCCCCGCCGTCAGCAGCGGGTGGTCGCGCCGCGCCGCCACCTGCAGCGTCTCGCTGGCCCAGCGACGTACGTGAAAGCGTGACGGCACCTCGAGAAAGCGCCCGAGCACCAGGTCGACCTCGCCGTTGTCCAGCGCTTCGACCGGCAGCGTCGGCGTCAGGTGCTGGATCGCCAGCTGGATGCCGGGTGCGTGCTCGGCCAGTCGCCGCATCAGCGCGGGCATGCAGATCAGCTCCACATAGTCGGTCACGGCGATGCGGAAACGCTGGTGGCTGCGCGCCGGATCGAAGGCTTCGCCAGCAATCAGGCTGTGCTCGATCTGCTGCAGCGCGTGGCGGATCGGTGCTTCCAGGGCCAGCGCCCTTGGTGTCGGCTGCATGGCTCGGCCGGCACGCACCAGCAGCGGGTCGTCGAGCAACTCACGCAAGCGATTGAGCGCGTTGCTGACTGCCGGCTGGCTGAGCGACAGCCGCTCCGCCGCCCGCGAGACGTTGCGCTCGCGCAGCAGGGCGTCCAGCACACGGAGCAGGTTGAGGTCGAAGTTGTAGATATTCATTTGGTGAATCCGAAACATCACAAGACTAAATTTCAAAAATAGTAGCGTCTTCGTCTATGGTTGGTCTCCAGTTTTTCCAGCCTTGCAACGAGGACAGCTGCAATGAGCCAAGACCGCTTCGATATCCAGACCGCCGCCGTGATCGGCGCGGGCACCATGGGCCGCGGGATCGTCATGAGCCTGGCCAACGCCGGCGTGCAGGTGCGCTGGCTGGACAACAATCCCGAGATGCTGGAACAGGCGCTGAGCGTGGTAGCTGACACCTACGCGCACAATGTGCGGCAGGGCCGGATCGACGAGACTCAAGCGGCGGCACGACGCGCCTGCGTCAGCAAGGCGGCCGATTACCAGGCGCTGGCTGATGTGGATCTGGTAGTCGAAGCGGTCTACGAGAATCTTGAGCTCAAGCAGAATATCTTCCGCGAGTTGGACGGCATCGTGAAGCCGAGCGGCATCCTTGCCAGCAATACCTCCGCGCTGGATATCGACGCCATCGCCGCAGTCACTGGCCGCCCCGAGCAGGTTGTGGGTCTGCACTTCTTTAGCCCGGCGCACATCATGAAACTGCTGGAGATCGTCCGCGGCGCGAAGACTTCCAAAGCGGTGCTCGAAGCATCCACCGAACTGGGCAAGCGCATGGGCAAGGTCAGTGTGGTCGCCGGCAACTGCCCGGGCTTCATCGGCAACCGCATGCTCGCCACCTATGTGCGCGAGGCGCGGATGATGCTGCTCGAAGGTGCCTATCCACATCAGGTCGATGCTGCGCTGCAGGGCTTCGGTTTTGCCATGGGCCCGTTCCGCATGTATGACGTGGTCGGCATCGACCTGGAATGGCGCGCCCGCGAACTGGCCGGCAAGGGCCAGGATGAGGCTGAAGTGCAGATCGACAACCGCCTCTGCGAGCTGGGCCGCTTCGGCCAGAAATCGCGCATGGGCTACTACCGCTACGCCGAAGGCAGCCGCCAGGCCGAGCACGATCCGGAAGTGGACGCCTTGGTGCAGCGTGAGTCCGAGCGGCTCGGCTATGAGCGCCGCGAGATCGGCTCGGAGGAGATTCTTGAGCGCTGCTTGCTGGCGCTCGTCAACGAAGGCGCGAAGATCCTGCAGGAAGGCATGGCTGAGTCCAGCGCCGATATCGACACCGTCTACCTCTACGGTTACGGCTTCCCGGCCGAAGTCGGTGGGCCGATGACCTGGGCCGATCGTCAGGGCCTGCCGGCCATTCGTGATCGCCTGAATGCCTTGGGCCAGCAGCACGGCGAGCACTGGAAGCCTGCCGAACTGATCGACAGCCTGGCCACTCTCGGCGGTCGTTTCGCCGACCACAAGAAGGAGGCGTGAGCATGGAATACAAGGCCCCCCTGCGTGACATGCGCTTCGTGCTGCACGAGCTGTTCGACGCCACCGGCCATTGCGAGCTGCTCGGTAACGGCCTGGACCGCGAGCTGATCGACGGCGTGCTGGAAGAAGCGGCGCGCTACACCGGCGGCGAGATCGCGCCGCTCAATCGCAACAGCGACGAAGAGGGCGTGACTCTGGAAAACGGTGAGGTCCGCACGCCGCAGGGTTTTGTCGAGGCGTACAAACAGTACGTCGACAACGGTTGGGCGAGCATGACCGGGCCGACCGAGTACGGCGGTCAGGGCTTTCCGCAATTGGTGGCCTGCAACTTCCACGAGATGCTGATGGGCGCGTCCCTGTCCTTCCGCATCTACTCGGGCCTCACCGAGGGCGCGGTGCTGGCGCTGTACAAGCACGGCAGCGACGAGCTGAAAAATGCCTATCTGGAAAAGCTGGTCAGCGGCAGTTGGAGCGGCACCATGTGCCTCACCGAGCCCCAGGCTGGCACCGACCTCGCGCTGCTGCGCACCCGGGCCGAACCCCAGGCGGACGGTAGCTACAAGGTCAGCGGCAGCAAGATCTTCATCTCCGGCGGCGAGCACGACATGAGCGAGAACATCGTGCATCTGGTGCTGGCGCGCCTGCCGGATGCACCGGCCGGTGTTAAAGGCATCAGCCTGCTGCTGGTCCCCAAGTTCATCGCCAACGCCGATGGCACGCCGGGCGTTCGCAACGCGCTGTCCTGTGGTGCCGTCGAGCACAAGATGGGCATCAAGGGTGCGGCGACCTGCGTGATGAACTTCGATGGCGCCACCGGCTGGGTCGTCGGCGAGCCCAACCAGGGACTGGCGTGCATGTTCACCATGATGAATGACGCGCGTTTCCAGGTGGGGCTGCAGGGCCTTGGGATCGCCGAGCAGGCCTATCAGGGTTCGCTTGCCTATGCTCGTGAGCGTCTGCAATCGCGCGGACTGGCTGGCGCGCAGCACCCGGACAAAGTGGCTGACCCGATCATCGTGCATCCGGACGTGCGGCGCATGCTGCTGACGCAGAAGACTCTGGTCGAAGGCAGCCGCATGCTGGCCGCCTACTGCGCCCGGCAGCTGGACCTCGAACACGGCCATCCCGAGCCGACTTATCGCAAGGCGGCGAGCAAGCGCGCGGCGCTGCTGATTCCGATCGTCAAGGCGTTCTTCACCGATATGGGCCAGGAAGTCGCCAGCCTCGGCGTGCAGGTCTACGGTGGCCACGGCTATATCCGCGAGTGGGGCATGGAGCAGTTGATGCGCGACAGCCGCATCACCCAGCTCTACGAGGGCACCAATGGCATCCAGGCGCTGGACTACATCCGCCGCAAGCTGCTCGGCGATGGCGGCGCGGAGTTGTCGGCGTTGCAGGCGGAGTTCAGCGAGGTCTGTGATCGGCAGATCGACCGGCCGGCACTGCACGACATGGCCAGCAAGGTGCAGGCACGTATCGGCGAATGGCGCGAGCTGAGTGCCGAGATCATTGCGGCGACCGGGCGCGATCCGCAGGAGATCGGCGCGGTTTCGGTGGATTTCCTCCAGTACTCCGCCTATGTCTTGTTGGCCGGGCTGTGGCTGCAGGCCGCGGCGAGCGCACAGGATGCGCTGGAGCAGGGGACCGGTGAAGAGGCGTTCTATCAGGCCAAACTGGGCAGTGCGGACTTCTATCTGCGTCGTGTACTGCCGCGGGCCAGTTCGCATCGGGAAGCGATTCAGGGTGGGGCCGAATGTTTGATGGCGCTGCCGGAGACGGATTTTGCGTTTTGAGTGAGGTTGGAAGGGCGAGTGCGACAGCCCCTCACCACTACACCTCTCCCCAAAGGGGAGAGGGGGTCGACCGAGTGAGGGCCAGGCCCCGCGGTTGGGCAACAACACAGAACTACCCCCTCTCCCTCCGGGAGAGGGCTGGGGTGAGGGCGCTTTTTTCACGTTGACTGCCTTTGCCAAAGCCGAATAAAAACAGTCAGGAGGCAGCATGCATCCGTTCAGCTTTGCCACAACCGCGCAATTGATCTGTGAGCCCGGCTCTTCTCGCCGTTTGGCTAGCCTCTGCAAGGAGCGCGGGGCGCGTTCCGTATTGGTCGTCACCGATCCGGGCATCACCCGTTTCGGCCTGCTCAATGATGTCTTGCCTGGCTTCGAAAGCGAAGGCTTGGCAGTTGCGATCTACGATCAGGTCATCGCCGATCCGCCGGAACACATCGTCATGACGGCGGTGGAGCAGGCTCGGGCAGTGGGAGCCGATCTCATCATCGGTTTCGGCGGTGGCAGCTCCATGGACGTCGCCAAGCTGGTGGCGTTGCTGGCGCATCCGGCCTGTGCCCAATCGCTGCAGGATATCTACGGGGTCGGCAATGCCAAGGGCCAGCGCCTGCCGCTTATTCAGGTGCCGACCACCGCCGGCACCGGCTCGGAAGTCACGCAGATCGCCATCATCACCACCGGCGAGACGACCAAGATGGGTGTGGTATCGACCCTGTTGCTGCCCGATCTGGCATTGCTGGATGCCGACCTCACCCTTGGCCTGCCGCCTGCAGTCACCGCAGCGACTGGCATCGACGCCATGGTGCACGCCATCGAGGCCTATACCAGCGCGCTCAAGAAAAACCCCATGTCCGACCTGTTGGCTCGCGAGGCGCTGCGCCTGCTGGCGGCGAACCTCGACGAGGCGGTGCACAAAGGCAGCAACCGGGAGGCGCGTCAGGCCATGCTGCTCGGCGCGTGCCTGGCAGGGCAGGCGTTCGCCAATGCGCCAGTAGCGGCGGTGCATGCCCTGGCCTATCCGCTGGGTGGCAATTTCCATATCCCGCACGGGCTGTCGAACGCGCTGGTACTGCCGCAGGTGCTGCGATTCAACGTCAGCGCGGCGACCACGCATTACGGCGAGCTGGCGCCGATCATCCTCGGCGACCGACTGCGCACGGACGACCCTTCGACCTACGCCGAACAGCTGATCGAGGAGTTCGAGCAGATGAGCGCACGCGTTGGCCTGCCGACCCGGCTGCGCGATGCCGGCGTGCCGGAGGAGATGCTGCCGCAGCTGGCCAAGGAGGCGATGCTGCAGCAGCGCCTGCTGGTCAACAACCCGCGCGAAGTCACCGAAGCCGATGCGCTGGCAATCTATCAGGCGGCGTATTGAGCGCCTTTTTACTACTGCACGCGGAAACCACCCATGCCTGAGCAACCTAAGCACCTGCGCCACGATTACCGGCATTTCCAGCCGATCACCACGCGCTGGCACGACAACGATATCTATGGCCACGTGAACAACGTCGTCTATTACGGTTTCTTCGATACCGCGGTGAACAACTATCTGATCCAGCAGGGCGGGCTGGATATCCAGGGCGGTGAGATCGTCGGTTTCGTGGTCAGCTCCGCCTGCGACTACTTTGCGTCGATCGCTTATCCGGACGTCATCGAGGTCGGCCTGCGGGTGGCCAGGCTGGGCAACTCGTCGGTGCAATACGAGCTGGCTATCTTCCGCGAGGGTGAGCAGGAGGCCTGCGCCGCGGGCCGCTTCGTGCATGTCTTCGTCGAACGCGCAAGCAACCGTCCCGTCGCCATTCCCGGGCGCTTGCGCGCCGCGCTGGAAGCCTTGAGCTAACCCGCTCGGCGCATACAGCAGAAGCCGTAAAAACGAGATCGCCCGGAGCGGCTGGGCCGGTCCGGGCGATGCGGTGGCGCTGCGAGACGGCAATGCCTGCCGTCTGCGGCCCTCAGTGATGCTTGTGTTTGTGCTTGTAATGACCTTTGGCTTTGCCTGGATGGCCGTAGTAGCGGCGATCATCCCGGTAGCGACGGTCACGCCGGTAGTCATCATCATCGTCGCCGTAGGCATTGCCGATCGCGCCGCCAGCGCCGCCGCCCACGGCTGCGCCGATCAGCCCACCCGTGCTGCCACCGACCTGCTGGCCGATGACATTACCGCCTGCCGCGCCGAGGCCACCACCAATGGCCGCTTCGGTACGGCTGCGTTTGTCCGCACCGACCATGCCGCCGGCCGCGCCGCCAACGCCGGCACCAATGGTGGCGCCGGTCGAGCCCCCCAGATGCTCTCCCACCACTGAACCCAGTGCACCGCCAAGCGCGCCGCCGACGGCGGCTTCGGTGTTGCTGCCGGCGAAGGCTGCAGCGCTGAGCAGACTGGTGGACAACAGGAAAATCGAGGCGTACTTCATGGAGTGATCCCGTATGTGGATTGCGCCGCGATCCTCACGTGCCGCTGCGCTTGCGGCAAGAGCGATCCGATGAAATGCGTGATCCGGTTGGCGTTTGCTAACTATTTGATTTTGCTTAGGAACAAGAGGTGTTTCGAGTGGTCTTAGCTCGCTTGTGGGGCCTGCGCGCAGGGCCTTTACCCGCTCGGAATCAGCATCAGCCTTGCGCGCGCACCGCTGCGGCAGGGCTGTAGATCCGCGGCGGGCTGTGCTGTGGCAGGGGGGTGAGGGTGAGGGTATGCCGCTGCGCCCACTGGGCGGCCAGGCCGGTGGGTGAAGACAGGCTCACCAGCGCTGGAATCCCGGCCCGCTGCACTTTCTGCACCAGCTCCAGGCTGCAGCGGCTGGTGACGATCGCCAGACCACCGGCCGCTGCACAGCCGGAGCGGGCCATGGCACCGATCAGCTTGTCCAGCGCGTTATGCCGCCCGATATCCTCGCGGCCCAGGCGGATCTCGCCGTTGGCGTCCATGAACAATGCGGCATGCACCGCCCCGCAGTCGCGCCCCAGCGGTTGAAACGCTTCGATACGTTGACGCAGGTCCTGCAACCAGTGCGAGGGCGGCAGTGGCGCTGCCGGCATGACCGGCAGGCGCGGCAGTGCCTGCTCCAGCGCTTCGACCCCGCAGAGCCCGCAGCTGCTGTTGCCGGGTAGCTGGCGGCGTTGCTGCTTGAGGCGCCAGAACGCGCGGCTGGCGATGTCCAATTCGGCGCGCCGCGCACTGCCGCTGCCGTGCAGGCGAATGTCGTAGATATCATCCAGCGACTCGACGAAGCCATTGGCCAGGCTGAAACCAACCACGAAATCTTCCAGATCGGCCGGCGAGATCATCATCACCGCCTGGCTCATCCCGTTGTAGGCGATCGCCAGCGCGCACTCCTCGGCAAGATCGACTGCGCATTGCGCGACATCGTCGATCGGCTGGTAGCAGTAGCGCTGGCTGGCGCCGGCAGGTGGTTGCGCGGCACTGGCGACGCCGGCATTCAGGCGAGACGGGGCGTTCATCGGCGATTCGGTCCGGTTAGTGGCCTGTTTAGTAGTTCGGTTGGTCAATTTCGGCGTCCATGGCCCCGATACTGGGTTGCTGCTCCTCGCCATAGCCCGCTATGACTCGTCGCAGCGCCTTGTCTCGGCCATTTACATCCGAACTTGCCTCAACCCACTCACCGCACAGGTCACGAGGTCTGACGAGACCGGCGTTCTGCATCGCTGCAACTAGCAGTGCATGCTCGCCGCCGGTGGATAGGTTTATGACCCCAGCCGGCTGCGGACGATTCACCGCTGGTCGTTATCCGCCAGCATGTCGCGTACGCGCTTGGCCAGCGCATCAAGGTTGAACGGCTTGCTGATCATGTCCATGCCCGGTTCGAGGAAGTCCGCGCTGGCGGCCTGCTTGGCATAGCCGGTCATGAACAGCACCGGCAGATCGGGGCAATGCTGGCGCGCGACATCCGCCAGTTGCCGGCCGTTCATGCCGGGCAGTCCGACATCGGTGACCAGCATGTCGATGGTGGGCGTGCTCTCAAGCAGGCGGATCGCCGCATTGCCGTCGGCGGCTTCCAACGTCTGATAGCCGAGCATCTGTAGCACGTCGATGACCAGCAGGCGCACCGCCGGATCATCCTCGACCACCAGGACGGTTTCGCCTTGCTGGGCCTGAAGCGGGCCGTCGTCTTCGCCGGCTGGCGCGACGCTGACGCCTTGGTCCTCGAATACGGGAAGGTACAGGCTGACCTGGGTGCCTTCGCCCGGTTCGCTGGCGATCTGGATATGGCCGCCGGCTTGCCGGGTGAAACCGTAGACCATGGAAAGGCCGAGCCCCGTGCCCTGGCCGATGGGTTTGGTGGTGAAGAACGGTTCGAAGACGCTGGCCAGTACCTTGGGGCTCATGCCGCAGCCGCTGTCGGTCAGGCAGAGGATGACGTAGCGCCCGGCGGCCAGATCGCCCACATCGCCTTGCCTGTACAGTTCGACATTGCGAGTTTCCAGCAGCAGGGTGCCGCCGTCAGCCATGGCGTCGCGGGCGTTGATGACCAGGTTGAGCAGCGCGCTTTCCAGCTGGTTTTCGTCGCTGGAAACCGGCCACAGACCTTGCTGCAACTGATTGCGGATGTGGATATGGCTGCCCAGCGTGCGGCTGAGCAGGTCGTGCATCGACTCGATCAGCTGGTTCAGCTCGACACGCTTGAGATTCAGCGGCTGGCGCCGGGCGAAGGCGAGCAGGCGGTGAGTCAGTGCCGCGGCGCGATTGGCCGAGGTGACCGCGGCATCGATGAAGCGCTGGGTTTCGCCGTGGCGGCCGGACTGGATGTAGCGCTGGATCAGGTCCAGGCCGCCGATGATGCCGGTCAGCATGTTGTTGAAGTCGTGGGCGATGCCGCCGGTCAGCTGGCCGACCGCTTCCATCTTCTGCGCCTGACGCAGCGCTTCCTGTGCCTGCTCGCGGCTGGCCATTTCCTTGAGCAGGCGTTCGTAGACTTCCGCCAGTGCCTGGGTGCGCTCCTGAATACGGCTTTCCAGTGTCTCGTTGAGTTCGCGCAGAGCCTGTTCGGCGCGCCAGCGCTCGGTGACATCCAGTGCCATGACGAAGAAGCCGAGCACGTTGCCCTGGCCGTCGCGGCGCGGCAGGTAGTGCACCAGCATGCGTCGGGCCTGGCCGTCACGGTGCGGGCTATGGGCCTCGAAGGTCACGTCGCGGCCGGCGAGGGCGTCACGGATGCTTGTCTGGCGCTCGGCATAGCCGCGTTCACCGAGCACTTCGCGGGCGGTCTTGCCCAGCAGCCATTCGGTCGAGTGGCCGAACCAGTCGGAGTAGTAGCGGTTGTTGAAGCGAAAACGTTCCTCGGCGTCGACGTAGCCGATGAGCACCGGCAGAGCGTCGGTGACCATCTTCAACTCGGCTTCGCTCTGGCGCAAGGCATCTTCGCTGGCCTGCTGTCCGGTGATGTTCATCACTGCGCCGGGGAAGCGCTGTGGCCAGCCCTGCTCGTCGCAATGGCAGCGCCCGCGCGCCAGCGCCCAACGGGTGACGCCATCGTCGCTGCGCAGCCTGTAGCGCTCGTCGAGCGTACCGCGCTCGACGATGCAGCGCTCCAGCGCGGCGCGCAGGCGTGGCACGTCGTCGGGATGGACATGATCGAAAAAGGCTTCGCTGCTCAGGCCGTTCGGCCCGGACTGGGCCACCGGCAGGATGCGGGAAAGCTCAGCCCCCGCCGGAATCTCGCTGGCCTGGATGGCCCAGTCCCAGATGCCGATCAGATCGCTGGCCTCGAGCGCCAGTTGCAGGCGCTGTTCGCTGGCGCGGTGCACCTCCGCGCTGAGTTTGTAGTGCAGGGCGGTCTGCGACAGGCGGGTTTCGGTGCGCACGCGTTCGCTGGTTTCGCTGAGGCACAGCAGCAGGCCGCCGATGCCGTGCGAGGCGTTGCGAATGGGGCTCAGGGCGAGGTCGAACCAGGCTTCCACCGGAGCGCCATCGCGTTCGATGACCAGTTGCTGATTGCGCAGCACTCGTGGCTCACCGCGCCGGGCAGTGTCGCAGGCCGGCTCCAGCAGTGCCCAGGTCGCGCCCCAGCGGTGGCAAGCGGGCTGGCCGAGTTCGGCCGGGTGGCGATCGCCGATCAGTGCGGCGTGGGCGTCGTTGTACAACTGCAGCGCCTGGTCGCCCCAGAGGATGCACATCGGCAGGGGCGCTTCGAGAATGGTGTCCAGCAGCAGCCGTAGCGAAGCCGGCCAGGCGTCAGGAGTTCCGAGCGCAGTCGCACCCCAGTCATGCCGGCGGATTCGCTCACTCATCTCGCTGTGACTATGGGGCCAGAATTCGGCGCCTACTGCTGCCATGTTGCTTCCTATCGATCATCCGTGGGCGAACTACGAGCGGCAGGGCATGTGCTGCGCACCGCTGCGCTGTTTCGATGCGTGCCGGCCCGGGCTCGTCCTGAGCCGGTTCCCGCCGACGGCAACTGTTGCGTAGTGTAAAGCTTCCGGCTGCCGAAGGCAGCGCCAGCCGTCACGCTGGACCGCCGTGCAGGCTGCGGATCAGGTCGAGGTAATCGTCAACCGCGGCGAATTCCTCGGTGTCCTTCGGTGCGCGGCGACTGTCCGGCTCGCGCACCGCCAGCAGATGCACAATGCCGAAGCGCTGCGCACTGCGCAGGATCGGCAGGCTATCGTCGATGAACAGGGCGCGTGCGGGCTCGAACTCCAGATCCTGGCGCAGTGCGTGCCAGAATTGCGGCTCCTCCTTCGGATAGCCGTAGTCGTGGGAGCTGATCAGGCGGTCGAACCAGGGCGCCAGTTCGATCTTCTCCAGCTTCAGCGACAACGAGTCGCGGTGCGCATTGGTGATCAGCACCACGCGCTTGCCGGTATGGCGCAACGCGGCGAGAAATTCGTCGGCATTTGGTCGAAGGGCGATCAGCTCGGCGATCTCGCGTTTCATGTCGCGGATCGGCAGGGTGTGGATGAGGTTGAGGTTATGCCGCTGCGCCCACTGGGCGGCCAGGCCGGTGGGTGAAGACAGGCTCACCAGCGCTGGAATCCCGGCCCGCTGCACTTTCTGCACCAGCTCCAGGCTGCAGCGGCTGGTGACGATCGCCAGACCACCGGCCGCTGCACAGCCGGAGCGGGCCATGGCACCGATCAGCTTGTCCAGCGCGTTATGCCGCCCGATATCCTCGCGGCCCAGGCGGATCTCGCCGTTGGCGTCCATGAACAATGCGGCATGCACCGCCCCGCAGTCGCGCCCCAGCGGTTGAAACGCTTCGATACGTTGACGCAGGTCCTGCAACCAGTGCGAGGGCGGCAGTGGCGCTGCCGGCATGACCGGCAGGCGCGGCAGTGCCTGCTCCAGCGCTTCGACCCCGCAGAGCCCGCAGCTGCTGTTGCCGGGTAGCTGGCGGCGTTGCTGCTTGAGGCGCCAGAACGCGCGGCTGGCGATGTCCAATTCGGCGCGCCGCGCACTGCCGCTGCCGTGCAGGCGAATGTCGTAGATATCATCCAGCGACTCGACGAAGCCATTGGCCAGGCTGAAACCAACCACGAAATCTTCCAGATCGGCCGGCGAGATCATCATCACCGCCTGGCTCATCCCGTTGTAGGCGATCGCCAGCGCGCACTCCTCGGCAAGATCGACTGCGCATTGCGCGACATCGTCGATCGGCTGGTAGCAGTAGCGCTGGCTGGCGCCGGCAGGTGGTTGCGCGGCACTGGCGACGCCGGCATTCAGGCGAGACGGGGCGTTCATCGGCGATTCGGTCCGGTTAGTGGCCTGTTTAGTAGTTCGGTTGGTCAATTTCGGCGTCCATGGCCCCGATACTGGGTTGCTGCTCCTCGCCATAGCCCGCTATGACTCGTCGCAGCGCCTTGTCTCGGCCATTTACATCCGAACTTGCCTCAACCCACTCACCGCACAGGTCACGAGGTCTGACGAGACCGGCGTTCTGCATCGCTGCAACTAGCAGTGCATGCTCGCCGCCGGTGGATAGGTTTATGACCCCAGCCGGCTGCGGACGATTCACCGCTGGTCGTTATCCGCCAGCATGTCGCGTACGCGCTTGGCCAGCGCATCAAGGTTGAACGGCTTGCTGATCATGTCCATGCCCGGTTCGAGGAAGTCCGCGCTGGCGGCCTGCTTGGCATAGCCGGTCATGAACAGCACCGGCAGATCGGGGCAATGCTGGCGCGCGACATCCGCCAGTTGCCGGCCGTTCATGCCGGGCAGTCCGACATCGGTGACCAGCATGTCGATGGTGGGCGTGCTCTCAAGCAGGCGGATCGCCGCATTGCCGTCGGCGGCTTCCAACGTCTGATAGCCGAGCATCTGTAGCACGTCGATGACCAGCAGGCGCACCGCCGGATCATCCTCGACCACCAGGACGGTTTCGCCTTGCTGGGCCTGAAGCGGGCCGTCGTCTTCGCCGGCTGGCGCGACGCTGACGCCTTGGTCCTCGAATACGGGAAGGTACAGGCTGACCTGGGTGCCTTCGCCCGGTTCGCTGGCGATCTGGATATGGCCGCCGGCTTGCCGGGTGAAACCGTAGACCATGGAAAGGCCGAGCCCCGTGCCCTGGCCGATGGGTTTGGTGGTGAAGAACGGTTCGAAGACGCTGGCCAGTACCTTGGGGCTCATGCCGCAGCCGCTGTCGGTCAGGCAGAGGATGACGTAGCGCCCGGCGGCCAGATCGCCCACATCGCCTTGCCTGTACAGTTCGACATTGCGAGTTTCCAGCAGCAGGGTGCCGCCGTCAGCCATGGCGTCGCGGGCGTTGATGACCAGGTTGAGCAGCGCGCTTTCCAGCTGGTTTTCGTCGCTGGAAACCGGCCACAGACCTTGCTGCAACTGATTGCGGATGTGGATATGGCTGCCCAGCGTGCGGCTGAGCAGGTCGTGCATCGACTCGATCAGCTGGTTCAGCTCGACACGCTTGAGATTCAGCGGCTGGCGCCGGGCGAAGGCGAGCAGGCGGTGAGTCAGTGCCGCGGCGCGATTGGCCGAGGTGACCGCGGCATCGATGAAGCGCTGGGTTTCGCCGTGGCGGCCGGACTGGATGTAGCGCTGGATCAGGTCCAGGCCGCCGATGATGCCGGTCAGCATGTTGTTGAAGTCGTGGGCGATGCCGCCGGTCAGCTGGCCGACCGCTTCCATCTTCTGCGCCTGACGCAGCGCTTCCTGTGCCTGCTCGCGGCTGGCCATTTCCTTGAGCAGGCGTTCGTAGACTTCCGCCAGTGCCTGGGTGCGCTCCTGAATACGGCTTTCCAGTGTCTCGTTGAGTTCGCGCAGAGCCTGTTCGGCGCGCCAGCGCTCGGTGACATCCAGTGCCATGACGAAGAAGCCGAGCACGTTGCCCTGGCCGTCGCGGCGCGGCAGGTAGTGCACCAGCATGCGTCGGGCCTGGCCGTCACGGTGCGGGCTATGGGCCTCGAAGGTCACGTCGCGGCCGGCGAGGGCGTCACGGATGCTTGTCTGGCGCTCGGCATAGCCGCGTTCACCGAGCACTTCGCGGGCGGTCTTGCCCAGCAGCCATTCGGTCGAGTGGCCGAACCAGTCGGAGTAGTAGCGGTTGTTGAAGCGAAAACGTTCCTCGGCGTCGACGTAGCCGATGAGCACCGGCAGAGCGTCGGTGACCATCTTCAACTCGGCTTCGCTCTGGCGCAAGGCATCTTCGCTGGCCTGCTGTCCGGTGATGTTCATCACTGCGCCGGGGAAGCGCTGTGGCCAGCCCTGCTCGTCGCAATGGCAGCGCCCGCGCGCCAGCGCCCAACGGGTGACGCCATCGTCGCTGCGCAGCCTGTAGCGCTCGTCGAGCGTACCGCGCTCGACGATGCAGCGCTCCAGCGCGGCGCGCAGGCGTGGCACGTCGTCGGGATGGACATGATCGAAAAAGGCTTCGCTGCTCAGGCCGTTCGGCCCGGACTGGGCCACCGGCAGGATGCGGGAAAGCTCAGCCCCCGCCGGAATCTCGCTGGCCTGGATGGCCCAGTCCCAGATGCCGATCAGATCGCTGGCCTCGAGCGCCAGTTGCAGGCGCTGTTCGCTGGCGCGGTGCACCTCCGCGCTGAGTTTGTAGTGCAGGGCGGTCTGCGACAGGCGGGTTTCGGTGCGCACGCGTTCGCTGGTTTCGCTGAGGCACAGCAGCAGGCCGCCGATGCCGTGCGAGGCGTTGCGAATGGGGCTCAGGGCGAGGTCGAACCAGGCTTCCACCGGAGCGCCATCGCGTTCGATGACCAGTTGCTGATTGCGCAGCACTCGTGGCTCACCGCGCCGGGCAGTGTCGCAGGCCGGCTCCAGCAGTGCCCAGGTCGCGCCCCAGCGGTGGCAAGCGGGCTGGCCGAGTTCGGCCGGGTGGCGATCGCCGATCAGTGCGGCGTGGGCGTCGTTGTACAACTGCAGCGCCTGGTCGCCCCAGAGGATGCACATCGGCAGGGGCGCTTCGAGAATGGTGTCCAGCAGCAGCCGTAGCGAAGCCGGCCAGGCGTCAGGAGTTCCGAGCGCAGTCGCACCCCAGTCATGCCGGCGGATTCGCTCACTCATCTCGCTGTGACTATGGGGCCAGAATTCGGCGCCTACTGCTGCCATGTTGCTTCCTATCGATCATCCGTGGGCGAACTACGAGCGGCAGGGCATGTGCTGCGCACCGCTGCGCTGTTTCGATGCGTGCCGGCCCGGGCTCGTCCTGAGCCGGTTCCCGCCGACGGCAACTGTTGCGTAGTGTAAAGCTTCCGGCTGCCGAAGGCAGCGCCAGCCGTCACGCTGGACCGCCGTGCAGGCTGCGGATCAGGTCGAGGTAATCGTCAACCGCGGCGAATTCCTCGGTGTCCTTCGGTGCGCGGCGACTGTCCGGCTCGCGCACCGCCAGCAGATGCACAATGCCGAAGCGCTGCGCACTGCGCAGGATCGGCAGGCTATCGTCGATGAACAGGGCGCGTGCGGGCTCGAACTCCAGATCCTGGCGCAGTGCGTGCCAGAATTGCGGCTCCTCCTTCGGATAGCCGTAGTCGTGGGAGCTGATCAGGCGGTCGAACCAGGGCGCCAGTTCGATCTTCTCCAGCTTCAGCGACAACGAGTCGCGGTGCGCATTGGTGATCAGCACCACGCGCTTGCCGGTATGGCGCAACGCGGCGAGAAATTCGTCGGCATTTGGTCGAAGGGCGATCAGCTCGGCGATCTCGCGTTTCATGTCGCGGATCGGCAGGTTGAGTTCGCGGGTCCAGTAGTCCAGGCAATACCAGGTGAGTTTGCCGACGTGCTCGTTGAACAGTGGCGCCAGTTCCAGCTCGGCCATGGCGCGGCTGATGCCGTGCAGCTCGGCGTAGCGTTGCGGCAGCAGTTCGAGCCAGAAATGATTGTCGAAATGGAGATCCAGCAGCGTGCCGTCCATGTCGAGCAGGACGGTATCGATGTCGGACCAGGGCAGGTTGGCGGTCATGTGCGGGCTCGCGTCAGCGGTGTATGGACGGGACGGCGTCGGTCAGCTGGTCGTAAAGCACTCACGGCCAGCGCAAAAAGCCGGGTTATGATAGCCGCTCGCGTTTCCAGGAGTTTCCCATGCGCCAGAAACCCACCGTGCTAGCCCGTGAGATCGTCGCCAGCAGCCGACTGTTCCGTGTCGAGGAGCTGCAGCTGCGTTTTTCCAATGGTGTCGAGCGCACCTATGAACGCCTGGTCGGCAAGGGCAGCGGTTACGGCGCGGTGATGATCGTGGCGCTGGCCGATGCGGAGAATGCACTGCTGGTCGAAGAATATTGCGGCGGCACCGACACCTATGAGCTGTCGCTGCCCAAGGGCCTGATCGAGCCGGGTGAAGACGTGCTCGAAGCGGCCAACCGCGAACTCAAGGAGGAGGCCGGCTTCGGCGCGCGCCGCCTGGAGCTGCTCACCGAGCTGTCGTTGTCGCCCGGTTACATGAGCCAGAAGATTCAGGTGGTGCTCGCGCGCGATCTGTATCCGGAGCAGCTGCCAGGCGACGAGCCGGAGCCGATGCGACTCGACAAGGTCAACCTGCACGAACTGTCCAGTCTGGTGCAGCATCCGCAGTTCAGCGAGGGGCGCGCATTGGCCGCGTTGTACCTGGTCAAGGATCTGTTGACCCAGCGCGGAGAGTTCGGCCAATGAGTCATCCCTATCTGTCGTCAGTCATCGATCTGGTGCGTCAGGCGGGCGAGGCGATCCTGCCGCACTGGCGCAGCGAGCTGGATGTCCAGACCAAGACCGACGAATCGCCGGTGACCGTCGCCGATATGGCGGCGCATCAGGTGTTGCTGGACGGCCTGATGGCGCTGGATAGCGCCATCCCGGTGCTGTCCGAGGAGGATTGCGAGGTGCCGCTGAGCGAGCGCGCCGGCTGGACGCGCTGGTGGCTGGTTGACCCGCTGGATGGCACTAAGGAATTCATCGCCGGCAGCGAGGAGTTCACGGTCAACGTCGCGCTGATCGAGGCAGGCAAGGTGCGCTTCGGCGTGGTCGGCATTCCGGCATCCGGACGCTGTTACTACGGTGGCGAGGATTTCGGCGCCTGGCGCAGCGAAGTGTCCGGCGCGACTCAGCCGCTGCGCGTGCGCCAGCAACCGGAGCAAGCGTTTACCGTGGTCGCCAGCCGGCGCCACAGCAGTCCGGCGCAGGAGCAGCTGTTGAGTCGTCTGGGCGAACGTTTCGGTGAGCTGGCGCTGGCGAATGTCGGCAGTTCGCTGAAATTCTGCCTGCTGGCCGAAGGTGCTGCGGACTGCTACCCGCGCCTGGCGCCGACCTCGCAGTGGGATACCGCTGCCGCGCAGGGGGTGCTGGAAGGTGCCGGTGGCGAGGTGCTGGATGTCAGTGGTGCGGCGCTGCGCTATGACGCGCGGGAAAGCTATCTGAACCCATCTTTCCTGGCCCTGCCCAGAGGCGTCGGCTGGCGCGACTGGCTGATCGAACTGGCCAATCGCGAGTAATCCCGGCGCGCCTGCCTGGAGCGGGCATTGCGCCGACTGAGCAAGCCGCCGCAGACGCGTGCAATGTAATCCTTCGCTTATTTGTGCAGCACGAACTGCCCGGTGAAGCGCACCGCGTCACGGCCGTCGGCCGCCAGGATGCGGCTTTTCAGCTCCAGCCGCGAACGGCCACGGCGACGATAGATCGATTCGAAGCGCTCCCAGGCCTCGGGGCTCGGCGCTGAACAGATGGCGATTGCATCGTCGACCACCGGCAGCGGGTACTCGATCTGCCCTTCGTGGATGACGATGTGCCCATCCTCGATGCCCGCCTCGCGCAGCCGCAGATGCAGCCAGCCCCAGCCTGCGAGCACCGAAGCGCAATACAGACTGCCGCCGAACATACTGCTCTTGTGGTTGATGTTCGGCTGCAGCGGTACCTGCAGGCGCAACTCGTGGTTTTCCCACTGCTCGACGCGCAGCCCGAGCGAGCGGGTCAGCGGAATGTCGTGATGGAGGATGGCTTCCAGGTAGCGGCTATCGCGGCTCATGCCGGGGAGGTTCCTAAACGTTACGAAGATACAGACAGACGCCAAGCATGACTCCTGAGTCACGCTTTGGCCAGTCCGTTCAGGCTATCCGTGGCGACGAATCCGGGCACGCCGCGCTGCTGTCTGCGGTGTTCCGCATCGGTGCTGGAGGGTGCAGCGGCGATATCCGATGGTGCGCCGCGTCAGCCGGCGGTTTTGCTTCGGTAGGCGCAATAACCTGGGCGCGGGCCGATACGCGGGTGGTTGCGGCAGGTGTCCGGGCGCTTGGCATAGACCGTGCAAAGCCGCGTCTTGCGGTCCAGATAGAGACAGTCGCCATTGGTCAGGCGGGTCAGCGTGAAGATCTCGTGCTTGTGATTGAAGTGCTCGACGATGCCCGCCTTGCTCAGGCGCTTGGCGATGTTCTTCGCCGGCTCGTCGCGCTCGAAGGCATCGACCAGGTCCAGCCGGATCAGGTCGTCGATGCGTACCTCCACCGGCAGGGTGCAGCAGGTCGCATGGCAGTCGCGGCACAGGCCGGCGCTGTAGCGCACCCAGGTTTCCAGGCGTTCCGGGTCGGCGGAGGCGATCAATCTTGTCTTCACGGGCAGTCTTCGGTGCGTTCGGGCGCGCGGATCATAACGAGTCGCGCGGCGATTGCCAGCGTCTTCCGACGGCGGCGACCGGACGGGCGGTAGCGCAGATGTAAAGGAAACCTGCAACGCTTTTTCTGGAATGTCGAATGGAGGTGAACGGGCATGGCTGCCGCGAGTCCCTCTTGTGTGTCTTCGCTAACCGAGGTCTGTCCATGACGCAGGAAACAGCCATTGCCACCGCTGAAGAAATTGCCGCTTTCCGTGAGCGAGTGTTGCGCAAGCTCACCTACTCGGTTGGCAAGGATCCGGAGAACGCCTCCGATTACGACTGGTTCCATGCGGTAGCCTTGGCTACTCGCGACAGCACCATCGACCGCTGGATGGATTGCACGCGCGAGGCTTACACCAGCGGGCAGAAGCGGGTTTATTACCTCTCTCTGGAGTTTCTCATCGGCCGCCTGCTGGTCGACAGCCTGAGCAACCTCGGCCTGTTCGACGTGGCGCGTGAAGCGCTCGCCGGGCTCGACGTGGATATCGAACGCATCCGCCTGCTGGAGCCTGACGCGGCGCTCGGCAATGGCGGCCTCGGCCGGCTCGCGGCCTGCTTCATGGAGAGCATGGCGACCCTCGGCGTGGTCTCCCATGGTTACGGCATCCGTTATGACCACGGCCTGTTCCGCCAGGCCATCGTCGATGGCTGGCAACACGAGCAGACCGAGACCTGGCTGGATTTCGGCAACCCCTGGGAGTTCGAGCGCTCCGAGGTGAAGTATCTGATCGGCTTCGGCGGCAGCGTCACGGCGGCCACCAACGAGAAAGGCGAGGTCCAGCACTTCTGGCACTGGGCCGAAGGGGTACGGGCGATCGCCTATGACACCCCCATCGTCGGTTGGCGCGGCGCCGGGGTGAACACGCTGCGCCTCTGGCGTGCGCGACCCGAGGCGGATTTCCATCTGGCGCGCTTCAACGCCGGTGACCATATCGGTGCAGCGGCCGAAGAGGCCCGCGCCGAAAGCATTTCACGGGTGCTCTATCCGGCCGATAGCACCGAGGCCGGGCAGGAGTTGCGCCTGCGCCAAGAGTATTTCTTCGTCGCCGCCTCGCTGCAGGACCTGCTGCGTCGCCACATCAAGCAGCGCGGTTCGCTGGACAGCCTGCCCGAGTACACCGCCATCCAGCTCAACGACACCCATCCGGCGATTGCCGTGGCCGAGCTGATGCGCCTGCTGGTCGACGTGCACAGCTACGGGTGGCAGCACGCCTGGCGGCTGACGACGGCCACGCTGTCCTACACCAACCACACGCTGCTGCCCGAAGCGCTGGAAACCTGGCCGGTGGGCCTGATGGAGCGCCTGCTGCCGCGGCACATGCAGATCATCTACCTGATCAACGCCTACCATCTCGACCAGCTGCGCGAGCGCGGCGTCCACGATGCCGAGCTGCTGCGCTCGGTATCGCTGATCGAGGAAGATCACGGTCGCCGGGTGCGCATGGGCAATCTGGCCTTCCTCGGTTCGCACAGCACCAATGGCGTATCCGGGCTGCACACCCAGCTGATGCGCAATACCGTGTTCACCGATCTGCACAGCCTTTACCCGCAGCGGATCAACAGCAAGACCAACGGTATTACCTTCCGCCGCTGGCTCTACCAGGCCAATCCGCAGCTGACCCAGTTGCTGGTGGAGCATGTCGGCGAGGAAGTACTCGATGAGCCGGAAACCCGCCTGCGCGAGCTCGAACCCTTTGCCGAACAGGCCGCGTTCCGCCAGCGCTTCGCCGAACAGCGGCTGGCCAACAAGCGTCATCTGGCTAATGTGATCCAGGAGCGGCTGGGCATCAGCGTCGACCCGGCCGCGCTATTCGACGTCCACGTCAAACGCATCCACGAGTACAAGCGCCAGTTGCTCAACCTGCTGCACACCGTCGCGTTGTACCAGGCGATTCGCTCCGATCCGGGCGGCAACTGGGTGCCGCGGGTGAAGATCTTCGCCGGCAAGGCGGCGGCGAGCTATCACCAGGCCAAGCTGATCATCAAGCTGACCAACGACATCGCCAATACCATCAATGCCGACCCCACCGTGCGCGGCCTGCTCAAGGTGGTGTTCCTGCCCAACTACAACGTCAGTCTGGCCGAGGACATCATCCCGGCGGCGGACCTGTCGGAGCAGATTTCCACCGCCGGCCTGGAGGCTTCGGGTACCAGCAACATGAAGTTCGCCCTCAACGGGGCGCTGACCATCGGCACCCTGGACGGCGCCAACGTGGAGATGAGCGAGCAGATCGGCCTTGAACACATGTTCATCTTCGGCCTTACCGCGCAGCAGGTGAATGTGCGCAAGCAGGCCAACGAGTACAACGCCGAAGCCATCATCGGCGCTTCGCCGCGGCTCAGCGAAGTGCTCTCGGCGATTCGTGGCGGTGCCTTCTCGCCGGGTGATCCGGGCCGCTACACCGGGCTGGTGGATGGCATCAGCTGGCACGACACCTTCATGGTCTGCGCCGATTTCGAGGCTTACTGGCAGGCGCAGCTGGATGTCGAGGAGTGCTGGCGTGATCCGGCACGCTGGTGGCGTTCCTCCGTGCTGAACACCGCCCGCACCGGCTGGTTCTCGTCGGACCGCACCATTCGCGAGTACGCTCGGGAGATCTGGAAAGTGCTGTGATGGCCGGCGCGCCGGAGGGTCATCCGCCGGCGCGCAGCCACAAATGGCGAGGGTTGCCGACCGTGCTGGCAATCTGGCCGCCGCTTCGCTGAACTCTGCAGGGGGCGGACCTGTCTGAGGGGAGTTAGTTTTCCTACGGCCTGCTAAACTGCGCGGGTTTATCCTTCCTCCGGAGTCATTTCCATGTCACGCGTAACCCTCAGTCGCTACCTCATCGAGCAGACTCGCAGTAACAACACGCCTGCTGATCTGCGCTTTCTCATCGAGGTCGTGGCACGAGCGTGCAAGGAAATCAGCCACGCGGTATCCAAGGGCGCCCTCGGTGGCGTACTGGGTAGCGCCGACAGCGAGAACATCCAGGGCGAAGTGCAGAAGAAGCTCGACGTGCTCTCCAACGAAATCCTGCTGGAGGCCAACGAGTGGGGCGGTCACCTGGCCGGCATGGCGTCCGAGGAAATGGACAACGCCTACCAGATTCCCGGCAAGTACCCCAAGGGTGCCTATCTGCTGGTCTTCGATCCGCTGGATGGCTCGAGCAATATCGACGTCAACGTCTCGGTCGGCACCATCTTCTCCGTGCTGCGCTGCCCAGATGCCTGTTTCAGTCAGAACGACGCACTCGGCGAGGAAGCCTTCCTGCAGCCGGGGACCAAGCAGGTTGCCGCCGGCTACGCCATCTACGGCCCGCAGACCATGCTGATTCTGACTCTCGGCCACGGCGTGATGGGCTTCACCCTGGATCGTGAGCTGGGCAGCTTCGTGCTTACCCACGAGAACCTCAGCGTTCCGCAGAGCACCGCCGAATTCGCCATCAACATGTCCAACCAGCGCCACTGGGAAGAGCCGGTGCAGCGCTATGTCGGCGAGCTGCTGGCCGGCAAGGACGGCCCGCTGGGCAAGAACTACAACATGCGCTGGATCGCCTCGATGGTGGCCGACGTGCATCGCATCCTCACCCGCGGCGGCCTGTTCATGTACCCGCGTGACAACCGCGACCCTTCCATGGCCGGCAAGCTGCGCCTGATGTACGAGGCCAACCCGATGGCGATGATCGTCGAGCAGGCCGGCGGCGCCGCCACCAACGGTACGCAGCGCATCCTGGAAATTCAGCCGGAGTCCCTGCACCAGCGCGTGCCGGTGTTCCTCGGTTCGAAGGAAGAAGTCGAGCGCGTCACCGGCTACCACCAGGGCTGACCGATGCAGGCGCCCTGGCAGGACTTGCTCCACTGGTGGTTCGGCCAGGGCACCAGCGCCAGCGAGATCGCGGCTGAAAAGCAGCGACTCTGGTTTGGCTACCGCGCAGAACAGGACGACGAGGCGCGCCAGTGCTTCGGCGCACTGGTCGAACAGGCTCTGAACGGCGAGCTGCAGGACTGGGCCGAATTGCCCGAGGGCTGGCTCGCGCTGGTACTGCTGCTCGATCAGCTGCCGCGCATGATCCATCGCAACACGCCGAAGGCGTTCGCCGGCGACGAGCGCGCCCAGCACCTGGTTCGCGATGGCCTGGCCCATGGCGGCGACATGCTGTTGGCGCCGATCCAGCGCGTGTTCATCTACTTGGTGCTTGAGCACGCTGAGAACCTGGCAACCCAGGATCTGGCCGTCGCGCAGTTCACCGCCCTGCGCGACATTGCCGACGAGTCGGAACAGCCGCTGTTCGTCGGCTTTCTCGACTATGCCGAGCGCCACCGCGAGGTCGTCTCCCGCTTCGGTCGCTTCCCGCATCGCAATGCAACTCTCGGCCGCGAAGCCAGCGACGCCGAGCGACTATTTCTGGAGCAGCCGGGCTCGTCCTTCTGAGCGCGGATGCCATTTCCGGCCAACGCTCCGCGGCACCGCTTCCGCGGGGCATTGAACCTTAGAACAAGCAAGGAGCTCGATATGCCATTGCGTACCCCATTGCTGATTGCCTGCGTCGTCCTGCTGGCTGGCTGCAGTCCGATCACCCAGGAAAACTTCGCCAAGCTCAAGCCCGGCATGGAACGGGTGGAAGTCGAGCAGCTGCTCGGCAAACCCTCCGAATGCGCCGGTGCGCTGGGGATGTCGAGCTGCACCTGGGGCGAGAAGAATCGCTTCATCAGCGTCCAGTTCGCGGGCGACAAGGTGATGATGTTTTCCGGCAAGGGGCTGAAATAACTGCTGATTTAACTCAGGAGAGATCCCATGCGTGCGAGTGTCGTTGCCCTTCTGTGCCTGATGCTGTTGAGCGGCTGCGCAGGAGGCGGGCGCGAACAGCCCCCTGAAACGGTCGGCGAGGTCGACCTTCAACGCTATCAGGGGACTTGGTACGAGCTGGCGCGCTTGCCGATGTTCTTTCAGCGCAATTGCATACGCTCCGAAGCGAAGTACCAGTTGCAGGCCGATGGCAGCGTGGCGGTGACCAACCGTTGCGAAACAGAAGACGGCGACTGGCAGGAGGCCAAAGGCGAAGCGGTGCCGCAGGAAGCCGGTATTACCGATCGGCTGTGGGTGCGCTTCGACAACTGGTTCAGCCGGCTCTTTCCCGGTCTGACCAAGGGCCACTACTGGGTGCTCTATCTGGACGAGGGCTATAGCACTGCGCTGGTCGGCAGCCCGGATCGCAAGTATCTCTGGCTGCTTGCGCGGGACACCGAGGTCGACCAGGCGACCCGCGATCGCCTGCTCTCCGAGGCCGAACGGCGCGGTTACGACACCAGCGAACTGATCTGGCGCCAGTAATCGTTTGGCCTGCTCAGTCCCATTCCAGACGCGCCAGCTGCCATTCGCCTCGCTCCTGGCGCCACTCGAGTCTGACCTGATAATGCCCCGCCTGCTGCGGCAGGAGTGATTCGGCGCCGGCGAGCGTCACCTGTGCCTCGGTATGGCCGCGATCGGGATAGGTCGGATCGACCCAGCTGCGCTGGCTGAGGGCGATTACCCGGACATTGCGATGGCGCAGGAACATCAGTGTTGCCGTGCGCCGCGCCCATTCCTGATCGTACTGCCGCTGCGCCTGGAAATCTGCGTGCAGCAGTTCCATCAGGTCGCCGACCTGCTTGTTCTCCAGGGTCGTCTGCAACTGCTCGGCGGCCTGCTGCAGCGCTGCTTCCGGGTCGTCCCGGCCGCAGCCGGCCAGAGTCATTAATAGCGCCAGTGCCGCTATTTTCCATGCTGACATGCTCAACTCCGTGAACCTCGTTATGATGCCGCTAACGTCATGGGGGCCAGCCGGCCCGCCGCAGATCAGGAGTGTGCCATGCAGACCTTGTATCCGGAGATCAAACCCTACGCCCGACACGAGCTGGCGGTGGAAGAACCGCATGTGCTCTATGTCGACGAGAGTGGGTCGCCGGATGGTCTGCCCGTATTGTTCGTCCATGGTGGTCCCGGCGGCGGCTGCGATGCCCTCAGCCGCCGCTTCTTTGATCCGACCCTGTACCGCATCATCACCTTCGATCAGCGTGGCTGCGGACGCTCGACGCCCCATGCCAGCCTGGAGAACAACACCACCGCACATCTGATCGCCGACATGCAGCGCATCCGCGAGCATCTGGGCATCGACAAGTGGGTGCTGTTTGGTGGTTCCTGGGGCTCGACGCTCTCCCTGGCCTACGCCCAGCGCTATCCCGAGCATGTGCATGCGCTGATCCTGCGAGGCATCTTCCTCTGCCGTCCGCAGGACCTCGCCTGGTTCTATCAGGAAGGCGCCAGCCGGCTCTTCCCGGACTACTGGCAGGACTTCCTCTCGCCGATTCCGCTGGAGGAACGCGACGATCTGATGCAAGCGTTCTACCGCCGTCTCACCGGCAACGACCAGATCGCCCAGATGCACGCCGCCAAGGCGTGGTCCTGCTGGGAAGGTCGCACCGCCACGCTGCGGCCGAATCACAACGTGGTCGAGCGGTTTGCCGATGCGCACCGGGCGCTGTCGATGGCGCGGATCGAATGCCACTACTTCGTCAATCAGGCCTTTCTCGAGCCGGATCAGCTCTTGCGCGACATGCCGAAGATCGCCCACCTGCCGGGCATTATCGTGCACGGCCGTTACGATGCCATCTGCCCGCTGGACAATGCCTGGGCGCTGCATCAGGCGTGGCCGAACAGCGAGTTGCAGATCATTCGCGACGCCGGGCATTCGGCGGCGGAGCTAGGCATTACCGATGCGCTGATACGGGCGACCGGTGAGATCGCCCACCGCTTGCTCGATCTGCCTCCGACAGACGCCTGACGGAGCCGCCCAGCGATGAAAGCATTGATCCAGCGTGTCCGTCAGGCACGGGTCGAGGTCGCAGGCGACGTGGTCGGTGCCATCGATCAGGGCTTGCTGGTGCTGGTGGGCGTCGAGCGCGAGGACGATCATGCCCGCGCCGACAAGCTGTTGCACAAGCTGCTCAACTACCGCGTCTTCAGCGACGAGCAGGGCAAGATGAATCGCTCGCTGAAGGACATCGATGGTGGTCTGCTGCTGGTATCGCAGTTCACCCTGGCGGCCGATACCCGCAGCGGGCTGCGGCCGAGTTTCTCCAGCGCCGCCCCACCAGCGCACGGCGAAGCGCTCTACGACTACCTGCTGGCCCAGGCCCGCCAGCAGCATCCACAGGTGGCCTGCGGACGTTTCGGCGCCGAGATGCAGGTGCATCTGGTCAACGACGGTCCGGTGACCTTTCTCCTCGAAAGCTGAAGCGCGTGAATCAGTGCCGGACCGGTTCCAGGTCGTTGTCGCGCAGCCAGGTGATCGCGTACTCGCGCAGCTGCACGGTCTGGTAGTCCAGCCAGGCCTCTCTCACCGCAGGGAAATCCTCCAGCTTGAAGTCGAAGGTGCGCAGTGGCTTGCGGCCGTTCAGCGCACTGCTCAGCACCGCGTGGGCGATCGGGTCGTGTTGGGTGAAGAGGAAGGCCTCACGCATCGCCATGGATTGCGCGAGCTCCAGCGGTTCGATGTGCAGATAGCGATCCTGCTGTACGTCGTATTTCTCCATGACGCCGGGGGCTGGCTCGCTGGGAAAAACGGCGCGGATGGCACCGCTTTCCAGGTCCAGGTAGTACTCGGCGCTGTCGCGTCCATCCAGAGCGTACTCCAGACGGTGCATGTCGATGGTCAATGGTCGCATGGCAAGAACGGCTCTTTTAGGGATTCGTTGGAGTGTCGAGGCCGCAGCGCAGACGCACTGAAGCGTGAGCAGTCCTAATCTGTGACTCCCTTGCACCGGGTGGGTGCGTTACGTTCATCGGGGCGCATCGGTCAGGTGGCGAACGGTGACGGTGGTGAGTCAGCCGTTCAGGCTCAGAACAGTCGGGCCAGCAGCGCGCTGACCGCCGTTTCCACGCGCAGGATGCGCTCTCCCAACTGAACCGGTCGCAGGCCGGCGGCAGCCAGTTTGTCTACCTCGTAGGGGATCCAGCCGCCTTCCGGGCCGATCGCCAGGGTGACAGGCTGCGTTACGGCACGGGGGCAATGGGGAAAATCGCCGGGATGGCCGACCAGCCCCAGGGTGTCTGCGGCAAGCTGAGGCAGGCGATCCTCGACGAAGGGCTTGAAGCGCTTCTCGATAATGACCTCCGGCAGGACGGTGTCACGCGCCTGTTCCAGGCCGAGGATCAGCTGCTCGTGGATGGCGGCGGGCTCGAGGAATGGCGTTTGCCAGAAGCTTTTCTCGACGCGATAGCTGTTGAGCAATACCAGCCGCGGCACGCCCATGGCGGCCACGGTCTGCAGCACGCGGCGCAGCATCTTAGGTCGTGGCAGCGCCAGTAGCAGGGTCACCGGCAGCTTCGCCGGCGGTGGTTGGTCGAAGCTGACCTGCAGCTCTGCCTCGTGAGCATCCAGGCGCAGGAGCTGTCCGCTGCCCATGTTGCCGCCCACGCGGCCAACTCTGAGCTGCTCGCCCGCCTCGGCGCGATGGACCTGCTGCAGATGAGTCAGGCGCCGGTCACGCAGCAGCACGCGGTTATCGGCGACGAAATCGGCCGTGTCGAGCAGCAGCAGGTTCACGGGCGCGGCGCGGGCGGCTGGTCGCCGGGTTCTGCCGCGTCCTGCTCGGCATCGCCACGGAAATCTTCGTCGCGCTTGTTGATCATGCTGCCGCAGATCACCCCGGCTTCGAACAGCAGCCACATGGGAACGGCCAGCAGCGTCTGCGAGAACACATCCGGTGGCGTCAGCACCATGCCGACGGCGAAGCAGCCGACGATCACATAGGGACGGCTCTTGCGCAGGGTGGCGACATCGACGATGCCCACCCAGATCAGCAGGAAGGTCGCTACCGGAATCTCGAATGCCACGCCGAAGGCGAAGAACAGCGTGAGCACGAAGTCCAGGTACTGGCCGATGTCCGTCATCATCGCCACGCCTTCCGGCGTCACGCTGGCGAAGAAGCCGAACATGATCGGGAACACGACGAAGTAGGCGAAGGCCATGCCGGCGTAAAACAGGAAGATGCTCGACACCAGCAGCGGCACGGCGATGCGTTTTTCGTGCTTGTACAGGCCGGGGGCGATGAAGCCCCAGATCTGGTGCAGGATGATCGGCATCGATAGGAACAGCGCGACCATCAGGGTCAGCTTGAACGGCGTCAGGAAGGGCGAGGCGACGCCGGTGGCGATCATGGTCGCGCCTTCCGGCAGATAGGCGCGTAGCGGTGCCGCGACCAGCGCGTAGATCTGCTGGGAGAAGTAGAACAGCCCGCCGAATAGCAGGCCGATGGCCACGACGCAGCGCAGCAGGCGCTTGCGCAGTTCGGTCAGATGAGCGATCAGGGGCATTTCCTGATCATCGATGGAAGACTGGCTCATGGTTCTGGCGATCTGTCGGGGCGGGGGGTAGGTGCAGGTTCAGCAACAGGTGCAGCTGGCGGCACTTCCGGGCTGGGCGTAACGGCGGCGCCGGTACTGTTCGCCGTGTCGTTAGCCGGGCTTTCGGTCAGCGGCGGCTTGGCGGTGCTCGAACTGGTGGTCGAGGTCGGCGGCATGATGCTCTGCTTCATTTCCCGTTCCAAGTCGAGGATGCGCTCGTTGTGCAGCTGCCGACGGATCTCGTCGGCACCGATCTCGCGCTCCACCTCGGCCTTGATGTTACTGAAGCTGCGTTTCAGCCGGCCAACCCACAGTCCCGTGGTGCGAACCGCACCGGGCAGGCGCTCCGGGCCGAGCACCAACAGCGCCACCAGGCCGACCAGTAGCAGTTCGGTGAAACCGATATCGAACATCAGGACGTGCTCACATCAATAGGGAGAGCGGCCGGGCAGCGAAGGTCGCCGCTCGGCCGCATGGAACGTAATCACTGGTCTTTCTTGGTCGGCTCTTCGACCTTGCGCGCCTGTGCGTCAATGGTCTGGTTCTGCTTGTCCTCGACGCCGGGCTTCTCCTCGTCGGTGCCCATGGATTTGCGGAAGCCCTTGATCGCATCACCGAGATCGGAGCCGAGGCCTTTGAGGCGCTTGGTGCCGAACAGCATGATGACGATGAGCAGGATGATCAGTAGTTGCCAGATGCTGATGCCGCCAAAACCCATGGTGATATCTCCGATGTGAATCAAGTTTGCGGACGCGCGGCCTTTTCCGCGTGTCCGGAGAGACCGAAGCGCCGGTCCAGTTCATCCAGTACGGCCTGGGGGTGCTGGCCGAGAGCGGCGAGCATGACCAGGCTGTGGAACCAGAGGTCAGCGGTTTCGTAGATCAGGTCGCTGGAGTCGCCACTGACGGCGGCGTCCTTGGCGGCGAGAATGGTTTCCACCGATTCCTCGCCAACCTTCTCGAGAATCTTGTTCAGGCCCTTGTGGTACAGGCTGGCAACGTAGGAGCTGTCCGGCGCCGCGCCTTTGCGGGCTTCCAGCACCTCGGCCAGACGGGTCAGGGTGTCACTCATGCTTGTGCTCCGCATAGATGGCGTGCGGGTCCTTGAGGACCGGCTCGACGACCTTCCAGGCGCCGTTTTCGAAAACGCGGTAGAAGCAGCTTTCCCGACCGGTGTGACAGGCGATGCCGCCGATCTGCTCGACCATCAGGATGATCACGTCGGCGTCACAATCCAGGCGCAGCTCGTGCAGCTGCTGCACATGCCCGGACTCCTCGCCCTTGCGCCAAAGCCGGTTACGCGAACGCGACCAGTAGATGGCGCGGTTTTCCTGCGCGGTCAACGCTAGGGCTTCGCGATTCATCCAGGCCATCATCAGCACGCGGCCGGTCTTGTGGTCCTGGGCGATCGCCGGCACCAGACCGTCGGCGTTCCAGTTGATTTCGTCCAGCCAGTTCATCGGATTCTCCGCTCAATGGGCCAAGTGTGCCAGCCTGCACCAGGGATGGCTATCGGCGCACCACGATGAAGATGCCGGCTACCAGCATCACCCACGCCGGCCAGGCGGTTACGGCGGTCAGGCTGTCGGCGCTGGCCGCCAGGGTCGCGCCGCTGCCGAGCAGTACGGCGCCGATCAGACGCAGCGGCCAGCCGTGGTGGCGCTCGCGCCAGGGCGGCGGTGGGTTGTTCGCGTGCGGGTGCGCCATGCGCTCGAGCAGCTCGCGGGTCATGTTAGCCAGGTGCGGCAGTTGTTCAATCTGCGCGTGCACGTTCTTGATCAGCTGCTTGGGGCTCATGCGCTCGCGCATCCAGCGCTCGAGGTACGGCTGGCCGGTGCTCCAGAGGTCGAGATCCGGGTACAGCTCACGGCCGAGACCTTCGATGTTGAGCAGGGTCTTCTGCAGCAATACCAGCTGTGGCTGCACTTCCATGTTGAAGCGCCGTGCCACCTGGAACAGGCGCACCAGCAGCTGGCCGAAGGAGATGTCCTTCAGCGGCTTCTCGAAGATCGGCTCGCAGACGGTGCGGATCGCGGCCTCGAATTCGTTGACCTTGGTTTCCGCCGGCACCCAGCCCGAATCGATGTGCAGCTGCGCGACCTTGCGGTAGTCGCGCTTGAAGAAGGCCATCAGGTTGCGCGCCAGATAATCCTGGTCCTCCGGCGTCAGGCTGCCGACGATGCCGAAGTCCACCGCGATGTACTGCGGGCTCCAGGGCTGGTGGGTGCTGACGAAGATGTTGCCGGGGTGCATGTCGGCGTGGAAGAAGCTGTCGCGGAACACCTGGGTGAAGAAAATCTCCACCCCGCGCTCGGCCAGCTGGCGCATGTCGGTGTTCTGTCGTGCCAGCCCAGCCATGTCGGTCACCGGTACGCCGTAGATGCGTTCCATCACCAGCACCTGCGGGCGGCAGTAGTCCCAGTACACCTGCGGCACGTAAAGCAGCGCCGAGCCCTCGAAGTTGCGCTTGAGCTGGCTGGCGTTGGCCGCTTCGCGCAGCAGGTCGAGCTCGTCGTAGATGGTCTTGGCGTAGTCGTCGACCACTTCCACCAGGTGCAGGCGGCGCGCGTCGATGGAAATGCGCTCGGCGCTGTTGGCCAGCATGAACAGCCAGGCCAGATCCTGGCTGATGATCGGCCGGAGGTTCGGGCGCACCACCTTGACCACCACTTCCTCGCCGGAACGCAGCTTGGCCGCGTGCACCTGCGCCACCGACGCGGAGGCCAGCGGTTTGCTGTCGAAACGGGCGAAGATTTCCCCTACCGGAGCGCCCAGCTGGCGCTCGATGAGTGCCGTGGCGACGGCTGAATCGAAGGGCGGCACGCGGTCCTGCAGCATCGCCAGCTCTTCGGCGATATCCGGCGGCAGCAGATCGCGGCGGGGGGAGAGGATCTGCCCGAACTTGATGAAGATCGGCCCCAGGCCCTCCAGTGCCAGGCGCAGGCGTGCGCCGCGCGACAGCTCGCTGTGGCGTCGCGGAATCCAGCGCCAGGGCAGCAGGTAGCTGGTGGCACGCAACCACCAGGGCATCGGCAGGTCGAGGATGATGTCATCGAGGCGGTAGCGGATCACCACCAGCAGGATGCGAAACAGGCGGCGTGCGGCGGCGAACAGCTTCATTCGGGGCGATCTGGATTCAGGTTGAGGGCGAGGCGCTCGATGCGGGCTTCGAGTCGGTCGAGGGCAAGTTTCATGTCATCCAGCTCGTTGAAACGCGCCTGGGCTTCGGCCTGGCCGACCAGCATCCGCGATTCCTCGCTGAGGTAGTCGGCAAGGTCCTGACGCAGCGAGTCGGCGCTGTCGCGCACCCAGTCCACTGGGCTGCGCAGGCTGGAGCCGAGCAGCTGTGCGCCGACCGGGCCGAGCCAGCGGGAAATTTCGTATTCCCAGTCCAGCTCCAGATCCTGCAGCACCTCAGCGAGGTTCATCAGCAGCCCACTGTCGCCGTCGATCTCGACCTCGGGGCCATGCAGCACGGCGGTCTTGTTGCGGCTGACGGCCAGGCGCAAGAGGCTGCTCGCAGGCGCGCGCAGGCGGCAATCGGCATCCGCGCCCCAGTTGCTGGCCAGGCGCAGGCCTTCGTCGTCGGCAAGGATGAACAGCCGCCAGGCCGGCGCCGTGCAGTCGATCTCGATGATCCGGCCGCTCAGGCGTGCCAGTCGTGGCAATGCCGTGGGGTCCAGGCGCAGGACGCGATTGATGCCACGCTCGGCACCGGCCAGCAGGGCAGCGCGCAACATCAGGGTTTGATGCCGCGGTGCAGGGCGACGATGCCGCCGGTCATGTTGTGATAGCTGACGCGCTCGAAACCGGCGGTCTCCATCATGCCTTTGAGCGTTTCCTGATCCGGGTGCATGCGGATCGACTCGGCCAGGTAGCGATAGCTCTCGGAGTCGTTGGTGATCAGCTTGCCCATCATCGGCAGCAGGCTGAACGAGTAGGCGTCGTAGGCCTTGGAAAACAGCTGGTTGGTCGGCTTGGAGAATTCCAGTACCAGCAGGCGGCCGCCCGGCTTGAGCACGCGCAGCATCGACGCGATTGCGTCTTCCTTGTGCGTCACGTTGCGCAGGCCGAAGGCGATGGTGACCACGTCGAAGTGATTGTCCGGGAAGGGCAGCTTCTCGGCATCGGCCTGAACGAACCTGACGTTGCCGGCCACGCCCTTGTCCAGCAGCTTGTCGCGGCCGACCTTGAGCATCGAAGCATTGATGTCGGCCAGCACCACCTCGCCGGTGGGGCCGACGATGCGCGAAAACTGGCGGGTCAGGTCACCGGTGCCGCCGGCGATGTCCAGGATGCGATTGCCGTGGCGGGCGCCGGACAGCTCGATGGTGAAGCGCTTCCACAGGCGATGCACGCCACCGGACATCAGGTCGTTCATCAGGTCGTACTTGGCGGCCACGGAGTGGAACACCTCGGCCACCTTCTGCGCCTTCTGGCTTTCCGGCACGTTCTTGTAGCCGAAATGGGTGGTCGGTTCTGCGTCATGCGCTTTGCGAGGGTCGGTCATGTCACTTTCGCCGGAAAGAATGTGCCCGGCATTCTAAACCTAAATAGGCGGCTGATAAGCGTCGAGCTGGCGGTCGCGGGCAAAAGGGCTAGCGGCGACATGTCGCAGGATGGCGCTGGCGGCGACAGGCCTGGGGGACAGAGGGTTCAATGGCATGAGCAGGCGGGGCGGCCAGGCGATCGGCGGCGCCGCTTTGCTATAGTGCGCGCCTTTTCGGGCGCAGCCAGGAGTCCTCATGGCCCAGATCATCGTCGAACGTACCCACAATCTTGGCCGCGAGGCCGCACGCGAGAAGGCCGACGAACTGGCTGCACGCCTGGCTCGCGAGTTCGGTGTGAGCTGTCAGTGGCAGGGCGATGTGCTGGCAGTCAAGCGCAGCGGCGCGGATGGGCGTATCGAAGTCTACGAGGACAGCGTGAAGGTCCTGCTCAACCTCGGCCTGCTGCTCTCGGCCATGGGCAGCAGCATTCAGGGTCAGATCGAGCGGGCGCTGGACAAGGCGCTGGCCTAAGCTGGCGGTCAGCCTGGCGGGCGCCTCGATAAGGTGCCGGGCGTAGGGTGGATGTCGCTATTTACATCCACCGCGACTCCAATCGGTGGGCCGCCACCCGGTGGATCGTCACCCGGTGGATCGGTGAAGCGTGATCCACCCTACGGGTTCGCCCTCACAACATCAGCTTGACGACCGATTCATTTGGGTCGCGCGACTTGCCGGCGGCCGCCAGTGCCGCGAGATAGTCCTCCCACAACGTCTGCTGATTCAGCGCCAGGCTCTCCAGGTAATCCCAGGTGAACAGGCCGCTGTCATGGCCGTCGCTGAAGGTCAGCTTCAGCGCGTACTGGCCGGCCGGTTCGATCTGCTCCAGGCCTACGTTCAGCTTGCCGGTCTGCAGCACCGGATTACCGTGGCCCTGCACCTCGGCCGAGGGTGAATGCACGCGCAGGAATTCGGCGGACAGCACATGGTGCTCGTCGCTGCCATATTCCAGCTCCAGGGTTTTCGACGCCTTGTGCAGCTTGATTGCGGTGGGGATGCGCATGCAACGCTCCGGAAGAACCGGCCGTGGCGATTGCCACGGCCGCGACGGTTAGAGGATGTAGCGCGACAGGTCTTCGTCCTGCGCCAGCTCGCCGAGATGCTCGTTGACGTAGGCAGCGTCGATGCGGATCGCCTCGCCGTCCTGTTTGGCGGCGATATCGGCAGCGCTGAAGGAAACCTCCTCCAGCAGGCGCTCGAGCAGCGTGTGCAGGCGACGCGCACCGATGTTCTCGGTCTTTTCGTTGACCTGCCAGGCGATCTCGGCGATGCGTTTGATGCCATCTTCGAGGAATTCGACGTGCAGGCCTTCGGTCTTCAGCAGCTCGCGGTACTGCTCGGTGAGCGCCGCGTGCGGCTCGGTGAGGATGCGCTCGAAGTCTTCCGGTGACAGCGCCTTGAGCTCGACACGGATCGGCAGGCGACCCTGCAGTTCCGGCACCAGGTCGCTGGGCTTGGACAGGTGGAAGGCGCCGGAGGCGATGAAGAGGATGTGGTCGGTCTTGACCATGCCGAGTTTTGTGTTGACCGTGCAGCCTTCGATCAGCGGCAGCAGGTCGCGCTGCACGCCCTCGCGGGAGACATCGGCGCCGCTGGTGTTGCCGCGCTTGGCGACCTTATCGATCTCGTCGATGAAGACGATGCCGTGCTGCTCGACCGCTTCCAGGGCGCGGGCCTTGAGGTCTTCTTCGTTGACCAGGCGCGCGGCTTCTTCGTCGCGGATCAGCTTGAAGGCTTCCTTGATCTTCAGCTTGCGGCTCTTCTTCTTGCCCTTGCCCATGTTGGCGAAGAGGTTCTGCAGCTGGTTGGTCATCTCCTCCATGCCGGGCGGTGCCATGATTTCCACGCCGGCCGGGCTTTCGGCGACCTCGATGTCGATTTCCTTGTCATCCAGCTGGCCTTCGCGCAGGCGCTTGCGGAACAGCTGGCGGGTGTTGGAATCGCTCGCCTGCATCGGCTCCTCGGAGAAGCCCACCGGACGTGCTGGCGGCAGCAGGGCGTCGAGAATACGTTCCTCGGCGGCGTCCTCGGCGCGGTGGCGCATCTTGTGCACCTCCTGTTCACGCAGCATTTTCAGCGCGGCGTCCGCCAGGTCGCGGATGATCGACTCGACGTCGCGGCCGACATAGCCGACCTCGGTGAACTTGGTCGCTTCCACTTTCAGGAATGGCGCATTGGCCAGCTTGGCCAGGCGGCGGGCGATCTCGGTCTTGCCGACACCGGTCGGGCCGATCATCAGGATGTTCTTCGGGGTGACTTCCTGGCGCAGCTCGGCCGGCAGCTGCATGCGCCGCCAGCGGTTGCGCAGGGCGATGGCCACGGCGCGCTTGGCGTCGTCCTGGCCGATGATGTGGCGGTTGAGTTCGTGGACGATCTCGCGGGGCGTCATGGACATTTTTTCGATACTCCGGGAGCTGGGCAGGGAACGAGCAGGCAGCTTGAAAAACCTAGGCGAGGCGGGCAACGCATTATTGCCAACGCAGCTGGTTTTTCATCGGCCTGTCAGATCGCGCTGTCCAGCTCCTCTATGGTCAGGTTCTGGTTGGTGAACACGCAGATGCTGCCGGCGATGTTCAGCGCCGTCTCGGCGATTTCCTGGGCCGACATGTCGGCGCCGGCCTTGAGTAGCAGGGCCTTGGCCGCGGCCTGGGCGAAGCCGCCGCCGGAGCCCATGGCGATCAGGTCGTCCTCGGGCTGCACCACGTCGCCATTGCCGGTGATGATCAGCGAGGCGTCCTTGTTGGCCACCGCCAGCATGGCTTCCAGGCGACTCAGGGAGCGGTCGGTACGCCAGTCCTTGGCCAGCTCGACGGCGGCGCGGACCAGGTGACCCTGATGTTTCTCCAGCTGCCCTTCGAAGCGTTCGAAGAGGGTAAAGGCGTCGGCGGTGGCGCCGGCGAAGCCCGCCAGAACCTGGCCGTGATAGAGGCGGCGGACCTTCTTGGCGTTGCCTTTCATGACGGTGTTGCCCAGGGAAACCTGGCCGTCGCCGCCCATGACGACTTTGCCGTTGCGGCGCACTGAAACGATGGTGGTCAAAGGAAAATCTCCACACTGCGGGGCGATGAATGCCCGAATGCGGTTGATATGGGGGACTGCTGCCGGCTTTTCAACGGCTGTCGGCGAGGTTCATCGACAGCCGTGGTTCTGCACGAGGCGCTAGGCAGGCCCGGGTTGTTCGCTGCGCTGCGGGCGACTGGGCTGGCGCGGCACGTCGCCGGCAACCGACGCGGCGATCAGCTTGCGCAGGCGCACCGGAATCGACTTGGCCGCCGGCACCTTGCTGCGTTCGGCATGGTGCCAGACCGGCAGCAGCGCGTTGCATTCCGGGTAATAGCCGGCGCAGCAGCCTTCGGGGATATCGTACGGCGTGACCCGCAACGGGCTGACCGCGCGGTGCACGCCATCGTCGACCACGGTGATCGCCTCGATGCGGTCGCCTTCGGCCAGGCCGAGGCGGACGATGTCGTTGCGGTTCATCAGGATCACCGCGCGAGTGCCATGGATGCCGCGGAAGCGGTCGTCGTAGCCATAGACGGTGGTGTTGAACTGGTCGTTGCTGCGCAGCGTCATCATCTGCAGCACGTCGTGCTGCTCGTGGCCGTCATCTTCGGTGTCGGGGTCGGCAACCAGCGATGGCGGGTTGATGAAGTTGGCCTTGCCGGACTCGGTATCCCAGCGTCGCTCGCTGGCGCCAAGCGGGCGATGAAAGCCGCCGGGCTCCATCATGCGCACGTTGAAGTCGTGGAAGATCTCCGGGTAGCTCTCGGCAATGGCGTCGCGTATCAGGCTGTAGTCCGCGACCCAGGCGTCCCAGTCCAGCATCGGGTTGGGTGTCAGTGTGGCCTTGGCCAGCCGCGCGATGATTGCCGGCTCCGATAGCAACAGTTTGCCAGCGGGTTCTGCGACGCCGCGCCAGGCGCGGATACAGCCGGTGCTGTCCTCGGTGGTGTGACGCTGCTCGCCGGTGGCCTGACGGTCGATCTCGGTGCGCCCCAGGCAGGGCAGGATATAGGACACCTCGCCGGTGATCAGGTGGTTGCGATTGAGCTTGGTCGACACCTGGACCGACAGCCGCAGCCTGCGCCAGGCCGGCTCCATCTGCAGGGTATCGGGAATGGCGCGGACGAAGTTGCCGCCCAGGCCGATGAAACCGCGGACGCTGCCATCGAGAATGCCCTCGCAAGCCTCCACGGTGTTCACGCCGTCATCGCTTGGCGGCTCGAAGCCGAACTGCCGGCGCAGGTTGTCCGCCGGCACCTTTGCCGCCTTTTCGGTGATGCCGACGGTGCGCTGGCCCTGCACGTTGGAGTGGCCGCGCACCGGCAGGATGCCTGCGCCTTCCTTGCCGATGTTGCCGCGCAACAGCAGCAGGTTGACCAGCATCTGGATGGTCTGCACGCCGTAGCGGTGCTGGGTCAGGCCCATGCCATAAGGCGCAATCACCCGTTCGCAGCGTGCATAGACGGTCGCTGCCGCTTCCAGCGCGGCGCGGCTGAGCCCCGAACGGCGTTCCAGCTGCGCCCAACTGTAGCTGCGGATGCGCTGTTCGAAATCCTCGAAGCCATGGGTGTGCTGCTCGATGAAGTCCACGTCGAGCACGCGCTTGCGACCCTCGGCGACGGCCTGGTCGTCCATTTCGAACAGCGCCTTGCACATGCCGGCGATGGCGGCAATGTCGCCGCCGATGGCGAGCTGGTGATACTGGGTGCTGATCACCGTGCTGTCTGGTGTGAGCATTTCGCGCGGTGACTGTGGATTGACGAAGCGCTCCAGCCCTCGCTCGCGCAGCGGATTGAAGGTGACGATCTGCGCGCCGCGTTCACGGGCTTCCTGTAGCTGATGCAGCATCCGCGGGCTGGAGGTGCCGGTGTTGTGGCCGAAGAAGAACAGCCCGTCGGTGTGCTCGAAATCGTTCAGGGTGACGGTCGCCACCGGCACGCCGATGCTCTCCGGCAGCGCCACCGAGGTGCTCTCGTGGCACATGTTGGAGCTGTCCGGCAGGTTGTTGGTGCCGTACAGCCGCGCCAGCAGGCCATACATGTAGGCCGTTTCCAGCGCCGCGCGCCCGGACATGTAGAACACCACCTGATCGGGCTCGGCCATGGCCTTGAGCTCGGCACCGATCTCGGCGAAGGCTTCATCCCAGCTGACCGGCTGATAGTGATCGCTGGCGGCGTCGTAGCGCAGCGGATGGGTCAGCCGGCCCTGCTGCTCGAGATCGTAGTCGCTCCAGTTGAGCAGCTCGCTGACGCTGTGCCTGGCAAAGAATTCCGGGCCGCAGCGCAGCGACGTGGTTTCCCACGCAGTCGCCTTGGCGCCGTTCTCGCAGAAGGACAGTGGTCGTGACGGATGCGGCTTGGCCCAGGCGCAACTGACACAGGCGAAACCGTCGATAGGTTTGTTCTGCTTGAGCAGCAGACCGATACCGGCCGGCGAAACGCGCTCACGCAGCAGGATGTTGGCGACGGAGTAGGCTGATCCCCAGCCGCCCGCGGGCGCGTGGTAGGGCCTGAACTTGGTCTGGGACACGTCGTTTCTCCTGCTGCCAAGGGAGCTTGTCTGTTTACGACGGGGACCGCGGCGGATCGTTCAGGACCCTTTGTCACAAGGTTGTACCGCTCACTCCATGGCGAAGCCGTGCTGGCGCCAGGCCTCGTACACTGCGACGGCCACGGTGTTGGACAGGTTCAGGCTGCGGCTGTCGGGGCGCATCGGCAGGCGCAGGCGTTGCTCGTTGGGCAGTGCGTCGCGGATCTCCGGCGGCAGGCCGCGGCTCTCCGGGCCGAACAGCAGCGCATCGCCGCGCCGATAGCTGACTTCGTGAAAGGGCTGCGAACCCTTTGTGGTGAATGCGAACAGCCGCGGGCCGTCCGCGTTTGCGGCGTCGATGCCGATCCGCGCGAGGCAGCTCGGCAGGTCGGCGTGGCGCTCCAGCGTGGCGTACTCGTGGTAGTCGAGGCCGGCGCGGCGCAGGCGCTTGTCGTCCAGCTCGTAACCCAGCGGCTCGATCAGGTGCAGGTGGCAGCCGGTATTGGCGCAGAGCCTGATAATGTTGCCGGTATTGGGCGGAATTTCCGGTTGGAACAGGATCACGTGAAACATGCGCAGCACCGAGGTTGAAGACCGGCGGCATTCTACCGGGGCGCAGGACCCGATGCGCCGCATACGCCGGACCTTTTTCGGTTCGCTGGTGCTGATCGGCCTGCTGGTGGGGCTGATGATCGGCCGGCTCACCGCGCCCGGGCCGGTGCAACTGGCACTGGTGGAGGTGCAGCCGCAAGGCCTTTCGTTGCAGTTCGACCGCGAACCCCAGGTATATGACGAGCATCTAGAAGGGGCGTTCGCCCTGCTGTTCCAGGCCGAAGGCGAGCCACAATCCGGACAACTGCAGATCGACGGCATGCCAGTGGCCTGGCGCGTGCAGCAGACCGGGAAAGGCCTTTTGCTGCATCTGGTGGCCGCACGGCGGCTGCTGGGGCAATGGCACGGCGAACGCCACGATGGCGGCTGGCGCATCGCCGTGCAGGTGGCGGCGGACAAGCAGCCATGAACCAGGTGACGCCCTTGGCAGCGCGCTAAAAACGATGAACCCCGCCAAGTGCGGGGTTCATCGTTACGCTCGATGCGGTGTCAGCCGCGCTCAGCTGTCGTCGCCGTCATCGTCATCGCTGCCATCGACGCGCATGCCCAGCTCCTTGATCTTGCGCGTCAGGGTGTTGCGTCCCCAGCCGAGCAGCAGCGCGGCGTCGCGACGGCGACCGGCGGTGTGCTTGAGCGCGGTCTCGATCATGATGCGTTCGAAGGCTGGCACCGCCTCGTCGAGCAGGTTGCTCTGGCCGCGCGCCAGGGCCTGATCGGACCAGTTGCGCAGCGCCTGTTCCCAGTTGTGCGCGGGCTGTGCCTCGGCCTGCTGGTTGAGCAGCTCCGGCGGCAGGTCGTCGACATGCACTTCACGGCCGGATGCCATCACCGTGATCCAGCGGCAGGTGTTCTCCAGCTGGCGCACGTTGCCCGGCCAGGGCAGGTGCTGCAGGTATTCCTTGGTTTCCGGCTTGAGCACCTTGGTTTCCACCGAGAGCTCCTGCGCGGCGCTGGCGAGGAAGTGCTCGGCGAGTGCCGGGATGTCCTCGCGGCGATCGGACAGGCGCGGGATGTGGATGCGGATGACGTTCAGGCGGTGGAACAGGTCCTCACGGAACTTGCCGGCCTGCACCAGGGTTTCCAGGTCCTGATGCGTCGCGGCGATGATGCGCACATCGACCCGCACCGGCGTGTGGCCGCCGACGCGGTAGAATTCGCCATCGGCCAGCACGCGCAGCAGACGGGTCTGCGTATCGGCCGGCATGTCGCCGATCTCGTCGAGAAACAGAGTGCCGCCGTCGGCCTGCTCGAAGCGCCCGCGGCGCTGGTTGGCCGCACCGGTGAAGGCGCCTTTCTCGTGGCCGAACAGCTCCGACTCCATCAGATCCTTGGGGATGGCCGCCATGTTCAGCGCGATGAATGGCGACGCCGAACGCGGGCTGTGGCGGTGCAGGGCATGGGCCACCAGCTCCTTGCCGGTGCCGGACTCGCCGTTGATCAGCACGGTGATGTTGGAATGGCTGAGCCGGCCGATGGCGCGGAACACCTCCTGCATCGCCGGCGCCTCGCCGATGATCTCCGGGGTGTGGTGGCGGTTGGCCGGTTCCTGCTGGTTCTGCTGCTCCTGGGCGTGCTGATTGGCGCGCTTGACCAGCGAGACGGCGTCGTCGACGTCGAACGGCTTGGGCAGGTATTCGAAGGCGCCGCCCTGGTAGGAGGCCACCGCGCTGTCCAGATCCGAATGCGCGGTCATGATGATCACCGGCAGGCGAGGGTACTGCTCGCGGATCTGCGAGAGCATGTCCAGACCGCTGAGGCCGGGCATGCGGATGTCGGAGATGATCACATCCGGCTGCTGGCGAGCGAGGCGGGCCAGCACACCGTCGGCGCTGTCGAAGCTCTGCGTGGCCATGCCTTCCTGTTGCAGGGCCTTTTCCAGGACCCAGCGGATGGAGCGGTCGTCATCGACGATCCAGACGTTTTCGCTTCGGCTCATGCTGATGTGGCTCCTTGTTCCAGCGGTAGGAAGATCGAGAACACGGTGTGGCCAGGATGGCTCTCGCATTCGATCAGACCCTGGTGCTGACTGATGATGTTCTGGGTGATGGCAAGGCCCAGGCCGGTTCCGTCCGGGCGGCCGCTGACCATCGGGTAGAAGAGCGTGTTCTGCAGTTCGGCAGGTATGCCCGGGCCGTTGTCGATGATCTCGATGCGTGTCACCAGGCGATGACGAATATGGCCGATGGTGAACTGCCGCAGTGTGCGAGTGCGCAGGGTGAGACGGCCGAGGCCCAGCTCGTTCTGCCCGGCCAGTGCCTGCATGGCGTTGCGCATGATATTGAGCACGGCCTGGATCATCTGTTCGCGGTCCATCAGGACTTCGGGAATGCTTGGGTCGTAATCGCGCACCAAAATGATGCTTCCCTGGCATTCCGCCTCGATAAGGCTGGCGACATGCTCGAGCACTTCGTGAATGTTGGTCATCGATAGCGACGGCAGCTTATTAGAGCCGAGCATGCGGTCGACCAGATTACGCAGGCGGTCGGCCTCCTCGATGATGACTTCGGTGTAGTCCTTCAGGTGTTCTTCGGGCAGTTCGCGGGCCAGCAGTTGTGCCGCACCGCGAATGCCGCCCAGCGGATTCTTGATCTCGTGGGCCAGGCCGCGCACCAGCATCTTGGTGGTTTCCTGCTTGGACAGCTGGGCCTCTTCCTTGGTGATGCGCAGCAGCCGGTCGCGCGGCAGCACTTCCAGCAACAGCATGGTTTCCTGCCGGGTCAGTACCGGGGTCACCGCGTAGTCCACGGTCAGTGTCTGGCCGGTGGCGGAGGTCAGGGTGGCTTCGCGCTTGGTGAACGGATGGGCTTCTTCAACCGCCTGGCGCAGGGCCGCCAGGGCTTCCGGCGACTCGGTGAACAGCTCGCTGATGAACTGTCCGTGGCTGCGTTGGCCGCTGACGGCCAGCAGCATTTCGGCAGCCGGGTTCATGTACTCCAGGCGCAGGCGCGAGTTGAGCAACAGCGTCGCGGTAGTCAGATTCTCGATCAGCAGGCGTTGCAGGGCTTCGTTGATCATGGCTGGTCTGCGTCCGGAAGTTCAGGCAGGAAATGCAAGAACCAAACCAAGCGCGCCATTGCGGCGCGGATCGGCGTGATGCTGCAGCCCTACGGGCTGTCCGGTGACCCAAATTGGTGACGAGCGATCCGCTCACCTGATGGGCGCACCAAACAGGTGCACCCCATGATCATAGAAAGGGCACGAAGGGAATGTCGCGTTTTTCCACCGGCTTGTCCTTTAGCGGGCATTCCGGGCGAACGCCGTAATCGGCCTTCTGGCAGGGATTGACCATGCGGCGCTGGGCCAGCGAGGTGCGGATCAGGTGAAAGGGCTGGTTCGCGGTGCGTTGCAGGACGCGCTCCTGTTCATCCACGACAGCCACCGCCAGCTGATGGGTGCCACGATCGACGTTACTCAAGGCGAAGGAAGTCTGTTCGCCGGGTGCGCCGAACGGCTGGTCATCGAGCAGTACCTGATAGGCGTGGCCGGGGTGCAGCGTCGGTTCGGCCTGCACGGTGACGCTGACATTGCCAGCGTTGTTGCGAATCGCTTCGTCCGCCGTCGGGCTGAGTATGCGCAACTGATAGATGATGCTCGCGGCTTTCGGTGCTGCCGGCTCCGTAGGGCGTGCGGCCGGCATCGGCGGCGCAGGCATGCTGTTGGACGGCTTGAGGTGTACTTCTTCGGCCGCCTCGCCGGCCGGGCGATCGGTGAAGACCCGATTGCCCTCGGCGTCGACATAGGAGTAGACGCCGGCGAGGCAGGGCAGGGCGGCCGCCAGCAGTGCGACGGCCAGGGTCTGCCGCAGGATGATCAAGGAGCAGGCCTCGGAGGCTTCGGACGCAATGCCGGGCTGGAGGTATTCACCCGTTGCACGGTGAACAGCTCCGGCTGGCTGCGCTGGATGACCTTCTCGCCGCTCAGCACCTCGACGTGCAGGCGATGCTCGCCCCGCTCGACATTGTTCAGTTGCAGCGAGGTTGCGGCACTGGCGGCAGCCTGGGGAATGCCGTCCAGCACGAAGCGCAAGCTGTGGCCGGGTCGTAGCGGCGGCTCCAGCAGCGCGCTGACGACGAAGGTGCCGTTGTTGGCGCGCAGGGCTTCTTCATCGGGAATCCCGCTCAGCATCAGTGTCTGGTAAGGGGCCGACTGCGTCTGCTGGCTGTCCGGCAGCGGTGGCGGCGGTTCGGGCGTGCGGATATTTACCGTATTGGCTGGCGGCAGGTCTACGGTATCGGCCTGGACACCCTCCGGCGGCTGATTGGTGAACACCGTATTGCCTTGTGCATCGGTGTACTTGTAGATCTCGGCGAAGGCCGGAAGGCTGAGAATGAACAGCAGGCTGAACAGTGCGCTACGCATGGGAGGCTCCGCGGAGTTGGACTGCCGAAGCCTTGCACTGCGCCGAGTTGCAGGCAAGTGCGATCGGTGGGATTTGCGAGGTGTGACAAGCTGCACGAATCGCCGCCGGACTGCAGAAACGAAGAAGGCCACCCGAGGGTGGCCTTCCTGTCACGCGAGCTGGATCAGACGCTGTAGTACAGGTCGTATTCCAGCGGGTGCACGAAGGTGCGCACCTTGATCTCTTCCTCGGACTTCAGCTCGATGTAGGCATCGATGAACTCGTCGGAGAACACGCCGCCCTTGGTCAGGAACGCGCGGCCCTTGTCCAGCTCTTCCAGGGCTTCCTTCAGGCTGCCGCACACCTGCGGGATCAGCTTGCCTTCTTCCGGCGGCAGGTCGTACAGGTTCTTGTCGGCTGCATCGCCAGGGTGGATCTTGTTCTGGATGCCGTCCAGGCCAGCCATCAGCAGTGCAGCGAAGCACAGGTACGGGTTGGCAGCCGGGTCCGGGAAGCGCGCTTCGATACGACGGGCTTTCGGGCTGGAAACGTACGGAATACGGATCGAGGCGGAACGGTTGCGGGCCGAGTAGGCCAGCATGACCGGTGCTTCGAAGCCCGGGACCAGACGCTTGTAGGAGTTGGTCGACGGGTTGGTGAAACCGTTCAGCGCCTTGCCGTGCTTGATGATGCCGCCGATGAAGTACAGGGCGGTCTCGGACAGGCCGGCATAGCCTTCGCCAGCGAAGGTGTTCTTGCCATCCTTGGAGATGGACATGTGTACGTGCATACCCGAACCGTTGTCGCCATACAGCGGCTTCGGCATGAAGGTCGCGGTCTTGCCATAGGCGTCGGCGACGTTGTGTACGCAGTACTTCAGGGTCTGAACTTCGTCAGCCTTGGCAACCAGGGTGTTGAACTTCACGCCGATCTCGTTCTGACCGGCAGTCGCCACTTCGTGGTGGTGAACCTCAACGACCAGGCCCATTTCTTCCATGGCGTTGCACATGGCGGTACGGATTTCGTGGTCGTGATCGCACGGCGGAACCGGGAAGTAGCCGCCCTTGACGGCCGGGCGGTGGCCCTTGTTGCCGCCCTCGACATCCTGGTCGGTCATCCAGGAGCCCTGCTCGGAGTAGATCTTGAACATCGAGCCGGAGATGTCCGACTTGAACTTGACCTGGTCGAAGATGAAGAACTCCGGCTCCGGGCCGACGAATACGGTGTCACCGATGCCGGTGCCTTTGAGGAACTCTTCGGCGCGCTTGGCGATGGAGCGCGGATCGCGGTCGTAGCCCTGCATGGTGCTCGGCTCGACGATGTCGCATACCAGGATCAGGGTCGGCTCTTCGGTGAACGGATCCAGCACGGCGGTTTCGTCGACCGGCATCAGGATCATGTCGGAGGCTTCGATGCCTTTCCAGCCATGGATGGAGGAGCCGTCGAACATCTTGCCGTGCTCGAAGAAGTCTTCATCCTGGGCATCACGAGCCGGAACGGTGACGTGGTGCTGCTTGCCTTTGGTATCGGTGAAGCGCAGATCAATCCACTTCACATCGTAATCTTTGATCAGTTGAAGCGACTTCGACATGGTGTTCTCCAAGTGGTGGAAGCGTGACAGTGAGCTTCCGAATCAGGGTGAAGCCGGGCGGCGATGTTCCGCCAAGGCGACCTGCCTCACAAGAGAGCAAATTGCATGCCAGTGCTCTTTCTTGGGACTGCAGGCCTCTGGCAGCGCTGCGGCAGCGTTTGCGCGTCTCAAAGCGTAGCTGCTGCACTGGATTGATGCGCGGTATTGGTGCGGCTCGCCGGTAATGTGCATTCGTTTGGTGCGTTCTGCTGCGTTTGAAGAAAGCGGTTAAATGTTGAGCAGTTTCCGCTATACTCCGCGCCCCTCTTTTCCTGCCACATCGGCGCCGCGCTGTTTCCATGAAGCTGATCGTCAAGGTTTTCCCCGAAATCACCATCAAGAGCCCGCCGGTGCGCAAGGGCTTCATTCGCCAATTGGCGAAGAACATCCGCACCGTGCTGCGCGAGCTCGATCCCGACCTGCGGGTCGAGGGCGTGTGGGACAACATCGAGGTGGAAACCGTGCGCAGCGAGCCGAAGCTGCTGCGCGAGATGATCGAGCGCCTGCGCTGCACGCCCGGCATCGCCCATTGCCTGGAAGTGCACGAGTACCCGCTGGGCGATCTCGACGACATCGTCGCCAGATGCAAGGCGCACTACGCCGAGCGCCTGCCGGGCAAGATCTTCGCCGTGCGCTGCAAGCGTGCCGGCAAGCATCCGTTCAGCTCCATGGACGTCGAGCGCCACGTTGGCAGCCAGCTGCGCCAGCAGTGCGGCGCCGCCGGTATTTCGCTGAAAACACCGGAAGTCGAAGTGCGCATGGAGATCCGCGACCAGCGCCTGTTCGTCGTGCACGAGCAGCATGACGGCATCGGCGGCTACCCGCTGGGCGCTCTGGAGCAGACGCTGGTATTGATGTCCGGTGGTTTCGATTCCACCGTCGCCGCCTATCAGATGATGCGCCGCGGGCTGATGACGCATTTCTGCTTCTTCAATCTCGGCGGGCGTGCCCACGAGCTGGGCGTGATGGAAGTCGCTCATTATCTGTGGAAGAAGTACGGCAGCTCGCACCGTGTGCTGTTCATCAGCGTGCCGTTCGAGGAAGTGGTCGGTGAAATCCTGCAGAAGGTCGACAACAGCCAGATGGGCGTCGTCCTCAAGCGCATGATGCTGCGCGTCTCGACGCAGATCGCCGAGCGCCTGCACATCGACGCGCTGGTCACCGGCGAGGCGATCTCGCAGGTCTCCAGCCAGACCCTGCCGAACCTCTCGGTAATCGACTCGGCCACCGACATGCTGGTGCTGCGCCCGCTGATCGCCAGCCACAAGCAGGACATCATCGACACCGCCTTCGAGATCGGCACCGCCGAGTTTGCCAAGAACATGCCCGAGTACTGCGGCGTGATCTCGGTGAACCCGACCACCAAGGCCAAGCGCTATCGTATAGAGCACGAAGAAAAGCAGTTCGACATGGCTATCCTGGAGCGTGCGCTGGCGAGTGCCCGCCAGGTTGCCATCGACCGCGTGATCGACGAGCTGGGCCAGGATTTGCAGGTGGAAGAAGTCGTCGAGCCGAGCGCTGGCCAGGTCATCCTCGACATTCGTCACCCCGACAGCGCCGAGGACGAACCGCTCGAGCTGCCGGGCATCGAAGTTCAGACGCTGCCGTTCTACGCACTGAACAACCGATTCAAGGAGCTGGATGAAAACCGCCAGTACCTGCTGTATTGCGACAAAGGTGTCATGAGCCGCCTGCATGCTCACCATCTGCTGAGCGAGGGGCATGTCAATGTACGCGTCTATCGTCCGGCCTGACTCATCGGTGAAACAGCCGGGGCTGCTTGGCGGCAGCATCCGCCACCGCCCTCCCGACCGGCACTGATCGCAAGGCCAGGCCGTACAACCCTCGGACAGACTGTCTTCGTCCGGACTACTTCCAGCTTCCAGCCTCAGCTCGAAGCTATCTACAGAGAAAAGAATCAGTGATCGAGAATCTACGCAACATCGCCATCATCGCCCACGTTGACCATGGCAAGACCACCCTCGTCGACAAGCTGCTGCGTCTGTCCGGCACCCTGGATCGCAAGGAGCTGGAAAACGAGCGCGTGATGGACTCCAACGACCAGGAAAAGGAACGCGGCATCACCATCCTGGCCAAGAACACTGCGCTGAAGTGGAAGGACTACAGCATCAATATCGTCGACACCCCCGGCCACGCCGACTTCGGCGGTGAAGTCGAGCGCGTGATGTCGATGGTCGACTCCGTGCTGCTGGTGGTCGACGCTCAGGACGGCCCCATGCCGCAGACCCGCTTCGTGACCCAGAAGGCGTTCAAGGCCGGCCTGCGTCCGATCGTCGTGGTCAACAAGATCGACCGTCCGGGCGCGCGTCCGGACTGGGTAATCGACCAGATCTTCGACCTGTTCGACAACCTCGGCGCCACCGACGAGCAGCTGGACTTCCCGATCGTCTACGCCAGTGCTCTGAACGGCATTGCCGGTATGGACCACGAGAAGATGGATGACGACATGGATGCCCTGTTCCAGGCCATCGTCGACCACGTGCCGGCGCCAGTCGTCGACGCAAGCGGCCCGTTCCAGATGCAGATTTCCCAGCTGGACTACAACAGCTTCCTCGGCGTGATCGGCATCGGCCGCATCGCCCGCGGCACCATCAAGGCCAACACGCCGGTTACCGCCATCGGTGCCGACGGCAAGAAGCGCAACGGTCGTATCCTCAAGATCATGGGCCACTCCGGTCTGCAGCGCGTTGAAGTGCAGGAAGCCGAAGCGGGCGACATCGTCTGCGTATCCGGCATGGACGAGCTGTACATCTCCGACACCCTGTGCGACCAGAACAATGTCGAAGCGCTGCCGCCGCTGACCGTCGACCAGCCGACCGTGAGCATGACCTTCCAGGTCAACGACTCGCCGTTCGCCGGTAAGGAAGGCAAGTTCGTCACCAGCCGCAACATCAAGGATCGTCTGGAGAAGGAGCTGCTGCACAACGTTGCCCTGCGCGTCGAGCCAGGCGATAGCCCTGAGAAGTTCAAGGTTTCCGGTCGTGGCGAGCTGCATCTTTCGGTACTGATCGAAACCATGCGCCGCGAAGGCTTCGAGCTGGCCGTAGGCCGCCCGGAAGTGGTAATCATCGAGAACGAGGCCGGCGACAAGCAGGAGCCGTACGAGAACGTCACCATCGATATCGAAGAGCAGCACCAGGGTCCGGTGATGGAGCAGATGGGCCTGCGTAAGGGCGACCTGAGCAACATGGTCCCGGATGGCAAGGGTCGTGTGCGTCTGGAGTACACCATCCCGGCGCGTGGCCTGATCGGCTTCCGTAACAACTTCCTGACCATGACCTCGGGTAGCGGCATCCTGACCTCGACCTTCAGTCACTACGGCCCGATCAAGGCCGGCGAAGTGACCAACCGCCAGAACGGCGTGCTGGTTTCGATGGCTACCGGTACCGCACTGACCTACTCGCTGGAAACCCTGCAGGCGCGCGGCAAGCTGTTCCTGGCGCCGGGCGACGAGATCTACGAAGGCCAGCTGTGCGGCATCAACAGCCGTGACAACGACCTGGTGCTCAACCCCACCAAGGGCAAGAAGCTCGACAACATGCGCGCTTCCGGCAAGGACGAAGTCATCGCCCTGGTTCCGCCGATCAAGTTCACCCTCGAGCAGGCGCTGGAATTCATCGCCGACGACGAGCTGGTGGAAGTGACGCCGAAGTCGATCCGCCTGCGCAAGAAGTACCTCAACGAGAACGACCGCAAGCGCTTCGAGCGCAGCAAGGTCTAAACACTGTTGCAGTAAGACAAAGGCGCCTTCGGGCGCCTTTGTTGTTTTAGGCTTGATTGCAATCCAGGCGGTGCCTGGCCTTAGATCCTATGGGGCATGGTTTTGATCAAAGGAGCGAATGGCAGGCTGGCATCAACACTTCGGTCGGGCCTTGGGCAGCGCTTCTCTAGTAGGTAGCAGCGCCAATTACAGAGTAATGCCGGTACCGTCAGGCCAAGACCGATCCAGGGGGCCAGCCAACGTCAGCAAGCGCAATGACGAGCCCGCCGATAGCCGCACCCAGGCCCATCCCAAGGTGCCTCACCGAGGTGTTCAGGGAGGCTCCGGTACTGCTGCTGGCTGGGGCGCTATGGAGCCGGAAGCTTTGCACGACCGGAGAAACCATACAGCTGATGGTCTCCAGGGCATCACGCTCGGGATGAAGATGGCGCTGTGCAAGCTCAGCGGAATGTCGCAGTGCCAGGCAGAAGGTGAGAAAAATCACCATGGCTAGACGAGGCCGACGCGCTCGGCCAGCCGGTTGCCCAGATAGCCGCCCAGAGCCGCCAGGCCGATCAGCAAGGGCAGTCCGCTCACCGTGGAAACGTCGGTCGTTCCAAGCATCGTCGCTAGATACGGCGTGAAATAGAGGATGAGATGTCCACCGAGCAGCAAGATAGAGACGGCCTGCGCCAGCTAGCGCGGTCGATGGCTCAGTTGTCTCAGAAAACCGCGCGACCAGCAGGGTGCTAGAACGGCTGTCGGGTATGGGGCTTGCGGTGCACGCTCCGCTCTCGCCGCTGCGCGGCGAAAGACGGAACTGGCTACCCAGGCCGTGCCGCGTCGCTTCAGAGTAGTGCCCAGTGCTGCGCTGCCTGCCATCCCAGCGAGGCGATGGACAACACGGTGGCGCCGACGAGCACCAGGCGCTGATGCGACAGGCTCAACGCTTGCTTGGCCACCAGAGCGCTCAGATGGTCGGCCAACTGCTCCTGTGAATTCGTCAGGTTTTCACGCTGGCTTTCGAGTGACCGGACCAGGGATTCTTCCATTGCCGCTGAGCGATGCTTGACGTCGGCTTCGTGGGCTTCGATTCGTTCCTGCATGCTGTGGCTATGAGCCAGCTGCCACTGGTCCTGCCTTTCAGCCTGGGCGGCATGCTGTTCGCTCAGCGTAGCGATGCGGCTGTCCTGTGAGGCAGCTCGTTCGCTCTGTTGCACCTCGAACGCTTGTGCATCCTGCAGAAGCTGCTTGTGAAACGTCTGGTTTTCCTCTGCCAGTTGGGTGAACTCGGTGCGGTTCTGCTGCGCCTGTACGTCCATCGCATCGGCCAGGCGCCTTTCGTTTTCCACCTGGCGCCGCTCCACCTCATCGAGCCCCGCCGCCAAGCGATTCAGACAGTGCTTTTCAACTTCCTCCATCTGCTGTTCCAGGTTGTTGCGCAATGCCTGGCCGGCGCTGTCGATCCGCTGTTCGGCTTCGGTCACGAGACGTACGCAGCCCACCAGTTTCTGTGCCTGCTCCTGAGTCAGGCCCTTGGCTTCCAGAAGTCCCTGATTCGCGGCATTGATCGCGTCCTGTTGTTCGCCCAGCTGAATCTGTTGCGCAAGGATTCTCTCGTTCTGCGCCTGGAGTTCTTCAGCCTGCTTCTTCAGCAGATTCTGCTGTTGCAACAGCAGAATCTGCTGGTCGCTCAGTACCTTTGAGATGGCGGTGTTGACCACCAGTAACTGGGACGATTTCTGCGTCAGTTGACCGATCGAGGCGTTGAGGTCCAACTGTGCTTCCTGGATCTTGTCGCTGCGACCGTAGAACCAGTTGCCGACGAAGTTTCCCTCTTTTTTCTCCTGCCTGAGCTTGGCCAGGCGCTTGGCTTCGGACTGGACCTTCTGCTGGTCGTCGTTGAGGCCGTGCAGCAGTTCCTTGATGTTGCTCTGCTGGATGATTCGCTCGGGCACGCTCAGGTTGGAAAATGCCTGCACGATCTGCAGTTCTTGGGAGTTTTCCGCGCCGGACTTGGTGACGGCGGGCGCTGTGGTTTCGAGGGGCATTGGCTGTCCTGTCGAGGCTGCATGGGTTGGGGCGGTCGAATACGCGGTGCATCACGCCCTTCGCGCGATGAGCCCGCGTGGGCTGGTTCAGAGGGGTTTCAGGAATTCTTCGATTTCTGCCTGGCTCTCGTTGATGTAATTGATCATGCGTCGGCTTTTCTCGACCTGTTCTCGGGTGCTGGCCACGGCGCTGTCGAGGCTGGCCAGTGCTGCGGCTGATGCAATGCCTGCATTGCCCAAGGTTGCGCCCGTCTGGCGGTACAGCTCGATCGATTGGGTATAGCGCTCGACATTGCCGAGCGACGCTTCGGATAGCGTCACCAGTTCGGCGGCAAAGACCTCTCGCCTCGCTGCATCTGCTATCAGTTCGTCGAGCAGGCGCTCCCCCCGGGCATGGCGATCGAAGAGGCAGTCGATCTGGTACGCCAGAAACGCCGACAGCAGGCCGCTGGCGATGCCTACCAGCACGGGCGTGAGCAAGTCGGCGAAGGGCTTGAGAAAGGGAATGGTGGCCATGAAGGTGGCGACAGTTTCCGACAGCAGGATGCCCACCGAACTGATCACCACGGTGCCGAGAAGCTTGAGGCCTTCCTGCAGGGCCTGGGCCTGGGTCATGTGTGCAGGTGGAAAGAGCATCATCCTGGCCGCACGGAACAGGCCAAGCAGGCCTTCGCGGATCATGCTGACGAAGCGCTTGGCGGTGGACAGGAAGTTGTTCAGCAGGAAGGTCAGCAGGTTGCTGACGAAACCGCTGACACCACCCTGGATCATCTGCGAGAGCGCCGTCGGCACCTTCCGTGCCACCTGTTCGGCCACATGCATCAGGCGCTGGCTGATCTTCCTCAAAAGCGACTCACCCAGTTCGACGCCATGCCGGATGAGCGCTTTCACCTCGTTGAACAGAGCGTTGACCAACTCGGTCAGCAACATGCCAAGCGCTTGGCGAGCCCCCATCAAAGCGGCCTGTTTGCCGCCCGTAGCAAGCAGCTCCGTGGCCTGCTTCTTGAGCAGTGCCCGGTTCGCCGTGCTATCGATGTGCTTGCGGGCAGTATCGTGTTTTTCCTGGATCAGTTCCTCATCCGCGCCGAATTTCTGCGCGTTGGTTTCGCCGTTCTCACGTTCCTTGGCAGCCCACTCGCGCAGGTCCTCGTCGCCTTTCGACCCGTTGAGGGGCTGGTTGGTAAGGGCCAGGTTCTCATCGCTGTTGACCACTTCACGAATGCGGCTGACGTCTACGGTCTCGCCGTCCTCGGACACCTGCCCAAGTGCGAGATGCATTTTGGGGTCACTGTGCGTTTCCGAAATGGAGACGACGTGATCCAGTTCGGCACGCGCTTCTTCGCCGTTCTTCAGCTCCACTGTGCCGTCGGCGCGCACGGTTTGTCCGGTGTACTCGTCCCGGGATTGGGCTATCCGCTCGTCGCGCTTGTCATTCCAGGTTTTTCCGCCTGCCGTATCGGCGTTTTCCTGCGTCTTGATCTCGTACTCCGCGCGTACCTGCTTGTCGTACTTCTTGCGCGAGTGTTCGTGGAGTTTCTTGTCGGAGTCGGTAGCGACGTAGTCGTCGTCTTCGCGCGCGAAGTTATGAAGCGTGGTGACGTTCCCGCCGTTGCGGTCGACGTCCTTGAACATGGCGGTGGACAGGCCGAACGTGCCGATGACTTGGGAAAGTACCTGCTGCTGGCAGTCGTCGAACAGCTTCTGCAGGCGCTGCTCGCGCGTCATCGTGGTGAGCGTAGGTTCCATGGGAGTTATCTCAGGCGGTCTTGCGCATGATGAAATTACCGAACCAGTCGGCGAAGGAGGGTGCGAGTAGCGTGCGCTGGGGCATGTCGTGAAGTACCTCGATCACCTGCCCGTAATGGCCCTGATCGGCCGGAGCGAGGTCCAGGCACAGATAATCGCCGCCGCCGTCGGAGGCGAAGGGCAGCCATGCCTTGTCCCACCAGGACGCTCTGATGCCGGTATCGGATTCGGGGGTACGCGCGGCGAAGTCACCACCTTCCAGCAGGGCCGTCCAGGCGGACCAGCTCAGCGTGATCTGCCGGCTCGAGAGGAATTCGTAGTCGTCGAACAGCCAGCCGGCCTGCCCACGCTGGCCATCATGGACTTTCAGGCAGGCGGTGAAGTCAGCGGGCAAGGGCTTGCCCAGCAGCTGTTCCAGAGCCGCTATGGCGGTGTCGTCAGCCGGAGGGTTGAGGTCTGCCTGGCGAGCCGGGTCATATGTGGCCAGCCAGGCTTCCAGGTGTTGCCAGAGCTCGTTCATGGTGTTGCCTTGAGGGTCGGCGCCGTCGCTTCGTAGCGACGACGCATCAGTTCCAGTTTGGAGCGGATCTGTGTTTGCCATACCGTCGGTTCGTGAACCTGGATGTTGTCGTTCAGCCCGAAGATCCACCAGAGCGTTTCCTGATCCTGCGGGACCCGAGCGCGCAGGCGCTGCCAGTCGCCCTCGGCAAGTGGTTCCAGGCTCTGGTCGGTGCTCAGCAGGGTTTCCTTGAGGAGCCAGGCGATCTGTGGTGACACGTCCGCTACCAGTTCCACATCGTCTATCAGGGGCGAGGCATTGAGGCCGTTTCGGATGTAATGGTCGACAACGAGGGGCTCGCTGCAATCGGCGGCGACCTCCAGGCATTCAGCCTGCTGAATGCGATGCATCGCGAACTGGCTAAGGTCGCCATAGCCGTCGACGGTGCCTATCAGGTAGCTGATGGAGTGACGGGAAACCAGGCCAGCGGGGTGCAGCAGCAGCTCCTTGCGCTCGGCCTTGCTCCGGCTGAGGTAGGAGACCCTGAGCCGCCGGCGCTCCAGCAGGGCGGTCGACACTTCTCGCCAGACAGCGGCATGCACCTGGGCGGGCAGCAGGGCCTTGTCGTTGGGATGGGCACGCACACGGCGCGCCCAGTGTGCGAGATCGTTCTGGCCGAGGTCTTCCAAGTAATTGCGTGCCTTGTTGAACTGCGGACCCAACAGATTGATGACCGACTGCGGCAGCAAGCTCTTCAGATGACTTTCGGCCAGGACGAGCGCGAGTGCCGTCGACGGCTCCATGTCTCTGAGGTCGAGCGGGGTGTCCTTGGTGTGACTCCAGCGATAACGGCCACTACTTTCATCACTGATCAGCGAGAAGGGGATGGAGAGTCGATTCAGGTCCCGCTGGACGGTGCGCAGATCCACCGAGAATCCACGCTCGTGCAGTTTTTCCAGCAGCGTGGGAGAGGAAACATATCTTGGGTATTCGGGAATCAGGCGCAACAAAGTGAACAACCTGAGTAGCGTATCCTCCGCTTCGGACATGGGTTACTACCTTACATATTTCCTGTAACTGCCAGATACGTGACGCCACGAATATAGCCAGCTTATCCTGCTTGATGGCTACTCGCCATGATTCGTTTCAGCCGATGGTTTCCGCATTCCGCTGGCTTCATCTGGCGGACCACTTGTCCTTCTCCTTGAGCTGACGAAATTCGTCATGAAACGCATAGGCTTTGCGGAGAACTACAACGAGACCGATCATGGCATGAATGTTTTTCATGCTGGATTCCTCTGCTGGGTTTATGGCTGGTTGCGAGCCGAGCGGGTATTGGCAAGTGACAGCTGGCGCGTAGCCGTCATCTCTGACGGCGGGAGCCGGAATCAAGCATGGCGCAGCCGCACGACAGTTCATGTCGTGTTCGCGGGTTCCGTTGTTTGTCGGGCGGGGCGATGGGCTTAACGCGTCGGCGACGTGTGGCGAATATTGCGATCATTCAGGCCCGTTTCGTGACCCAGAAGGCTTTCAAGCCCGGCTTGGTTCGATCGTCGTGGTGAACAAAATCTACCGTCTGGGCGCGCGACCTGACTGGGCCATATGCCAGATCTTCGACCTGTTCGACAACCTCGTCGCCACCGACGAGCCTCGACTTCCCGATCGTCTACGCCAGCCTCCGAACGGCATCGCCGGCATGGATCACGACAACATGGATGCTCATTGCTGACGACGAGGCTGGTTGAAGTGACGCCGAAGTCGATCCGCCTGCGCAAGAAGTACCTCAACGAGAACGACCGCAAGCGCTTCGAGCGTAGCAAGGTCTGACACCGTTGCGAGACCACAGAAAGGCGCCTTCGGGCGCCTTTTTGCTGTCTGGCGATTGCCGGGCCCGGTGCTCCGGTGTGGTGATCGGGACAGTTGTCACACTGGCCGGTGGGCGATTTCAGAAAAATTGTACAAGACCTCTGCAAGCAGTGTATTTGAGCCTGCGATATTTCACTGCGAACACTGGAGCGCTCTTATTCCGCCGCTTTCGGCCGGCAGTTCGTCGATAAAACTTGTACAAGTAATGTCATGGTGACATTATGTTGTACAAGTTTTGCCCCGCTCTGAGTATCGCTCGGAGCATCAACGACTGACTGAATGGCTGCCTCGCAGTCTGGCTAGAGGAGTGTTCGATGAACAAGCAGATGTCGGTATCCATGCGCCTGGGCCTGGGGTTTCTGGTGATCCTGGCGCTTATGGTGGCGGTTGCCGTGGTCAGTGCGCTCAAAGTCGACGTCATCGACCGCAGCATGAGCCAGATCAGCTCGCAGGCCGGCCTGAAGCAACGCTATGCGATCAACTTCCGCGGCAGCGTGCACGATCGTGCGATTGCCGTGCGGGACGCCGTCAGTGCGGCCGATCCGGCGTTCGCCCGTGAGCAGGTGGCGGAGATCGAGCGGCTGGCGCAGCTGTACACCGATTCGGCGCAGCCGATGAAGGCGATGCTTGCGCAGCCCTCCGCCGATGCCGTGGAAAAGCAGCTGATGCTGCAGATCGAGACCATCGAGGCGAAGACCAACGCGCTGACCCAGCAGGTGGTCGAACTGCGCTTCAGCGAGGGCTCGGGGCGCGCCTACGAATTCCTCCTGGAAAACGTCGCCGGGGCCTATAGCGAGTGGCTGCGGCTGATCAATGCGTTCATCGATCACCAGGAAGCGAGCATCAATCAGGACGTGACCGTGGTCCGCGAAACCGCCAGCGGCTTCCTCGCGCTCATCGTCGCGGTGACCGGTGTGGCGGTTCTGCTGGGTGTGGCCATCGCCGTGGTGATCATTCGCAAGCTGCGTTCGACCCTCGGTGCCGAGCCCGACGAGGTGGCGCGCGTGATCGGCAACCTGGCCAATGGCGATCTGGGTCAGCTGATCGTCACGCCATACCCAGACAGCGTCATGGGTGCGACGGCGAAGATGGCCAGCCGGCTGACCTCGATCATCGCCGAGGTGCGCGCGGCCGCCGATGGCGTCGGCGTCGCCTCGGGTGAATTGCGTACCTCATCGGCGAACAGCAATCAGCAGATCCAGCACCAGTCGGCCGAGGCTGAGCAGGTCGCCACGGCGATCAACCAGATGGCCACGACGGTGAACGAGGTGGCGAGCTTCGCCGCCCGTGCCGCGGCTGCGGCGAAGAGCGCCGACGAGCAGGTCGAGACCGGTACGCGGATCGTCGGCGAGACGGCCATCTCCATCCATAACCTGGCCAAGGTGCTGGAGAGCGCGACCGAAACCGTCAACCAGGTCTCGGCGCAAAGCGGCGACATCGAGAAGATCCTGCAGGTCATCACCGCTATCGCCGAGCAGACCAACCTGCTCGCGCTCAACGCCGCCATCGAGGCGGCCCGTGCCGGCGAGCATGGCCGTGGTTTCGCGGTGGTAGCCGACGAGGTGCGCTCGCTGGCCAATCGCACGCAGCTGTCGTCCAGCGAGATCAGCGAGATGATCGCCTCGCTGCAGGCCGGCGCTGGCAGGGCGGTGGAGGTAATGCAGTCGAGCAAGCTGCTGGCTCAGCAGACCGTCGAGCAGACGCTGCAGGCGGAAAATGCGCTGACCAAGATTCGTCAGGAAGTGGGCTCGATCAACGAGATGAACGCGCAGATCGCGACGGCTTCCGAGGAGCAGAGCGCGGTGGCGGAAGAGGTCAACCAGAGCGTCACGCGCATCCACGACTCGACTGTCGCCAGTTCCGCTGCATCGAATCAGGTGGCGTCCTCCAGCCAGGACCTGACCATGCTGGCCGAGGAGCTGAATCGGCGGGGGAA
>NZ_AOFQ01000073.1 GCF_000495915.1 Stutzerimonas chloritidismutans AW-1
GGGGGGTCCCCCCCCCCCCCCCGCCGCGCCAGCCACTGATAGCACCAGACGCAACTGACCTGGAAGGCGCTCTTCAGCGTCTGGTCGCGGTTCCAGTCCTCGATCTCGTAACGGGTGTTGTCCCACGGGATGATCTCGTCGGCGCCGGCGATGGCGCCTTCCTCCAGCGCGATCAGCGTATTCAGCACCTTGAATGTGGAGGCGGCGGTGAACGGCTGCTTCGCGCGGGCTTCGTTGTGAACGTAGCGCTGGCCGGTTTCAGCCGATTCGATCACCAGTGTTCCGCCCACGCCAACCTCGTCGAACAGCCGGGCGATATCGGCATCTTCCGCATGAGCGAAGCCGGAAAAGCCGAGGAACAGAAGCGCGAGGAACAGCTGAGGCATTGAAGAATATCCGTAGGGTGGGGATGAGGGTCCGGCTATGCGCGTGCCGTTCTAACAGGGTTTCCAGCGAAGTCCAGCCAATCGTGAATGAACGGTCATTCAGCTGCAGCCAACTGCGCCGCAAAGCGTTCGCGATCCAGTCGATACAGGCAGTGCCGGCGAAGCGGATGGCCGATTGGCACTCCTGGATGCTCGAACTCCTCCGTTTCACGCATGCCAAGACGGGCCATCACGGCGCGTGAACGTCGATTCTCGATAGTAGTGAAGGATACGATTTCGGAAAGATCGAGCGTGCCGAACCCTGTCTTTAGCGCGACCCACGCCGCTTCGCTGGCCAATCCCTGGCCCCAGTAATCAGCCGCCAGGCGCCAACCTATTTCCACACACGGCGAGAACGGCAAGGTTGCCGACGGCGTATGCAGACCGACGAAGCCGATGAATGCGCCGCGGGCTTTCAGCTCGACGGCCCAGAATCCCCAGCCGCGTTCTTCGATCAGCGCCTGGCAGCGGTCAGCCATTGCATCGCTCTCGGCCCGGCTGAGCAGGGCGGGGAAGTGCCGCATGACCCTGGGGTCCGCATTCATCGTGGCGAACGGTGCGCGATCGGCTGGCTTCCATTGCCGCAGAAGCAGGCGCTTTGTCTGGAGGTCGCTCAGAACTGTCATCACAGGCCGTTCAATCCAGGGGTGTTCGCACCTTCCGCACGCTATCGGCGGCGTTCAGCAGATGCCTGGCGACCGCTTCATAGGCGGGCAAGGAAGTAGGGTCATTTGCCGCATTGCTCGCCACTGGATGGCTGGCGAACCGTGCGATCACCATCTCCGCCAGCGGATCGATATAAAGCGCTTGTCCGTGGACCCCGCGGGCCATGAAAGCGCCATGCTCGTTATGGCTGACCCACCACATGTTGCGGTAGCTCCAGCCGGGTAGCAGTCGATAACCGGCTTTCGCAAAGTCGTCTCGATTTGCTCCACCACGGATATCTGCCACGACTTCCGGCGGCAGAATCTGAGTGCCGTTGTATCGACCTTCGTTACGCATCATTTCGCCAAAGCGCACAAGGTCGCGCAGGCTGGCATTCAGGCCGCCACCGGCAAACGGCGTACCGATGGAGTCTACCGACATGTAGGCATCCTGTTCCGCGCCCAATCGACTCCAGATGCGCTCCGACAACAGCTGTGCGACGTTCTGGCCGCTTACTCGCGCAATTACCCAGCCGAGAGCGTCGGAATTTGCGGTGCGGTAATGAAAGGCCTCGCCATGGCGACCTTGCGGTTTGACCGTTTGCAGAAATTCGTAATAGATCCGTGGCCCCTGGTAATCAGCGGGTTTCGGCAGCGGATTGCCGGCGGCGGCGTGCGCCCATACTTCGGCCTTGGGGTCCGCATAATCTTCGCTGAAGTGAATGCCGGTGGTCATATCCATGAGCTGGCGCACGCTGGCATTCCCAAAGGCCGACACGGCCAATTCGGGAACGTAGTCGGCGACCATACGTTCGGCGTCTAGCTTGCCTTCGGACACGAGAAGTGCCGCCAGCGTACCGGTGAAGGTCTTGGTGATCGACATGGCAGCATGCTGCCCTTCCGGCTTCAGGACGCCGAAATAGCGCTCGTACACCAGTTTCCCTCGGTGAAGGATGATGATGCCGTCGGTGTAATTGGCTTGCAGCGATTGCTGCCAGGTCATTGGCTCGCCCCCACCAAGAGGGACGAATGTCAGCGGATCGATCTCGTTGCTTGGCTGGCGCTCGAGTAGTGAAGACTGACCTAGGCCGCGTGAGACATTGACGGTAGGCATCAGCTGTCGAAAGTTGGCGACACTCCAGCGCATCTGTGGGAAGCGAAAATAACTGCCATCCTCGAAGCGCAGGATTCGATCAGCCGGTGGCGGCGAGCCAACCATCCATCCCATTGCCGCTGGATCACTGGTTTGTGCGTCAGGAAACTCCGCAGGCTCACTGGCGTACGCTGAGCACGCCATGGCGCCAAACAAACAGCAGAGATGTACTTTCGCTAACTCTCTGGACCTGCGTAGTTTCATGGTTTGTCCTTGCTAATGGATCGGCGTGTCGCGGCATGCCTGCCTGGAAGTCTCTCAATCTCTGCCGGCATTCTGGGCGTCTGCGATCCGTGCGGCATGGCCTTATAGCGAATTGCGCGCAGAGCGGTGATGAACAGCGTAGTCCTCTCAGTCTAGGGACTGGTTGCATTCGTCGGGTTGCTGTTCTTATAGTGCCGCCGGCATTTTTGCAGGACCTGGCTCGGGTCGCGCGGCGGCACGCCAGGGCCTTTGGTGCACTGGTGAGAGTCCATGATCGAAATAAGCAACCTGACCAAGCGTTTTGCCCAGCACACCGCGGTCGACGACCTGTCATTCCAGGTCCAGCGCGGCGAGGTGCTGGGATTTCTCGGCCCGAATGGTGCCGGCAAGTCCACCACTATGAAGATGCTGACCGGCTTTCTCGCGCCGACGTCGGGCACGGCGAGTATCCTCGGCCACGACATTCGCACCCAGACGCTGCAGGCCCAGCGGCAGATCGGTTATCTGCCCGAAGGCGCGCCCTGCTACGGCGACATGACGGTGCGCGGTTTTCTCGAGTTCATCGCTGAAGTCCGCGGCTTCCGTGGGACGGACAAGCGCCAGCGGGTCGAAGCCGCGGTCGCCCAGGTGGAGCTGGAGAACGTGCTGGGGCAGACCATCGAGACGCTGTCCAAGGGCTTCAAGCGTCGCGTCGGCCTGGCCCAGGCGATCCTGCACGATCCGCAGGTGCTGATCCTCGACGAGCCCACCGATGGCCTCGATCCGAACCAGAAACACCAGGTACGTCAGCTGATCCAGGGGCTGGCGCAGGACAAGATTGTCATCATCTCTACGCATATCCTCGAAGAGGTCAGTGCGGTCTGCACCCGCGCGGTGGTCATCGCCCAGGGCCGACTGGTGGCCGACAGCACGCCGCTGGAGCTGGAGAGCCGGTCGAAATATCACCAGGCCGTCACGCTGGTCAGCGACGGTCCGCTGGACGACGTTGCCCTGGCCGCGTTGCCCGGCGTGGCCGGTGTCGAATTCAACGAGCCCGAGCATAGCCTGACGTTGCTGGCGCAGCCGGGGCAGGTGATTTTCCCCCAGGTCAGTGCTCTGATCGCCCAGCATGGCTGGGTGGTGAAGGAGCTGGACGTGGAACGCGGCCGGTTGGATGAGGTGTTCCGTAACCTGACTCGCGGGGAGTCGCTATGACCCAGTTGCCGGTTATCTTCAAGCGCGAGCTGGGCAGCTATTTCGCCACGCCGCTGGCCTACGTGTTCATCGTGATCTTCCTGGTCCTCTCCGGGGTGTTCACGTTCTACCTGGGCGGTTTCTACGAGCGCGGCCAGGCCGACCTCACGCCGTTCTTCAGCTTCCATACCTGGCTGTACCTGTTCCTGGTGCCGGCGATCGCCATGCGCCTGTGGGCGGAGGAGCGCAAGTCCGGCTCGATCGAGCTCTTGATGACGCTGCCGATTACGCGTTTCGAGGCGGTTACCGGCAAGTTCCTCGCCGCCTGGGTATTCGCCGGCATCGCGTTGCTGCTGACCTTCCCGATGGTCATCACCGTCAATTACCTGGGCGAGCCCGACAACGGTGTGATCGTCGCCGGTTATCTCGGCAGCTGGCTGCTGGCGGGCGCGTTTCTGGCGATCGGCTCGTGCATGTCGGCGCTGGCGAAGAACCAGGTGATCGCCTTCATTCTCGCGGTGGCGGTGTGTTTCCTGTTCATCGTCAGCGGCCTGCCGATGGTGCTGGATGCCTTCGCCTGGGCGCCGCAGTGGCTGATCGATGCGGTGGCTTCGCTGAGCTTCCTGATCCGTTTCGATTCCATCAGCAAGGGTGTGATCGACCTGCGTGACCTGCTGTATTTCGTCACGCTGATCGTCGCCTGGCTGGCTGCCACTGCCGTGGTCGTCGATCTGAAGAAAGCCGCCTGAGGGAGCAGACATGAAACGAGTCATCTATTCCGGTGCCGGGCTGCTGCTGATCGCACTGGCATTTCTGCTGTTCAACGGCTTGTCCGGCATGCTGTTCACCAATGCGCGGCTCGACCTGACCGAGCAGAAGCTCTACACCATTTCCGAGGGCACCGAGCGCATTCTTGACGGCCTGCAGGAACCGATCGAACTGCACTTCTTCTACTCGGACGAGACCTCCAAGGAGCTGGTGGCGCTGCGCAACTACGCGCGTCGCGTCGAGGAGATGCTCAAGGCCTACGAGCGGGCCTCCGCTGGCAAGCTCAAGCTGCATGTGATCGACCCGCAGCCGTTCTCCGAAGAGGAGGACCACGCCGCCGAGTTCGGCCTGCAGGCGGTGCCGCTCAACCAGGGCGGTGACAAGATCTACTTCGGCCTCGCCGGCACCAATGCCGAGGGCAGCACGCAGATCATTCCGTTCTTCCCGCTGGATCAGGAAGAGTTTCTCGAGTACGAGATCAGCCGCCTGGTGCAGGGCCTGGCTAGCGGCGAGCTGCCGGTGGTCGGCGTGCTGTCAGGGTTGCAGCTGACCGGCGGTTTCGACATGCGGACTCAGCAGGCGACGCCGCCGTGGATGGTACTGGAGGAAGTCCGCCAGCTGTTCCATATCGAAAGCCTGCGCCGCGATGTGGACATGATCCCGACCAACGTCTCGGTGTTGCTGCTGATTCACCCGAAGGATCTGCCGGAGCAGACGCTGTACGCCATCGACCAGTTCGTCCTGCGTGGCGGCAAGCTGCTGGTATTCGTCGATCCGCACAGCGAGGCCGATCCGGGCATGGGCATCGGTCCGGGAGAATTCGGCGAGGAGCGTGCCTCCGACCTCGAGCCACTGTTCAAGGCCTGGGGCGTGCGCATGGTGCCGCAACAGGCGCTGGTCGATGCAGCCTACGCGATGTCGGTTGGCGTCGGTGCGGAGCGCCGTCCGGTGCGCCACGCAGGCTGGTTGAGCCTGCCGCGCAACGCGCTGGATCAGGATGACGTGACCACCGCCGCGCTGGAAAACATCACCATCGCCAGTGCCGGCATTCTGGAGCCGCTGGAGGACGCGACGACGCGCTTCACGCCGCTGTTCGGCAGTTCCGACTACGCCATGCCGGTGGAGGCCGAGCGCTTCGCCACGCTGGACAACCCGGAAACCCTGCTGCTTGGCCTCGAGCCGACCGGCGAGCGCTACACCCTGGCGGCGCGCATCCAGGGGCCGGCGAAAACTGCCTTTCCGGACGGCATCGAAGGCCGTGAAGAGGGCATCAAGGAAAGCCAGAACATCAACGTGATCGCCGTCGCCGATACCGATCTGCTGAGTGATCGCATGTGGGTGCAGGTGCAGGACTTCTTCGGCCAGCGCGTTCCGCAGCCGTGGGCGGACAACTGCGCGTTCGTGATCAATGCGCTGGACAACCTTTCCGGCACCGATGCGCTGATCAGCGTGCGTTCGCGTGGTCGCTTCACCCGTCCGTTCGTGATGGTAGAAACCTTGCAGCGCGAGGCCGAGGATCGTTTCCGCGAGAAGGAAGAAGTGCTGCAGCAGCGCCTGGCTGATACCGAGCAGCAACTGGCCGAGCTGCAGAGTCCGGACCCGGAGCAGGCGCTGGAGCTGACGGCTGAGCAGGAGCAGGCGTTGCGTCAGTTCCAGCAGGAGAAGGTGCGTATCCGCAAGGAGTTGCGTGAGGTGCGCTACCAGCTCAATGCCGATATCGAAGCGCTGGGGCGTACGCTGAAGTTCGCCAACATCGCTCTGGTGCCCTTGCTGCTGACCCTGGGCGTGCTCGCCCTGTGGCTATGGCGACGCCGCCGGAGCGCCTGAACAGAGCACCCGTTCCGGCATTGGCCGGGGCGGGCGAGGTGTCAAATCCGCAGCGGAAAAAAGAGGCTGACAGCGAAAATCGTTGTTTTATACTCCGGCAACGGTCGCGTTCGAGTCGCATTTGCGCCGGAGCCGAATGCACGGAGGCCTGACCGTCGACCCCTCTTCCGAGGAATAACAAAAAGCGAGTTGGAGAAGTGGTAATGGCTGAGCGTGAGACCGGAACCGTCAAGTGGTTCAACGATGCAAAAGGCTATGGATTCATTCAGCGGGGTAATGGCGCCGACGTGTTCGTGCATTACCGCGCGATCCGTGGCGACGGCCACCGCTCGCTGGCCGAAGGGCAGCAGGTGGAGTTTTCGGTAACCCAGGGCCAGAAGGGCCTGCAGGCCGAAGACGTCGCCGGCGTGTAACTTCGGTTGCGCAATGACAAAGCCCGTCCAAGTGACGGGCTTTGTTTTGCTATCCGGTGGTTTCGGTCCACCATGGATGAGCGATACGGCCGATGCCGATCAGCCCGTCCGCCAGACGATTTCCTCTTCACCGTCATCGCTGATGCGGATCCAGCGGTCGGCCTCTTCAACGGCTTCCTCTTCCTGCCAGCCGCCTGGCGCGCAGCGGATTTCCACACCTAAAGCCTGATACGCCGCGCGGGCGCAGGCGAGGTCATCGTCCCAGGGGGTGGCATCGCTTTCCAGCAGCAGACAATGCCATTTGCCCACCGCCTTCGGCAGCCAGGTCACCGGAATGCCGGCGGCGCTGCACTTGAAGGTCTGGCCTTTCTGTTGCCAGGCGGAACATGAGCCAATGGCTTGGGCCAGCCACTTGCCGACGGCCTCCTGACTGGCATCCCTGAGGTAGATCTCGATATCGGGTTGACGCATGGGCGACTGCCTTATGTGGTGGTGCGAGGTTTTGGTCGTAGGCAAATATACGAACGCTAGGGCGTGCGTTCGATCCAGTCGTAGCGTATCGCAACCCGCACGCTGAGGTGACTGTCGATCACGGCGGCGCGGCGCTCGGCGCTGGCGCGCCAGCCGTGCGGGGTCATCGCCAGCAGGTCGGCACGGGCCTGGGCGTTGTCCAGCTGCAGCTCGTAGCTGAGGGTTTCGCTGTGGGCCAGGCGCATGCCTTCGGGAATCAGCGACAGGTGCTTCTCGTCATCGTAGTCGCGTACCTCGTCGTAGAGCCGGGCGCGTAGCTCCCAAAGGTGCTCGCGGGTCGGTCCCATGCGCAGCAGTCCGCCGCCGGGTGCGAGCAGGCGTCGCGCCTCCTGCCAGTCCAGCGGGCTGAACACGCTGGCGAGCAGGTCGCAGCTGGCATCGGCCAGCGGCACGCGGGCCATGCTCGCCACCAGCCATTCCAGTTGCGGCGCGCGTTTGCAGGCGCGCTTGACCGCTTCGCGGGAGATGTCCAGTGCATAGCCTTCGGCGTCCGGTAGTGCCTCGGCCAGCTGGGCGGTGTAGTAGCCCTCGCCACAGCCGATGTCCAGCCAGCGCTGCGGCGCGCGTTCGGCGGCCAGCTCGGCGAGGCGTCGGGCCAGCGGCGCATAGTGGCCGCCGTCGAGAAAGCGTCGCCGTGCTTCGACCATGGCCTGGTTGTCGCCCGGATCGCGGCTGTTCTTGTGCTGCACTGGAAGCAGGTTCAGGTAACCCTGACGCGCGCGGTCGAAACGGTGGTTGGCCGCGCAGACCACGCCGTTGTCGAGCGCGCTCAGCGGCGCCTGGCAGATCGGGCAGATCAGCATGCGAGCAGGTTCACCAGGGTCTGGTAGTAGATCTCGGTCAGCAGGTCGAGATCGCTGGCCAGGATGTGTTCGTCGACCTGGTGGATGGTCGCGTTGACCGGGCCGAGCTCGACCACCTGGGTGCCGAGGGTGGCGATAAAGCGCCCGTCAGAGGTGCCGCCGCTGGTGGACGGCGTGGTCTCACGGCCGGTGACGCTGCGGATTGCCTTGGCCACGCCGTCGAGCAGCGCGCCCGGTTCGGTGAGGAACGGCAGGCCGGACAGTGCCCAGTCCACGTTCCAGTCCAGACCGTGCTTGTCGAGAATCGCGGCGGTGCGCTGCTTGAGCTGTTCGACGGTGGACTCGGTGGAGAAGCGGAAGTTGAACACCGCTTCCAGCGTGCCGGGAATGACATTGGTGGCGCCGGTGCCGGCGTTCAGGTTGGAGATCTGGAAGCTGGTCGGCGGGAAGAAGGCATTGCCGTCGTCCCAGTGCTCGGCGGCCAATTCCGCTAGCGCAGGCGCAGCCAGGTGGATGGGGTTCTTCGCCAGATGCGGATAGGCCACATGGCCCTGCTGGCCACGTACGGTGAGGGTGCCGCCGAGTGAGCCGCGGCGGCCATTCTTCACCACGTCACCTACCAAGGCAGTGCTCGACGGTTCGCCGACGATGCACCAGTCCAGGCGCTGGCCACGCTCGCGCAGGCGCTCGACGACGGCCTTGGTGCCGTGGTGCGCAGGGCCTTCTTCATCACTGGTGATGAGAAAGGCGATCTGCCCCTTGTGATTCGGGTGATCGGCGGCGAAGCGCTCCACTGCCACGACCATCGCCGCCAGGCTGCCTTTCATATCTGCCGCGCCGCGGCCGTGGAGCATGCCCTGCTCGTCGATGCGCGCACTGAACGGCGGATTCTGCCAGGCCTGCAGCGGGCCTGTAGGGACCACGTCAGTGTGGCCGGCGAAGCACAGCACCGGGCCTTCGTTGCCGCGAATGGCCCAGAAGTTCTCCACGTCCTCGATATGCATCGGCTCGATGGCGAAGCCGCAGGCCGCCAGGCGCTGGCTCATCAGCTGCTGGCAGCCTTCATCCAGCGGCGTCACCGATGGGCGATTGATCAGCTCGCAGGCGAGTTCGAGCGTCGGGGAGAGGGCAGGCGCGGTCATCAGGGCTCCGGTGCGGCGGGGAAAGGGCGCCATATTAAAGCAAAGGCGCGGTTGCGGTGACGGCTGGATGCAGTGGTCGTGGCGTCATGAGGTCTTATAATCGCCAGGTTTTTTCCGGGGAGTCGGCATGTCTATCGATGATCAGCGTTTCGGCGGTATTGCCCGCCTGTATGGCCGCGTCGGCCTCGAGCGGCTGACGGCTGCGCATGTGGCGGTGGTCGGCATCGGTGGCGTCGGCTCGTGGGCGGCCGAGGCGCTGGCGCGCAGCGGGGTAGGCGAGATCAGCCTGTTCGACCTGGACGATGTGTGCATCACCAATACCAATCGGCAGATTCACGCCCAAGATGGCGCAGTGGGCAAAGCCAAGGTCGACGAGATGGCCGCACGTATTCGCGCCATCAACCCGGCCTGCCAGGTTCATGCAGTGGCGGATTTCGTCACCCGCGAAACCATGGCCGAGTACATCACCGAAGACATGGACTGCGTCATCGACTGCATCGACAGCGTGCCGGCCAAGGCGGCGCTGATCGCCTGGTGCAAGCGCCGCAAGATCCAGATCATCACCACCGGCGGCGCCGGCGGGCAGATCGATCCGACACAGATCCAGGTCACTGATCTGAACAAGACCTTCAACGATCCGCTGGCGGCAAAGGTGCGCTCGCTGCTGCGTCGCGAATACAACTTCTCGCGCACGCCGGGGCGCACCTACAGCGTACCCTGTGTGTTCTCCACGGAGCAGTTGCGCTACCCGAAGCCGGACGGCGGCGTGTGCCAGAGCAAGAGCTTCGTTGGTGAGGGGGTCAAGCTCGACTGCGCCGGAGGCTTCGGCGCGGTGACCATGGTGACCGCCAGTTTCGGCATGGTTGCAGCCGCCAGGGCCGTCGACAAGCTGGTCGCCGGAGCCCGACGCCCCAGCGAGCGCAACGTTCGCAGCTGACGAAAAAGTGCCGCAGCCGCTCTGTGATGCGGCTCCACGGAAAGTTCCGCTGTCACAAAAGCTTTACATATCAGCCATTTGGCTGACATACGCCGTCGCCAAGATTCCCCCCAACACAAAGAGCCCATCTCGTGTGTTTCCGACGCTAAACATAAAGGGGAATTTTGGATGATCCGTAAGCACTTCGCCGGTTTCGCTGCCAGCGCTCTGGCTCTGGCCGTTTCCGCCCAGGCTTTCGCCGGTACCGTCACCACCGACGGCGCCGATCTCGTTATCAAGACCAAGGGCGGCCTGGAGGTCGGAACCACCGACAAGGAGTTCTCGTTCAAGATCAATGGCCGCCTGCAGGCTGATGCCGACAGCTTCGATGGTTTCTACACCCAGAACGGCGAGCGCGCAGACGAGACCTATTTCCGTCGTGCGCGTCTGGAGATTTCCGGTGTTGCCTTCACCGATTGGGGCTACACCTTCAACCGCAACTTCACCAACGATTCCAGCAACTGGGACGAACTGGCCATCCACTACAACGGCTGGAAGCCGGTCCAGGTTTCGATTGGCCGTATCAATCCGACCTTTGGCCTGGAAGAAGCGGTCAGCTCCAAGTGGATCACCGCCATCGAGCGCTCTGCGATCTATGACCTGGCGCCCTGGTTGAACAGCCACGAAGACGGCGAAGGCATCCGCGTGCGTACCACCGTCGGCATGTTCCACGGTGAAGCCGGTGCTTACCGTCAGGACGCCGGCGCCGGTGCCGACATGCTGGAAGATGAAGATGGCTCCAACAACACCAGCTTCGTGCTGCGTGGCGTGGTAGCTCCGATCGTCGAGAAGGACCAGGTGCTGCACCTCGGCGCCAGCTTCGGTAAGCGTGACGTGGAAGAAGGTTACCTGGAGCGCATCCGTCCGCGTCTGTCCGTGCGTGGCACTACCGAAGACAGCGCCAACGGCAACCGTGCCACATTCGGCGGCACTGTCACTGACGGCAGCGATCAGGCCTGGGGTCTGGAAGCGGCTTACATGATCGGCCCGTTCTCGGTTCAGGGTGAATACCTGACCCGCACCGTCGACGCCCAGGATGGTTTCGAGGATCTGGAAGCGTCCGGCTACAACGTCCAGCTGGCCTACACCCTGACCGGCGAGTCGCGTTCCTACAAGCTCGATGGCGGCAAGTTCGACAAGATCAAGCCGGAAAACAAGCAGATCGGTGCATGGGAAGTGTTCTACCGCTTCGACGACATCACCGTCGATGAAACCGGTGTTGCACCGAGCGGTTATGTCGGTGCGCTGGACAGCGCAGAAGCTGGTGCGAAGACCCACACCATCGGTCTCAACTGGTACGCCAACGAGTCGGTCAAGCTCTCGGCCAACTACCTGAAGACCAGCGTGGACGACGTGGTAAACGCCAATGGCGACGACGACGGCGACGCCATCAGCCTGCGCGCCCAGTACGTGTTCTAAAACATCACCTCATCCGTGATGCTCCATTGAGCCCCGCCCTGGCGGGGCTTTTTTTCGCCTGCGGGACAGGCCAGACTGCGCGCATGCCTATCCAGACCCTGTACCGCCTCGCCGAACTGCCCCCCGCCGAATGGGACGCGCTGCTGAGCGATGATCAGCCCTTCCTTCGTCACGCCTTCCTCTGCGCGCTGGAAGACAGCGGCAGCGTGGGTGGGCGTAGCGGCTGGCAACCTGCCCATCTCCTGCTGCGCGACCCGCAGGGCGCGTTGCAGGCAGCCTTGCCGCTGTATCGCAAGTTTCATTCGTACGGCGAGTACGTGTTCGATTGGGCGTGGGCGGATGCCTGCCAGCGGGCCGGCATCGCCTACTACCCCAAGCTGCTTTGCGCGGTGCCTTTCACCCCGGTCACCGGCAGTCGCCTGCTGGGCGACGTACAGGCTGCCGGTGAGCTGCTCGATGTACTCACCGCTGGGCTTGAAAGGCAGGAACTGTCCGGGCTCCACGTGAATTTCAGCGAGCCGCGGGCCGATCAGCTGCTGGCGGGGCGGGATGGCTGGCTGGAGCGCATCGGCTGCCAGTTTCATTGGCACAACCGTGGTTACCGCGATTTTCAGGACTTTCTCGATGCACTGACCTCGCGCAAGCGCAAGCAGTTGCGCAAGGAACGCGAACAGGTGGCGGGGCAGGGCATCAGCTTCGAGTGGCGCGATGGGCACGAGCTCAGCGAGGCGGAATGGGATTTCGTCTATGCCTGCTACGCCAACACCTATCAGGTCCGCGGTCAGACGCCCTATCTGACTCGGCAATTCTTCAGCCTGCTGGCTGAGCGCATGCCGCAAGCGATTCGCGTGGTGCTGGCGTTACAGGGCTCGAGGCCGGTGGCGATGGCCTTCAGCCTGCGCAGTGCGTCTGGCCTGTACGGTCGTTACTGGGGCTGTCTGGCGGAGTTCGACCGGCTGCACTTCGAGACGTGCTTTTACCAGGGTATCGATCAGGCCATCGCGGGCGGCCTGGAGCGATTCGATGCGGGGGCGCAGGGTGAGCACAAGCTCATTCGTGGTTTCGAGCCGGTGGTCACGCGCTCCTGGCACTATCTGCAGCACCCTGGTTTGCGCGCTGCGGTAGCGGATTTCCTGCGACAGGAACGTGCGGGGGTGCTGGCCTACGCCGAAGCAGCGCGCCAGGCGCTGCCGTACCGGCAGGCCGGCAGCTAGTCGTTTGTCTCAGGCCTGGGAGGCGGCGCTGTTCTCCTCGTGGATCAGCAGCATGCGTTGCAGTTCGCTACGCAACAGCGGGTCCTGGCATCCCGGCAGGTACTCGCGCAGTTTGCGGATCACCCATTGTTGGCCCCTGTCGATGAAGGGCAGGCGCTCGTCCAGCGACTCGATGGCCATCGCCTTGCCATAGAAGGTGCCGGTGTCCTTGTTGGGCTCCAGCCCCAGATGCTGCAGGCAGTTGAGCAGCAACTTGCAGCTTTCGATTTCGCCCTGACGGACCTGCTCGAGCAGTTGCCGTTGCTCGGGCGTGCAGGGTTGTTGCAACGAGTCGCCGGCCACCTTGGCCCCGGCGCGCTCCGCGCTGAGCAGGTCCTGCAGCAGCTGTGCTTCGCCTTCCGGGGTGTTCAGTGGACTTTGTGGTTCGGTCATGTCGCGATCTCCTGTCGGTCGAGGGTTTCGCACGCTGGCGGCAGCCGGGTAGTGCCGGTAGAAATGAAAAGGGCCGGTGAACCGGCCCCTCGTGGATCAGAGTTTCTTCGCGGTGATGATCTTCACCGGGGTCAGCGGCACGTTCTGCATCATGGCGCGGTTGCCGGTGGGCACCTGGGCGATCTGGTCGACCACCTCCATGCCGCGTACGACCTTGGCGAACACCGCGTAGCCGAAGTCGCGGCCACCGTGATCGAGGAAATCGTTGTCGCGATGGTTGATGAAGAACTGGCTGGTAGCCGAATTCACGTTCTGGGTCCGGGCCATTGCGACGGTGCCGCGCACGTTGTGCAGCCCATTGTCCGCCTCGTTCTTGATCGGGGCCTTGGTCGGCTTCTGGTTCAGGCCTTCGCCGAAGCCGCCGCCCTGGACCATGAAACCCGGAATGACGCGGTGGAACACGGTGCCGTCATAAAAGCCGCTGTCGACGTAGCCGAGGAAGTTCTCGACGCTGATCGGTGCCTTTTCCGCTTCGAGCTCCAGCTCGATCTCGCCCAGGCTGGTGGTCAGCAGTACGCGAGGGTTTTCCGCGGCGAACAGGTTGCCGGCCAGCAGAACGGTACAGGCGGCGAGGGCGATGCGTTTCAACATGATGTCTTTCCTGATGTTGGGGAAGCTGTCAGCCGGCCAGTGGATTGGCCTGGCCAGCATCGTACGTCTTGATCAGCTCGATGAGAATCCGGGTAGCCGGCCCGAGCGGTCTGTCGTGGTTAGTGTAGAGATAGAACAGTGGCCGGCGAATACTGCCTTGGACCAGTGGCAGCGGCTTGAGTATGCCCTCGGCCAGTTCGCGCCCGATCAGATGCCGGGGCAGCCAGGCGAAGCCCAGACCGCTGCTGACGAAGGCCACCGACGTCGCCAGGCTGCCCACCGTCCAGCGCTGTTCGGCACCCAGCCATCCGGCATCACGAGGTTGGCGCAGGCCCGTATCACGCACCACGATCTGCATCTGGCTCTGCAGGTCCTGCACGCTGAGCTTGCGTCCGAGCTGGTGAAGGGCATGGTTGGTGTGTGCGACGGCGACGAACTCCACGGTACTGAGCTCGCTGCCCAGATAGCCGGTGATGTCCAGGCCGCTGATGGCGAGGTCCGCGGTGCCGTCCTTGAGCACTTCCTCGACCCCGGAGAGCACTTCCTCGCGCAGGCGCACCCGGCAGCCGCGGCTCTTCGGCATGAATTCGGTGAGGGCGTGGATCAGCTTGGCGCTGGGGTAGGCGGCATCGACAACCAGGCGCACCTCGGCTTCCCAGCCTTGTTCCATGTGGTGCGCCAGTTCTTCCAGCTGACTGGCCTGTGTGACCAGCTGTCGCGACCGGCGCAGCAGCACTTCTCCTGCCTCGGTCAGCACTGCCTTGCGCCCGTCTATGCGCAATAGCGGCACGCCCAGTTGTTCCTGCATGCGTGCCACGGTGTAGCTGACCGAAGACTGCGACCGATGCAGCGCTTCGGCCGCCTGGGCGAAGCCGCCGTGATCGATGACCGCCTGCAGGGTGCGCCACTGATCGAGGGTCACACGGGGCACTTTCATTCCTTCGGTTCCTTTAGCAAGGTCTGTTAGGCTGGCCACTTCGTAGAGGAGCCCAGTCAAAATGAAAACAATCGGTTACCTACTCGTCGCCTTGCTGCCACTCACGGCCAATGCGGTCACTTATCCGGTAGACGTCGAGCAGCAGCTCAACGGCGCGGAGATCACCGTCACCCCGCAGACCATTGATCGCGACCTCGCCGGGCTACTGCTGCTCAACTATGGGGGCACTGCTGCAGTGTGTACCGCCGTGTTCCAGAACGGCCCGGAAGCGCCGCGCACGCGACGCACGGAGTTGCAACCAGGTGAGCGCAAGGCACTGACGTCCAAGTTCAAGCGCGACGTGATTCGCCTGCGCATCAAGTTGACCTGCCAGCCAGAGTAGGACGCTAGGCTGCCCTCATCGCGCGGGCTGCCTGAACGCGAACCGATCAATCCAGTATGTTCTCGAGTATTTCGTAAACGATGCCCGTGGCGATGGCGACCAGAACCACGTCGCGGCCGATCTGTTTCCACTCGTAGCCTTCGTAGCGCGGCAGGTGTCCCAGCAGACGGCTGTCCATGTTCTTGGCGATGCCCGGCGGTAGCGGCTTGCCGCGCGCCAGATTCTTCTGGATGCCCGGTGGCAGAGACGAGACCGGCGCTAGCAGATCGCGATGACTACGCAGGGTGATGCGGACCGAACCGATGTCCACCGACGGACCCTGGTAGCGATGCGGCTGCTGTGCCGAAGGCTGATGCTGCTGTGCGCGGTCGGGCTTGCCCTTGCCTGGGTGATCACTGTTCGGCTGCGCTGCGCCAGCAGCGGCGTATAACGCCAGTGAAAGTGCGCCAGTCAGCAGTACCACTCGCTTTTTGGGCATCATGCGAACCTCTTGGGTATTAAGCCGCTTCGATCTCCTCAGCTTAGCCTGTGTTTGCCTGGGAAAACATGGCGACCGTTACAGAACGCGCCTTTGCCCTGCAGACGAGTTACCCTATGCCATTGTTTTTTTCGACCTCCGAGGTAGCTCCCTTGTTTGACCAATTCGCCCTGCACGAACGCCTGCTAAAGGCCGTCGCCGAACTCAAATTCGTCGAGCCGACTCCAGTGCAGGTGGCGGCCATTCCGCCGGCGCTGGAAGGGCGTGACCTGCGGGTGACGGCACAGACTGGCAGCGGCAAGACCGCCGCCTTCGTACTGCCGATGCTCAATCGGCTGATTGGCGATGCCGTGGTGCGCACCGATGTTCGGGCGCTGATTCTGTTGCCGACCCGAGAGCTGGCGCAGCAGACGCTGAAGGAGGTCGAGCGTTTCTCGCAATTCACCTTCATCAAGTCGGCGATGATTACCGGTGGCGAGGACTTCAAGGTCCAGGCCGCAGTCATGCGCAAGGTGCCGGACATTCTCATCGGCACGCCTGGGCGCATGATCGAGCACCTGAATGCCGGCACGCTGGTCCTCAAGGATGTCGAGATGCTGATCCTCGACGAAGCCGACCGCATGCTCGACATGGGCTTTGCCGAGGACGTGCAGCGTCTGGTCGGCGAGTGCGCCAAACGCCAGCAGACGCTGCTGTTTTCCGCGACCAGTGGCGGCGCCGCGCTGCGCGAGATGACCGCCAGCGTGCTGCGCGATCCGCTGCAGCTGCAGCTGAACCGCGTCAGCGAACTCAACGAAGGCACGCGCCAGCAGATCATCACTGCCGAAAACACCGAGCATAAGGAAAAGTTGGTGCACTGGCTGCTCGCCAACGAGACGTACAAGAAGGCAGTGATCTTCACCAACACCCGCGTACAGGCCGACCGCCTCTACGGCCGGCTCGTTGCCGAGGGCGTGAAGGCGTTCGTGCTGCATGGCGACAAGGACCAGAAAGACCGCAAGCTGGCGATCGACCGGGTCAAGGAAGGCGGCGTCAAGGTGCTGGTAGCGACCGACGTGGCGGCGCGCGGGTTGGACATCGAAGGGCTGGATCTGGTGATCAACTTCGACATGCCGCGCTCGGGTGACGAATACGTGCACCGTATCGGTCGTACGGGGCGCGCCGGTGGCGAAGGGCTGGCGATCTCGCTGATCTGTCACAACGACTGGAACCTGATGTCCAGCATCGAGCGTTATCTCAAGCAGCGTTTCGAGCGGCGGGTGATCAAGGGGCTGAAAGGCAGCTATATGGGCCCGAAGAACCTTAAAGCGTCGGGCAAGGCAGCTGGCACCAAGAAGAAAAAGATCGAAAAGAAGAAAGGCACCGAGAAGAAAGCCAAACCCGCCGGCAAGCGCCCGAACGGCGCCAAGCGCGAGTCACTATCGCCGGTGGTGAGCCAGGATGGCATGGCACCGCTTAAGCGCAAGAAGCCGACGGCCGAGTAACCGTCGGCCTTCAGCCTCAGCGCTGCGCGTCGGCCGGTGGGATGTCGGCCTCGCGCTCCGCTTCCTCGATCTGCTTCAGACGCTTGTCATAGGCCTCGCACTCGTCGCCCAACTGGTCGGCGGTGCGCTTGGCTTCCATCTGGCGAATCTCCTCATTGATTTCCTTGGCGCGCTCCGGATTGCTCTTGGTGAGCTGATTGACGCGTTCGGCCAGCTGTTCGGCCTTGGCATTCACTTCGTCCGGGGTGCACGCGGCGTGCACGGTCGGGCTGGCCAGTGCGGCGGCGGTCAGGGCAATCATCAACAATTTCATGGCTCGCTCCTCGTTCAATCGGTCTGAACGGTGGATCGCAGCGCCGCCACTTTAGTTCAGACAACGAACCGGTCGACGTGGTGAAAGGTCCCAATCAGTAGGCGCCTCATTCGTGAGGCGGACATCTGCTGAGGGAGAACGACCATGAGCTATAACTGGGGCCTTATCCAGCGTCTGTTGCATGAAGTTCAACGCGGCGCCAATGACAGTTTCAAGCCACGCCACTACGCCGAAGAACATGCGACGCAGATGGAAAGTGAAGGTCAACCGATGCCGAATCTGGACAGCCTGCGTGCCGAGGCGGCCGACTACGAAAGTCTGCTATTCGAAGGTGGCTTCATCGTTTCGCGGCCCGAGGAGGAGGGCGGCAATGGCGAGAACTTCGTCCTGACTGAGCGCGGCTCGCGCTTACTGGCGATTCTCGACGATCCGCAGCAGACGCAACGCCAGCAACTGACGGACAAGGGCGATGCGGCGCTGGTGCCGGAAGTGTTCGACGAGATGGCGGCCGGTCGCCCATGACCGGCGTTGTCGTTACAGGCGAAAGCCATCGGCGATGTAGCCGGCGAGCGTTTCGCTGACCGGCGACTGCTGCTGCGGATTGCGCAGCAGCACGATGCTGGTCTGAGGCAGGCGCGGCAGGCCCTCCTTTTCACCGAGTATCTGCAGATCGGCAGGAATCAGGCTCTGCAGCTGTGCGGTCAGCGCCAATCCTGCACCCACGATCGCCATGATCGCCGACAGGCTCGGGCTGCTATAGGCGATCCGGTACTCGATTTCCCGCGCATCCAGCGCGTTGCATACCCAGGCGCGACAGAAGCAATCGGTATTGAACGTTGCCAGCGGCAGGGGGCGATGCTCATGCAGGTCGAAGCCCGGGGCGGCGGCCCAGACGACGTGCTCCTGGCGCAGCAACTGGCCAATCTCGGTGCCCGGTTCGCGGGTGACGATGCTCAGGTCCAGATCCCGTCGCTGCAACAACTGGGTCGATGGCTCGCAATGCACCTCGACTTGCACCAGCGGATACGCCTGGGCGAAGCGCGAAAGAATGCCGGGTAGAAAACGCATGACGTAATCGTCTGGCGTGCCGATGCGCACCGCGCCGACCATGTGTGGCTGGCGCAGGGTGGTCATGACTTCGCCGTGCAGTTTGAGAATGCGCCGCGCGTAGCCCAGCAGTATCTGGCCCTCGGCAGTAAACCTGACCTGCCGACCGTTGCGCTCGAATAGCGGGCGCTGTAACACATCCTCTTCCAGGCGTTTCATCTGCATGCTCACCGCCGACTGGGTGCGGTTCACCGCGGCTGCGGCACGGGTGAAGCCACCGTGGTCGGCGATGGCCACGAAGCTGCGCAGCAGTTCGGTGTCGATATTCGGGTAGTTGGCCATTCATCAATCCTCGAGATGCAAGGCATCAGGAACATTCGTTGGATTGATCTTAATCCGGGCGCGAGACTGACGCCAACCCAACTGGAGGGCGTCGTGATGAACATGCACAAAGTCGCTTTGCAATCTTTCCATCTGCCGAAGGCACTTCGGGCACCCGCGCCGGGATTGCTGCGACAGGCCTGGCACAAGCTGCAGCGCTGGAACGAACTGGCACGCCAACGGCGCCAGCTGGCCGCGCTCGGTGACGACATGCTCAAGGACATCGGCCGCAGCCGTGCCGATATCGAATGGGAAGCGAACCGGCCGTTTTGGGACGACCCTGATCGTCAGTGACCCAGCACCAGCTTTTGAATCCCCAGCGACAGGCTGACGGTGACCAACATCAGCGCGAACAGGCGCTGCAGCAGACTGCTGTTGAGGTATTGCGCCAGGCGATTACCGGCCAGCACGCCGAAGGCACCGCCCAGCGCCAGGCCACCGAGCAGCGGTAGCGGTGGCTCGGCATCGGTGAGGTAGAGCAGGAAGCCACCGCCGCTGACGACGGCGATCACCGCCATCGAGGTGGCGATGGCGCTGAGCAGCGATAGCGAAGTAAACCAGAGCAGCGCCGGGACGATGAGAAAGCCGCCGCCGACACCCATCAGCCCGGAGAGCAGGCCAACGCCAACGCCGATGCCCAGCAGCGCCATCTGTCGGTCCTCGACGTTCTCCTTGGCCGGCAGGTTGGCGCCGCGCCACATGCGCCAGGCGGACCACAGCACCAACAGGCAGAAACCGATGATCAGTGCGCGCTCCGGTATGAACTGCCCGAGCCATTGACCGGTAGCGTTGCCCGGCAAGCCGCAGACAGCCAGCAGCATGACCGGGCGCCAGGCGATCTGGCCGAGCCGTGCCCGCGGAATCGCGCCGATGAGTGCGGACATGGCCACCGCACCGAGGCTGACGCCGATGGCATCGCGCAATGGCAGGTGCAGGCTGAGTAGCAGGGGCAGGGCGACCAACGAGCCACCGGCGCCGGTGAGGCCAAGCAACAGGCCGAGAATGAGGCCGATGCCCAGTGCTTCCAGCAGTAGAACGTCCATCAGGCAAAGCTGCCGGATGCCAGGGGAATGGTAGGGACCGTATCGGTTTGCATGCGTGCTCCGTCGTCAGCGTTCCATCGTCCATCGTTGGTACGCTCGCGCTGGCGAGCGTTTCTTGGATGAACGGCGGGGCGCAGCGGGGCCACGCACCCGCCGACGGAGTGTACGGCCTATCAGCGTGGCAGGGCACGGCTGAGGGTGAAGGCGCCGCGCAGATCGCCCTCGCGAAACCCGCGGGCCTGATCCTGCGGGTAGTGCTGGTCGATCAGCTCCACCAGCTCCGGCTTGATCTTTTCGCCGTGACAACCCAGGCAGGCCTCAGCGGTGCCGATCGCCTGCATGTAGCGGTACTCGCCTGCCACTATCTCACCATGCTTGAGCTGTTCGATCGGTTCACCTGCAGCCGAACGCTTGGCGAACTGCTCCAACACCGAGCGCTCCCAGGTGTCTGGCGCGTTGTCCGGATTGCGCAGCTTCAGCGCCGTGCGGCCTACCTTCCAGGGCGCCTGGCTATGCTGGCTGGCGATTTCCGGCGCGAGAAGACGGCATGCCTTGACGGCTTCCGCCGGGCCACCGTCTGCCATCGCCTGCTTGACCGTGCCAAGCAACTGCTGCTGGAACGGTGGAATCAGGCTGGCAGCCTCGCCGCGCAGCTGCTCGGTATCGACGTCAGGCGCGGCGTGGGCCTGCAATGCAAACCAGCCGAGCGTCAGCAAAGACAGTGATTTCATGATGCCTCCCAGGATGTGAAGTATAGTGGGGGGAGTATCCGTGCGGACGGCGCACGATGCAAGCCACAGCCTGCGGTAGGCAGCGGCTCGGGCATCGGAACGTCTCAGGTACCGCGAATCAGCTTGCGTAGCAGGAAACGATTGGGGTGGCAGGCTTCGGCGACGTCCCGAGGCAGCGGCAACGGTTCGTCGTCCAGCCAGGCGGCCAGCAGCTCGCCGGACAGCGGGGCGCTGATCATTCCGCGCGAGCCATGTGCAGTATTGACGTAGAGCCCGTCGAGCCACGGGCAGGGCGTGTGCAGCGACTGACGGGCGTTCTTGCCCAACGCCGCATAGGTTTCAGCGAAGGCCTCGGGCTCGGCCAATGGCCCGATCAGCGGCAGATAGTCCGGGCTGGTACAGCGAAATGCCACGCGCCCGTCCAGCTCCTCGGTACGTTGCGGGTCCGCCTGCAGACGCTGGTACAGATCCGCTGAAATCTGCTCGAGCATTTCCAGATTCGCCTGGTGTTCGGCGACGCTGGGGGTATCGTCGGTCTGCTGGAAGTTGAAGCTGGCACCCAGCGTGTGCGTGCCATCTCGGGGTGGCGCGACGTAGCCCTTGGCGCACAGCACGGTGCGCAGCTGGCCGCTCTGGGTGTTCGCCGGCAGGCAGGAAATCTGCCCGCGAATACGCTTGAGCGGCAGCCAGGCGCTCTGGCTGAAACGCGCGGCGTCCGCCGCGCCGGTCAGGATCACCACGGGCGCTTCGGCCAACAATGCTTGGCCGCCCAGCACCTGCCAGGATCGCCCATTACGGCGCAGTTCGAGCGCTTCATGATGCCTGTGCAGCTCGATTCCCGGTCGCCGCAGCAGCCATTGGCATAGCGCCGGTGGGTTGGCCCAGCCGGCTTCGGGGTAGAACAATCCGCCCTCGGGCAGGGCCACTCCGGCCAGCGCCTCAGCGGCTTCGCGCGACAGCGGATGGACCAGAGAGGCCGGGAAGGCTGCCGCCAGCTCGGCCTGGCGTTCGCGCTCCTTTTCGTCGTAGATCAGTTGCAGTACGCCGCATGCCTGCCAGTCCTGGCCTGCTTGCAAATTGCTCAGCAAGCGGCGCGTATAGCTGAAGCCGCTGACCACCAGCCGCGACAGTGCGGTGCCGTGGGCAGAAAGCTTGAGGTAGAGCACGCCTTGCGGGTTGCCCGAGCCTTCCAGGGCCGCCGCGGCGTGGCGCTCAAGGACTGTCACCTTCCAGCCGCGGGCGGCCAGCGATGCAGCCGTTGCGCAGCCGGCCAGGCCGGCGCCGACGATTACCGCGTGGCGTTCGGCCGTCGTATAGCCCGGGCGAGCGAACCAGGGCTTGTCCGAAATGCTGACGTTGGCGGCTCGCAGGTGCCCGCGCAGAATCTCGCGTTTGTGGCCGTAGCCGGGCACCCGCTGCATGTCGAAGCCGGCCTCGATCAGGCCGCGCCGCACAAAGCCGGCGCTGGTGAACGTGCCCAGCGTTGCGTAGGGCGCGCAAAGCCTGGCCAGCTCGGCGAACAGCATCGGTTGCCACATCTGCGGATTCTTCGCCGGGGCAAAGCCGTCGAGGAACCAGGCATCGACCTGCGCATCCAGGCTCGGCAGGCATTCGAGCACGTCGCCGATCAGCAGGGTCAGCACAACGCGGCCGCCAGCGAAGACGAAACGCTGATAGCCCGGATTCAGCGCCACGTACTGTTGCAGCAGTTGCTCGGACTGCTCTCGCAGCTCCGGCCACAGCGCCAGTGCGCGCTGCAGGTCCTCGCGGGTCAGCGGGTGCTTTTCGACGCTGATGAAGTGCAGCCGCGCCTGCGGGTGGGCTACGCGCTCGAACAGATGCCATGCACAAAGAAAGTTCAGCCCGGTACCGAAGCCGGTCTCACCAATCACCAGGCGCTGGTTGTCCTGTAGCGCGGCGAAGCGTTGGGGCAGATCGTTCTGCGTGAGGAACACATGTTCGGTCTCGGCCATGCCGCTGGCGCGGGAGAAGTACACGTCGCCGTACTGGCGGGACTGCGGCAGGCCGTTCTCGTCCCAGTCGAGTTCGGCATGCTGGAAGGCGTCGGAAGCGGGGTGGTCGTTCATGCTGGTTCCTGAAAAAACGGTGCAACGCGATGGGCGTCGCCGGGCGCAGATGAGGCACCCGGCGCGGTCGATCAGCTGTCGACCTGGATTTCCTGCTCCAGGCGGCTGATGGCGGCGTCCAGCTCGTCGAGCGCGGCCTCGCTGTCCGGATGGTTCTGCTTGAGCAGGGTCTCGCTCTGCTGACAGGCGTTGCGCAACTGCGGCACGCCACAATAACGGGTGGCGCCATGCAGGCGGTGTACGCGCTCGATCAACGCCTGGCGATCTCCTGCCTGGCGGGCTTCGCGAATGGTTCGGCGGTCGCCTTCCAGTGACTGCAGCAGCATGCCGAGCATGTCATCGGCGAGATCGGCCTTGCCTGCCGCCAGGCGCAGGCCTTCTTCCTCATCCAGCACTTTCAGGCTCGGTTCAGCCTGCTGCGGCGGCTCCGCTGCACGTTGCGGCTGGCTGCGCAGGGCCAGGCCGGTCCACTTCAGCACCACCTGGGCGAGCTGCCGGTCGCTGATCGGCTTGGTCAGGTAGTCGTCCATGCCGCTCTGCAGCAGCGAGCGTTTCTCGTTCGCCAGTGCATGAGCCGTGAGCGCGATGATCGGTAACGGCGCGCTGTTGTTGGTGTGCTCCCAGTGGCGAATGGCTTCGGTGGCCTGTCGGCCGTCCATGCCGGGCATTTGCACGTCCATAAGGATCAGGTCGAACGCATGCTGCTTGACCGCTTCCAGCGCGGCGGGCCCGTTATCCACCGCAACGACTTCGGCGCCCATATCGCCGAGCAGCGTTTTTACCAGCAGCAGGTTAGCCGGGTTATCATCCACGCAAAGCACACGCGCCGGCCGGTCGGGCGCCGCCGCGGTGGGTTCCGGGTAGCTTTGGTTGGGGCGTACCAGCGCCACCAGTACGCGTTGCAGCTTGCGCGTGCAGGCGGGTTTGCCCTGCAGCTGGGTATAGCTGTGGGCTTCCGGGAGGGCGTCGTGGTAGTGGCCCTGCTCGGTGGTCGGGCATAGAACCACGCATTTGCAGCCGAGCGCCTCGATTTCCATCAGGCGCCGGCTGAGCGCGTCCGGCTCGATTTCGCGGCCGGTGACGCCGAGCACGGCGAGGTCGATCAGCTGGCTGCCCTGGCGCTGAGCGCTGATGGCTTCCTGCATCTGGTCGAGGGTATCGAAGGTATGCACTTCGAGGCCGAGGCTTTCCGGCTGATGCTGCAATGCCTGGCGGGCCAGTGGGTGCTGCTCCAGCAATGCGATCCGCCGGCCCTGCAAGGCCGGGTGCGGCAGGTCTTCGATGTCATCCCGTGCCTTCGGCAGGCTGAGGCTGATCCAGAACTCGGAGCCTTCGTCGGGGATGCTGTCGACACCGATCTCGCCGCCCATCTGCTCGATCAGTCGTTTGGAAATGACCAGTCCAAGGCCGGTACCGCCGGGCTGGCGCGACATGGAGTTGTCCGCCTGGCTGAACGCCTGGAACAGCACGCGCAGGTCCTGATCGGTCAGGCCGATGCCGGTGTCCTGCACGCTGATGCGCAGCTGGGCGCGATCGGTATTGTCGTCCTCGACCATGGCGCGGACGGCGATGGTGCCTTCGTTGGTGAACTTGATGGCGTTGCTGATCAGATTGGTCAGCACCTGTTTGAGGCGCAGCGGATCGCCCAGCAGCGACAGCGGCGTGTCGCGATAGACCAGGCTGACCAGCTCCAGATGCTTGGTGTGTGCAGCCGGGGCGAGGATGGTCAGTGTGTCCTCGATCAGATCACGGAGGTTGAACGGGACGCTGTCGAGCACCAGCTTGCCGGCCTCGATCTTGGAGAAGTCCAGAATTTCGTTGATGATTCCGAGCAGGCTGTCGGCGGACTGCTCGATGGTGCCCAGATAATCCTGCTGCCGCGGAGTGAGGTCGCTTTTCTGCAGCAGCTGGGTGAAGCCGAGGATGCCGTTCAGTGGCGTGCGGATCTCGTGGCTCATGTTGGCGAGGAATTCGGATTTGATCCGGCTGGCCTCCAGGGCCTCCTTACGCGCCAGATCCAGTTCGATGTTCTGGATCTCGATGGTTTCCAGGTTCTGCTGCACATCCTCGGTGGCCTGATCAATGCTCTGCTGCAGTTCTTCACGGGCGCTGAGCAGTGCTTCGGCCATGCGGTTGATGCCGGACGCGAGCTCGTCCATTTCATGGCTGCCCAATGGTGGCAGGCGGGTTTCCAGGTGGCCGTCCTTGAGCTGCGCGACGGCGCCTTTGACACGCTGCAGCGGCAGACTGATGGCGCGGCTCATGCGCAGAGCCAGCAGGGCGGTGATGATCAGGCCGGCACTCACCAGAAACAGGCTGGTCAGCAGGCTGCGATAGCCACGCAGCAGGGTATTGTGGTGCGACAGTTCCAGCTCCAGCCAGCCGATGAGCTTTTCGTCCGGCCCGCGGGTTTCGTCGGCGAGGTTGAGGTGGCGGCTGAGCACCGGCATGAGGATGCGCGTGTGGTCCATGCTGCTGACGCGGGTCAGACTCTCCGGATCGCTCGGCGGAGGCGGGGTCAACATGCGCGGACCGGCATGTACGCGCTGCACGCGTTCGGGATCGAGAATGGTCACGGCGCGGACGTCGGCCTGATCCAGCACCTGGGTCAGGATGCGCTGCAGGCGTTTGTCGTAGCCCAGATTCATCGCGGGCGCGGCCAGTGGCGCCAGCTGCTCGGCGATGAGCTGGCCGCGCTCGTCGAGCTGGTGGCGCATCTCGGACAGCTGCATCCAGGTGAAGTAGGCACCGAGCACCACCGCCAGCAAGGTGCTGGGCAGCAGCGTCAGCATCAGCACGCGGCCACGAATTCCTAGGTCTTTCAGCACAGTCCGTCCACCGATCCTGATTGCAGCGCGCTAGTGTAGCGACTCGGCTCGGTGGAATCTGCACGCCAGGTCTAGCCGTGGCGTCGCAGCCTCAGTCGAGGCCGCGGATTTCCTTGCCGTTGAAGTCCGGCAGTTTCCAGTGGAAGGTCATCGCCAGTACGCGGAACAGGAAGCCGCAGCCCAATGCCGCCAGAGTGGCCAGCGTGGTATTGATCTCCAGCCACAGCATGCCTACGTAGAAGACACCGGTGAACAGCGCGACGGTGGCGTACAGCTCACGCTGCAGCACCATCGGCACCTGGTTGCACAACACGTCGCGCATCAGCCCGCCGAAGATGCCGGTGATCACGCCAGCCAGTACGACGATGGACGGGTGCGCGCCCATGCCCATCGCCACATCGCAGCCGATCACGGTGAACGCTACCAGGCCGAGGCCATCCACCAGCAGGAAGACCATGCGCAGGTGATGCAGGTGGCGGGCGATGAAGCCGGTGACGATCGCCGCGCCGATGGTGAAGGTCAGATACTCCGGGTGAGCGATCCAGCCGACCGGATAATGACCGAGCAGCACGTCCCGCGCGGTGCCGCCACCCAGCGCCGTCACGGTGCCGAGAAGGCAGATGCCGAACAGGTCCATGCCGCGGCGCATGCCCATGATGGCGCCGGACATCGCTTCGGCCGTGATGGCGATCAGGTAGATGGTGTGCAGCAGTTCCACGACGATACTCCGGACGGGCTGGGCTGCACGCCAGTGGGGCGCTGCAGCGAGGGATGCGCGATTATGGAGCAATGATGGCTAAATTTGTCGTGGCTAAGTATTTTTAGGCCATCCAAACATTTTCTTAATCGGCAGGTCGCATGAATCTCGATCCGAAGCAGACCGAAGCGTTTCGCACGGTGATCCGTACTGGCAGCTTCGAACAGGCTGCGCAGCGCCTGCACCTGACGCCACCGGCGATTTCACAGCGGGTGCGTGCACTGGAGAGTGCGCTGGGCAACGCCTTGGTTGTGCGCAGTCGGCCTTGCCGACCCACCGAAACCGGGCAACGCCTGCTGCAGTACCTCAAACGCGCGACCCTGCTCGAGGCCGATCTGCTGGCGGACCTCGCCGAGCGCAGCGATGCGCCACTGGTCGTGGTCGCGGCGCTCAATGCCGACAGCCTGGGCACCTGGTTCTTTCCGGCGCTGGCCGAGGTGCTGATCCGCGAGCGGGTCTTGCTCGATCTCACCGTCGAGGACCAGGATCACACCTACAGTCTGCTGGAGACGGGTCTGGCGATCGGTTGCATCAGCACCGAGCCCAAGCCGATGCGTGGCTGCACGGCCAGCCCGCTGGGCAGCATGCGCTACCGACTGGTGGCATCCAGCGAGTTCCGGCAGAAGCATTTTGCCAACGGGCTGACCCGCAACGCCGCGCGCAAGGCGCCGGTGGTTGCCTACACGCGCAAGGACACCCTGCAGTCGTCGTTCCTGCTGCGCCGCTTCGGGCTGCCGGAGGGCGCCTATCCCTGCCATTTCGTCCCCGGTGCCGAACCTCATTTCAGCGCGATCCGCTACGGGCTGGGGTACGGGATGGTGCCGGAACTGTTGCTGCATGATGCGTTGCAGACTGGTGAGGTGGTCGATCTGGCGACCGACGAACCGCTGGAAATTGCCCTCTACTGGCACACCTGGAAGGTGCAATCACCGCGTATGGAGCACCTTTCGCGGCAGATCATCGAAGCGGCGCCGAAGATCCTCGCGCGGCCATAGCCTGATCGGGAGGGACGGCGGGTAAGCCGTTGTCGTGGCGGACAGGCAGAGACGGTCTGCCCGTCGTCGAGCGTTGCCGGTATCATGGCAACCTTTTCCGCTGCCGTGCGACGCCATGACTACACACTATCCGACCATTGCCGATTGCATCGGCAACACCCCGCTGGTTCGCCTGCAGCGGATGCCGGGTAAGACCAGCAACACCATTCTGGTCAAGCTCGAGGGCAACAATCCGGCCGGTTCGGTCAAGGACCGCCCGGCGCTGTCGATGATCAACCGTGCCGAGATGCGCGGCGACATCCAGCCCGGCGATACCCTGATCGAGGCGACCTCCGGCAATACCGGGATCGCCCTGGCCATGGCGGCGGCGATCAAGGGCTACCGGATGGTCCTGATCATGCCGGACAACTCCACGGCCGAGCGCAAGGCGGCGATGACCGCCTATGGCGCCGAGCTGATCCTGGTCAGCAAGGAAGAGGGCATGGAGGGTGCCCGCGACCTGGCGTTGAAGATGCAGGCTGAAGGTCGCGGCAAGGTGCTCGATCAGTTCGCCAATGGCGACAACCCGGAGGCGCACTACAACAGCACGGGGCCGGAGCTCTGGCGGCAGACTCACGGCAGCATCACCCATTTCATCAGCTCCATGGGTACCACCGGAACCATCATGGGCGTCTCGCGCTACCTCAAGGAGCAGAACGCCGCGGTGCAGATCGTCGGCCTACAGCCGATGGAGGGGGCGGCCATCCCCGGCATCCGTCGCTGGCCGCAGGAATACCTGCCGAAGATCTATCAGGCCGAGCGCGTCGACCGCGTCGTCGACATGTCGCAGGCCGAGGCCGAGCAGGTCATGCGCCGTCTGGCGCGCGAAGAAGGCATCTTCTGTGGCGTGTCCTCCGGTGGCGCCGTTGCCGCGGCGTTGCGTCTGTCGCAAGAGGTCGAGAACGCGGTGATCGTGGCGATTATCTGTGATCGTGGCGACCGCTATCTGTCGACCGGTGTGTATGACGCGCCCAATTGACTCGCGCATCAGCGGCGCGCTCCCATGCGCCGCATTGCGTCGCCCATGACATTTTCAACGAACACAACAGCGCAGGTTTCAGCTGATGGCCAAACGTAGCGGCGCTCTGCGCTTTCAACCTAGCGGCGGCGAGCGCAAGCCCCAGGTGCCGGTCGGCAAGAAGCAGCGCCTGATTATCGAGCGACTGGCCAATGATGGGCGCGGCATTGCCTTCATCGAGGGGCGCACCTGGTTCGTCGAAGGCGCGCTGGCTGGCGAAGAGGTCGAGGCGCGCGTGCTGGCTGCGCGCAGTCAGATCGTCGAAGCGCGCTGCGAGCGCGTGCTCCAGGCCAGTGCGCAGCGTCGGGCCGAACCCTGTCCGCATGCTCGCCGATGTGGCGGTTGCAACCTGCAGCATGTGCCCGTCGCCGATCAGCTTGCGCTGAAACAGCACACGCTCGCCGAGCAGTTCGCGCGGGTGGCCGATCTGCAGCCGGAGGTATGGGCCGAGCCGCTGGTGGGACCGGCTTTCGGCTATCGCCGTCGCGCTCGGTTGGCAGTGCGCTGGGACGTCAAGCGCAAGCATCTGGACATCGGTTTCCGCGCCAGCGCCAGCCAGGAAATCGTCTCCATCAGTGAATGCCCGGTTCTGGTACAGCCCTTGCAATCGCTGCTGCCGGCATTGCTGGCTGCATTGCGTGATCTGAGCAAGCCGCAGGTTATCGGCCACGTCGAACTCTTCAGTGGTACGGCCGAGGCGGTGCTGATCCGCCACACCGCAGCCTTGTCGGAAACAGACGTGGCACGTTTGCGCAGCTTCGCCACCATCAATGGAGCGCAGCTCTGGTGGCAGGGCGAGGGTGAGCCTGAATCGGATGATCCCGCGGCGACGCTGGGTTACCGACTGGATGCCTGGGATCTGGAGCTGGCCTGGCGTCCGGGCGATTTCGTCCAGGTCAACGCGCCGGTCAATGATGCGATGGTCGCTCAGGCTCTGGAATGGTTGGACGTCGGCCAGGATGAGACAGTGCTTGATCTGTTCTGCGGGCTAGGCAATTTCAGCCTGCCGCTGGCGCGCTCGGGCGCTCAAGTAGTGGGTGTCGAGGGTGTAGAGACGATGGTCACGCGGGCGCAGGAAAATGCCCGTCGCAATGCTCTGGCGCACGCGCACTTTTATCGGGCCGACTTGTCGAAGCCGCTGGCTGACGCACCCTGGGCGCGCAATGATTTTGCCGCGGTGCTGCTCGATCCGCCGCGCGACGGCGCGCTGGAAATCGTTCGACAAATGTCGAAGCTGAAGGCGCGGCGCGTGGTCTATGTTTCATGCAATCCGGCCACCCTGGCGCGCGATGCGCGCGAGCTGGCCAGCCAGGGATATCGCCTGAAGCGTGCGGGTGTGCTGGACATGTTCCCGCAGACCGCCCACGTCGAGGCCATGGCGTTGTTCGAGCGGGGTTAGCGCTCGACGCTGCATTCTTGACAGGCGAATTGCCTGTGGTTCAACCGACCGGCACGCAGAATGCCGGCGTTCATGGCGCATTAGCTGCGCAGAAGGGAAGGTTTAGATGGTACAGGTCAGAGCGCTTCAGCCGATCAATACGGACGGCAGTATCAACCTGGATGGCTGGCTCGATCATGTGCTGGGGATGGACCCGGCACTCGACCGCGCGGCTCTTAAGGAGGCCTGCGAGTTTGCCCGCGAGGCGGAACAGCAGGCCAATGCGGCGCAGAACCTCTGGAGTGAAGGCACCTCCAGCTACCAGATCGGCCTCGAGATCGCCGAGATCCTCGCCGACCTCAAGCTGGACCAGGACAGCCTGGTCGCCGCCGTTATCTACCGTGGCGTGCGCGAAGGCAAGATCCAGCTGGCCGATGTGAACCAGCGTTTTGGCCCGGTGGTGGCCAAGCTGGTCGAAGGCGTGCTTCGCATGGCGGCGATCAGCGCCAGTCTCAACCCACGCGAATCGCTCGTGCTCGGCTCCCAGGCGCAGGTGGAAAATCTGCGCAAGATGCTGGTGGCCATGGTCGATGACGTGCGCGTCGCGCTGATCAAGTTGGCTGAACGCACCTGTGCCATTCGCGCGGTGAAGCTGGCCGACGACGAGAAGCGTCAACGGGTCGCCCGCGAAGTCTTCGATATCTACGCGCCGCTGGCCCATCGCCTGGGCATCGGCCATATCAAGTGGGAGCTGGAGGACCTGTCCTTCCGCTACCTCGAGCCCGAGCAGTACAAGCAGATCGCCCAGCTCTTGCACGAGCGTCGCCTCGATCGCGAACAGTACATCCAGAACGTCGTGCAGCAGCTCAGGGACGAACTGACTGCGACCGGCATCCAGCCCGACATCGACGGGCGTGCCAAGCACATCTATTCCATCTGGCGAAAGATGCAGAAGAAGGGCCTGCAGTTCAGCCAGATCTACGACGTTCGCGCCGTTCGCGTGCTGGTGCCGGAAGTGCGCGATTGCTACACCGCGTTGGGGATCGTGCATACCCTGTGGCGGCACATTCCGAAGGAGTTCGACGACTACATCGCCAACCCCAAGGAGAACGGCTACCGCTCGCTGCACACCGCGGTGATCGGCCCGGAGGGCAAGGTGCTGGAGGTGCAGATTCGCACCCACGCCATGCACGAAGAGGCCGAGCTGGGCGTCTGCGCGCACTGGCGCTACAAGGGCACCGATGTCAATTCCGGCTCCGACCATTACGAGGAGAAGATCGCCTGGTTGCGTCAGGTGCTCGAATGGCACGAAGAGCTCGGCGACATCGGTGGCCTGGCCGACCAGCTGCGGGTGGATATCGAGCCGGATCGGGTCTACGTGTTCACCCCGGACGGCCATGCCATCGACCTGCCCAAGGGCGCTACGCCGCTGGACTTCGCCTATCGGGTGCATACCGAGATCGGCCACAACTGCCGCGGCGCCAAGATTAACGGGCGCATCGTGCCGCTCAACTACAGCCTGCAGACCGGCGAGCAGGTGGAAATCATCACCAGCAAGCACGGCTCGCCGAGCCGCGACTGGCTGAACCCGAACCTGGGTTACATCACCACCTCGCGCTCGCGGGCGAAGATCGTCCACTGGTTCAAACTGCAGGCTCGTGACCAGAACGTCGCCGCCGGCAAGGCACTGCTGGAGCGCGAACTGGGCCGTCTGGATCTGCCGCCGGTGGACTTCGACAAGCTGGCCGAAAAAGCCAACCTGAAGAACGCCGAGGACATGTTCGCCGCGCTGGGTGCTGGCGACCTGCGCCTGGCGCACCTGGTCAACATGGCGCAACAGCTGGTCGAGCCGGAGCGCGGTTACGACCAGCTGGAGCTGATTCCGCGGCGTTCGGCACCGTACAAGCCGGGCAAGCGCGGTGACGTGCAGATCCAGGGCGTCGGCAACCTGCTGACGCAGATGGCCGGCTGCTGCCAGCCGCTGCCGGGCGACCCCATCGTCGGTTACATCACCCAGGGCCGCGGTGTCAGCATCCACCGTCAGGACTGCCCGTCGGTGCTGCAACTGGCCGGGCGCGAGCCGGAGCGGATTATCCAGGTCAGCTGGGGGCCGGTACCGGAGAAGACCTATCCGGTGGAAATCATGATCCGTGCCTACGACCGCGCCGGCCTGCTGCGCGACATCTCGCAGATGCTGCTCAACGAGCGCATCAACGTGCTGTCGATGAACACCCGCTCGAATAAGGAAGACAGCACCGCGCAGATGACGCTGACTATCGAGATTCCGGGGCTGAATGCCTTGGGTCGCTTGCTCAGCCGTATTTCGCAGCTGCCGAACATCATCGAAGCCAAGCGCCAAAGAGCCACGTAAGGCGCAGCACAGCGGCGGCGCCTACTGCGCCATGGTGGATGGTTGAAGCGTCATCCACCCTACGATGCAATACGGTTTTGGGGCGTTTTGCCCGAGACCGAACCGTGGGGTGGATGTCGTTTTTTACATCCACCGTGATGTCATCAGCGTCCCTCACCAGCCTTCGATTCGCTGAGGAATCCTATGTACCAACTCAACGATCTCCTGCACCTGATGGCCCGGTTGCGTGATCCGCAGCATGGTTGTCCGTGGGACCTGCAGCAGAACTACGCGAGCATCGTGCCGCATACGCTGGAAGAGGCCTACGAAGTGGCCGATGCCATCGAAAGCGGCGACTTCGATCATCTGCCCGGCGAGTTGGGTGACCTGCTGTTTCAGGTCGTCTACTACAGCCAGCTGGCCCGGGAGGAAGGGCGTTTCGAGTTCGCCACGGTGGTCGATGCCATCACCCGCAAGCTGATCCGTCGCCACCCCCACGTGTTCCCCGATGGCGATCTGTACAGCTCGCCGGAGCTGCCGCGCCTCGATGAAGCGGCCATCAAGCAGCGCTGGGAGGAGATCAAGGCCGAAGAGCGTGCCGAGAAAGCGGCCGCACCTGAACAATTGTCCCTGCTCGATGACGTGCCCAGCGCGCTGCCGGCGCTCAGCCGGGCCGCGAAACTGCAGAAGCGCGCGGCGCAGGTCGGTTTCGACTGGCCCGAGGCGCTGCCGGTGGTGGACAAGGTGCGCGAGGAACTCGGCGAAGTGCTGGAGGCAATGAGCGAGAACGATCCGCAAGCCATTGCCGAAGAGCTTGGCGATCTGCTGTTCGTCGTGGTCAACCTGGCGCGCCATCTCAAGGTCGATCCGGAGAACGCCTTGCGTGCCGCGAATGGCAAGTTCGAGCGGCGTTTTCGCTTCATCGAGCAGGCCTTGCGTGAAGGGGGGCGGCCAATCGAGAACTGCGATCTCGAAGAGCTTGACGCGCTCTGGGGCGAGGCGAAGAAGGCCGAACGATCGCCGTCCTGCGCCTAACTGTACTTTCCGGGTGGATGTGTCTTTTCACATCCACCACAATGCCGCTCGGTGGGCGGCCGAAGCGTCCACCCGCGTCCCACTTGAATTCACGACGAGACGAGCCGAAACATGAGTCTTTCCCTCCGTGATCAGCTGCTCAAAGCCGGGCTGGTCAACGAAAAGCAGGCCAAGCAGGCCGTCAAGCAGAAGCAGAAGCAGCAGCGCCTGGAGAAGAAAGGCCAGGTCGAGAAGGACGATTCGCAACGCGAAGCGGCGCTGAAGGCGCAGGCGGAAAAGATCGCCCGCGATCAGGAACTCAACCGCCAGCAGCAGCAAAAGGCCGAACAGAAGGCCCGTACAGCACAGATCAAGCAGTTGATCGAGACCAGCCGCCTGCCGAAGCTGACCACCGAGGATTACTACAACTTCGTCGACGACAAGAAGGTCAAGCGGCTGTCGGTGAACAAGCTGATGCGTGAAAAGCTGGCCAGCGGCTCGCTGGCAATCGTTCGTCATGGCGGCGGCTACGAAGTGATCCCGCGTGAAGCGGCGCTTAAGATTCAGGAGCGCGACCCGCAGCGGGTGGTGCAGCTCAACATCCGCACCGAAGAGCCGGATGCCGACGATCCCTACGCCGCCTATCAGGTGCCGGACGACCTGATGTGGTAATCCGCTGGGGCAGATCGGCCGCCCGACGGAAGGTTGGATAGAAAGCGCCTGCCCCGACCTCTACTACAGACCAGCCCGCAGCTGCGGGTTAATGCAGTGGAGGACGTTATGGACGCTCGATCGAATCGCTATTTCCACGCCGCCGAAACCGATGGCTGGCACGCCGCCGGGATTCCGGGTGATCCGGAGGAGCCAGGCGTTCCCACCCAGCCGTCCGAGCCCGGCGAGCCCACCGTGCCCGATCAGCCACCGCCAGCGCCGGTGGCATAAGCCGGTCGACTGTCCCTTTCTTGCGTGACGGCGTCGCAGCGCTCCGGCGCCGCGATGACGTCTTACTCGCCGAACGGGTAAGTATCCGGTACGACGCTCGCATCGATGTCCTGCGGGCCGATGGGCGTCACCGCCTGCGTCTGGTCGAACCAGATCAACGCATCGAACTGCTCGGCAAGGATGGCGCGGAAGTAGTGACTCTGTCGCTCGGTCAGCGGCCGGTAGATGACGCCAATCGCACGCTCAAGCCGTGGATGGCTGAGCGCCTTGCGAAATTCGCTGCGATCATTGCGCCAGTCGGTCAGCGAGGCCGGCACGCCGGCGCGCAGAAAGAGCTGCTCCCAGCTGTCCGACCGTGACGGGATGACCTGCTTGATTTGCATCGGTTCGTCCCAGTTGGCCGCCGCGGCCACCTCGCCGCGATCGGTTGCCATGCCGATCAGCACTGCATCGCGACCGAAGGCGGTGCGGCAGAGTTCGCCGATGTTGAACTCGCCACCCCAGCCCATCGAAGTCGCCGCAGCATTGCCGATATGCGAGTTGTGCGCCCAGATTACCGCTTTCGCGTTTGCCCCGCGGTGGTCGAGCAGAGCCCGCAGGGTGTCGAACATGTGGCGGTCGCGCAGATTCCAGGATTCTGTCGAGCCGCGGTACATCGCCCGGTAGTAACTCTCCGCGGCAAGTACCACCCGCGCGTTGCGCTCGGCGTTGAAGAAGCGTTCACCATCCTGGCCAATATATTCGAGACGCTGGGCGAGCAGGGCCTGCAGCTGTTCGATCACTGCCTTTTCGCAGGTTGGCTGGCCGAGCATGACGTTTCGACCGTAGTCGGCCGGGTCTTCCTGCCAGGGGCTCAGACAGCCATAGCGCTGGCGCGCATCCGCCGCGGCTTCAGGGTCGGTGTGGTCAAGGTAACGCAGCACCTCGCGGATCGAGCTGCCTAGGCTGTAGACGTCCAGGCCGCGAAACTCGACGCGCCGTGCGGCATCAAGTGCAGCATTGTGCTTGTGCAGCCAGCGGACAAAAGCGTCGACTTCGCGATTGCGCCACATCCAGGTCGGGAAGCGTTTGAAGGCATCCTCTGTCCAGGCGACCGATTCACGCTGGCGACAGTAGCAGTCGATTCGCGCGGCATCGGGCCAATCCGCCTCGACCGCGACGATGGAAAAACCATGGCGCTCGATCAGGCGCCGGGTGATCGCGGCCCGGGCGCGGTAGAACTCGGAGGTGCCGTGGCTGGCTTCACCGATCAGCACCACCCGAGCGTCGGCGAAGCGTTCGAATGCATCGGCGAAGCGCGGGCCATCCAGAGCGGGCAGCGGTTCGGCGTGCTGGCGCAGTAAGCTCACCAAATGCTCTTCGGACGGTTCGGTAATGCGTAGAGGCGAGGCATTCATATTCCCGACTCCATGGTGTTTGCATACGGATGACCGGGCGTCCGCATGGTTGTTCCTGGCAATTCAATTAAAGCTGCTAACTTTGAAGTGAGGGACCGAACTGCCGACGCCGGATGGGTCTAAAAACTTACAAAAACCAAAATGGGCGTTATTACGTCCACACGGGTTTCTTTAAGGCGAGGGGCACTTTCATGACGACTTGGATCATTGCGTACAACAAAGACGGCAACACCGCGACACTGAAGATCGACTCGGCGCACCAGCCGGATATCGATGAGGCTGTGGAGCTGGTGAGTCGCAAGGCAGAAGAGCTGTATCCGGATCAGGAGATCGAGCACGAGCACGAGCCCGATCTGGAGGACACCCCGGCCACACGCCTGGCCGAGCGTTATGGCATCACCATCACGGGCATATCCCAGGCCTGACGGGCGCAGGGCGTCTCAGCGGCCAGACCTCTCCATCCCCGATCACATAAATCTGCCAGTTGTCTTCGGCTGCCACCGTCATCGTTCCGGTGAAGTTGCCGAAGGCCGGCAGCAGGCTGAGCCGCGCTCCGATGCAGAAGCACGGCAGGCGCAGGCGCTGGCGGCCGCGGCCATGTAGCTGAAAGGCTGGATGTACGTGGCCAGCGAGTACGTGATGGGTCGGATGCGGGTCCGGCTCATGCTGCAGGGCATAGGGGCCGAGCAGTAACGGTTCGCTGACTACGCTTATGTCCAACTCGCGCGGTGGGTCGCCGGCACGGCGGTCGTGGTTGCCACGCACCAGCGTGATGTCCAGTTGCGCATGTTGCGCACGCCATTCGGCCAGACGGGCCAGCGTGGATGGTGCACGGGACTCCGGCGCGTGCAGGAAATCACCGAGAAAGATCAGCTGGCGGCAGGCGTACCGCGCCAGCAGATCGTCCAGCTGGCGCAGGTTAGCGTCGGTGGTGCCGTGGGGCACGGGCTGGCCCAGGCGCCGGTAGGCTGCGGCCTTGCCGAAATGTATATCTGCTATCAGCAACGCCTGCTGCTCAGGCCAGTAGACGGCCTTTTCCGCAAGCAACCAGAGCGTACTGCCGGCCAGTTCGATGGGCTGGTAAGGATTCATGTGAGACATGGGCGTGCTGAGGCTAGCGTCATGGGGCGCGTTTCGGCTTCCTGAGGCGTGGCGTGCCGTCCTTGGTCTGCCGCGGTTTGCGCTTGGGCGCGGTTTCACGTTCGACCATGATGCTGGCATTCGCTTCCGGCTGATAGCCGCCGGGACCAGCCGCCTTGTCCAGCTCGGCGACCATGCGGCGGATGCGGTCGGCGAGTTTTTCCGAACTCATGCTTTCGCGAAAGCGTTCGACCATCAACGGAAACGCCAACGGCGTGGTGCGTTTGACCTGATGGATGTCCAGTTGGCGCCCTTGCAGCCGGCTCATGGTCTGCTCCAGCCGCTCGACCTCCAGTTCCTGACGCAGCACTTCTTCTTCGGCCTGGGTCAGCAGCAGGTTGGCCGGGTCGTACTGGCGGAAGACGTCAAAGAACAGTCCGCTGGAAGCCTGCAGCTGACGCGCGCTTTTCTGCGCTCCGGGGTAGCCGGAAAACACCAAACCTGCGATGCGCGCGATCTCACGAAAACGGCGGCGCGCCAGCTCACTGGCATTGAGGCTGGCGAGCACGTCTTGCAGCAGGTCGTTTTCACTGAAAAGCGCCGGCGTCAGCCAGTGCAGCCAGTCCACCTCGGTGGCCGAAAGCAGTTCGAAGCCATAGTCGTTGACCGCGATGGAAAAGGTCAGCGGCTGCCGTTGGCCCATGCGCCAGGCCAGCAGGCTGGCCAGGCCCAGGTGCACATGGCGCTCGGCGAAGGGGTAGAGGAACAGGTGCCAGCCTTCGCGGGACTTCATCACCTCGGCCAGCAAGGTGGTCTTGGTGGGCAGCGCCGACCAGTCCATCTGGACGCGAAGCAGCGGTTCGACCAGGCGCATTTCGGGCGTGCTGAACTGCTCGCGCGAGGCAGCACCGAGCTGCTCGACCACGGCATCGGCCAGCTCGCTGGATAGCGGCATGCGCCCGCCGTTCCAGCGCGGCACGGCAGCCTTCTTGCCCGTCGCGCGGCTGACGTAGGCGGTCATGTTCTCGACCCGCACCAGTTCCAGCAGGCGACCGCCGAAGAGAAAGTTATCGCCGGGGCGCAGGCGCGCGATGAAACCTTCCTCGATGCTGCCCAGCGAACGCCCGCTGCCGCCCTTGGCCCAGAACTTCACCGTCAGGCTGGCGTCGCTGACGATGGTGCCGATGCTCATACGATGGCGCAGCGCCACGCGGCGACTGGGTACTTTCCAGAGGCCGGTGTCGTCCGGCTCCACACGCTGGTAATCCGGGTAGGCGGTCAGGGAATGCCCGCCGTGCCGCACGAAGGCCAGCGCCCATTGCCAGTGATCGCCAGTGAGATCGCGGTACGACCAGGCCTGCCTAACCTCATCGAACAATTCTTCCGGACGAAACCCACCGCCCAGCGCCATGCTCACCAGGTGCTGCACCAGTACGTCCAGTGGTCGATGGGGCGCGCTGCGGGCTTCGATGCGGCGTTCGGCGATCGCGATCTGGGCGGCAGCGGCTTCCACGACTTCGACGCTGTGTGTAGGCACCAGCGTGACGCGGGAGGTCCGGCCCGGCGCATGCCCGGAGCGACCGGCCCGCTGCATCAGCCGCGCCACGCCCTTGGGTGAGCCGATCTGCAAAATACGTTCGACCGGCAGGAAATCCACGCCCAGATCCAGGCTGGAGGTGCAGACTACGGCCTTGAGCGCGCCCTGCTTGAGGCCCAGTTCGACCCAGTCGCGCACCTCGCGTGCCAGCGAGCCGTGGTGCAGCGCGATCAGCCCGGCCCAGTCCGGCCGCGCATTCAGCAGCGCCTGATACCAGATTTCCGACTGCGAACGGGTATTGGTGAACACGAGGGTGGTCGCAGCCGAGTCGATCTCTTCGACCACCTGCGGCAGCATGCGCAGCCCGAGATGGCCGGCCCAGGGGAAGCGTTCGATGCTCGGCGGCAGCAAGGTATCGACGTGCAGGTCCTTGTCGACCCGACCTTGCACCAGCTTGCCGCGCCCCGGATGCATCAACACCTCCAGCGCATGGGGCTGGTTGCCAAGGGTCGCCGACAGCCCCCACACGATGAGCTTCGGCATCCACTGACGAAGCCGCGCCAGCGCCAGTTGCAACTGCACGCCGCGCTTGTTGCCCAGCAGCTCATGCCACTCGTCCACCACCAGCATGCGCAGGCCCGCAAAGGCCTGGCGTGCGTCGGCGCGGGTCAGCAGCAGGGTCAGGCTTTCCGGTGTGGTGACCAGCGCGCTGGGCAGCCTTCGGCCCTGGCGCGCACGCTCGGAACTGCTGGTATCACCGGTGCGCAGGCCGATGCTCCAGTTGATGCCGAGATCATCCAGCGGTGCTTGCAGAGCCCGCGCGGTATCGGCCGCCAATGCGCGCATCGGGGTGATCCAGAGCACCGTCAAAGACGCTGGCTTGTCCGTCGCGGTGGAAGAGGGTGCCTTGGTCGCAAAGCGATTCAGGGCTCCGAGCCAGACAGCGTAGGTCTTGCCGGAGCCGGTGGTGGCGTGCAGCAGCCCCGATTCGCCATGGCCTATCGCTTGCCACACCTCCTGCTGGAACGGGAAGGGTTGCCAGGCACGGCTGGAAAACCAGCCCGCAGCGAGGCTCTCGGCCCCGTCCCTCACCCCCAGCCCCTCTCCCAGAGGGAGAGGGGAGTGATCGTGTGGCTGCTCGGCATCTTCGTCTGGCATGGCTCCGGTCTTGCTCCCTCTGAGGGGAGAGGGCCGGAGTGCGGGCTGGCTCACGTCGGGGTCGCCTAACGCTTCCCTCACCCCCGGCCCCTCTCCCTGAGGGAGAGGGGGGCGATCGCGCGGTTGCTCAGCGTTCTCGCCTGGCACTGCTCCGCTCTTGCTCCCTCTCACTCTGGGAGAGGGTTGGGGTGAGGGCTGAGCGGGTGCCGGGTGCCTTGGTTTCATCCCAGCAATTCCCGCAGGGTGGTCAGGGTATCGGCCTCATCCACCGGCTTATCGAGGCGCCAGCGCAGCATGCGGGGGAAGCGCACGGCGATGCCGCTCTTGTGTCGGCTGCTGGCGGCGATACCTTCGAAGCCCAGCTCGAACACCAGCGTCGGCGTCACGCTGCGAACGGGGCCGAATTTCTCCACGGTGGTCTTGCGCACGATGGCGTCGACCTTGCGCATTTCTTCGTCGGTCAGCCCGGAGTAGGCCTTGGCGAAGGGCACCAGTTTGCGCTCGGGGTCGCCCGGTTCACCGTCCCAGACGGCAAAGGTGTAGTCGGTGTAGAGGCTGGCGCGGCGGCCATGACCGCGCTGGGCATAGATCAGCACGGCATCGACGGAGTAGGGGTCGATCTTCCATTTCCACCAGACGCCGACGTCCTTGGTCCGGCCGACACCGTACTGCGCCGCGCGGGCCTTGATCATCATCCCTTCGACGCCGCGAGCACGTGACGCTTCGCGCTGGCGGGCGAGATCGTGCCAGTCATTCCCGCTCACCAGCGGCGAAAGCATGAGCCTGGGATTGGCGCACCGGCCGACCACAGTTTCGAGCTGTTGCCGCCGATCGCGGTGGGCGCGCTGGCGCCAGTCGTCGCCTTGCCATTCCAGCAGGTCGTAGGCGAGCACCGCGACGGGGGCGTCAGCCAGCACTTTCGCCGTGAGATTCTTGCGGCCGATACGCTGTTGCAACAGGGCGAAGGATTGCACGCCGAAGCGTTCGGCTGTCTTTGAATCATCACTATCGAAATGTTCGAAAAGATTGGTCGTAGGCTCGCCGGGGGCGTGCTTCCAGACCAGGATCTCGCCATCGATGACTGTGCCGTCCGGCAGTTCGCTGGCCAGCTCGCAGAGTTCCGGGAAGCGCTCGCTGACCAGCTCTTCGCCCCGCGACCAGACCCAGATCTGCCCGTCGCGCTTGACCAGCTGGGCGCGGATGCCGTCCCACTTCCATTCGACGAACCAGTTCTCTGGCGCGCTGAGCAGGGTGTCGAACTCCTCGACCGGGGCCTGCAGCGGATGGGCGAGAAAGAAGGGGTAGGGCTGGCCGCCGCGCTGCGCATGTTCGTGTTCGGACTCGTCGGCAATCAGCGCGAGGTAGCCTTCGGCGCTGGGACGGTGCGAAAGGTCGGTATAGCCAACCAGCCGCTGCGCGACCCGTTTCGGATCGAGATCGACCAGCGAGGCCAGCGCACGGGTGACCAGCAATTTCGAAACGCCAACGCGAAACGCGCCGGTGATCAGCTTGATGCATACCATCAGGCTCAGCCGGTCCAGCTGTGCCCAGAGTGCGGGCAATCGCTCAGCCAATTCTTCCGGCGGCAGACCGCGCAAGGGCAACAGTTTGTCCTGCATCCATACGGCCAGCCCGTCCTCGGAGCTGTGCTCGGCCTCGGGCATCAGCAGCGAGATGGTTTCGGCCATATCACCGACGGCCTGATAACTTTCTTCGAACAGCCATTCCGGCAAGGCCGAGGCCTGCATGGCGGTTTCGCGCAATACCTTGGTCGGCACAAGTTGGCGAGGTCGACCGCCGGAAAGGAAGTAGACCGCCCAGGCGGCGTCGGCCGGATCGGCCTCGCGGAAATAGTCGCGCATTGCCGCGAGCTTGGCGTTGCTCGAGGTGGTCGCGTCGAGGCGGCTATAGAGAGTGGCGAAGGCTTTCATGCGGCGCCTCCGTACCGGTGTGGTGCGGCCGGTTTGCGCGCAAGCTCGCTCCTACAAGGCGGGGTGGTGATCCGCCTAGTCATTCGGGCTCCTGGGTGTTCGCGTCGTCTTCTTCGCCATATTCGGTCTCGAAGGCCTGCGCATCGAGCCCGCGCATCTCACGCAGATAACGGACCAGGATCGGAACGGAACCGTGGGTGACCATCACCCGCTCGGCGCCGGTCTGCTCGATGGCCCAGAGCAGGCCCGGCCAGTCGGCGTGATCGGAGAGCACGAAGCCGCGGTCGACACCACGCCTACGGCGGGGGGCGCGCCACAACATCCATGCCGCGCAACATCATCCAACCGCTGGCGAAGGCATCGGCATAGTCACCGAAACGGCGCATCCAGGTGCTGCCGCCAGCCGACGGCGGGGCGAGGATGATGGCATGCTTCAGGCGAGGTTCGCCCTTTTTCAGGTCGCCGGCATAAACGGTCGGTGGAAGATAGACGCCGCCTTCGCGATAGACCTTGTTCAGTGGCTCCACCGCGCCATGGACGACGATGGTGCCGATGCTTTCATCCAAGCCGTGAAGGATGCGCTGCGCCTTGCCGAAGGCGTAGCAGAACAGCACCGAGGCGCGCCCGGCTGCGGCGTTGGCGCGCCACCAGTCATTGATGTCGCGGAATATCTCGGCCTGGGACGGCCATTTGTAGATCGGCAAACCGAAGGTCGATTCGGTAATGAAGGTGTGGCAGCGCACCGGCTCGAACGGGGCGCAGGTGCCGTCCGGCTCGACCTTGTAGTCGCCTGAGGCCACCCAGACCTCGCCCTTGTATTCCAGTCGCACCTGAGCCGAGCCGAGCACATGGCCGGCCGGGTGGAAGCTGAGCTTTACGCCGTGATGTTCGATGGACTCACCGTAGGCCAGCGTTTGCAGCGGCACATCGGCGGCGATGCGTGAACGCAGAATGCCTTCGCTGTCGCTTGAAGCCAGGTAATGGCCCATGCCCCAGCGCGCGTGGTCGCCGTGGGCGTGGGTGATGACGGCGCGATCGACCGGACGCCAGGGATCGATGTAGAAATCACCGGGTGGGCAGTAGAGGCCTTCGGGACGAGCAACGACAAGATCCATGACGACTGGCAGTTCGATGGGCTTGCAGGGTTGGAGCCCGGCGAGGCGTTTGGAGTTCGCTCGCCGGGCTACCGGGGCTGATCGGGAATCAGCGGATTCGTCCTTCCTGCAACTCCAGGTCCTCCTTGGCGAAGTCGTCCACGTCGATGACTTTGCGCCGTGCGAGTTCTGCCATCTGCAGCTGCTCGGCCTCCACGGCATCTATGACGCCGGCAGCCAGCGCAGCATCGATCGAACTTTCGCCAGCGGCCGGCATCACCGCGCCGGACTTGAGCGCCTTGGCCAGCTTCTTCGCTGCGTCCTGGCTGGTGGCGAGGATTTCGAAAGCGTGCTTCAGCGCGCCGAGCGGCTGCTCGGGATCCTGCGGGCGGTACATGCCATCGAGGATGCGCTCCAAAGCCGGATCGCCTTCCGGGCGGCCGAGGAGGGCGGCGACCTCGGCGTCCAGGACGTCGGACGGCCCCTTGTGGCGCGCACCGAAGGGGAACACCAGAGCATGCAGCAGGTGCCCGAGAATGCGGTTGGGGAAGTTGGCCAGCACGTCCTGCAGGGCGGATTCGGCCTTCTCCAGGCAATCCTCCAGCGCCCAGCGCAGCAGCGGTTCCTGGTCGGTCGGATGGCCGAGGTCATGGAACTGCTTGAGCGCTGCAGAGGCGAGGTAGAGATGGCTGAGCACGTCGCCCAGCCGCGCCGACAGCCGCTCGCGACGCTTGAGCTCACCGCCGAGCAGCATCATCGACAGATCGGCCAGCATCGCGAATGCCGCGGCGATGCGATTGAGCGCCCGGAAGTAGGGTTGCGTGACGCTCGTCCCCGGCACACGCCCCATCAGACCGAAGCTCAGACCCAGCAGCAGGGTACTGGCCGTGTTGCTGACGGCGAAGCCGATGTGTTGCATCAACAGGTCATCGAATTTCACAACAGCGGCTTCACGATCCGGCTCGTGGACCAGCTCCATTTCGCGCAGCACGAACGGATGGCAGCGGATTGCGCCCTGGCCGAAGATCATCAGGTTGCGCGAGAGGATGTTGGCACCTTCCACGGTGATGGAGATCGGCGCCGACAGCCACAGGCGTCCGAGGTAATTGTTCGGGCCGAGGATGATGCCCTTGCCGCCGTGGATATCCATGGCGTCGGTGATGCAGGCACGGCCGCGTTCGGTGAGGTGGTACTTGAGAATCGCCGAGAGCACCGAGGGCTTTTCGCCCAGGTCGACGGCGTTGGCGGTGAGAATACGCGCCGCGTCCATCAGCCAGGCGTTGCCGCCAATGCGCGCCAGCGGCTCCTGAATGCCTTCGAAGGCGGCCAGTGGCACGTTGAACTGCTCGCGGACTTGCGCATAGCGACCGCTCACGTAGCTGCAGACTTTGGCGGCGCTGGTGCCGGTCGCCGGCAGGGAGATCGAGCGGCCGACCGAGAGGCAGTTCATCAGCATCATCCAGCCTTTGCCGATCATGTCTCGACCACCGATGATGGCTTCCAGCGGCACGAAGACATCCTTGCCCCAGTTCGGCCCGTTCATGAAGGCAGCGCCCAGCGGAAGGTGGCGACGGCCGATCTCGACGCCGGGCGTGTCGGTGGGGATCAGCGCCAGACTGATGCCGAGTTCTTCCTCATCGCCCAGCAAGTGATCCGGATCGTAGGTCTTGAAAGCTACGCCGAGCAGGGTCGCCACCGGGCCGAGGGTGATGTAGCGCTTCTCCCAGTTCAGCCGCATACCGAGCACTTCTTCGCCCTGCCATTGGCCGCGGCAGATCACGCCGCTGTCGTTCATGGCGCCGGCGTCGGAGCCGGCATATGGTCCGGTCAGGGCAAAGCAGGGAATGTCGGTGCCATTGGCCAGGCGCGGCAGGTAGTGGTTGCGCTGCTCATCGGTGCCGTAGTGCATCAGCAGCTCGGCCGGACCGAGAGAGTTGGGCACCATCACGGTGCTGGCCAGGTCACCGCTGCGGGTGGCGAGTTTCATCACGATCTGCGAGTGGGCGTAGGCGGAGAAGCCCTTGCCGCCGTATTCCTTGGGGATGATCAGGGCGAAGAAGCCTTCGGCCTTGATGTAGTCCCAGGCGGCGGGCGGCAGGTCCATGCGCTGGGCGATATCCCATTCGCTGACCAGGGCGCAGAGGGTTTCGGTAGGGCCGTCGAGAAAGGCCTGTTCTTCATCCGTAAGGCGCGCCTTCGGATAGCCGAGCAGGGTGTCCCAGTCCGGCCGGCCGCTGAACAGCTCGCCGTCCCACCAGACGGTGCCGGCGTCGATGGCGTCGCGCTCGGTGGCGGAAATCGGCGGTAGCACCTTCTTGAACCAGTCGAACATCGGCCCGCTGAAGTACTTGCGGCGCACGTCTGCGACCAATAGAGGCACCGCAATGGCGATCAAGGCGAGCCAGAGCAGGAATACCACCACCCCGGAGGTGTCGGCAGCGGTCATGAAGACCAGGTAGGTGGCGACGATCACCAGTGCCGGCACCGGCGACAGGCGCAGGTGGGCGATTACGGCAATGCCGAGCAGTAGAACCAGCAACCAGAGCAGCGTCATGAGTCTTATCCTTTCAGGTTCGAACAGCTTCCGTCTTCAGCATAGGCGCTTGCGCCGCTGCAGCGAAGGGACGAGGTGTCGCCGCCGGCCAACGGGCGGCGACGGGGGATGGTTCAGCTCGGCCGGGCGCCGAGCATTTGCGTGTCGGCATCGTCGGCGTTCTGGTTGGCTGCCGGCTTTTCCTGCGGCACGCCGGCAACATTGATTTCCGGCAATCGCCCACCGATGAATTCGATGCTGCGGGTGGGGAAGGCGAACTGCACGTCCATGTCGCGAATGCCCTGCAGCAGGGCGAGGTTGATCGCCTGCTGGGTGTCCATGTACTTGTTGTAGTCCGAGACCTGCATGATGTAGACGACCTCGAAGGTCAGCTGGCTGTCGTCGAAGCCGAGGAAATGCGCGCGGTCGAACTTCGCCACTTCGATGCCTTCGATGATGCGCTTCACCAGTTCTGCCACCTCTTTCACCTTTTCGGTTGGCGTGTCGTAGGTGATGCCGAACTTGAAGACGATCCGCCGCGTGTTCATGCGCTTGTAGTTGTGCACGATCTGCCGCAACAGGTCGGCGTTGGATACGACCACCTGTTCGCCGCTGAGGGCGCGAATGCGCGTGGTTTTCAGGCCGATGTGCTCGATGTTGCCGGCCACCTCGCCGAATACCACGAAGTCACCGATCTCGAACGGCTTGTCCACGCCGATGGACAGCGAGGCGAAGATGTCGCTGAGCAGCGTCTGTACTGCCAGGGCGATGGCGATACCGCCAACTCCGAGGCTGGCGACCATGGCGGTGATGTCGACACCCAGGTTGGCGAGGATCGATAGCAGCATCATGGTCCAGACCACGATACGGATCATGATGCCGATGATGGTGGTGGTGACCGGATTGCGGGCCTTGCCGTCGCGGGTCAGGCTCTCCATCCACAGGCGCACGCCGGTGTCCATCCACAGCGCGAACTGGAACGCGAGGGCGATGAACCAGCCGTGGGACATTGTCGATTCCCAGCGAGGCGACAGTTCGACCGTCTTCAGTGCGATCAGTAGCGAGAACGCCAGGATCAGCAGATTGCTGGTGCGTGAAAGCAGTTCGGCGGCGATACCGATGAACTTGGTCTTGGACCCGGTGGCGAGCTTGTTGAGGCGCCTGGTGACGATCCCGAGGATGGTGCGCAGAACCAGGTAGCTGACGATGGTGATGCCCAGCACGATCGCCAGGTTGATCCAGAGTGTCTCGTTGAGCAGGGCGTCCCAGTTCATCCATATCCTCCGACAAGGGTGCGCATGATGCGGCGAAGACCACGTTTTTCAGTGGCCCTTGCTGCTCATAAGTTCCCTAGTTGGCGGTCGGGCGGGGGGAGGTGAGGCAGTCCGTGGTGTCAGTTGCTCGGCAATATCGAAGCAAGTTCGTGATAAGCGCCGGCGTTGATCACCTGGCTGTAGCCGAGCTTCTCCAGGACCTCTTGCGCGGCCGACGAGCGCCTGCCGCTGCGGCAGTAGACCACCACCGGCGTATCCTTTTCCGGCACCAGGGTGCCGATTCGACCTGCAAGGTCTGGAGTCTCAATGCGCGTCGCGCCCTTTAGCGCACCCTGGGCGAATTCCTCCGCGGTACGCACATCAATCAGCACAGCATCGGGTCGTTGCAACGTCTGGACGGCGGTGCGCTGCTCGATTTCACCTGCCGTTGCGGCGGTGCTCAAGGCGAGTAACAGGAAAACGGCGGTCGTGCGCATGGATGTTTCCTCACGGCGCGCCGGTGGGCGCGCTCAGCTGAATATGCGAGTCAGGTTGGGCAGGATCAGAATCACTGCCGTGGCAATGACGATCAGTGTCGCCTGCCGAAATTTCTTCTGCTTGAGCATGACATGGCCTTTTATTCTTGTGTGTAGCGATTATCGCCTTGCCGAAGGGGCGGAGACGGTACGTGACCGCGGATTTCCAGAATCCGACGCCGGTAAACGAGACGTGCCGGACATTCGCCCAGACTCAAGAGAAAGCAATTTCCGCACCAGCGAACGCTTCCAGCGATGGAGCTGGTCGCTTCTTTTGGTTGTCTTCCGTTTTACACCGCATCGGAGGACGGACAATGAACAAGCCGAAGTTACCGCTAGTACTGTTACTCACTGCCATTTCCAGCGCTGCCTTGGCGCAGCAGGAGGGCATGACACTGCAGCAGGAGCGTGACCAGATGGGTGCCGATTTGGAAGAAAATCGCCAGCAGATCGGTCGCGATATCAACCGTATCCGTGAGCCGGGCACCACTCGGGAGCAGACGCCTGGTATCAACCGAGGGGGCGTGCAGAGTGATGCGTACAACCCCCGACCCAACGTTCCGGGTGCCACGAACCCGCCGACCGGGACCGGTTTGCCGAGTCCGCAGAACAATGTCCGCCAGCCGAACGGTGGCGTGGGCGCGAATCCTGCTCCGGGCACCACCCAGCCGCAGACCGCTCCGGGTGGTGCCAATGGAAACGCTAATCAGGGCGGCGTCACACCGCCGGGTGGAATCGGAACAGGTAGCGGTAACGGTGCAGGCGGAGCCAGCAGCGGCGGTGCGGCCAGCGGCGGCGCAACGGGTGGCGCCGCCGGCCAGCGATGAGTCGGCCGGCGTTCAGCTGGTGGTGTCGCCGCTGCTCAGAAGTCTCAGGGTGGCCGGATCGGGCTGACCGTCAAAGAAGGCTTGCAGCGCCTGCTCGAACTGGGCGGCGTCTGGCGCTACATGGGCGAAGAGGGTCATGCAGGAGTGAAACTTCAGGTCGTCTGGGCTTCCCAGAATCTGCTGTGCGCTGTTGCGGTGATGCCCTAGCATCGCCTCGGTGCAGGCCAGCAGACGTGGCCCAGCAGCGGATGCTGCAGATAGGCTTCAGCCTCGGCTCGGCCCGAAATCGCGTAGCGCTGTGCCATGGCGCTGCGGCCAAGCCCCTGCAGCTGCGGAAAGATGAACCACATCCAGTGCGTACGTTTGCGCCCGCTGCGCAGTTCTGCCAGCGCCTGCGGATACTGGAGTTGTTGCGCGTCGACGAAGCGCTGCAGGTGGTAGGGATCGGCCATGGAAGTGATTGCGGCATGAAAGGACTGCGAGCAATCTGCAACAGGGCAGGCGGCACGACAATCGCTGACGGACGTATGGTGCCCTCGGATCTGGGCTCTAGAACGCAAAAAACCCCTGACTTCGGGGAAGTCAGGGGTTTTGCTTGAATCGAATATGGCGGTGAGGAAGGGATTCGAACCCTTGATACGATTTCTCGTATACACACTTTCCAGGCGTGCTCCTTCAACCGCTCGGACACCTCACCGGATCGACGGAGGTTCATGTCCGTCGAGGCGCGCTAATGTAATCGAACCCTGTGCCTTTGGCAAAAACTTTTTTAGCTTATTCATGCGCTTAACAAATTCGTCTCGCTCAGGTGACAGGCTGCACGTTCCGCTAGACTCCTGATTGCAGCCTTGGCCGATGCCTGGGTTATTTTGAATAAGAAGCCGAGCGGAGCTCACCTGTTCCATGAAACTGACAAGCAAGTCAGGTAAGCATATCGATACCTTGCTGGTGCCGACCCGGCGTCGGGTTGCTGTCGCCCGTCTGGAATTGGGTATGTACGTCTGCGAGCTGGATCGGCCGTGGAATGAAACGAACTTTGCGTTCCAGGGTTTTCCGCTGCTGAAGCCCGCCGAGATACGCGCGCTACGCAGCTGTTGCGAGTATGTCTATGTCGACGATACGCGCAGAGTTCGCTTGCAGCACGATACGCCGGTTCCGGTCGTCGGGCCGCGTGTTCGCAAGCCGATAGAGCGACCGCAGCACGCGCTTTCGACCGAGGTGGAAGAGGCCCGCGCAGCCTATCTGGATGGCTCCCGCCTGATCGAACAGGTACTGGCCGACGTGCAGCATGGACGAGTGATCGACACCCGCGCATGCCATGGCGCCGTCAAGCGCAACCTGGCCAGCATGCTGCGCAATGAAAGCGCCATGCTCTGGCTGGTCCGGCTGAAGAACAAGGATCTCTACACCAGCCTGCACTGCTTGTCGGTGTCGATCATGGCGATGGGCTTCGGCAATCATCTCGGCCTGCAGGACGACAAACTCCAGCTGCTGGGCATGGCGGGGGTGCTGCATGACGTCGGCAAGATGCGCATTGATCCGGAGATTCTCAACAAGCCCGGAAAGCTCACCGCGCAGGAGTTCGAGGTGATCAAGCGGCATCCGGTCTTCGGCCTGGAAGCGCTGCGGGCGCAACCCGGTATTCCGGAGGCTGCACTGCACGCCGCGTATGGCCATCACGAGCGACTCGATGGCACTGGATATCCGCTGGGTTCGGGGCCGGCGCAGATTTCCTACATGACGCGCATCATCACCATTGTCGACGCTTTCGACGCCATTACCAGCCACCGGGCCTACGATTGCGCGCGTCCGGTGCAATCGGCCTTCGAGATCCTGCGCAGCGCCAGCGGCAGGCAGTTCGACGAGGACCTGGTGAGCGAATTCATCCGTTGGCTGGGAGCCTTCCCGGTGGGTACGCTCGTCGAGTTGCACACCGGCGAGGTCGCCGTGGTAGTGGAAAAACATCGGCAATACCAACTCCGCCCCCGTGTTGTGGTGTTGCGCGATGCCGCCAAGCAGCGCTGCACGCCGCGTTATCTGGATCTGGCGCAGATCACCGTGGACGAGGAGGGTGCGCCTTACCGGATATCCGTCGGTCTGCCGGATGGCTCTTTCGGGCTTCATCTCGCCGACCCCGAGCTACAGGCCATCCTGCACCCCGAGACACTGGCCGACTTCGAATCGAGCTGATCCCTTCTGTACAGATACGTTTCGGTGCGGCTTTGACGCCTCTGGCGTGACCGGCCGGTCGGTCATCGCGCTTTACCTGAGCCTGAGCGCTGGGTAACGTCTGCCCACTTTAAAAACAAGGAATCTCGTCATGAGTGAGCTGGTCTCCTACCAATTCGAAGACGGCGTCGCCACGCTGACGCTGTGCAATGGCAAGGTCAACGCCCTTTCGCCTGCCGTGTTCGAGGCGCTCAACGCCGCGCTGGATCGCGCCGAGCAGGACCGTGCCGTCGTGATTCTCACCGGGCAGCCAGGCATCCTGTCCGGCGGCTACGATCTGAAGGTCATGACGTCGAGCCCGCAGAACGCCATGACGCTGGTCGCTACCGGTTCGACCTTCTCCCGCCGGATGCTGGCACACCCGTTCCCGATCATCGTGGCGTGCCCAGGGCATGCGATCGCCAAAGGCGCCTTCCTACTGTTGTCCGCCGATTACCGCATTGGTGTCGAAGGGCCATTCCATATCGGCCTCAATGAGGTGCAGATCGGCATGACCATGCACCATGCAGGCATCGAGTTGGCGCGTGACCGTTTGCGCAAGTCAGCCTTCCATCGCTCGGTGATCAACGGCGAGATGTTCGATCCGATTGGCGCGGTGGATGCCGGTTTTCTCGACAAGGTGGTGCCGATCGGTGAGCTGCTGGCAGTCGCCAAAGCCGCGGCCGAGCAGCTGAAGAAGATCAACATGGTGGCGCACAAGAACACCAAGCTCAAAGTGCGCAAGGCGCTGCTGGAAACCCTGGATCAGGCGATCGCATTGGACCAGCAGCACTTCGGCTGAAAGAGCGCGCGGAGCGCAAGAGAATTTCTTCTCGAGTGCGCACGAGGGCCGGCCCTGCGTTTACACTGCGCGAGTGACGCCCCGCCGATGGCGGGGCGTTTTCATTTCTCATTCCGTGTCGCCTCGCAGGAGAGCCCCGATGTCCGCCCCGCACACCCCGGTAGAACGCGCCGATTTCGACCAGGTCATTGTTCCCACCTTCGCCCCCGCAGCCTTCGTACCGGTACGTGGCCTGGGTTCGCGAGTATGGGATCAGAGCGGGCGAGAACTGGTGGACTTCGCTGGCGGCATCGCGGTCAACGCACTGGGCCATGCGCATCCGGCGATGGTCGCGGCGCTTACCGAGCAGGCTGGCAAGCTCTGGCACATTTCCAACATCTATACCAACGAGCCGGCGCTGCGCCTGGCGAAGAAGCTGACGGCAGCGACCTTCGCCGACCGCGCGTTCTTCTGCAATTCCGGCGCGGAAGCCAACGAGGCGGCGTTCAAGCTGGCCCGTCGTTACGCCCATGACGTCTACGGGCCGCAGAAATTCGAGATTATCTCGGCGCTCAACAGCTTCCACGGCCGCACCCTGTTCACCGTCACGGTGGGCGGGCAGTCGAAGTACTCCGACGGCTTCGGGCCAAAGATCGAAGGGATTACCCATGTTCCCTTCAACGATCTCGACGCCCTGAAAGCGGCGATCTCCGACAAGACCTGCGCGGTGGTGCTGGAGCCGATCCAGGGCGAGAGCGGCATCCTGCCGGGCGACCAGGCCTATCTGGAAGGCGCTCGCCAGCTGTGCAACGAGCACAACGCGCTGCTCATCTTCGATGAGGTGCAGACCGGCCTCGGCCGTACCGGTGAGCTGTTCGCCTACATGCACTACGGCGTCACGCCGGACATCCTGACCAACGCCAAGAGCCTGGGCGGCGGCTTCCCGATCGGGACGATGCTGACCACCAACGAGATCGCCGCGCACCTGAGCGTCGGCACCCACGGCACCACTTATGGCGGCAATCCGCTGGCCTGCGCAGTTGCCGAGACGGTGCTGGATATCGTCAATACGCCGGAGGTGCTCGAAGGCGTCAAGGCGCGACACGAGCGTTTCAAGGCGCGCCTGATGCAGATCGGTGAGCGCTATGGCGTGTTCAGCCTGGTGCGTGGCCGTGGCCTGCTGATCGGCTGTGTGTTGAGCGAGGCCTGGAAGGGCAAGGCCGGTGCCTTCTGCGCCGCCGCGGAGAAGCAAGCTCTCATGGTGCTGCAGGCCGGCCCCGACGTGGTGCGCCTGGCGCCGAGCCTGGTCATCGACGAAGCTGATATCGACGAAGGGCTGGATCGCCTCGAGCGCGCCGTCGCGACGCTGACCCAGGCCTGACCATTCCCCATGCGCAGCGCCGCGGGCGCCGCGCGTTCTACTAGCGAGAGCAATTCAATGAGCGATAGCCTGCAACTAGTTCTGGAAGATGTCGACGGAACCCAACTGGAAACTTCCTGCACCCGTTTTGCCGTGATTTGGCAGGGCCGCGAGGTCTGGATTCAGCAGGTCGGCAACGGTCAGCTGATGATCGGTGTGGACGTCGAGGACGGCGACACCGAGTACGCCAATCTGGTGCTGCGTCCGTTGGCCACCAATCTGGTTAGCCTGCAGCTGGAAATGGAGCCGGTCGAGGCCGATGACGACGAGCACGTCCACGGCCCTGACTGCAATCACTGACTGCAGACCGGCATGCTCGCTATCGGCAAGCTGCTGGAACTGACCCTCGCCGGGCGCGAGCCCTGCGAGAAAGTCCAGCTCACCCCGCGCGGGGTGAAGCTGCACTGGCTGGCCGAGGGCGCGCTGCTGGTATCGCCGCCGAGCGGCCAGGATCAAGGCGGCGATCTGGTCCTGTCGGCCGGCATACACGGCAATGAACTCATCCCCATACATGTTTTGGATCGCCTGATCCGTGCGCTCGCACGGGGCGATGTGCAGCCCCGTGCGCGACTGTTGCTGCTGTTTGCCAATCCTGCAGCGATGCGTCGCATGGTTCGGTACATCGAACATGACCTTAACCGTCTCTTTCTCGGTGCCCATGCTGATGTATGGGGCGGCGAAGCCATTCGTGCGTCAGAGCTTGAGGCATTGGTCGGAGGCTTCTTCAGCGTGTCCGGACGCCAGCGCCGGCACTATGACCTGCACTCAGCGATGCGCCCGTCGCGTCTCGCCCAGTTTGCGATCTGCCCTTGGCGCGAGGGAGGGGGCGCACAACCCAATGCGTTGGCCCGACTGCATGCTCTGGCAGTCGACGGCGTCCTGTTGCAGTGCCAGCCCAGCTCTACCTTCAGTGCCATGACCGCCACGCTTCATGGCGCCGAGGCGTTTACCTTGGAGCTTGCCGAAGGCAAGGACGAGGCACTGCCGCCGGCAGTGCTGCAGTTCGAGCAGGGGCTGATCGCAATGATCGAGGGGCGCGAGTTGCCTGCGGGTGCAGAGGCGCAACCGCAGCTGCTGAGTATTTCTCGAGAGATCATCAAGCGCAGCTCGCGGTTTCGGCTGTGTCTACCCGCTGACATCGAGAACTTTGCGCCATTGCCGCTTGGCAGCCTGCTTGCCGAGGACGACGGCATGCGCTGGGTGGTCGATGAGCCGGACGCGCGCATTCTTTTCCCCATGGCCGATGTTGCCGAAGGACAGCGTGCTGCATTGATCGTTGTGCCATTGGAGCAGTCCGACACGTAGCACTGAGGCGCTCGCTCCGGAAATGGGCGGTTGCAATCGGTCACTTGCGCCCTTATCTAGCTTCACTCCCTTCGCGTTGTGTGCACCTTCTTATGAGTACTGCTCTGTCCATCCGGCAGTTGACCAAGACCTACGGCAACGGCTTCCAGGCCCTCAAGGGTATCGATCTGGACGTGGCCGAAGGCGACTTCTTCGCCTTGCTCGGGCCCAATGGCGCCGGCAAGTCCACCACCATCGGCATCCTCTCCACCCTGGTGAACAAGAGCGGCGGCACGGTCAACGTGTTCGGTCACGATCTGGATCGCGACCCGTCCGGGCTCAAGCGTTGCCTGGGCGTGGTGCCGCAGGAATTCAACTTCAACCAGTTCGAGAAGGCCTTCGACATCCTGGTCACCCAGGCCGGCTACTACGGCATCCCGGCGAAGATTGCCAAGGAGCGCGCGGAGCGCTATCTCAACCAGCTGGGATTGTGGGACAAGCGTGATGTTTCCTCGCGGATGCTCTCCGGCGGCATGAAGCGCCGCCTGATGATCGCGCGGGCGCTGATCCATCAGCCGCGGCTGTTGATTCTCGACGAGCCCACCGCGGGTGTGGATATCGAGCTGCGCCGCTCGATGTGGTCGTTCCTTACCGAACTCAACCGCGAAGGCATCACCATCATCCTCACCACCCACTATCTGGAGGAGGCCGAACAGCTGTGCCGCAACATCGGCATCATCGACCATGGCCAGATCGTAAAGAACACCAGCATGCGCGAGCTGCTCTCGCAGCTGCACGTGGAAACCTTTCTGCTGGACCTCAAGGAGTCGCAACTGGTCGCGCCGGAGCTGGGCAGCTATCCGGCGCAGTTGATCGATCATCACACCCTCGAGGTGCAGGTGGAGAAGAGTCAGGGCGTGACCGAACTGTTCCGTCTGCTCAGCGCTCAGGGCATCGAGGTGCTGAGCCTGCGCAACAAGACCAACCGCCTGGAGGAGCTGTTCGTGTCGCTGGTGGAGAACAACCTGAAGGTGAAGTCATGAGCGGCGAACTGCGTCCCAACCTGGTCGCGTTGCAGACCATCGTCCAGCGCGAGATCCGTCGCTACACACGCATCTGGCCGCAGACGCTGCTGCCCCCGGCGATCACCATGGTGCTGTACTTCGTCATCTTCGGCAGCCTGATCGGCGCGCGAATCGGCGACATGGACGGCTTCAGCTACATGGATTACATCGTGCCGGGGCTGATCATGATGTCGGTGATCACCAACTCGTACAGCAACGTCGTATCGAGTTTCTTCAGCACCAAGTTCCAGCGCTCCATTGAGGAACTGCTGGTCTCGCCGGTGTCGCCGCATGTGATCGTCATTGGTTTTGCTCTGGGTGGTATCACTCGCGGGCTGGCGGTTGCGGTAATCGTCACGCTGCTGTCGATGTTCTTCACCGATCTGCAGGTGCACCACCTGGGCGTGACCGTTCTGGTGATCACCCTGACGGCGAGTATCTTCGCTCTGGGTGGCTTCATCAACGCGGTGTTCGCGCGCAACTTCGACGATATCTCGATCATCCCGACCTTCGTTCTGACGCCGTTGACCTACCTGGGCGGGGTGTTCTACTCGATCAACCTGCTGTCGCCCTTCTGGCAGACGCTGTCGCTGGCCAACCCGGTGTTGCACATGGTCAATGCGTTTCGCTACGGGATTCTCGGTGTCTCGGATATCCGCATCGGTGTGGCGATCAGCTTCATGCTGGTAGCGGTGGCGGCGCTCTATCTGGTCTCCGTCGGGCTGCTCAAGAGTGGGCGCGGGATGCGCCAGTAGCTGGCACTTGATTTCGGCCGCTGCGCCGATGCCACTGAAAAGAACGCCGCGAAGCGCTAAACTTCGCGGCGTTTCTCGTTCAGGGCCATTCCCCATGCAGCATCCCGCCGAACATTCCCCGCTGGGCAAGTCCAGTGACTACGTCGCCACCTACAGCCCGCACCTGCTGTTTCCGATTCCGCGCGCGCCGAAGTGGGCCGAGCTTGGTCTCACCGCCGAGACGCTGCCCTACCAGGGCGTGGATCTTTGGAATTGCTACGAACTGTCATGGTTGCTGCCTTCCGGCAAGCCGGTGGTGGCGATCGGTGAATTCGAGATTCCGGCGGACTCGCCGAGCATCATCGAATCCAAGTCGTTCAAGCTCTATCTGAACTCGCTGAACCAGTCGGTGTTCGAGTCGCGGGAAGCGCTGGCCGAGGTGATGAGCAGCGATCTTTCCGCGGCAGCCGGCAAGCCGGTGAAGGTGCGCCTGCGCACACTGGATGAGGTGGCGGCCGAGGGTGTTGCGACGCTGCCGGGGCGCTGCGTCGACGATCTGGACGTGACCATCGAGCATTACGACCATCCTCAACCGGGACTGTTGGCCTGTGATGCCGGGCATATGGTCGAGGAGTCGCTGCACAGCCACTTGCTCAAGTCCAACTGTCCGGTGACCGGTCAGCCGGACTGGGGCAGCGTAGTCGTCGAGTACCGTGGCGCGGCGTTGCAGGCGGAGAGCCTGTTGGCCTATCTGGTGAGCTTCCGTCAGCATGCCGACTTTCACGAGCAATGCGTGGAGCGCATCTTTCTCGATCTGCAGCGTTTGCTGCAGCCGGAGAAGCTGACCGTCTACGCGCGTTACGTGCGCCGTGGCGGGCTGGACATCAATCCGTACCGCAGTACCGAGGCGATGGTCGTGGACAATCGCCGTCTGGTGCGCCAGTAACGCAGCGAGTCAGGGTCGCAGCGCGACCCGTGACCTGCTTCAGATGCCCATGTTGGCCAGGGTCTGCATGATGTTGCGTAGCGTCATGGCCATGCTTGGGTGGCTGACCTCGAAGCGCTCGACGGCCAGGTTGACGCCATCCACCAGCGAGTCGTTGTGGTCGGTGCTGCCCTGCGTCGCCAGGCGAACTTCGATGTCCTGGGCGATCGCTTGCAGCGAAGCCCGCTCCTCATCGGTCAGCGGCGTGTCCTGGGCCAGTTGATAACGCAGTTCTTCGAGCTGCGACTGCAGATCATGTTCCGGCATTTTGCTTCCCTCTCATGGGTTTACGGGCGGCGTGTAATGAACGTCGATAGCTGAAGGTTAAACCAGCGGCCAGGCCTTGTCTGTGCCTTTACCGGCGCTGGCGCAAGCGCCGGCCTGTGCCACGAAAGCCGAATATCCGGCTGACTGCCGAAAACAGGATGTTCACTCTATACTGCGCGGTCTGCGTCGGTGCGCCGCATGCACCAAATACCTAAGGGAGAGAAAAGTGATGCCCAAGATCGCTACGGCCTGGATCGCCGTGCTCAAGGCCAGTTTCGTCGCTACGATCGCCACGCTTGGCGCAGCGCCAGCGTTAGCGGCCGAAGAAGATCCGTGGGAAGGCGTCAACCGCGCGGTGTTTCGTTTCAATGACACCGTTGACACCTACACCCTCAAGCCATTGGCCCAGGGCTACCAGAAAGTGACGCCGAGCTTCCTCGAGGACGGAATCGGCAATGTGTTCAGTAATCTCGGTGATGTGGTGGTGCTGACCAATGACCTGCTGCAGGGCAAGGTCCGCGATGCCGGCATCGACACCAGTCGCATCCTGTTCAATACCACATTCGGCGTGCTCGGTTTCTTCGACGTTGCCACCCGTATGGGGCTGCACAAGAACGATGAGGACTTCGGCCAGACGCTGGGTGCCTGGGGGCTGGGAAGTGGGCCGTATGTCGTGCTGCCGCTGCTTGGGCCAAGCACGGTGCGTGATGCCGTCGGCCGGGTGCCGGATTCCTTCCTCGAACCGTATCCGCACATGGATCATGTGCCGACCCGCAACGTGACGCGGGGTGTGGACCTGATCGATACGCGCGCAGGACTGCTGTCAGCCGAGAAGATGATTCAGGGTGATCGCTACATCTTTGTACGCAACGCCTACCTTCAGAATCGCGAATTCCGGGTCAAGGACGGGGAAGTCGAAGACGACTTCTGAAGCCTGGCCGCATTTGCTGCGGCCATCGCTGGAGCAGGGTCAGGACATCGAAAGGATTGCCAGACCCAGGCTCTGCCGGCCATCGTCGAGCTGGCTGACGCGTACGACTTCTGTCTGCGCGTCCAGTCCTTTCAGTTCGCTGTGCTCGGATGGAATGAGTACGCGGACCTTGTCGCCCATGCGAAGTTGGGCGCTGGCCAGCACCTGCATGCCGGTACTGGAGAGGTCGATACAGGTGCCGCTCAGTTTTGTATCGCCATGTTCCAGCGCAACGGTGGTTTCGATCTGCATTCGGATGAAATCGCGCTTTTCACTGTAATCGCGGTCTTTCTGGCTCATGGTTTCAACCTTTTATATATGGCTCCCGGCATTCTTTTAGCTCCCCTCC
>NZ_AOFQ01000074.1 GCF_000495915.1 Stutzerimonas chloritidismutans AW-1
CCCCCCCCCCCCCCCCCCCCCAGCCGATAGCCGAGCACGGAGATGCCCGCCGCGTCCGCCGCCTGCGGGTTCTCACCCACCGCACGCATCCGCAGGCCGGTGGTGGTGCGGGTAAGAAACCAGATCACGGCGAGAAAGATCAGCGGCGTAATGAACACCAGCGGGTTCTGCACGAAGACTTTGCCCAGGAGCGGCAACTCCGACAGCGGCCACAGCTCGACCGCGCCCAACCCCTTCACCGGCTTGTTGGTCCAGTCCAGCAGCGTGCCGAGCAGCCCGGTCAGCCCCTGGCAGAAGAACACCAGCGCCAACCCTGCGATCACCTGGTTGATCCGCAGCACCAGTACCATCAGTGCGAACAGCAACGACACCACCGCGGCTGCAACCATGGCCAGGAAAAGGGAGATGCCCGGCGTGCCGTAGGTCAGCTGCGCGCCGATACCGGCCAACGCGCCGACCAGCATCAGCCCTTCGGCCCCCAGCGACAGCACCCCGGCACGCTCGGTGAGAATCAGCCCCAGCGCCGCGAGGGCGAAAGGTACGGCGAAGTCCGGTGTGTTCCCAAGCCAGTTGGCGATCATGTCCATCAGCTTTCGCCTCCCTGAACGCGGCGGATACGGTGGCGGATAAAGAAATCCGAAGAGGCGACGCAGATCACCAGGATCGCCTGGATCAGCTGCACCATGGAAAAGGGGATCTGGTAGAACACCTGCAGGCTGCGCCCGGCAACGAACAGCATCGCCATCAGCAGCGCCACCACCAGTGCCGCCACCGGGTTGTTGCGGGCGAGAAAGGCGATGAGGATGCCGGAGAAGCCGTAGCCCTGATAGAACGACTGGGTCAGCCGCCCCTCCTGCCCTGCTGTGACGAGGAATCCGGCGATCCCGGCGATGGCGCCGGAAATCAGCACCGTGCCGATGATCATCTTCTGCACCGGCACGCCCACCGCGCCGGCCACCCGCGGGTTGGCATCGACAAAGCGCAGGTACAGCCCGGCGCGGGAGATGCCGAGAAACCACAGCGCCAGCAGCGCGACGACCACCGCCAGTGGCACGGCCGCGCTGATGCCATCGAACAGTTCGGGCAAGCGCTCGAACGGCTGGAACTGCGGCGAATAGGGGAACGAGCTCCTCGGGTCCTTCCAGCTGCCGTACAGCAGGTGCAGCAGGAAATTGATCGCCAGGTAGTTGAGCATCAGCGTCGAGATGATCTCGTTGACCTTCAGCCGCAGCTTGAGCAACACCGGCGCCAGCGCCCAGAGCAGCCCGCAAAAGATCGCCGCTGCGAGCATCAGCGGCAGACGCAGCGCCTGCGGGCCGATCTCGAACAGCGAGATCGCCGTCGCACCGATGGCGCCCCAGATCATCTGACCCTCAAGCCCGAGGTTCCAGAACTTGGCGCGGAACGCCATGCAGCCGGCCAAGCCGACGAGGATCATCGGCGATGCCTGAAACAAGACCGCTTTCAGGCTCTGTGCATCGAATACCGTGAGGATGACAAACTCATTGAGCAGCTCACCGGCCGGTACGCCAGCAGCGATCAGGATGGCGGCGGAAATACCCAGCCCCAACAGCAGGGCGAGACCGATGATCACAGCCTGCCAATGCCAAGCCAGTTGCTGGCGGATCTCCAGTGCGTAACGCCGCGACAGCAGCGGCTGTTTCGGGCGCTCGGCCGCTTGCGCAGCCTGCTCCAGCATCACGGGGCGCACCTGTTCATTCATGGTTTACCCCTTCTAGATTCAACTCGCCATGGCTCAGCTCCCCATGGCTGACCATCGCCCTACCAATGGCCTGGCGATCCGCGGGCCGGTCGAACTCGGCAACAATGCGCCCGGCGTTCATCACGCCGATTCGATCCGCTAGGGCCAGCACTTCGTCGAGGTCTTCGCTGATCACCAGCACGGCCGCACCGGCATCGCGGGCGGCGCGCAGGCGGCCATGCACGGCAGCGGTGGCGCGTACGTCGAGCCCGCGACTGGGGCTGTGTACCAACACCAGTTGCGGGTCGCGGGAGAATTCGCGGGCGATCACCAGCTTCTGCGCGTTGCCACCGGAGAGCAGCGCGGCCTTTTGCTTCAGGGAGCGCACGCCCTGCACGTCGAATCCGGCCACCGCCTCTGCGGCGTCGGCCTCCAGACGCTTGCGCCGGAGATTGAAGAACGAACCATAGCGCCCACTGTGGATCTGCCCGACACCGAAGTTCTCGGCCACCGAGAGCTCGCCAGCCAGCGCGGTGCCGTAGCGATCGGCCGGAATCGAGGCGATGCGCAACTCCCGGCGCTGCTCAGGGCTGGCCCGGCGCAGATCGCCAAAACCGGTCAATTCCAACGTGCCTTCGCAGGACTCGGGCAAGCCCATCAACACGTTCGCCAACTCGCTCTGGCCGTTACCGCCGACGCCAGCGATGCCGTAGATCTCGCCCGCGCGCAGGCTCAGCGTCACGCCATTGAGTGCGCCATGCTCGCCCCCGCCGGTCGATCTGAGATCACGCACTTGCAGCCGCACCTCGCCGGGCGTCGCCGGTTGATACTCGCTGGCCGGTGCGGATTCGCCCACGGTCAGGCGCACCAACTCCGGCACGGAGACCGTATGCGGATCGAGGGTTTGAATCGTCCGTCCGCCGCGCATCACGGTGACGCGGTCGGCAAAGCGTTTCACATCGCTCATCTTGTGGGTGACAAGGATCACCGCTGCGCCCTGACGAGCAAAGGCGCGCACCGTTTCCAGCAGGCGCTCGGCTTCCCCATCGGTCAGCACCGCTGTTGGCTCGTCGAGAATCAATATCCGCGCCCCCGCCAGCAGCACCTTGAGAATTTCCACCCGCTGCTGCTCGGCCACCGACAGCGACTCGGTGACCTTGCGCGGGTCGATGGTGAAACCCAGCTCTGCTGCCTTGTCGCTGATCCGCTGCTCCAATGCAGCCAAGCGCTGCCGATGGCTGCCCGCGAAAGCATGATTGCCGGGCCCCACGGGCAGCCCCAGCTGGATGTTCTCGGCCACGGTAAAGGGCTTCACCAACTTGAAATGCTGGTGAACCATGCCGATGTGGTAGCGACCAGCATCCCGCGGGCCGCTGAGCCGCACCGCATTGTCATTGATCAACAGCGATCCGCTTTCCGGTGCGTACAAGCCAGCGGCGATGTTCATCAGCGAGGATTTGCCTGCGCCGTTCTCGCCAAGCAGCGCGTGCACTTCGCCCCACTTGACGGTGAAGTCCGCCTGGGACAGGGCCATGAAGCCGTCGAACGACTTGCTCACCCCGGTCAGCTGGATCGCGTTGAGGTTGCTCATTGCTGGGTGATCACTCCCTTGACGAACCAGTCCATCTGCCACAGCGCAGGGTCGGCCATGACCTCGCCGGCGGCGATGCGCTCGGTGCCGTCACGGTCGACCATGGGCCCGGCATAGATCTTCTTCTCGCCTTTGAGCAGCTCTTCGCGGGCGGCCATGATCTTCGCCTTGTCTGCTTCGGAAACCGCAGGGCCGCAGCAGGCAGCATCGGTGCCGCCTTCGGCCATGGACAGCAGCGCGCCGTTTTCCGGTGGCGTCCAGTTGCCGGCACTGATCTTCTTCAGCTCCGGGGCTAGGAACTTGTCCCACACCCAGACCGAGGAGCAGACGGTGGCGTCCGGGGCGAACTCGCGCATGTCTCGGTGGTGGCCAGTGCCGTGCACGCCGCGCTCCTGGGCGACGATCTGCGGTGTCGGGCTATCGACGTGTTGGCCGAGCACATCGGCGCCGGCGTCGATCAAAGCCATGGCGGCGGCGCGTTCCTTGACCGGATCGTTCCAGGCGCCGGTGTAGACCACGGTGACGGTGGCGTCCGGGTTGATCTGCTGGGCGCCGAGGGCGAAGGCGTTGACCGTCCAGTTGACTTGACCGAAGGGATTGGCCGCAACAAAGCCGAGCTTGCCGGTCTTCGACGCCGCGCCCGCGGCCATGCCGCACAGGTACTGACTCTCGTAAGTGCGCCCATAGAAGGATTCGAGATTGCCGCTGTTGGTGGTGCCCGAGCCGTTGAGGAACGCCACGTCCGGGTATTTTTCGGCCAGCTCTTTGAAGGTGTCCGAGTAGCCGAACGCGGTGCCGATGATGACGTTGGCGCCACGCTGGATCAGCCGGTCCACGGCTGGGCGGATAGAAGAGGCGTTCTCCGGCACGCTCTCGACGTACTGGATCTTGGTATCCAGCTCGGTTTCGAGCTTCTGCCGCGCCTCGTCGAAGGCCTGGGTCCAGCCGCCGTCGTTGCGCGGGCTGATGTAGAGCATGGCGATCTTCGCCGGCTTATCGAGGGTCAGCCCCTGCCCTTCCTGCGCCGCGGCGGCGCCAACAGTCGTCGCCAGGCCGAGAGCCACCGCCGCACACAAGGTCCGTTTCATCTGATTGAGCATTTTTGGTCTTCCTGAGGTTGGCACGTCAAAGCATGTGGTTGATGCGAAACACGTTGTTTTCCGGGTCCAGCAGCACCGCCTGATACCAGTGGTAATAGGTCTCGTAGGGTGCCTTGATCAGCGTCGCGCCCATGGCGACGGCAACGGGCACCAGGCGGTCGACCTCGTCTTTCGAGTCGACATCGATGTTCAGCAGGAACTTGCAGCCGCGCGTGTCGGCGTACTCATCCAGATGCAGCAGCTCGTAGGCGTCCGGCGCGTTGAAGCCGATGCAGCTCTTGCCGGTATCCAGCCCGCGAAAGATCGGTGAGGCGATATCAGGAATGTTCCGGAAGCCGAACAGCTCGCGGTAGAAGCCGCTCAGGGCTTCGATGTCGCGGGCGAAAACGTTGACGTAGGACAGCGTGCTCATGCGACCTCCAGGCCTTTGCCGAAGGTGGTCTGCTTGACGAACTTGGAGAGCAGGTTGTCGCCGGAGGTGACCGGCGCGTGGCGCGGGGGATTGGCGGCGCTGCAGCAACTCGGCAGGCACTCGATCAGCGCGTCGTAGTTGGGCTGATGGAAGAACACCAGCGACTGGCGACCGTTGTCGGCGGCGCTGTCGGCCGGCGGGTTGACCACCCTATGCAGAGTGGAAATCCACTGGTCGTTGGTCCACTGCATCATCAGGTCGCCGATGTTCACCGCGAATCCGTTCTCCACATAAGGCACGTCCACCCAGTCGCCCTGGCGGTTGCGCGCCTGCAGACCGCCCAACGCGTTGTCCGGCTTGACGATGGTCAGGCTGCCGTAATCGGTATGGGCACCGGCGCGTAGTTGACCTGGCTCGACTTCACCCTTTAGGTCCGGATAGCTCAGGCTGCGGAACATGCTGATGTGCTTGTCGATCTTGTCGTCGAAGAAGGTTTCCGGCAGGTCCAGCGCCAGGGCAAAGATGCGCATCAGCGACTGCGCCAATTCGCTCATCGCGGCGAAATAGTCGCGATAGGCCCGCTCGAAGCCTTCAATGTCGGCCGGCCAGACATTCGGCGCGAAATGCGGGCCGGCAGCGGCGCAGCGGTAGTAGTCCTCAGCCGGCACATCGCTGGGGCCGATGGAAAAGGATTCCTTGAGATCGCCCGGCGCCGCCTCCTCCAGTGAGTACGACAGGCTCTCCTCCGCCACCGCGCTGTAGCCGCGCACCATGTCGGGGCTGGGCCGGTCGACCTTGCGCTTTTCCGGGAGTGGCAAAGCGAAGAATTGCCGCGTCAGCCGCGACACGCGCTCAATCAGTTCTGTGGGGATCTGATGGTTGGTGATGACCAGAAATCCAATGTCACGACAGGCCTGGTCGACGGCCTTGGCTACCTGGGTTTTGCCCTCCGGGGTGCCGGAAAAGTACGGCGCCAGGTCGATGATGGGAACGTATTGCAGAGTCATGGGTGACGCACTCCTCTGACGCAGGGCGGAAACTGAGCGCGTCGCCAGTGGCGCAGGCGCTTCTCTGTATGTGCGATGCCGCCGCCCTTTGCACACGGGCGACTTTCGAGGAGAGAGCAGAAAGCGTGCCACCGGATCGATTCTCTTTTAGATCAGTGGTTTAGCGTTATGGCGGGAAAATAACGGATCAAATGGTCCGGTTCGGAGCACTTGGTTTGTGCATGAGGCACGAAAAGCGGGCGAGGGCTGCAGCAGCCGAGGTCAGCCCCGCCGCTCAGCGATAGGAGTGAACTAACGGCCCGACGACACGATCCCCTCTTAAGCACCTTCAGAGCGATCCGCGCCGCGCAGGGCTGGTCGAAAGCAATGAGGAGTTCCTTGTGACCGTCATTACCCACCGCACCACAGAAACCACTCACAGCGTTTCCCGCCATGTGCCGCATCCGCTGCACTCGATCCTACTGGCCGGAAGCGTGCCGTTGTTTCTCGGCGCACTGCTGAGCGACGTCGCCTACTTTCGCAGCTACCAGATTCAATGGAGCAACTTCGCCTCCTGGCTGATCGCCGGCGGGCTGGTGTTCTGCGGACTGGCGATCCTGTTCGCGGTCGTCAACCTGATCAAGGCCAGGCACAGGGCAGGGCGACCGCTGATCTATCTGCTGTTGCTCGTGGCGACCTGGGTACTCGGCTTCATCAATGCACTGCAGCACGCCAAGGACGCCTGGGCAGTTATGCCGACCGGCCTGGTGCTCTCGGTGATCGTCACTCTGCTGGCCTGCGCCGCCGCGTGGATCGGCCTTTCCAACCTGCGTGACGGAGGTGAAGCATGAAGCACACCAATGCACTCTCCGCACTGACCATCGCGTTGTTTCTTAGCGCCTGCGGTGGCGATGAGCAGGACGCCGCCAGCCTGTACGGTGCCAACCCCAAACTGCCGGAACCCGACCGCGGAATGCTGCCGAGCATGAAGATCGCCGAGCCGACACCCTGGGGCGATGCAACACCCACGGTGCCGGAAAACTACAGCGTGACGGCGATCGCCACCGACCTGCAGATCCCGCGCCAGACCCTGGTGCTGCCCAACGGCGACATCCTTGTGGCCGAAGGTCGTGGCGGCAATGCAGCCAAGCTGAAACCGAAAGACGTGATCGCCGGTTACATCAAGGCGAAGGGCAACACGTCGGTCAAAAGCGGTAACCGGCTGACCTTGCTGAGAGATGCCGATGGCGACGGCCGCTACGAAATGCAGAACGTCTTCGCCGATGAACTTAATGCCCCCTATGGACTGGCCTTCCACGATGGCAACCTCTACGTCGCCAACCAGGACGAACTGGTGCGTTTCGAATACGAGGAAGGTCAGACCGAAGCCAGCGGTCCGCCGACCAAGGTCGTTGACCTGCCCTCGGAGATCAACCACCACTGGACCAAGGCGATGACCATCAGCCCCGATGGCCAGTACCTCTACGTCGGCATCGGCTCGAACAGCAATATCACCGAGCGCGGCATGGAAGCCGAGGTCGACCGCGCCATGGTCTGGCAGATCAACACCGAAACCGGCGCCTACAAGCCCTACGCCACCGGCCTGCGCAACCCCACGGCCCTGGCGATACTGCCCGGCACCGACCAGCTGTGGTCGGTGGTCAACGAGCGCGACGAACTGGGCGAAAACCTGGTGCCGGACTACCTGACCTCGGTGCAGGAAGGCGGTTTCTATGGCTGGCCCTACAGCTACTGGGGGCAGAACGTCGACGATCGCGTCCGTCCGCAGGACCCGGACAAGGTCAAGCAGGCGATCACCCCGGACTACGCCTTGGGCGCCCACGTCGCCGCGCTGGGCCTGGACTTTTCCTCGGATGTCATGGGCGAGCAATTCACCGAAGGCGCGTTCGTCGGCGAGCACGGCAGCTGGAACCGGGAAGATCCGTCCGGCTACAAGGTGGTCTTCGTGCCGTTCCGCGATGGCCGCCCGGCAGGCGAACCTGTCGACTTCATGACCGGCTTCCGCAAGGACGGCAAAACCCGCGGTCGTCCGGTGGGCGTGACCGTCGACCCCAGCGGAGCCCTGATCGTCGCGGACGACCTGGCCAATGTGGTCTGGCGGGTGACGCGCAACCAGTGACGAGTAGCAGGCCGGTGACCGCGCAGTTACCGGCTGCTCCTCATGCGCCCCGGCGGGCGCTGCAGGTTGGTCCCTTGCGGCTTTCTTCAAGGCATAGATGACCTTATGGCGCAGCGCTCGCCGCGAACAAATGGAAGAACTCAGGGGAAACCGGCAAGCCTGGGCGCGCTATTGGTGGTGCTTGCGGCACTGTGCTGGGGACTATCGGGTGGGATAGGCGGCATCCTCATCAGCGAGGGCTGGAGTCCCACCGTAGTCTCGCTCTACCGGGGCCTGATCGGCCTCGTGAGCGTGCTCATCTGGCTGGCATTACGCCCGGCCGGCAGTGGAATGACGAGCCACAGGCTGTGGTTCTGGTCGGTAATCGCCGGCATCGGCGTGGCGGGCAACTTCTCTTTTTACTTCCTGAGCATCGCTGAGGGCAGCGTTGCGGTGGCAGCGACCCTGATGTACTCAGCGCCGGTGTTCGTCTACCTGGCATCCTTCGCATTCGGACTCGAAAGGCCGACGCTGTTCAAATGGGCAGCAATCGCAACGGTGATGCTCGGCGTCATCTTGCTGACCGGTATCCATGACGTCGGCGCGAGCGACATTACACTCGTGGCAGTCGGAGCCGGCCTGCTATCCGGTTTGTCCTATGCGACTTTTATTTTTGCGTTCAAGTACGCGGCGCCCCACGGCAGTCCTCAGGCGATTCTCGTCATAGCGTTCGCCGTGCTCGTTGGCATACTCGCCTCGATGAGCGACGCGCAACAGGCAGCGGCGGTGCCAGGCGCCCCGAGTTGGCCAATGTTCATCGTTCTGGGTGTGGTCGGCGCAGGGCTGTCCTTCATTCTCTACATCGTCGGGCTCAGACATACCGCACCGGCTGTGGCGTCCATCGTGGCGATGGTCGAGCCGGTAACCGCTTCGCTCTTCGGCGTCGTGGTACTGGATGAGAGTCTGGCAGCGCTGCAGATCCTGGGCATGGGGCTGATTCTATTGACGGTGACTGCGCTGGGCCTCCAGGGCAGAGAACCGAACGAGATGTAACGATCCGGCTCGTCGAACACTCGCCTTTCCTGACAGTCTCTACCCGACAATTCCCGCTGGACCTTGCGCATGCTCCGCTCCATCCACCACGTCGCGATCATCTGCTCGGACTATGTCGTATCGAAGCGCTTCTATACCGAGACGCTGGGGCTGACGGTGATTGCCGAGCATTACCGCGAGGCGCGTCGCTCCTACAAGCTCGACCTCGCGCTGCCGGATGGCGCTCAGCTCGAGCTGTTTTCCTTTCCCGATGCGCCGCCGCGCCCTTCACGACCGGAGGCGCAGGGATTGCGGCATCTGGCGTTTGCGGTGGACGACGTCGCGCAGTGCAAGGCATGGCTGGAGCGTCAGGGCGTTGCGGTGGAAGCGATTCGGCTGGATGAGTACACCGGTCGCCGATTCACCTTCTTCGCGGACCCGGACGGCCTGCCGCTGGAGCTGTACGAAGCGGTGCCGGCCGTCGATTGAGCCTGCACGGGTATCCGCCTGCCAGCGGGAGCGATAACCAACGCGCCGGCAACGCAGAACCGATGCCACCCGCATCTCCTCCCGTAATGCTCGACCTCCTCGCCGTCACCGCCACGTAACAATCCGGCCCTAGCGTGTTCTGGCTGTCCCCCACACTGACCGCCGAGGCCCGCATGAGAACTCCGACCCGCCTGACCCGCACCGTATTGTCCACTGCCCTGTCCTTGGCCTTGTTGCCGCTGGCCTCGCAGGCGGCACCTCTCCGCGCCGCAGACTACTTCGAGCGGGTCGCGACCTTCCCGGTCTTTCGCAACCTGGGTGCCGATGAGGATGCCACCCGGCAGACCGTAGCCGAGATCACCGCGGTGAGTCGCGACGGCCGCACGCTGATCTACACCGACAGCCCTGGCGAGCGCATCGGCCTGGTGGACATTCGCGATCCGAAAGCGCCGCAGCCGGCGGGCTTTATCCAGCTGGAAGGCGAGCCGACCTCGGTCGCCGTACATCGCCACTACGCGCTGGTCGCGGTGAACACCTCGCTCGGCTTCACCCAGCCCGATGGTGTGCTGGCGGTGTTCGACATTCGCAATCCGGCGCAACCCAAACGCGTCGCCACGCTGCCCATGGGTGGCCAGCCGGATTCCATCGCCATCAGCCCGCGGGGCCGCTATGCCGCGGTGGCGATCGAGAACGAGCGCGACGAGGACCTCAACGACGGGCTGATCCCACAGCTGCCGGCCGGCTTTCTGCGCATCGTCGACCTCAAGGGTCAGCCGTCGCGCTGGCGCACGCGGGACGTCGACCTGACCGGCCTGGCCGAGGTCGCGCCGGGTGATCCGGAGCCTGAGTACGTCAGCATCAACGACCAGGACGTGGCCGCCGTCACCCTGCAGGAAAACAACCACATCGTGCTGGTCGACCTGCGTCGTGGCCGGGTGATGCGCCACTTCAGCGCCGGCCAGGTGGATCTGCAAGGTGTGGACGTCGAGGAGAACGACCGCATCGAACCGGTCGGCGTGCTCGCTGGCAAGCGTCGCGAGCCGGATTCGATCGCCTGGGTCGGGCCGCTGCTGGCGACCGCCAACGAGGGCGACTACGAGGATGCCGAAGGCGCGCAAGGCGGCAGCCGCAGCTTCACCCTGTTCGACTACAACGGCCACGTCTGGCACGAGGCCGGCGCCTCGCTGGAACACGCCTTCATCCGCGCCGGGCACTACCCGGAAAACCGCTCGGAGAACAAGGGCATCGAGCCGGAAGGCATCGCCGCGGCGCGTTTCCGCAAGCACAGCCTGCTGTTCGTCGGCAGCGAGCGCGGCAATGCGGTCGCCGTCTACGACGTGGCTCGCCCCTGGGCGCCGGTGATGCATCAGCTGCTGCCGACGGGCATGGGGCCGGAGGGCATCCTGCCGATCCCGTCGCGCAACCTGCTGGTGGTCAGCAGCGAGGAGGATTCGGCCGAGGACGGCTACCGGTCGACGCTCTCGATCTACCAATACGGTGCCAAGACCGCACCTTACCCGGAGATCCGCTCCACTGATCGCGACCTGATCCCCTGGGGCGCTCTGAGCGGCCTGGTCGCGGACCGCAGCCAGTCCGACCGCCTCTATGCGGTGCCGGACAGCTACTACAAGGCGTCGCGGATCTTCAGCATCGACACCAGCCAGACACCGGCACTGATCGACCGCCAGATCGAACTGCGCAAGGCTGGCGCAAGCGTCGACTACGATCTGGAAGGCATCGCCCAGGCCAGCAATGGCGATTTCTGGCTGGCTTCGGAAGGTAACGGCAAGGCCAGGCCGAACCTGCTGATCCACGCCAACGCCAGAGGCGAAGTACTGGACGAGTTCGCCCTGCCCGCGGAAGTCGCCGCCCAGCAGACCAGCAACGGTTTCGAGGGCGTCGCGGTGGTCGGCGAAGGCGCCAGCACCCGCGTCTACGTGGCCTTTCAACGCGAGTGGAAGAACGACCCCGCCGGGCGGGTGCGCATCGGCGTGTTCAACCCGGGCACTGGTGAATGGGGCTTCATCCACTACCCGCTCGACGCCGCAGCCGAGGGCGGCTGGGTCGGATTGTCCGAACTCACTTCAATCGGCAACGGCCAGTTCCTGGTGATCGAGCGCGACAACCAGCAGGGCCCGGCGGCACAGATCAAGCGTCTGTACCGCATCGACCTGAATGGCCTGCAGCCCGCCGCCGAAGGTCAGCGCTTCCCGCTCGCAAGCAAGCGTCTGGAGCGCGATCTGCTACCTGATCTGAAGAGCACCGGTGGCTGGGTGCTGGACAAGGTCGAAGGTGCGGCGGTCGACAAGCAGGGGCGTCTGTTCGTCGTCACCGATAACGACGGGGTCGAGGATGCCAGCGGCGAGACGCGTTTCATGCGGTTCGGGACGGTCAAGCGCTGATATCCGGCAGCTTCATGCGGAGCGGCAGACCCGCTCCGCATGCTCGGTCAGCTGTCGCGGGCGCGCTTGATGCGGTGATCCCAGCGGCGCTTGGCGAAGCGGCGCATGTTCGGGATGTCGTCCGTTTCGTCCATGATCGGCTGGCCGATGATGGTTTCCATGATGTCTTCCAGCGTCACCAGGCCGCGCCAGCTGCCGAACTCGTCGTAGACCAGGCACATGTGCTGGCGCTCGTGCAGCAGCTGAGTCATCAGGTTCTCGACGCTGGTCATTTCCGGCGCGACTTTCATCGGCTTCATGATCGTCGAGACCGGCGCCTCGTCATCGGTCGCTGACAGGGCGTCATAGCGGAACACCACACCCAGCGGGCTCTCGTCATCGCCAATCACCGGGTAGCGCGAGAACTGGCTGTCGGCAACCTGCTCCTTGAATGCGCCAATGCTGGTCTCCGGCGACGTGTAGTCGCACACCGTACGCGGTGTCATGACGTCACGGACCTTGATCTCGTGCAGGTCGAGGATGTTCCTGATGACACGCTGCTCGTCCTCGTCGAGGCTCTTGTTCTCGCGACCAAGCACCGTCAACGCCTTGATCTCCTGGCGGATGTCGTGCTCCGGCTCCTTGCCACCGACCAGCCGCATGATCATGTCGGACAGGTAGATGAAGGGCTTCAGAATCCAGATCATGCCGTTCAGCAGAGGCGGCAGGTACGGCGCCAACGTGCGCCAGTAACGGGCACCGATGGTCTTGGGCAGGATTTCCGAAAGCACCAGGATCAGTACCGTCATCACCGCCGAGGCGATACCGACATAGCCGTTGCCAAATACCACGGTGACCTGCGCACCGACACCGGTCGCGCCAACGGTGTGGGCGACGGTATTCAAGGTCAGGATGGCCGCGAGTGGCTGGTCGACCTTGTCTTTCAGTTCCTTGAGGCGCTCGTACAGCTTCGGACGGGTCGTCTTCTGGTGCGCGATAAAGCTCGGTGTCAGCGAGAGCAGTGCGGCTTCGAGGATCGAACAGATGAATGAAACGAGGATGGATAAGACAGCGAACGCTATCAGGAGGGTCATGTAAGGGAGATTTCATTGCCAATGGCAGGCCAATTTACAGCAAAGCCGCCGAGCGTTAGCCGGATGCCGCGATGGGCTTGCAACATTTCATTTCCCCGTATGAACGAACGCGCTGGACACACTGATTTCGACAGCAGCCGACAATGGAGTTCATCCCCTCGATCGGCGCCCTTTTCCGGCAACTCGCACGCTTGTTTCCCGACGCGCTCCTCGGCTAGGGTGCGGTCCTCGACGAAACGGCCCTTCAGGAGCATTGCAGATTGATCAGAACAGGGATGTTGGCGCTGGGTTTGCTGATGGCGCTCACGGCACAGGCGGCCGAACAGCGGGTCTATCTGGTCGCCACGGTACAGCTGGACGGCACCAGCCTGGCGCAGAGCGCGTTTCTACATGAAGCGGATATCACCGAACTGGAGGGGTGCCGCGAAGCGGTGCGCGAGGGCCAGCGCGCCCGTGACTGGCAGAAATACCATCACATCTTCCGGAACGATCTTTTCAAGGGCTTCGCCGGCCACATGCACTATCGCTGCGCCTTCAGCGATCTGCAGTTCAGCAGCTGGCACGATGGCCCGCGCTACAACCAGCCCTACCTGATCGCTGTCGACGAGAACGCGATGCTCAGCGTGGAGCGGACGCCAAGCCAGGCCCAATGCATGAGCCGCCTGCGCGCGCTGCCGGCTGCCCGGCAGGCGCAGAGCTTCTGCGCCATGGGCAACCAGCAGATCAAGCCCTGACCGCCCGACCTTCCGGCCGAGTGGCGGCAGGCATCCGCCCTATCCCGGCTGGTAGCTGCCCGGCACCGGCGCGAAGGACACGCCAAAGCGGTTCCAGGCGTTGATGGTGGCGATGGCCAGGGTCAGGTTGGCGAGCTGGGCTTCGGAAAAATACTCACGCACCTCCTCGAACAGCTGTTGCGAAACGCCTTGCGGCAACAGGGTGTTGGCCTCGGCCCAGGCCAGCGCGGCGCGTTCGCGGTCGGTAAAGAACGGGGTTTCGCGCCAGGCGCTCAGGGCATAGATGCGCTGCTCGGTTTCGCCGAGGGCGCGGGCGTCCTTGGTGTGCATGTCAAGGCAGTAGGCGCACCCGTTGATCTGCGAGACGCGGATCTTGACCAGCTCCATCAGCGGTTTGTCGACGCCGTCCTCGCGGCGACTCTGCCGCGCCAGGTAGGTTTCCAGCCCGATCATGGCGGTCATCACATCGGGGGCGGCGGCCTGGTAGTTCATGCGCATGGTGGTCACTCCTCGGTTTGAATGTGCAGCCAAGGCTACGCAGCCGCCGAGCTGAGCTATTGTAGATTTTCGACATCTTTGAACGCCGCCTTCCATGTCCGCCCTGCACGAACGACTGCCACACATCAGTGGCTTCCTGACTCGCCCGCCTGCGCCAGCACTGGCTGCCTACGTGCAGCGTTTCTGGTGGCTGGAGGGTGACGCCGCCACGGTGTACGACGAGCAGATGCTGCATCCGGACGGCGCCTGTGGGGTCATCTTCAATTTCGCCGACCCGCTGGCCTTCGATGGTCATCTGCACAAGCCGCGTGCATTGATCGCCGGGCCGCAGCTTGCCAGTTCGCGATTGCAACTGGCTGGGCAGGTGAGGCTGATGGGCGTGCGCTTTCGCCCTGGGATGGGCGCGGCGTTCTTTGTCATCAGCCTGGATGAGCTGGCGGGCTTTCATAGCTCCGACTGGCAGCGACTGGGGTTTGCCGGGATGGTCGACCAACTGGCCGAGCTGAGCCGCGAGGCGCAGCAACTGCTGGTAGAGCAGGAATTGATCAGACGTCTGCAGGCGACTCAGGAGCGACGCTCCCCAGTGCAACAGCTACTGTCGGAGATCACCGCGACCGAGGGCCGTGCACGCCTGGCCGACCTCCTCCAGTCCGTACCGCTCGGCCAGCGCCAGCTGGAGCGCCTGTTCCGCCATCATGTAGGAATGACACCCAAGCAGTTCAGCCGCATCCAGCGCGTGGCGCTGGTGCGCAACCAGCTGCGCGCCGGCCAGCCGTTACTGGACACCGCCCTGGCCTGCGGATACAGCGATCAGGCGCACTTCATTCATGACTTCAAGACGGTGGTCGGCATGACGCCGGGTCGATATCGGGCGAGCAAGGTCAGTCGATAACTGCGCCCCATTGCGGGCGACCCGTCACGTCCGGCGGAAAAAACGATCGACTCACATGCTGCTGACGCCAGCGACACGCAGTTCACAGCCAGCTCAGATGGCTTTGCTGAGCGCCTCGAGCAGCTGAGCGATCTTCTCTTCGTTTCGCTTGTAGTAGGTCCAGGGACCGATACGCTGCGACGTCACCAACTGCGCGCGCTGGAGCGCCGCCAGGTAATTCGAAACGGTGGACTGCGACAACCCCACACGCTCCTGGATGATGCTGACGCAGACACCCAGCTGTTCGGGATCGGCTTCCTGCTCGGGGAAGTTGGTCTTCGGGTCCTTCAGCAGGGTAAGAATGGCCAGGCGTGTGGGGTTATCCAGGGCCTTCAGCGCTTCACTGATGTCTATGCTCATATCCGCGGCAGGTAATGGGTTTTCGCGATCTTACGATACTTTGTCGGTGCTGGCTGCGTGCACGCCACGGCCGTGCACGCACGCCGACTCAGTGCGCGTACACCGGGTAGTCGATGTAACCCTTTTCGGTGCCGCCGTACATGCTGCTGGCATCCAGCGGGTTCATAGGCCAGCCACGGGCAATGCGCGCCGGCAGGTCCGGGTTGGCAATGAACGGACGGCCGAAGGCGATCAGGTCCGCCCAACCGGCTTCGATCGCCGCGGTGGCGCGCTCCGGGGTGTACTTGCCTGCGTAGATGATCGCGCCGTTGAACGCCGCACGAACCGCCTCTCTGAAACTGCCGGGCAGTTCGGGCGCGGTGTCCCAATCGGCCTCGGCCAGTGATACGTACGCGACGCCGATGGTTTGCAGAATCTTCACCGCTTCGATGTAGGTCTCATGCGGGTCTTGCTCCACCAGGCCAAGGTAGACGCGCTCCTCATCCGTACTGGCGAACAGCGGCGCAAAACGAACCCCCACGCGCTCGGCACCGATGGCGTCGGCTATCGCCTGGACCGCTTCGTGCAGAAAACGCAGTCGGTTCTGCAGCGAACCGCCGTATTCGTCAGTCCTGCGATTGGTGTGGGCGGAAATGAACTGGTTGACCAGGTAGCCGTTGGCGCAGTGAATCTCGACGCCATCGAAGCCTGCTTCAATCGCGTTGCGTGCGGCCTCGGCATAGAGCTGTACCAGCTCTTTGACTTCGGCATTGGACAGCGCCCGCGGCATCGAGGGCTCGACCAGCGCGCCCTCGCCCGGTCCCGTTTCGATAAAGACTTTGACGTTGGTCGCCGCAATGGCGGACGGCGCAACAGGTTGCGCACCGCCGGGTTGCAGCGAGGTGTGCGAGACACGGCCGACATGCCAGAGCTGGGCGAAAATCACGCCGCCCTCGTCATGCACCGCCTGGGTAACGGCCTTCCAGCCTTCGACCTGCTCAGGGCTGTGGATCCCGGGCGTCCAGGCATATCCCTGGCCTCGCGGCTCGATCTGAATGCCTTCCGTCACCATGAACCCTGCACTGGCACGTTGCTGGTAGTAGGTCGCCATTACGGCGTTTGGAATATTGCCCGGTTGCGAGCTGCGCGAGCGTGTCAGCGGTGGCAGCACGATGCGGTTACGTAGCGTGAAGGAGCCAAGGGAGCCGGGAGTAAAAAGTGCTTTATGATTCATAACGTAAGATTTAGATATCGTGAATTCTAGATATTAAATGATGGAGGCTGCCTCACCGAATGTGAGTACGGCCCCGTGAGGGCTGTGCAGTCCGGTACTACCGTCACTGCCGAGCGGATGATCCTCGACCTCATATCGATAAATGTCAATATCCAGATGCGCGTATGCCTGGACATAGCTGTCTGAAACCTTTTCTGGGGGAGCAGGCGCTCGGTGGCGGCGGCTTATCTGGACGGTAACGGTTACAGCGGCCGGAAGCGCGCTATCCCCGTGTTCGAACGTGGCAAACACTCACTGCTAGAGAAGCATCTGGCGTGTCGCGTAGATCCACTAGACGTCATTGGCACTCAGCGAGTGCTGCTGCGCAAGCAGGCCATGACAGTCCGACCGGCAGGCGGCAAGAATCTCTTCGGACAGATCGGGTTCTTCCACAGCGCGAGCCAATACCAAACCGCCAATGAGCGCAACGGCCATTTGCACACGCAACTGGGCGAGCAGTTCTTCTTTTGCACAGAGCACTGGAGCATCGCAGACGCATTGCTGACACCCATGCTCGACTATCTGATGCTCATCACCGAACCAGCGGGCTTACTCAGCCAATGGCCGCGGCTGCGTGACTATCTGGAGCGGATGCGAACACGACCGTCTGGTTGCGCTGTTCTGCAAAGCACTCCGGCTCGCTAAATCAGGAAATGCAAATGGCAAGATCCGTGGGAACCTTGTCATTGCGACAGCGGCGCCTCGGCAGCAGACTGCAGGCATCCACCCTGAGAGCTGCACCATGGACGCCACCCGCACCGTCGCCTGCCTGATCTACCCGGATGTGATGAGCCTCGATGTCACCGGCCCGATGCAGGTGTTCGCCTCGGCCAATGTCGAGCGGCAGCGTCAGGGCCTGCCGAGACATTACGAGCTGATGCTGCTCGCTGCCAGCGTCGGCCCGGTCGCCACCTCGGCGGGGCTGAAGCTGGTGGCGGATGCGAGCTGGGCCGTGTGCGATCCGGCCACGCTGGATACCTTGCTGGTTCCGGGCGGTGTCGGCGTGGATGCGCAGAAGCACGACCAACCGCTGCTCGACTGGCTGCGGGCCGCCGAACCCAGGGTGCGGCGCCTGGGCTCGGTCTGTTCCGGCGCGCTGATCCTGGCCGAGGCCGGGCTGTTCGATGGACGCAAGGCGACCACGCACTGGGCGGACCTCGCTGCGCTGGGCACGTACCCGACCATCGAGGTGCAGGGTGACCGGTTGCACACCTATGACCCGACCGATCCGCAGGCGGCGCATCTGTTCAGCTCGGCGGGCGTCACGGCGGGCATCGACCTGGCGCTGGCGTTGGTCGAGGCCGATCTCGGCCGCGCGTTGGCGCTTTCGGTTGCGCAGCGGCTGGTGATGTTTCTGCGCCGGCCGGGTGGGCAGACCCAGTTCAGCCCGATGCTGGCGGCGCCGAGTGGCGGCGTGGCGCGTCTTGCCGCGCTGCTGGAATGGATTCCCGGGCACCTGGGCGACGACCTGTCCATCGAGGCGCTGGCCGCCCAGGCGCATATGACGCCGCGCACCCTGTGCCGTCTGTTCAGCCAGGAAACCGGCATGGGGCCGGGCCAGTACATCGAACGGGTGCGCCTGGAAGCCGCGCGCAATCTGCTGCTCGACGCCCAGGCCTCGATCGCGACGGTGGCGCGGCTGACCGGCTTCGGCCATCCGGAGAACCTCAGGCGCAGCTTCCAGAAACACCTGTCGATCAGCCCGCGGGACTTCTATCAGCGCTTCGGCTGACGCTTCGTCCGAACCTCACTCACCGTTCACAGCTTGCCCGGCTTATCGCCAGGCAGCGCTGTGCCCGCTCATCACCCTCAAGGGGCCTCGCCATGCACCTATTGTTCAGCAACCCTCAGGTCCTGCGCCTGTTCATCGCCCAGGCGCTGTTCTGGTCCTGCTCGATGACCGGGATCATCTTCACCTCCATCGTCGGGCTGCGCCTGGCGCCGGCGGCCGGTCTCGCCACCCTACCGCTGGCCCTGCTGATGCTCGGCGGCCTGCTCGCCTTGCAACCACTGGCGGGGCTGATGCAGCGCCGCGGCCGTCGCGCCGGCTTTCTCATCGGTGCGTTGGCCGGCGTGTTGGGCGGACTGATCAGCGCGCTGTCGCTCTGGCTCGACAGCTTCACCCTGCTCTGTCTCGGCGCTCTGCCCATCGGCGCCTACCAGGCCTCGGCGATGTACTACCGCTTCGCCGCGCTGGAAGCGGTGAGCGAAGCCTTCAAGGGGCGCGCCACGGCATGCGTGATCGGCGGTGGCGTGCTGGCGGCGCTGATCGCGCCCACGCTCGGTCACATGGCGCGTGATCTCGCCAGCGTTCCATTCGCCGGCACCTATCTGTTGATCGCCATTCTGGCGGCACTGGGGTTCATGATCTTGGCCGGGCTGCCGGCGACCTCGGGAATGCCGGCGACCCGGGCCGATGCGGCCACTGTCGGCTGGCAGGCGCTGCTTGCACGGCCGACCATTCGCGCCGCGGTGCTGACCACCGCCGCCGGCCACGGCCTGATGATTCTGGTGATGAACGCCACGCCCCTGGCGATGCATGGCGAAGGTCTGGATCTGCAGGCCAGCGGTCAGGTCATCCAGTGGCACATGCTCGGCATGTTCCTCCCGGCATTCGTCGCCGGGCCGCTGGTGGACCGCTTCGGCTGCCGGCTGGTCGCCTGTGTGGGTGGAGGATTGCTGATTGCCAGCGCGGTGGTCGCGCTGCTCGGCGTCAGCCACTGGCATTTCCTGCTCAGCAGCTGCCTACTAGGCATCGGCTGGAACCTGATGCTGGTCGCCGGCACCACCCAGCTGGGCCAGGGCCATGCCGCAAGCGAGAGCGCCCGGGCACAGGGCCTGATGGAGCTGAGCAACGGCAGCGTCGCCGCGGTGATGTCCTTCGCCTCTGGCGCGTTGATCGCTCAGGCTGGCTGGGCGGCGGTGAACATCGGGCTGCTGCCCATCGTGACGCTGGTGGTGCTGGCGCAGGTTGCGCAGGGCTACCGGCAAAGGCAGGCGGTTTGAAGGCGCGGCGACTGCTGGCACCACCCGGCGGAGCTCAACGCTCAGAATTAACCCGTCCCTGAAAAGGAAAGGCTCCGCCGGCCTCCAGCACACGTTCCAGCGAACGCGCCTCCTCACGGCTCGAAGTAATCCGGACGCGGATGTAGCAACGCTCTTCGAGAAACGCCTGCCGACCCGCTTCCGCTCGGAGGTCGTATCCGTCGATGCTGCCGGCAAAGTACAGATGTTTAGCCAGTATCGACTGGGCGCTCCTGACATCGGCAGGGTTGTTCCAGTAACCGCCAGCCCTGAGGATCAGTCTGCTCTGGCGAGACTTCCGGTGCTGAATCAGCCGCTTGCGCAGGTTGACGCCGATTCCAACCTTCAACGCCGCGCCGTCGTCCTTGTATATCTCATAGAGTCCCGGCAGAGCAGGCACGTACCGTTCGATTTCCGAAAAGCGGATGCACGTCATAGTCCCGGAATCACAGGCAGCGTTCGTCATCATGCCGCCTGTATGTCAGGACGCAGTGCCTTCGGAAACCAGATGGATGATATTGGCCGGGCTCGATATCCAGAACGCCCTGAAGCCTTCCGGCAGCGGTTCGATTTCGTCCCGGCGGGTGCAGGCGTGGTCCTCAAAGTGGGCGGCAGCACCTTTCAGGTCATCCGTGACGACCTCCAGCCATATCTCCGCCTGGCTGATGCCCGGCACGCAGTCCAGCCAGAGCACCTTGCCGCCGAAATCGAAGCGCGGCGTGTGCTCACCTTCAGCGCCCGCCGGGGTGAGTTCTTCCAGTGCGAGCGTCTCGCGGTAGAACGCGAGCGTCCGCTGGTATTCGTGGGCAGGCACCTTCATCGCGATATTTCGGCCAGGCTGGAATGTCGGTTTCATCGTTTCACTCCATGAGGGCGCTGATACCGGAGGTGCCCAAGGCGCTCCGGCCCGCGCACGGTTAGACCAGCCAGTACAGACAGCAGCGGCTATTCGTGCAAGGTGATTGCAGCGGGTGAGCCGGTGAACGCAGCGTACGGCAGCCGCTAGGCAGCGGTTCTTCGCCGCTAGAACGTTAGCGTTGACCGGGGCAAGTCAGGGACGCCCCCATTCGATCTCGCGAATCTTTGCGGCGCCGTTCTCCTCGGCTACGACTACCGTCACGGCCTCGATGAAGCCTGCACCGGTAATCGAAACGTAGGCCCAACCGATGTCCTGCGACTGCCGGGCGGGCCAGTCGTCCATGAATTCGACGTGGCCATCCACTGCGCCCGGACCATCGCCGTAGGAGGTCATGTCGGCATAAGCCTGCTGCAGTTCCGCTGCGGAATATCGCTGGTGCGCCTGCGTTGAGAGAAGAGTATGAGCCTCGGTGAAGTCGCTGGAAACGAGCGCGCGGGCGAAGTTGGTGGCGGTCGACACGGTGACGTCCTTAGCCCGCGGGTTTGCTTGCGGCGCCTCCTCGAAGCAGGCGGAAAGGCTCAGCGCGATCAGAGTAATCGACAGCAGTTTCAGGCCGAGCCAGCTCAGCGTGGAGCGTGGCGGCTTGATGGAAAGCATGCTCATCGCGGCCTCACCCCATCGAGGATCAGCGACTGCAGGCTCTTGAGCGTTTCCTCGAAGAACGCCGGATCATCCAGCGTCTTGCCGGCCACGGCCTCGACCTGCACGCGGAAGTCGGCGTAGTGCTGGGTGGTCGCCCAGAGCGAGAAGATCAGGTGATGCGGCGCGATGGGCGCGAGCTTGCCGGCGTCGATCCAGGCCTGGATCACCGCGACCTTGTTCTCGACCAGATCGTGCAGCGGCTGCTGCAGCTCGCCCAGCAGCAGCGGCGCGCCCTGCATGATCTCCATGCAGAACAGCCGCGATTCGGCGGGATGGTCGCGGGAGAGTTCGAGCTTGACCCGCAGGTAATCGCGGATCGCCTCGATCGGGTCCTGCTCGACGGAGAACGCCTGCAGCGGCTGCAACCAGACCTCCAGCAGCTGGCGCAGGACGTTGGTGTACAGCTCTTCCTTGCTGCCGAAGTAGTACAGCAGGTTGGTCTTGGAAACGTCGGCCTGAGTCGCCACCTGATCGAGGCTGGTGCCGTGGAGGCCGAAACGGGAGAACAGCTCCAGCGCGGCCTGGAGGATGCTGGCGCGTTTGCTTTCGATCATGCGCAGGCGCCGGTCCTGCGCGCTGGCACTCGGTACGCGGGTCGCGCCCTTGAGCCGAGGGGTCTTGCTGGCAGTGAGGCGCTTGCGGGGCGGAACGGGAGGCTGATCTGTCACGGGATTACCGGCTGGGTTCGAACGAGTCGCTACTGTAGCGCGGTGAGCGTGTGGCGCACGAGCGACGAAGGCGGCTGCGACTGCTGCACGATCTTCGTGCGCCGCGCACAAACCAGGTGCTCCGATTCAGACCAAATGGTCCACATCGCACCACACAAGCAACTTATATCGTTGATAAGAAAGGCAATTCGCTTTCTGGCCTGCATCCTGCTAACGCACCTTCGACCCTGCCCGTCACGTTCGGGCAGCGCTTTCTAGCCATTGCGTACAGAGGTGCTACCCATGGATGTTGGTGTTTTCATTCCGATCGGCAACAACGGCTGGCTCATCTCCGAGAATGCGCCGCAGTACATGCCGAGCTTCGAGCTGAACAAGGCCATCGTGCAGAAGGCCGAGGGCTACGGTTTCGACTTCGCCCTATCGATGATCAAGCTGCGCGGCTTCGGCGGCAAAACCGAATTCTGGGAGCACAACCTGGAATCCTTCACGCTGATGGCGGGCCTGGCCGCGGTCACCAGCAAGATCCAGCTGTTCGCCACCGCCGCCACCCTGACCCTGCCGCCGGCCATCGTCGCGCGCATGGCCTCGACCATCGATTCGATCTCCGGCGGCCGCTTCGGCGTGAATCTCGTCACCGGCTGGCAGAAACCGGAATACACGCAGATGGGCATGTGGCCGGGCGATGAGTTCTTCGGCACCCGTTATCAGTATCTCGGCGAGTACGCCCAGGTGCTGCGCGACCTCTGGGCCACCGGCCGCAGCGACTTCAAGGGCGAGCACTTCCAGATGGAAGACTGCCGCGTCAGCCCGACACCGCAGGCGGACATGAAGATCATCTGCGCCGGCTCATCCGATGCCGGCATGGCGTTCTCGGCGCAGTACGCCGACTACAACTTCTGCTTCGGCAAGGGCGTGAACACTCCCACCGCCTTCGCCCCGGCCGCCGAACGGCTGCAGACGGCCTGCGCCAAGACCGGCCGACATGTCACCTCCTGTGTGCTGTTCATGGTGATCGCCGACGAAACCGACGAAGCCGCTCGGGCCAAGTGGGAGCACTACAAGGCCGGCGCCGACGAGGAAGCCATCGCCTGGCTCGGCGAGCAGGGCGCAGCCGACAAGGGCGCGGACAGCAACATCCGGCAGATGGCCGATCCGACCTCGGCGGTGAACATCAACATGGGCACGCTGGTGGGCTCCTACGCCAACGTAGCGCGGATGCTCGACGAGATCGCCACGGTGCCGGGCATGCAGGGCGTGATGCTGACCTTCGACGACTTTCTCGAGGGCGTCGAAGCCTTTGGCCAGAAGATCCAGCCGCTGATGCAGAGCCGCCGGCACATCAACGCGCTGAAGGAGTCGGCCTGATGAGCGCCGTCGAACAGATCTCGGGCTACGGCCTGAGCGCGCCCGACGAACCCGTGCGGCTGCCGGCGCGGCCCGAGCCGCTGGCAATGAAGCCCAGCGAAACCGCGCTGATCGTGGTGGACATGCAGAACGCCTACGCCAGCCGCGGCGGCTACCTGGATCTGGCCGGCTTCGACGTGTCGGCGACCCAGCCGGTGATCGCGAAAATCCGCCAGGCACTATGCGCGGCTCGCGCCGCCGGCATACAGGTGATCTTTCTGCAGAACGGCTGGGACGCAGGCTATGTCGAGGCGGGCGGGCCGGGTTCGCCGAACTGGCACAAGTCCAACGCGCTGAAGACCATGCGCAAGCGCCCGGAACTGGCCGGCACGCTGCTGGCCAAGGGCGGTTGGGATTACGCGCTGGTGGATGAACTGGCGCCGCAGCCCGGCGACATCCTGGTGCCCAAGCCGCGCTACAGCGGTTTCTTCAATTCGCAGCTGGACAGCACCCTGCGTGCCCGTGGCATCCGCAACCTGGTGTTCACCGGCATCGCCACCAATGTGTGCGTGGAGTCGACCCTGCGCGACGGGTTCCACCTGGAGTACTTCGGTGTGGTGCTGGCCGATGCCACGCACCAGGCCGGGCCGGAGTTCGCCCAGCAGGCGGCGCTGTACAACATCGAGACGTTCTTCGGCTGGGTCTCCAGCGTCGACGCCTTCTGCCGGAGCTTCGCGACCGCGCCAGAGGTGGCGGTCGCCAGCTGATTACACCCGAGTGCCCGACCGCGGCGCCCGCAGAGGCGTCCGCCGGGTTCGCCTGAATGCCTTGCAAGGAATCAACGACATGCCCAAGCAATCCATCATCCCCGCCGGCTCCGGCAAACCGCTCGCCCCGTACGTGCCCGGCTCCATGGCCGATGGCGTGGTCTACGTTTCCGGCACCCTGCCGTTCGATAAGGACAACAACGTGGTCCACGTCGGCGACGCCGCCGCGCAGACCCGCCATGTGCTGGAAACCATCAAGGGCGTGGTCGAAGCCGCTGGCGGCAGCATGCACGACGTCACCTTCAACATGATCATGCTCACCGACTGGGCCAACTACGCCAAGGTCAACGAGGTGTACGCCGAGTACTTCCCCGGCGAGAAGCCCGCGCGCTACTGCATCCAGTGCGGGCTGGTGAAGCCCGATGCCCTGATCGAGATCGCCAGCATCGCCCACGTCGGCCAATAGCGCCTGCCAGAGCGGGCCAGCCGGCACGCCGGCGGCCCGCTGATCGACCTCGCGGAGGTATGACATGCACTACGAACTTCATGGCCGCATGAAGCCGGATGCGCCGACCCTGGTGCTCAGCTCCGGCCTCGGCGGCGCCGCCGCCTTCTGGACACCGCAGCTGCCGGCGCTGACCCAGGACTACCGGGTGCTGGTCTACGACCAGTTGGGGACCAACAGGAGCCCGGCGAACCTGCCGGCGGGCTATTCCATCGAGTCCATGGCAGTGGAATTACTGGAGCTGCTGGACGCCCTGGGCATCCGCCGCTGCCATTTCATCGGCCATGCACTCGGCGGGCTGGTCGGCTTGCAGATCGCCCTGCTGCGGCCGCAGTTGCTGCAGAGCCTGGTGCCGATCAATGCCTGGAGCAGCCCCAACCCGCACAGCGCCCGCTGTTTCGCAGTACGCCTGAAGCTGTTGCACGACAGCGGCCCGGCGGCCTATGTGCAGGCGCAGTCGCTGTTCCTCTACCCGGCCGACTGGATCGCAGCCAACAGCGAGCGACTGGCACGCGACGATGCCCATGCACTGGCGCATTTCCCAGCGACGATGAATCTGGTGCGGCGTATCGAGGCACTGCTGGCCTTCGATATCGAGGCCGAGCTGCCGCGCATCACCACCCCGACCCTGCTGATCGCCAACCGCGACGACATGCTGGTGCCGTGGCAGCGTTCGCAGCACCTGGCCGACGTCATGCCCAACGCACAGCTGGCACTGCTGAACTACGGTGGCCACGCGTCCAGCGTCAGCGACAGCGAACCCTTCAACCAGATCCTGCTGGACCATCTTGCCGAGCAATGCGGCCAGGTCGCAGCAGCCTGAGGACCCGAACATGCACGCCCCCATCGACTCGAATGCCCTCGCCACGCTGTTCAGCGAGGCCCGCACCCACAGCGCCTGGCTCGACAAAGCAGTGCCGGATGCCCTGCTCGAACAACTCTACGAGCACGTCCGCCTCGGCCCCACCGCCGTCAACAGCTGCCCCGGCCGCTTTGTCTTCGTACGCACGCCGGAGGGAAAGGCAAAGCTCGCGCCCTGCCTGTCCAAGGGCAATCTCGAAAAGACCATGGCCGCGCCGGTCACGGTGATCGTCGCCTATGACGAGGACTTTCCGGAAACCCTGGCAGAGCTGTTCCCCTTTGCCGACGCCCGCAGCTGGTACGCCGGGCAACCGGCACTGATCACCGAGAACGCGCTGCGCAACAGCTCGCTGCAGGCCGGCTACCTGATCCTCGCCGCCCGCGCTTTGGGGCTCGATTGCGGACCGATGTCCGGCTTCGACGGCAAGGCACTGGACGAGGCCTTCTTCGCCGGTACGAGCTGGAAATCCAATCTGCTGATCAACCTCGGCTACGGCGACGCCAGCAAGCTGCGCGACCGCCTGCCACGCCTGCCCTTCGACCGCGCCTGCGTCCTCGCCTGATGGAGAACCGATCATGCAACTGGCTCAATGCGAAACCACCAGTCAATTCAGCGCTCCAGTGATTCGTGAAGATTATCGTGATGCCATGGCGCGGCTGGCCGCGGCGGTCAACATCATCACCACCGACGGCCCCAGCGGCCGCGCCGGCTTCACCGCCACCGCGGTGTGCAGCGTCACCGACGAACCACCAACGCTGCTGGTGTGCCTGAACCGCAGCGCATCGGCACCGCAGCGCATCGGCACATCCCATCGTCACCGCCAACGGGCAGCTGTGCGTGAACACCCTGGCCGGCGCACAGCGGGACCTGTCCAACCTGTTCGGCGGCAAGACGCCCATGGCAGAACGCTTCGCCGCAGCACAGTGGAGCACCGGCGTGACCGGCTCGCCGCTGCTCGACGGCGCCACCGTGTCGTTCGACTGCCGCATCAGCCACAGCGCCAGCGTCGGCACCCACGACATCCTCTACTGCGAAGTGCTCGCCGTGTACCGCCGCGACAGCAGCGATGCGCTGGTGTACTTCGGTCGCAACTACCACGGGCTGCCCGGCGCCGTCTGACCGCCCAGCCCCCATCAACACCCGAGCCCGCCGCGCGATCCGCGCCGCGGGCTTTTTCTTTGCCTCGGAACAACGCGCTTACCGGTGCGCCGCTCGACACGCAAACAGCGCTTGCATCACGAACATAATTGTTATGTTATAACTCTTACATTATTTCCGACACGTGCCTCCCGATGACCGAAGCCGAACTACTCGCCCAGCCCGCCGAGGCGTACATGAACGCAGAGCAGCAGGCCTTCTTCCGCGACCTGCTTTTGCACCAGCGTGCCGAGCTGCAGGCGCGTATCGAGGAAGAATTCCAGGCGCTGCGCGAACAGGAGCCGAGCAGCGACCCCGCCGACATCGGCAGCGCAGAAGAACAGCGTCACTGGCAGCTGCGTGTGCTGGAGCGGGAGAAAAAGCTGCTCGACAAGATCGACGCCGCGCTGGATGCCATCGCCCGCGGCGAATACGGCTGGTGCGCCGAGACTGGCGAACCCATCGGGCTGCAGCGCCTGCTGTTGCGCCCCACCACGACGCTGTCCATCGAGGCGAAGCAACGCCAGGAACAGCGCGAAAAACACCAACGTTCCGCCTGAGAGACCGCCATGAACCGCCTCCCCGTTACCGTCCTGTCCGGCTTCCTCGGTGCCGGCAAGAGCACCTTGCTCAACCACATCCTGAAGAACCGCGAAGGCCGCCGCGTCGCGGTGATCGTCAACGACATGAGCGAGATCAACATCGACGGCAACGAGGTGCAGCGCGGCGTCAGCCTCAATCGCGCCGAGGAAAAGCTGGTCGAGATGAGCAACGGCTGCATCTGCTGCACCCTGCGCGAAGACCTGCTCGAGGAAGTCGGCAAGCTCGCCCGTGAGGGCCGCTTCGACTACCTGTTGATCGAGTCCACCGGGATTTCCGAACCGCTGCCAGTGGCCGAAACCTTCACCTTCCGCGACGAGCAGGGCCAGAGCCTGGCCGATCTGGCTCGGCTGGACACCATGGTCACGGTGGTCGACGGGGTTAACTTCCTCCGCGACTTCCAGGAGGCCGAGAGCCTGGCCAACCGCGGCGAAACCCTTGGTGAGGACGACGAGCGCTCGGTCACCGAGTTGCTGATCGAGCAGGTGGAGTTCGCCGACGTCATCCTGATCAGCAAGATCGACCTGATTTCCGCCACCGAGCGCGAAGAGCTGACCGCCATTCTCGGTCGCCTCAACACCCACGCCGAGATTCTGCCGATGAGCATGGGCCAGGTGCCGCTCGACCGAATCCTCGACACCGGCCGTTTCGACTTCGAACGCGCCGCCCAGGCGCCGGGCTGGCTCAAGGAAATGCGCGGTGAGCATGTGCCGGAAACCGAGGAATACGGCATCGCCTCCACCGCCTATCTGGCGCGCCGGCCGTTCCACCCACAACGCTTCTACAACTTCCTCAACCGCGAGTGGAGCAACGGCCGCCTGCTGCGCTCCAAAGGCTTCTTCTGGCTGGCCACCCGGCCAGAGGAAGCAGGCAGCTGGTCCCAGGCCGGTGGGCTGATGCGCTACGACTATGCCGGGCGCTGGTGGCACTTCACCCCTGAATCGGCCTGGCCGAGCGACAGCGAAAGCCGCACGGCAATCCTCGGCAAGTCCCGCGGTGAGTTCGGCGACTGCCGCCAGGAGCTGGTCTTCATCGGGCAGAACATCAACTTCGACCAGCTGCGCCGCGAACTCGACGCCTGCCTGCTGAACGACAGCGAGTGGGCCGTGGGCGTCACCGGCTGGCTGCGCCTGCCGGACCCGTTCGGCCCCTGGCACGAGCAGGTCGCCTGATGCTGGCGCAGCAGATCATCCGCTCACAGCCCCGCCAGTTGCTGGGCGACTCCCCGGCAGTACTCGGCGAAGCGCTGAACGATGGCGTCAACCTCAGCGTATGGCAGCGCCAGCTGCCGCTGCACATTGCCGAGTTCGCCGACACGCTCCTGGCCCTGGCCGAGCCATTGGCGGAATCGCTGACCCTCGAACCGACCGGCGACGGTGAGCTGCAACTGCCAACCCTGGCGGCGGCCTATCGGGACCTTGCCGGCCATGCCGGTTTCGTCGCCGACGTGGCCTGGCTGGTGCGGGCGTTCAGCTGCCTGGTCGACGCGCGGCGCATCGGCCTCCGCCTGCGCATGCTGGACAAACCCATGTGCCCGCGCTTTCACGTCGATCATGTACCGCTGCGGCTGATCACCACCTACGCCGGCGCAGGTAGCGAACGGCTTCGGGAGGGCGACATGCAGCGTCGGCGCCTGGGCGATCCCAGCTGCCATCCAGCAGCTCGGGGTTGGCGACGTGGCGTTGTTCAAGGGGGAGAAATGGCTGGGTAACGAAGGCGCCGGGATCATTCATCGCTCGCCGCAGGCGACAACGGCTGAGCACCGTCTGATCCTGACGCTGGACTGGCTGAGCTGAAGCAAAAGGGCCGCAGCTGCGGCCCTCCGAATCGACAACCGATCAGGCTGCCATCTTTTCGCACTCTTCAGCGCACTTGCGACAGGCCTCGGCGCAGGCCTGGCAATGGTCGTGCTTGTGCTTGCCGCACTCCTCGGCGCAATCGCGACAGACCTGCGCGCAAAGCTTGCAGAAGGCTTTGGCATAGGCACTGTCGCGGGTCATCAGCACTGCTGCGATCGCACACATGTCGGCGCAGTCACGATCGAGTTCGATGCAGCGCGCCATCATCTTCACGTCGTCCTCGCGCAAGCAGGATGCCGCGCAGGTCTCGCAGACCAGTGCGCAATTGGAACAGGCCTGGATACATGACTGGTAACTGGAATTGAGCATGGAATGTCCTCCATCCGATGTGCCAGCGAAATGCGGTACGGCGGGGCCTCTCCAGGCCATGCGCGCAACCGCGCCCTACTAGATAGGGGTTGGACGGTCCGGCGAAGTTCAATCCGTTCGCCGGATGGCCTCTTGCAGGACGACGCAGCGCAGCCGCGGCGGCGCCGCTACAATGGCCGCCCTGCAAACCATCACCGACGCCGTAACAGCCATGCCCTTCACCCTGTCCGCGCCCTGCGAATTGCTGGAAGTCATCAGCAAAAGCCGCTTCCTGGCCAAGGCGGCACCCGTGCAGAGCGCCGAAGAGGCCCAGGCCTTTATCCAGGCGGTCAGCGATCCCACCGCTACGCATAACTGCTGGGCGTGGAAGATCGGCAACCAGTACCGTTTCAGCGACGACGGCGAGCCCGGCGGCACGGCGGGTCGGCCGATGCTCACCGCCATCGAAGGGCAGGATTTCGACCGGGTCGCGGTGGTGGTGATCCGCTGGTTCGGCGGCATCAAGCTCGGCACTGGCGGACTGGCCCGTGCCTATGGCGGCACCACGGCGAAGTGCCTGCAGGCCGGCGAACGCAGCGAGCTGGTGTCGCGCTCGCGCTGTCGCTGTCATTGCCGCTTCGCCGAGCTGGCGCTGTTCAAGGCACGCCTGGCGGAATTCGAGGCGCTGCTGGAAGCCGAACATTTCGATGCCGAAGGCGCGACCCTGGAGATTGCCCTTCCCGCCGCTCAGCTGCAGCCGCTGGCGAGATTGCTCGCTGATATCACCCGCGGGCGCAGCCAGCTGGAAGCCATGGACTAGACGCGTCGTTGCCCACAAATACTGTGGACGCAATTGTGGATAACAATTGTATGGCCGCCTGGAAAGCGCTCGCGGCGGGCGCTCGGGAAAACTGCACAATTTTTGATCAACCAGCCTTACGCGCCCCAATGGGGTGCGTTAAGCGCTTGAATTACTGTGTTTTTTGACTGAGCAGTCGGCTACTGACGTTTTGCTATCAATCGCGTTCTGCCAGCTCGAGGTTATGCCCGAATTGAGTGGAGAACTTTGTGGATAACGTTGGGAACAACCGCGCCAGCGCCCGTCAGATCTGGGCTGCAGACCGCTGGTCAATTAATCGCCAAATCGCGCTAGCCGCAATGAACCGGTCATTCGGCTGTCATCCAGAATTGCTAGGCGGGACAAAGTGGTCAGCTGGCATATCAGTTGCTCCAACCCACCGATAGAATGCCCGCACACCCGAAAGACGAGAATTTCGCGATGCACGACTGGCTCAACAATCTGCCCAAGGCCGAACTCCACCTGCACCTGGAGGGCTCGCTGGAACCCGAACTGATGTTCCGCCTGGCCGAGCGCAACAAGATCGCCCTGCCCTGGAACGACGTGGAGGCACTGCGCAGCGCCTACAACTTCGGCAACCTGCAGGAATTCCTCGACCTCTACTATGCCGGCGCCGACGTGCTGCGCACCGAGCAGGATTTCTACGACCTGACTTGGGCCTACCTGCAGAAGTGCGAAGAGCAGAACGTGGTGCATACCGAGCCCTTCTTCGACCCGCAGACCCACACCGACCGCGGCGTGCCGTTCGAGGCCGCGCTCAACGGCATCAGCGCGGCGCTGGCCGATGGCCGTGAGCTGCTGGGCATCAGCAGCGGGCTGATCCTCAGCTTCCTGCGCCACCTGCCGGAAGAGGAAGCCTTCAGGACGCTGGAACAGGCGCTGCCCTATCGCAACGCATTCTTCGCCGTGGGCCTCGACAGCTCCGAAGTCGGCCACCCGCCGAGCAAGTTCCAGCGCGTCTTCGACAAGGCGCGTGCCGAAGGCTTCCTCACCGTTGCCCATGCCGGCGAGGAAGGCCCACCCGAGTACATCTGGCAGGCGCTGGATCTGCTCAAGGTCAGCCGCATCGACCACGGCGTGCGTGCGGCCGAAGATCCGAAGCTGATCGCCCGGCTGATCGAGGAGCAGATTCCGCTGACCGTCTGCCCGCTGTCCAACACCAAGCTCAAGGTGTTCGACGACATGCGCCAGCACAACATCCTCGAACTGCTGGAGCAGGGCGTGAAGGTCACGGTGAATTCCGATGACCCGGCCTACTTCGGCGGCTATGTGACGGAGAACTTCGTCGCGCTGCACGAAAGCCTGGGCATGACCGAGGAACAGGCCCGCCGCCTGGCGCAAAACAGTCTGGACGCACGGCTGGCCTATTGAGCCATTCGTCGGCGCCCGGCCGACCTGCGACACCATGGCTCGCCGCGCGAGCCATGGCTGCGCCTAGACTGTGCCGCGTCTACTTCACGAGGAGATCGCCATGCACATTCTCGTCCGTCCCCTGACGCCCTACCCCGACAGCGCCTGGCAGGTGAGCCTCGACCGGCAGAAAGTCACCTTTCGCAGCGAAGCCGAAGCGCGCGCCTTCGTCGCAACCCTGCACCGTCGCCTGCAGGCGCCGCATCCCCTGCCACTCAGCGCCTGACAGTCATTCCGTACTGGCGCGCGCCGTGGTGTAGGCGACGATCGTTGCCAGCAGGCCGCACAGGCTGATGATCGCCGCCAAGGGCACTGCGGTGCCGTTGTGCAAAGCCCCCACCGCGGAAGCGGCGATGGCGGCAATGGTGAACTGCATGCTGCCGAGCAAGGCCGAGGCGCTGCCGGCATTGGCGCGTTGGTCGGCCATGGCGCAGGCCGTGGCGTTCGGCAGCAGGCAACCGAGGCAGGACACGCAGCAGAACAGCGGGATCAGCAACGGCCAGAGCGATTCGGGCTGTGCGGCCGCCACTGCCAACAACGCCAGCGCACTGCCGAAGAAGAACCACACCCAGCGCCGCACCCAGAACTCCGGCCCGCGCCAGCGCACCAGCCGCACGTTGACCTGCGCCATCAGGATGAAACCCGCCGCATTGACGCCGAACAGCCAGCCGAAATGCTCGGGTTTGACGCCATACAGTTCGATGAAGACGAACGGCGAGCCGGTGATGTAAGCGAACATGCCGGCCATGCACAGCGCACCGGTCAGCACGTGGCCGATGAAGAAGCGATCACGGAACAGCCGCAGATATTGCCCGAGCGCACCGGACATCGGCTGACGCGGCAACCCAGCCGGATAGGTTTCCGGCAGCCAGAGCGTGACCGCCACCAGGCACATCGCGCTGAACAGCGTCAGCAGGATGAAGATCGACGGCCAGCCGAACGATGCCAGCAACGCACCGCCCGCCACCGGCGCGAGGATAGGCGCCAGGCCCATCACCAGCATCAGCTGCGAGAACACCTTGGCGCTGGTCATCGGGTCGCACAGGTCACGCACCACGGCACGCGCTACCACCATGCCGGCACAGCCACCGAGAGCCTGGACGAAACGCACGCCGATCAGCCAGTCCATGGACGGCGCAAAGGCGCTGGCCAGCGATGCCAGGGTGAACAGCGTCACACCGACCAGTAGCGGCCCGCGCCGCCCATAGCGATCGGCCAACGGCCCGTAGACCAGCTGACCGATGGCCAGGCCGATGAAATAGGCCGCCAGCGAAAGCTGCACGTGATCGACACTGGTGCCGAACGACTCCGCCAGCAAGGGGAACGCCGGCAGGTACATGTCGATCGCCAGGGGACCGAACGCGCTGAGCGCGCCCAGTATGAGAAGAATCCGCAGGGACATCAGAGGCTCGCAAGCTGGAAAGAAGACGTGGCCGGGTGAGTTGTTGGGACCTCGACCGTGCCCGGGAATTTGCACCGGCGTGCAAGATGCTGTTACATACACCGCCGATTGTAAACATGCATCACGACGAGATGCGCCGTTACACTGGCCGCCCTCCATCGCTGCTGGACGCCCGAAGCAGCCGTCATCTGCCTGAATCTGCCCATGCGCCGAACCAAAGAAGAAGCCGAAAAAACTCGTATCGCCATCCTCGCGTCTGCCGAGCGGCTGTTTCTGGACAAGGGGGTGGCCCACACCAGCCTCGACCAGATCGCCCGTGACGCCGGTGTGACGCGCGGCGCGGTGTACTGGCATTTTCAGAACAAGGCGCACCTGTTCCACGAAATGCTCAACCAGATTCGCCTGCCACCGGAGCAGATGACCGAGCGCCTGTGCAGCTGCGATCAGCAGCAGCCGCTGCAGGCACTGATCGCCCTGCGCAACCTGACGGTCGAGGCCATCAGCACCCTGGCCAGCAACGAGCAGAAGCGCCGGATCTTCACCATCCTGCTGCACAAGTGCGAATTCACCGATGAACTGCGTGAAGCCGAGGAACGTCACCACGCCTTCATCAACCAGTTCATCGATCTGTGCGAAAACCTGCTGCGCAACGCCTCGACCTGCCTGCGCCCCGGCGTCACGCCGCGGCTCGCCGCGCTGTCGCTGCATGCCCTGGTGGTCGGACTGTTCACCGACTGGACGCGCGACACCGAACTGTTCGCCCCAGAGGTCGATACCAGGGCGCTGATCGACCCGCTGTTCCGCGGCCTGGTCCGCGACTGGCCGGACGATCCCGACCAGCCTGCCGCGTGAGCGATCAGCTCACCTGGTAACCCTCCTCGCTGATCGCCTGGCGAATCGCCTGCTCGGTGGCGCTGCTCTGGACCTCCACCGTTCCGGCCGCCAGGTCCACCTGCACCTGCGCCTGCGGGTCCAGCGCCTGGATGGCCTGGGTTACCGCACGCTCGCAGTGGCTGCAGGTCATTCCGCTCACGTTGAATACTTGCATCGTCGCTCTCCTCGTCTGCTGAAGGCGCCGATTCTCGACCTTGCCACCCGGGCAAGGTCAAGGCACCTGCTGTCGCAGATCATGGTGTTGACCTTGCCATAGGGTTAAGGTCGATCCTGCAGCCATCGCAATCCGAGGAGTCACTGCCATGTCCAGCGCCACCCATACGCTGCCGGTCAGCGGTATGACCTGCGCCAGCTGCGCCGGCCGCGTCGAACGGGCCCTGCTCAAGGTGCCGGGCGTCGCCGCGGCCAACGTCAACCTGGCCAACGAACAGGTGCGTATCGAAGGCGATGACCTGGGTGTGGCGACGCTGATCGAGGCCGTGGAAAAGGCCGGCTACGGCGTACCGCTGAAGAGCATCGAGCTGAACATCGAGGGCATGACCTGCGCCAGCTGCGTCGGCCGGGTCGAGCGCGCCCTGCTCAAGGTGCCAGGCGTGCGCAGCGCCGCGGTGAATCTGGCCAGCGAGCGTGCGCATGTCGAGGTGATCGGTACGCCGGACCCCGCCGTGCTGATCCAGGCGGTCGAGGCCGCAGGCTACAAGGCAAGCGCCGGCGACCAGCAGCGCCCCGAAGAAGATGCCGAGCGGCGCCTGCAGCGTGAACGCTGGGCGGTGATCGCCGCCCTGTTGCTGGCCGCACCGCTGGTGCTGCCGATGTTCGGCGAGCTGTTCGGGCAGCACTGGATGCTGCCAGCGTGGATCCAGTTCCTGCTCGCCACCCCAGTACAGTTCATCCTCGGCGCACGCTTCTACGTGGCCGGCTGGAAGGCGGTGCGCGCTGGCGCCGGCAACATGGATCTGCTGGTCGCCATCGGCACCAGCGCCGGTTATGGCCTGAGCCTCTATCAATGGTGGGCGACGCCGGCCGGGCAGATGCCGCACCTGTATTTCGAGGCCTCGGCAGTGGTGATCGCCCTGGTGCTGCTGGGCAAATACCTGGAAAGCCGCGCCAAGCGCCAGACCAGCGCCGCCATTCGTGCGCTCGAAGCCTTGCGCCCAGACCGCGCGACACGGGTAGTCGACGGCCGCGAGGAAGACGTCGCCATCGCCGCGCTGCGCCTGGACGACCTGGTGATGGTCAAGCCCGGCGAGCGTTTCCCGGTGGACGGTGAAGTGGTCGAGGGCGAAAGCCAGGCCGACGAAGCGCTGATCAGTGGCGAGAGCCTGCCAGTGAACAAGGCGCCAGGCGACCGCATCACCGGCGGCGCGATCAATGGCGAGGGCAGGCTGCTGGTGCGCACCACTGCGCTCGGTGGCGAGACCGTGCTGGCGCGGATCATCCGCCTGGTGGAAGACGCCCAGGCAGCCAAGGCGCCGATCCAGAAGCTGGTGGACAAGGTCAGCCAGGTGTTCGTCCCGGCGGTACTGGTGATCGCCGTATTCACCCTGATCGGCTGGCTGCTGACTGGCGCGCCGGTCGAGGTCGCGCTGATCAATGCTGTGGCCGTGCTGGTCATCGCCTGCCCCTGCGCCCTGGGTCTGGCCACGCCGGCGGCGATCATGGCCGGCACCGGCGTGGCCGCGCGCCACGGCATCCTGATCAAGGACGCCGAGGCGCTGGAAGTAGCCCATGCGGTCACGGCCGTGGCCTTCGACAAGACCGGCACGCTCACCTCGGGCAAGCCGCAGATCATCCACCTGCATGCCGTGGACGGCGACGAAGCGCGGATACTGCGCCTGGCCGGCGCCCTGCAGCGGGGCAGCGAACACCCGCTGGCGCGCGCCGTGCTGGAGCGCTGCGAAGCCGACGGCATCGCCGTGCCGGATGTCCAGAAGAGCCAGGCCCTGAGCGGCCGCGGCATCGCCGGAACGCTGGATGGTCAGCAGCTGGCGCTGGGCAACCGGCGCATGCTCGAAGAGTACGGCCTGCAGCCGGGCGAGCTACTGGAAACCGCCCAGCGCTGGGAAGCCGAGGGTCGCACCCTCTCCTGGCTGGTGGAGCATGCGCCCGAGCCGCGTATCCTCGGCCTGTTCGCTTTCGGTGACAGCCTCAAGGACGGCGCCGCAGCAGCGATTGCCGGGCTCGCGGCGCGGCATATCCGCAGCCACCTGATCACCGGCGACAACCGTGGCAGCGCGCGGGTGGTGGCCGAAGCGCTGCACATCGATGATGTGCATGCCGAGGTGCTGCCAGCGGACAAGGCCGCCACCGTGGCGGAGCTGAAGAAGGGCGGCGCCGTGGTGGCGATGGTCGGCGACGGCATCAACGATGCCCCGGCCCTGGCCGCAGCGGATGTCGGCATCGCCATGGGTGGCGGTACCGATGTAGCCATGCACGCCGCCGGCATCACCCTGATGCGCGGCGATCCACGGCTGGTACCGGCGGCACTGGAAATCAGCCGGCGCACCTACCGCAAGATCCAGCAGAACCTGTTCTGGGCCTTCATCTACAACCTGGTGGGCATTCCGCTCGCCGCCTTCGGCTTTCTCAGCCCGGTGGTGGCTGGCGCGGCGATGGCCCTGTCGAGCGTCAGCGTGGTGAGCAACGCCCTGCTGCTGCGTTCCTGGAAGCCGGAAGAATGATCGGGAGCACGCCATGAACATTGGTCAGGCAGCCAAGCACAGTGGCCTCACGGCGAAGATGATCCGCTACTACGAATCCATCGGCCTGCTCACGCCGGCCGGGCGTGGCGCCAATGGCTATCGCCACTACAACGAGCGCGACCTGCATCAGCTGGCCTTCATCCGCCGCGCCCGTGACCTGGGTTTCTCGCTGGAGGAGGTCGGCAAGCTGCTGGCGCTGTGGCAGGACCGTCAGCGCGCCAGCGCCGACGTGAAAGCCCTGGCCGGCGCGCACATCGACGAGCTGAACCGCAAGATCGCCGAGCTGGTCGGCCTGCGCGACACCCTGCAGGAGCTGGTCGACCACTGCCAGGGCGATGATCGCCCGGACTGCCCGATCCTGCAGGGCATCGAAAGCGGCTGCTGCAGCGCCCCGTCATCCCGCCCCTCCCCAATCACTGCGCCTGGCAAAGGCTGATGCCAACGCGGGCAGCCCCGGCCCGCGCCCCCTGCTCCAGTATTCGCTGCGACCATTCCTCGATTTACATTCAAGTTCGTATGCTCGCGGCCGAAAGAGGGCCCGAAGACACCCGCGGGCCGCCGGCAAGGCACCCGCTCGGATCGAACTATTCATCTGATTGGAATGACATGAACAACTGGTTTGCAAACATCGGCGTCAGCAGGAAGCTCACACTGGGCTTCGGTGCCGTGCTGGTCTTGACCCTAATCCTCGCCTGGAACGGCTGGGGCAGCCTCGGCAGTGTCATCCAGCGCAGCGGCTGGATGACCGAGATCTCATTGCTGAACAAGACGCTGACCGACCTGCGCATCGCCCGCCTGCAATTCATGCTGGCCAATGGTGACAACGAATCCACCGAGCGTCTGGACAAGAACCTGGGCATCTACCTCGCCCAGCAGACCAAGCTGCTGGAGACCTTCAAGAACCCGGTCAACGTCGCCCAGCTCAAGGAGCAGGCCGGCTACAACGCGCAGTATCAGAATTCGCTGAACGACATGCGCAAGGCCTATGCCCAGGCCAACGCCTCGCGGCAGATCATCGACCAGGCCGCAGGCCGTCTGAGCGAGCTGATGGCTGGCGTGAACCGTCAGGTGCTGCAGCTCTCGGACTATGACGAGGGCCGTTTCGCACAATTCCAGGCGATCACCCAGATCGAAGACGACGTGCAGCGTGCGCAGTACCTGCTGCGCGTCTACATGAGTAGCCCGGGTGCCGAGGCGGCGAAGGCGATCTACGCCCAGCTCGACGCCGCGCAGGCCACCCTCGGCCGTCATGCCGGCGCACTGGACGCCGACAGCGGCGCGGCGCTGCAGCAGATGCGCACGGTGCTCGGCGAGTACCGCAGCGCCATCGAGGCGCTGGAGAAGGCCACCCAGGCAATCGCCAAGGCGCGCCAGGAGATGACCGACCAGCAGAAGGAAATCGTCCGTATCAGCGACTCGCTCTACCAGTTCCAGCTCGACCAGCTCGACGTGGAAAGCGCCGCAGCACGCACGCGCCTGATCGTCAGCGCGCTGCTGGCCCTGGTGCTGGGCATGCTGGCCGCTTGGCTGATCACCCGGCAGATCATCCTGCCGCTGCGTGCCACCCTGGCTGACGTCGAGCGCATCGCCTCCGGCGACCTCAGTGCCACCGCACAGGTTCAGCGCCGCGACGAGCTGGGCGTGCTGCAGCGCGGCATCCAGCAGATGGGCTCGACCCTGCGCGAGCTGATCGGCGGCATCCGCGATGGTGTCAGCCAGATCAGTGCCGCCGCCGAGGAGCTCTCGGCCGTCACCCAGCAGACCAGCGCCGGCGTGAACAGCCAGAAGGAAGAAACCGATCAGGTCGCCACCGCCATGCACGAGATGTCGGCGACCGTTCAGGAAGTCGCGCGCAATGCCGAACAGGCCGCGCTGGCCGCCACCGAGGCGGACGGCGAAGCGCGGGAAGGCGATCGCGTGGTCACCGAGGTGGTCACCCAGATCGAACGCATGGCCAGCGCCGTGGTGCGCTCCACCGAGGCGATGACCGCACTGCAGCAAGAGAGCGACAAGATCGGCAGCGTGATGAACGTGATCCGGGCGGTGGCCGAGCAGACCAACCTGCTGGCGCTCAACGCCGCCATCGAGGCGGCCCGTGCCGGCGAGGCCGGACGCGGATTCGCCGTGGTCGCCGACGAGGTCCGCGGCCTGGCGCAGCGTACGCAGAAGTCCACTGAGGAAATCGAAGGGCTGGTCGCCGCGCTACAGAACGGCACCCAGCAGGTTGCCTCGATCATGCACACCAGCCGCGACCTGACCGACAGCGGCGTCGAGCTGGCGCGCCGGGCCGGTGCATCACTGGGCAGCATCACCCGCACCGTGTCGAACATCCAGGCGATGAACCAGCAGATCGCAGCGGCCGCCGAGGAGCAGAGCGCGGTGGCCGAGGAGATCAGCCGCAGCGTGGTGAATGTGCGCGATGTGTCGGAACAGACCGCCGCCGCCAGCGAGGAAACCGCGGCGTCGAGCACCGAGCTGGCCCGTCTGGGCGGTCAATTGCAGTCGATGGTGAGCCGCTTCCGGCTCTGACGGAACCTCGCGAGGCAGGCCCTGCCTCGCGGGGTGGAAGGCTCAGCTGGCCTGGGATTGCAGGTAATTCTGCAGACCGATGCGGTCGATCAGGCCGAGCTGCTGCTCCAGCCAGTAGGCGTGGTCTTCCTCGGTGTCGTGCAGCTGCAGCGCCAGCATGTCGCGGGTCGGGTAGTCGCCGTGCTGTTCGGCCAGCGCGATGCCCTGGGCCAGCGCGGCGCGCACCTTGTACTCCAGCGCCAGATCGTTGCGCAGCATGTCCGGCACAGTGTGCCCCGGATTGATCGGCTCCGGCGTCATGTCCGGGGTGCCTTCGAGAAAGAGGATGCGCTGCAACAGTGCATCGGCGTGCTGCGTCTCTTCTTCCATCTCGTGATTGATACGCTCGTAGAGCTTGCTGAAGCCCCAGTCGGCGTACATCCGCGAATGCAGGAAATACTGATCGCGCGCCGCCAGTTCGCCGCGCAACAGCTCCTTCAGATAGTCGATTACCGGTGCCTGGCCTTGCATTGCGTATTCCCCATGAGTGATGCGCCTTCAACAGCGGGCAAGCATCCCCGCTGAGTTCACGACGGTCAAGCGCTGCAGAGCCGCAGCCGCGCCCCCTTGAGTGTGGCAGAGCCTCGGCAGAAGTCGACCGCCCGGTCACATGCTTGTGCGCGCATAGCCGGCGAACTCCTGAGCAGACGCAGGGCTCTACTGTCAGTCCCAACGGGTGCCAGCGCGCCCGCAGCGCCGATCAGACAGGAGCCCCGATGACGTCGACGCAAGCATTCCCAGTGTCCCGTGCCTGGTTGACGATCATCGTCTGTGCGCTGCCGCTGCTCGGTGGTTGCTCCTCGGAAGCCGAGCCGGCACCCGAGCCGCCACGGGTGGCCCTGGTCGAGCCGTTGCAGGCGGCCGAACCGCAAGCCGAGGCGCTGCGCTTCTCCGGCGTGGTGCAGAGCGTGACATCCACGCAGCTGTCATTCGAGGTGGCCGGGCGTATCGAGCGCATCCTGGTCGACGAAGGCACGCGGGTGCGCCGCGGGCAGGCGCTGGCACAGCTGGATCGCACCGACTATCGCCTGCAGATGCGCGAAGCCGAGGCACGCCTGCGTCAACTGGAAGCGGATCTGGCGCGCAAGCGCACGCTGCTCGCCGAGGGCATTCTCGCCCCCGCCGCCATCGAAGCGCTGCAAGCCAACACCGTGGCCGCACGGGTGGCGCGCGACAGCGCCCAGCGCGACCTCGACCACAGCACGCTGAACGCGCCGTTCGATGGCGTGGTGGCGCGCCGCCTGGCCGAGCCGGACATGGTGGTAGCGGTAGGCACGCCGGTATTCGAGATGCAGGACAACCGCCATATCGAAGTCAGCGTCGACCTGCCGGAAAGCGCAGCGCTGAGCATCCCGCTCGGGCACGAGCTGCAGGCCGAGGCTGAACTGGTGATCGCCGATCTGCGTGTGCCGCTGCGCTACAAGGAGCACAGCACTCAGCCACGCGAAGGCGCGCGCACCTACCGTCTGGTGCTGCAGGGTGAGCCACCGGAGGATTTCAATCTGCTGCCGGGCATGGCCATGCGCGTCAGCATCGAACGTCCGGCGCAGCCGCAGACGACCCGCGACGCCTTTCGCCTGCCGTTGTCGGCGCTGCAGACCGGCAGCGACGGCCAGCACTTCATCTGGCAGGCCGACGACGGCCGCGCCCGGCGGCTGGCCGTGGACCTGCAGCAGGTTGAAGGCGATCAGGCATTGATCCGTGGCGAGGGCCTGCAGGCGCAGCTGCCGATCATCGTCGCTGGCGGCAGCAAGCTGCACGACGACCAGCCGATCGAAGCGAAGGAGCGGAACTGAGCCGATGGATTTCGCCCGCTACGCCATCACCCGCCCGGTCAACATCTGGATTCTGATACTGATCTGCCTGCTCGGCGGCTCCCTCGCCTTCTTCGAGATCGGCCGCCTGGAAGACCCGGAATTCACCATCAAGCAGGCCATCGTCAACGTGCAGTATCCCGGCGCCACGGCGCTGGAGGTCGAACAGCAGGTGACCGAGCCGCTGGAGAGCGCGATCCAGCAGATGTCGCAGATCAAGGAGATCCGCTCGCGCTCGATGCCGGGCATCGCCGAGCTCCGCGTGGAGATGCAGGACCGCTACGACGGCGATGCCCTGCCGCAGATATGGGACGAGCTGCGCAACAAGATCGACGATGCCCAGGGCGACCTGCCCCCGGGGATCGAACCGCCGCAGGTCAACGATGATTTCGGCGACGTCTACGGCATCTTCTATGCGCTGACCGGCGACGGACTGACGCTCAAGGAGCTGCACGAAACGGCCAAGGACCTGCGCCGCGCCCTGCTCACTGCCGACGGCGTCGGCAAGGTGGAAATCGCGGGCGTGCAAGAAGAGCGCATCCTCGTCGAAGTCGACCAGGCGCAGCTGGCGGCGCTGGGTGTCGCCCCCGACGAGATCGCCGCGGCGCTGGCCGATACCGATGCCGCCGTCGATGCCGGTGGGGTCGGTGCCGGCGACTTTTTCGTACGCCTGCGCCCCAGCGGCGCCTTCGATTCCCTCGACGAGTTGCGGGCGCTGCCAGTCGGCCAGGGCCCGCAGCGGGTCGAGCTGGGCGCTATCGCCAAGCTGTCGCGCGACTACGCCGAGCGGCCGCGGCAGATCATCCGCCACAACGGCCAGGCGGCACTGACCCTGGGCGTCAGCGGGGTCTCCGGAGCGAATATCGTCGAGGTCGGCCACAGCGTCGAAGCGGCGTTGCAGGCCATCGAACACCGCATGCCACTGGGCGCCGAACTGCATCCGCTGTACGAGCAGCACCAGATCGTCGATGAGTCGGTGAACAGCTTCGCGCTCAACGTGTTCCTCTCGGTGGCCATCGTGGTCGGCGTGCTGTGCATCGCCATGGGTCTGCGCGCCGGCGTCATCATTGGCGCGGTGCTGTTTCTCACCGTGCTCGGCACGCTGCTGGTGATGTGGCTGGCGGGCATCGAGTTGGAGCGGATTTCCCTCGGCGCACTGATCATCGCCATGGGCATGCTGGTCGACAACGCGGTGGTGGTCTGTGACGGCATGCTGGTGCGCCAGCGCCAGGGCAAGAGCATCCTCGAAGCCTCACAGGAAACGCTGCAACAGACGCAGTGGCCGCTGCTCGGCGCCACCATCATCGGCATCCTCGCCTTCGCCGGCATCGGCCTGTCCCAGGACACCACCGGCGAATTCCTCTTCTCGCTGTTCTTCGTCATCGCCGTGTCGCTGCTGCTCAGCTGGCTACTGGCGTTGCTGCTGGTGCCGCTGTTCGGTCATTACCTGCTGCGCAACGCCAAGACCGACGAGGACCCCGACGCCGCCTACGACGGCCCCTGGTACAACCGCTACCGCCGACTGGCCGGCGGAGTGCTGCATCGGCCCTGGCTGACGGTCGGCGTGCTAGTGGTGCTGACGGTGGTCAGCATGGTGCTGTTCACCCGCTTGCCGCAGAGCTTCTTCCCACCGTCGAGCACGCCGCTGTTCTACGTCAATCTGTTCCTGCCACAGGGCACGCATATTCGCGAGACCGCAGAGACCGCCTCTGACGTGGAGGCGTATTTGGCGGAGCTGGAGGGGGTAAGCGAGGTGTCCAGCTTCATCGGCGCCGGAGCCTCGCGCTTCATGCTGACCTATATGCCGGAGCAGCCGAATTCGTCGCTGATGCACTTTCTCGTGCGCACCGAGGATGCCGAGCTGATCGCCGGGCTGGTGAGGCAGATCAACCAGCAGCTGCCGCAACGCTATCCCTCGGCCGACGTCTCGGCTGCGCAGTTCATGTTCGGCCCCAATGCCGAGGCCAAGCTGGAAGCGCGCATCAGCGGCCCGGACATCGAGGTGCTGCGGGCCATATCCGCCGAGGGTCGCAAGCGACTGCAGGATGAGGGCAAGGTGTTCAACGTGCGCGATGACTGGCGCCAGCAGGTGCTGGTGCTGCGCCCGCAACTGGCACTGGATCGCCTCGCCGACGCCGGCCTGACCCGCCAGGCCGTGGCGCGTGCCCTGGCCGCTGGCAGCGAGGGCCAGCGGGTCAGCCTGCTGCGCGAGCGCGACGAGCTGATCCCGGTATTGCTGCGCGCCGCGCCCGAGGATCGCATCGATAGCGGCGAGCTGCTGCAACGGCTGATCTGGAGCCCCGCCGGCACCGGCTACGTGCCACTGGCGCAGGTCGCCGATGGCGTCGAGCCGGTCAGCGAGGACAGCATCATCGTGCGCTACGACCGCGAGCGCACCATCTCCATTCGCGCCGAACCTCGCGATGGCGAGAACACCAACGAGGCGCACGAGCGCATTCGCCCGCTGATCGAGGGCATCGAGCTGCCGGTCAACTACAGCCTCAAGTGGGGCGGCGATTACGAACAGTCTTCCGAGGCCCAGCAGGCGCTGGCCAGCACGCTCGCGGTGCCCTACCTGGCGATGGTGCTGGTCACCGTGCTGCTGTTCGCCCGGGTGCGCCAGCCGCTGATGATCTGGCTGGTGGTACCCATGGCGATCTGCGGGGTGAGCTTCGGCATGCTGATCACCGGTCAGGCGTTCGGCTTCATGGCACTGCTCGGCCTGCTCAGCCTGACCGGCATGCTGATCAAGAACGCCGTGGTGCTGGTGGACGAGATCGACCGGCAGATCGACGACGAAGTACCGCGCCTGACCGCCATCATCGAAGCCTCGGCGTCGCGCCTGCGACCGGTGATGATGGCCGCCGGCACCACCGTACTGGGCATGGTGCCGCTGCTGTTCGACCCGTTCTTCGCCAACATGGCGGTTACCATCATGGGCGGCCTGGGCTTCGCCACGTTGCTTACGCTGCTGGCGGTGCCGTGCCTGTACCTGCTGTTCATGAAAGTGCGCGCGGAGGAAACTGCATGACTGCCAAGGCCCTGGCCGCCCCGCTGCTACTCGCCCTGGCCCTGAGTGCCTGCTCCAGCGCACCGCAGCATGTCGATCCGCAACTGCCGGAAGGCTGGTTCAGTGCCGCCGGTGCGCACCCGGCCGATGCCGAGTCGCTGGCCGTCTGGTGGCGCCAGTTCGATGACCCGCAGCTCAGCGCGTTGGTCAGCCGCGCCATGCAGCAGAACCACGATGTACGCCTGGCCATGGCGCGCGTCACCGCAGCGCGAGCCCAGCTGCGCCAGTCGCGCGCCGGCCTGCTGCCGAGCTTCGATCTGCCTGGTTCGGCCAGCCGCCAGTGGAACGAGAACGATCAGGAAGCCGAACCCGACAGCCCGCTGGCCGACTTCATCCCCGACGACGACGTGATCAGCTTCGATACCTGGGAGCTGGCGCTGCAGGCGACCTGGGAGCTGGACCTGTTCGGCGCCACCCGCGCGCGACGTGACAGTGCCGCCCAGCAATTGCGCTCAGCCGAAGCGCAAACGATCGCCGCACGGCTGGCCGTGGCCTCGAACACCGCCCAGGGCTATCTGCAGCTGCGCGCGTTGCAGGGCCAGCGCGCCTTGCTGGTCGAAGGCATCGAAGTGGCGCGCGAACTGGAGCGTATCGCCGGGCTGCTGTTCCACGCCGGCGAAGTGACCCGTCTGGACGTCGAAGCCACATCCGCCGAGCGGGCATCGCTGGAAGCCGATCTGGACGAGCTGGACATTCATCTGGCCGAAGCGCAGCTGGCGCTGGATACCCTGCTCGCCGAGCCGCCGGGCGGCACCGCTGCACGTCTCGCCGCCAGCGCGCCGGTGCCACTGGCCGAGCAGCGCATCGCCCCGGGCCAGCCCATCGACCTGCTGCGCCGCCGCCCGGATCTTATCGCCGAAGCCGCACGGCTGGACGCCGCCGAGCTGCAATCGCTGGCCGCCCGCCGCGATCTGTTCCCCAAGCTGGCGGTGCAGGCCGCGGTGGGCCGCTCCGGCTTCGCTCTGGGAGACGCGATATCCGGCGCCTCGAACTTCGCCCGGGTCGGCGCGACGTTCGGCCTGCCATTGCTCGACTATCCTCGCCGCGGCGCCGCCATCGACCTCGCCGATGCCGAGGGCGAGACCACCTATGTCGCCTTCGAACAGGCGCTGGCCCGAGCCCTGGAGGAAGTCGAACGGGGCCTGACGAGAATGGCCGGTCAGCAGCGCAGGCACGCATCCCTCAACCGCACCCGCGAGCACCGTGAACGGGCGCATCGGCTGGCGCAGCGCAGCTACGAGCTAGGTGAGGCGAACCTGAGCGAGGTACTGGACGCCCAGCGCGGTGCGCTACAGGCCCGCCAGCGGGCGCTGGAAGGCCGGAGCGCGCTGGCGACGGCGCAGGTGGCGTTGTATGTGGCGTTGGGGGGTGGGTGGAAGGCGGCGTCCGCAGATACCGCGGACGCTGGGGAAAACCCTACAGAGCAATCGACGCACTGAAGACCTTAACTGGCCGGAGTCTTTGAAGACTCCCGCTAGTCGGCAAAAACACAGAAGCAGCAGTCTCCGCGGTTCGCCAGAGACTGCCGATCAGCCTTTCATCCACGGCGGCTCCGGCGGCTCATCCTTCGGCGCATCGTCCGCACCGCGCAAGGCCTCACGGCGCTCCTGCTCGGCCAGCGTGGCCTTGATCTCCCGCATTACCGCATCGATATCCGCGGCATCTTCCGGCTCGGCAAATTCCCCGGTCAGCTCGGTCTCGGTGGTCAGCTTGCCCTGCTCGTACAGCGCCCACATCTCCTTGGCGTACCGGGTGAACTTGAGTTCCGGCGCGAACTGTCCGAAATAGGCCGACATGTTGCCAACATCGCGCTCGAGCATTTCGAACGCATGGTTATTGCCGGCCGCATCCACCGCCTGCGGCAGGTCGATGATCACCGGGCCGTGCTCGTCGAGCAGCACGTTGAATTCCGACAGATCACCGTGCACCAGCCCCGCGCAGAGCATCTTGACCACTTCGTGGATCATGAACGCATGGAACTCGCGGGCGTCGTCCGGATGCAGGTCCACGTCGTTCAGTCGCGGTGCGGCATCGCCATCTTCGCCGGCGATCATCTCCATCAGCAGCACGCCGTCGAGAAAGTCGTAGGGTTTGGGAACGCGCACGCCGGCATCTGCCAGGCGGAACAGCGCCGCGACCTCAGCGTTCTGCCAGTTGTCTTCCTTCTCCTTGCGCCCGTGCTTGGAGCCCTTGGCCATCGCGCGCGCATCGCGACTACTGCGCACCTTGCGGCCTTCCTGGTATTTCACGGCCTGGCGGAAGCTGCGCTTGTTGGCTTCCTTGTAGACCTTGGCGCAGCGCAGCTCGTCGCCACAGCGCACCACGTATACCGCTGCTTCCTTGCCGCTCATCAGCGGCCGCAGCACCTCGTCGATCAGGCCATCCTCGATCAGCGGTTCGAGTCGTTTAGGCGTTTTCATCAGCGGCTTGCAGGTCCTTCTCGGTCAGGGCGATGCTGCAGGTTACGGCAATCACGGGGCGGCTTCCATGCTCCCCATCGACTTTGAAAGCACGCTTTGGATTGGCGCACGTCCGGTCAGGACCGACAATCGCAGCATCAACCAGGGGAGTCGCGCCATGCTCGACCAGAACCGCTGCTGGCAAGCGCTGTGCGAACGCGATGCCGCCTTCGATGGCCGCTTCGTGTTCGCCGTGCGCTCGACCGGTATTTTCTGCCGACCCAGCTGCCCGGCACGCCGGCCAGCTCGCGAGCGGACGGCGTTCTACACCGATCCAGCGGCAGCCCAGGCCGCCGGTTACCGGCCATGTCGCCGCTGCTCCCCCTGCGGCCCGAGCCCGAGCGAGCAGCTCGATGCGCTGGTGATCGCCGCCTGCCGCCTGCTCGACGAAACCGAGACGCCGCTGCCGCTGCAGCAGCTGGCCGCGCGCATCGGGCTGTCGCCGGCCTACCTGTCACGGGCATTCAAGGCGCGCACCGGCATGACCCCGCGGGCGTGGTCGGCGGCGCGCCGCCGCGAACGTCTGGAAACCCACCTGACCGAGGCCGACTCGGTACTCGATGCCGCCCTCGCTGCCGGCTACTCCGGCACGCGGGCCCCTTATGCGGACGCCCAGGCACTGACGCCGGCCCAGCGCCGCCGCAAAGGTGCGGGCGAAACCCTGCGCTACGCCCTGGCGCCCTGCCCACTCGGCCAGCTGCTGGTCGCCAGCAGCGACAAAGGCATCTGCGCCCTGCTGTTCGGCGACGACCAGACAGCGCTGGAAGACGAGCTGCGCTCACGCTTTGCCGCGGCACAGTTGCAGCGCGACCAGGAAGGCCTGGGTGAGTGGCTGCAGGCAATCGTCAGCCAACTGGAAGAACCGCAGCGTGCCGCCCAGCTGCCGCTCGATCTGCGCGGCACGGCCTTTCAGCAGCGCGTCTGGCAGGCGTTGCAGCAGATTCCCGCCGGCGAGACGCGTCGCTACGGTGAGCTGGCGGCAACCCTCGGCAGCCACGCCCGAGCGGTCGCCCGCGCCTGCGCCAGCAACCCCGTCGGCCTGCTGGTGCCCTGCCATCGCGTGGTCGGTAGTCATCAGGCGCTGACCGGCTATCGCTGGGGGCTGGAACGCAAGGCGGCGTTGCTCGAGCGCGAAGCACAACGAGACTCGGGAGCCTGAGCGGATTTCGGCGGTCGGATACTTCAGTGCCGCCAACCGCAGGAAGCCCGCCATGACCGATCTGAAGCGTTACCGCATCCACTACTGCATCAACGGCGAGCCCGCCTCGCTGCTGATCAGCTCGTTCGAAGTGCCCGGTCTGGAGCAGGCCGAACTGGAAATACTGCTGCATTACGTCCGCGAGCCGCGTGCGGCGGTCGACGCTCCCTGGGAAAACCCGATACGCCCCAGCGAAGACAGCCGGCTTGAAGAGCTGGGTGTCAGCGACATTCAGATCGAAGAGGAAAGCCACTGAAGGCCATGTAGCATTACGCGCCCGCCCACCGCCGACCGTACGGAGCCTGTCGTGCAGCTTATCGACACCCATACCCACCTCGATTTCGAGATGTTCGATGATGACAGGACCCAGGTCATCGCCCGCAGCGCGGCCGCTGGCGTCGAGCGCATCGTGGTACTCGGCGTGAACGAAGCGAATCTGGAGCGGGTCTGGCAGCTAGCCTGCGAGCAGCCAGCGGTTCATGCCGCGCTGGGCCTTCACCCGGTGTTCATCGCCGAGCACCGGGACGAGCACCTGGGCAAGCTGCGCGACTGGCTGGAGCAGCTACGCGGTGAGCCTAAACTCTGCGCCATCGGCGAGATCGGCCTGGACTATTACGTCGAGGACCCGGACATCGAGCGCCAGCACGAACTGCTCGAAGCGCAGCTGGCGCTGGCTGCGGAGTTCGAGCTGCCAGTACTGCTGCACGTACGCCGCGCCCACGCACCGATGATCGCCATGCTCAAACGCTACAAGCTGCAGCGCGCCGGCATCGTGCACGCCTTCAGTGGCAGCTGGGAGGAAGCTCAGGAATACCTGCGCCTCGGCTTCAGGCTCGGCCTCGGGGGTGCCGGTACTTGGCCACAGGCGCTGCGCATGCAGCGGGTGCTCAAGCAACTGCCGCTGGAGGCCATCGTGCTGGAAACCGACTCGCCGGATATCCCACCAGCCGGCCACGCCGGCGAGCGCAACAGCCCGGAACTGCTGCCGGAGATCTGCCGGATGCTGGCCGATCTGAAGGGTGTCAGCGCCGAAGAGCTGGCCGCCGCCAGCTATCGCAACAGCTGTGAACTGTTCGGCTGGCCGCAGCCCTGATCATCGCCGCGGTCAGACCCGGAACGCGCCGATCAGCTGCTGCAGGCGTCCCACCAGCTGCGACAGCTCACGACTCGCCTGCTCGGTATGCCCGGCACCCTCGGCGGTACGCTGGCCGGCCTCATTAATGGCGACGATATTGCGATCGATATCGTGCGCCACGGCTGTCTGCTGCTCAGCCGCAGCGGCGATCTGCTGGTTCTGATCGACGATCAGCCCCACCGCGCCGAGGATGTTTTCCAGCGCCTGCTCGACCCGCCCCGACTGGCCTACGGTGTCTTCGGCCAGCGTATGGCTGGCATGCATGGTTTTCACCGCTGCGCCGACACCATTGTGCAGGCGAGCGATCATCTGCTCGATTTCCGCGGTGGACTTCTGCGTCCGCTGCGCCAGCCCGCGCACCTCGTCTGCGACCACCGCGAAGCCACGGCCCTGCTCGCCCGCGCGCGCGGCCTCGATGGCCGCATTGAGGGCCAGCAGGTTGGTCTGCTCGGCGATGGTCTTGATCACGTCCAGCACCTGGCTGATCGCCTTGCTGTCGCCGGCCAACTGGTTGATCACCTGCACCGACTGCTCGATCTCGCCGGCCAGCCGCTGGATACCGCCGACCTGCGCTACCACCAGCTCGCGCCCGCTGACGGTTTCCTCGTTGACGCTCTGTGCGCTGCCCACTGCTGCCTCGGCACTGCTGGCGACCTCCTGGGCGGTGGCGGACATCTCGTTCATCGCCGTGGCGACCTGTTCGATCTGCCCACGCTGCTCGGATACCGTCTGATTGCTCTCGCCGGAGACGCTTTCGACCCGCTGTGCCTGGCGCTCGACTTCGGCGACGGTCTGCCCGACTCGCTCGATCAGCTCGCGGATCTGCGCCACGGTGGTATTGAACACCTGGCCCAGCTCGCCAAGCTCATCGCGGCTCTGTACCTGATAGCGCGCGGTCATGTCACCGGCGGCGACCTTGTCCATAATCCTGCCGAGACTGTGCAGCGAGGCGCGCGTCGAGGCGTAGAAGCCCGCGTACAGATACGCCACCAGGCACAGCACCACCGCCAGTGCCGAAAGCAGCAGGGTCATGAGCAGGCGCTTCTGCTCCAGCCGCTCGGCAAGCTCCACCTCGAGGAAACCGAGAATGGCGTCGTTCAGCTCGTAGGTCTTGGCCATCTGCGCGCTGATGCGCTCGTAGAACTGCTCCCAAGGCAGGTCCAGCGCCTCGGCCATGATCACCTCGTCCTGCAGGATTTCGCTGCTCGCCTGCAGGGACTCACGGCTGGCGGTGGCGAAGGCGTCGAGCCGGGTACGCGCGGCCTGGCTTGCGCCCAGGGCATCCTGCAACTGTGCGGCGTACTGCGCCTGCTGCTTTTCCAGTTCCAGCACGAGGCTGTCCAGCGTATTGCTGGCATCGGAGTTCAGGTAGCCCTGGCCGAACGTGTAGGAGCCCACCGCGCGCCCCTCGCCGAGCGATGCGCTGATGGCCGGGGTTACCGTGGTCAGCAGCTCGGCCAACAGACGGACCTCACGCTCGAGATCCTGGCTGAGGCCAGACTGGCCGGCGACGAGCTTGATCATCACCTGAGACTGACCCAGCAGGGACTCGGCCATGGCTGCCTTGGACTGCAACGATTGCTCGGCCTGGGCGGCGTTCAGGCCGGTCACCAGCTCGTCGCGACGGGCATTGAATTCGGCCACCTGCTCGGGCGCATCGCCAACCGGCGCGAGCGCCTGCAGCTGCGCCGTAAGCTCGCTTTCGACGCGGTTCAGACGGGTCTTCAACGCCTCGACATTGCCGGTCTGGCCGATGATCGATTCGATATGCACGAGGTCTTTCCAGTCTTCCATGCTACGCCGCACCTGCAGGGTCGAGCCGAGCAGCTCGAGGCTCTGCAGCTCGTTACGGGTACCGACATACGCCCGGTACGAGTCGCGCACCAGGTAGTAGTTGCTCAGCAGCATGGGAACGAAAAACAGGACGCTGACCAGGCTGAACTTCATGCCGAAGCTCAGGCGGTTCATGAACGCAATCGCGGGATACAACAGACTATTCACACGACGTCTCCCAATTTTATTGGTATTGGCGTGCACGCAATTGCAGCGCGCAGCAGGGCTCGTCAGAGAGTGGCATCTGCCCGGGTTATACGGGATATCGGTATGGGCTTTTGTAACTTAAGGTAATGGCCAAATCATGGCCAGCAGTTCTGTATTGGATAGGCACCCGGCGAGGCGTCTGGCTCAAGGGTTCCAGCGATTCGACAGGCAAACCTCATACAGCGGCGTTATGGAGGTCCATCAGCGCCGCCGCTGGCGGATAAGGCTCAGACGAGGATCGTCCAGACCGCAATCACCGCGTACCAGAACACGCGTGTGCGCACCAGCAACGCCGCGATCCCGTCGAGCCGCGCGATGCCCGCCTCACCCTCGGTCGCTGGCGGCAGATCGGCGGCCAGCGGACCGGCATCGGCCAACAGCCGCCGGGCTGGCACATCCCAGCTCAGCAACTCGTGCAGCAGCGCCCGGTTGACCGCGACGAAGTTGCCGACCAGCGCAAAACTGCCGAGCAACACCCGCACCGGCAACCAGTCGAAGGCATGCCGCAGCTGCTCGGCCCGCTCGCGCAACCCTTCGAGCTCGGTGTGCTCGGCGCACAGCGCCAGCAGCCGGTACGCCAGCGCAGCCATCGGCCCGAGCAGCAGGTACCAGAAGATCACCGCAAAAAAACCCTCGTAGCTGCGCCACAGCAGCCAGGACTGCACCGCTGCCAACAGGCTCGGCGGGGCCTGCGCCCGCTCCTGCGCCTGCAGGCCGGCGTCACGTTCGGCGGCCAGCGCGGCGGCTTCCTCATCTCCACGGCGCCAGGCGTCGCGGAACGCACCGAGTTCAGCCTTGGCATGGCCGCGGCCGAGGCTGTAGAGCAGCACCAGCAGATGCACCGGCAGGCTCAGCCACCCGTAGGCCAGCGGCTCCAGTGCCAGAAGCACCAGGCCGAGCAGCAGCACCGGGAACAACACCAGCAACAGCAGCGCCAGCCAGGGCGTCTGTCGCAGACGCGGGCTGGCCTCCACCTGACGCAGGCGCGTCAGCCAGGGGCTGTCGTATTGCAGCCGCGGGCGCCAATCAGAGAACTTCTCCACCAGCAGCACGAGCAGGATCACCAGAAAACTCATCGTCCTTTCCTTTCGTCAGCAGGTAATGGAAGCCGCACGCAGCCGCTGCCAGTCGAATGCCGGGCCGGGATCGGTCTTGCGCCCCGGCGCGATATCGCTGTGGCCGCAAACCCGCTCGGGGGTAATCGCTGGAAACGCGCCCTGCAGTACTTGGCACAATCCGATCAGCGCCTGGTATTGCGCCTCACTGAAGGGTTGGTCGTCGGTCCCCTCCAGCTCGATGCCGATGGAGAAATCGTTGCAGCCCTCGCGACCGTCGAAGCAGGACACGCCGGCGTGCCAGGCACGATCCAGACAGGAGACGAACTGAGTGATCGCGCCATCACGCTCGATGAGAAAATGCGCCGACACCTGCAGCTCGGCGATCTCCTCGAAAAACGGGTGCTCATGGCACTGCAGACAATTCTGGAAGAACTGCTGAACCTTGCCGGTGCCGAACTGCCCCGGCGGCAGGCTGATGTTGTGGATCACCAGCAGGGAAATCTCGCCGGCCGGCCGCTGGTTGAAGTTCGGTGACGGGCAGTGGCGAACGCCCTGACACCAACCGGTAGCGCAATCCAGAATCATCGTAGGGTCCGAGCTGACAACAGGCCCGCAGGCTAGCGCCTGCGAGACGCCAGCTGCAAGCGTCGCCACGGTCGCGGGCAATCCCGGTTACAACTGCTTGAACTACTCGGCCGCTCCAGACAAGCGCCGCGCGGCGGCCTTTTCTTCCCGCCGCGATGCCAGCCGGTCGGCCAGCCGGGTCGGCTCCGGCAGGCGATAGCGCGTGACATAACGCATCACCAGCTGCGGTGCGGTGACGATGCTGACCCGGTTACCCGGGGAAATGATCAGCGGCCGCACCTTGTCCTTGCTGCGCAGCACGCAGCCGATCACTTCGCCGGTCTTCTTGTCGCGCAACTCGACCTGTGCACCACGCGCCAGATCCAGCTCGTCGTGCGCCCCGATGAGCAGCTTCTTTGCCACGCCGATGGTGGGCAGGCCGGTCACCACGCCCAGGTGAGCAGCAATGCCCAGGCGGCGCGGGTGGGCGATGCCGTGGCCGTCGGAAAAGATCAGGTCGGGAACGGCCGGCAGCTCGCCGAGCGCCTGCAGCACCGCGGGTAGCTCACGGAACGAAAGCAGGCCCGGAATGTAGGGCATGTTCGTCGGAACTCGCGCCAGGCTGCTGCCGACCAGCTCCAGGGTGTCGGCATCCAGCAGCACTGCCGCGGCGCGGGTGATAGTGCCGCCATCCTCGAAACCGACATCCACCCCGGCGATCAATCGCAACGATGGGAAGTCATCCTGCAAGCTCACCTGCGCCGCCAGGCTCTGCTGCATCGCACGCGCCGCCGCCGGGCTGCCATCCCAATCGCCGAAAGGCGCTGTCGGATACTGACTGCTTTCACTCATCTCTTCGCTCCTGTGCATCAGCGGTTCGACGCCGGGTCGCTGTGACGGTTCAGCCGCATCGCTTCAGGGAAGGCTGGACAGATGCATGCAAAAATAGGACGCTCCAGCCGCCACACGGCAGATTTACCCTGTTACTCACCACAATAATTAGAATCGCATGCCCAATCTCGCCTCGATCCAGCGCGTCAGCATACTTGCCACCGAAGGGGTGTTCGCCTCGACACTCACCCAGGCCAAGGATTTCTTCCACATGGCCAGCCTGCGCTATGGCAAACAGCTCGGCCTTGACCTCACCCCTGCTTTCGAAACCCGCCTAGTCAGCCCAGACGGCAAGGCGGTCAATACCTTCAGCGGTATCGCCATCGCCGTGGATAGTCCGCTGGACGACGCCGATATGGTGATCCTGCCGGCCTTCTGGGGAGATTTCGATGCGCTCTGCGCGCAGCATCCGGGTGTGATGCCCTGGTTGCGCGAGCGTCACGCAGCAGGCAGCGTCATCTGTGGCGAAGCCACCGGCGTGTTCTGGATGGCCCAGGCGGGCCTCCTGGAAGGCCGCGAGGCGACCACCCACTGGCGCTTTGCCAATGACTTCGTCGAGCGCTTCCCCGGTGTGGCTTTCAGCGCCGACAAGCACCTCACCGACAGCGACAACCTCTACTGCGCAGGCGGCACGACCTCGGCCTGCGACCTGTACATGTATCTGGTCGAGCGCTTCTGCGGCGCACACGTGGCCCAGGGCATGGCGCGTGACGTGCTTTACGAGCTACAACGCAGTTACAGCCCGGGGCGCTTGGGTTTCGGCGGGCAGAAGCTGCATCTGGATACGCGGATTCTGCAGATACAGGAATGGCTGGAAGCCAACTTCGCCGAAAAGTTTCGCTTCGAGGACGTGGCGCGGCAGCACGGCATGAGCATTCGCAACTTCATGCGCCGCTTCCAGGCAGCCACCGGCGACAAGCCGCTGCACTATCTGCAACGCCTGCGGATCGAGACGGCGAAAAGCCTGCTCGCCACCACCGGCAAGAGCATCAAGACGATCAGCTACGAAGTGGGCTACGACGATGCGAGCTTCTTCGCCCGCCTTTTCCGCCAGCACACCGAGCTGTCACCCAATCACTACCGGCAGAAATACCGGCCTGAGTCGTAAGGGCGACCACGGAACAGCCAAGGCTGGCCTGCTGAAGCAGGTACCGACAGCTGGCATACGCCTTCTTGACGAAGACCGCGCCTACTAAGGCGCAGTGCCAGACGTTGCGAGAAAGCGGCCTTTGGCCGCGAAGAGTCGGTCTTCGCGGCCACGCCATGGTCAGGGCTTGTGCGGCCGCGACAGGTACTCGTGCGATTGCATTTCCAGCAGACGGCTCAGGGTGCGCTGGAATTCGAACTCCAGGCGACCACCGGTATAGAGGTCCTTGAGCTCGACCTCGGCAGAGATGATGAGCTTGACGTTGCGGTCGTAGAACTCGTCGACGAGGTTGATGAAGCGGCGCGCCATGTCGTCCTTGGTGACACTCATCTGCTCGACATTGGCCAGCAGGATGGCGCCGAATATCTTGCCCAGTTCGATGTAGTCGTTCTGGCTACGCGGCCCGTCGCAGAGCTCGCGGAACTCGAACCAGGCCACATCGTTGCCGGTCTTTACCGCACGGATTTCGCGGTTCTCGATCATCAGTGCGTCCTTGTCGACGACCCGGCAGTTCTCCGGCAGCAAGCTCTTGAAGCTGCGTTCCAGGCTCTGCTCGGCCTCGGCATCGAGCGGGAAGTGGAACAGCTCGGCCTGTTCCAGCGCACGCAGGCGATAGTCGATGCCGCTGTCGACGTTGACGATCTCGGTGTGCTTCTTCAGCAGCTCGATGGCCGGCAGGAAGCGCGCGCGCTGCAGACCGTCCTTGTACAGACCGTCCGGCACGATGTTGGAGGTCGCCACCAGGCTCACGCCGTTCTTGAACAGCTCTTCGAGCAGCGTGGCAAGAATCATCGCGTCGGTGATATCGGAGACGAAGAATTCGTCGAAGCAGATCACCCGCGACTCGTCGGCGAAGCGCTTGCCAATGATGGTCAGCGGGTTCTTTTCGCCCTTGAGCGTCTTCATTTCCTCGTGCACGCGCTTCATGAAGCGGTGAAAGTGCGTGCGCGTCTTCTGCTTGAACGGCAATGCGTCGAAGAAGGTATCAACGAGGTAGGTCTTGCCGCGGCCAACGCCGCCCCAGAAGTAGATGCCCTTGATCGGCTCCTGCTGTTTCTTGCCGAACAGCTTGCCGAGCAGGCCGCTCTTGCTGCGATCGTCGGCCACCAGATCGTCGTACAGACGTTGCAGGTGACGCACCGCATTTTCCTGGGCGGCATCGTGGAAGAAGTCAGGACGTTTCAGGTCGGCCTGATAGCGCTCAAGAGGGGTCATGGCGGAGTCTGGGTAGTGAAACGGGGCCGACACTTTAGCCGCGCCCTCGGTGGTTGGCAATTTACTCAGGTCGTTCAAGCGTCAGCCCTCCTGGGACACCCATTCTTGGAGATTGCCGCGAAGCCGCGGAACGCAGTCGCGGGGTACGTTCCGCCCTGGCGGCAGCACGTCAGTCGACGAGCGTGGCCAGCGCCTCGCGTACCCGCAGCATGGCGGCATCGAGCGCTTCGGCGCTCTCATAATGTGGGCTGTCGGCGACGCATTCGTCGTCCAGCCACAGGGTGAATTGATCGCCTTCGTCCTCGCGAAGTTCCAGCGCGTCCGGCCCGCCGGCAATCAACCGCTGGGTCAGGCTGCCGATCGCCTTCGGGTTGCTCAACGGACGGGACAGCAGCAGCTCCTCGCCGTCGGGCGCAAAGAAACGAAAGCGGAACGCGCCGTCGGCCTCGCGGAAGCTGGCGAAGCGCGCCACCTTGCTGGACTTCTTCTTGGCTGGCGCTGCACTTTTAACTTCGCTACGGAAGTTGCGCAGGCCCACCGCTTCGCGCAGCTCACCAAGGAACGGCGTGGCGATTCGGCGCGCCTTGGCCGCGCCCGCCTGGAGAATGTCCTCCAGCTCGGCGGGCTTGGTGATCAGCTGGTGATACAGCTCGCGCGCCTCGCCCAGCTCGTTGTCGAGCAGCTCGAACAGGCGCTGCTTGGCATCGCCCCAGGCCAGCCCGTCGAGCAGCTCCTGGCGGAACGCATCCTGCTGCTGCGCGGTGGCGAACGCCTGGTAGAGGGTGAACAGGTGCGAGCTGTCGGGGTCCTTCGGCTCGCCCGGCAGGCGCGAGTCGGTGACGATGCGTGCGATCGCGCCCTTGAGCTCCTTGGCGCTGCCGAACAGCGGAATGGTGTTGTCGTAGCTCTTCGACATCTTGCGTCCGTCAAGGCCGGGCAGCGTGGCGACGCCTTCCTCGATCACCGCTTCCGGCAGGGTGAAGAACTCACGACCGTGACCGAACAGATGATTGAAGCGCTGAGCAATGTCGCGGGCCATTTCCACATGCTGGATCTGGTCGCGGCCAACCGGCACCTTGTGCGCGTTGAACATCAGGATGTCCGCCGCCATCAGCACCGGGTAGCTGTAGAGTCCCATGGTCACGCCGGCATCCGGGTCCTCGCCGTTCTCGACGTTCTTGTCCACCGAGGCCTTGTAGGCGTGGGCACGATTGAGCAACCCCTTGGCGGTGACGCAGGTGAGCAGCCAGGTCAGCTCGGGGATTTCCGGAACGTCGGACTGACGATAGAAGGTCACGCGTTCGGCATCGAGGCCGCATGCCAACCAGGTCGCGGCAATCTCCAGGCGCGAGCGCTGGATACGCAGCGGGTCATCGCACTTGATCAGCGCGTGGTAGTCGGCCAGGAAATAGAAGGAGTCGGCGGCCGCGTCGCGGCTGGCCAGGATGGCCGGGCGGATCGCGCCGGCGTAGTTGCCCAGGTGCGGCGTGCCGGTGGTGGTGATACCGGTCAGGATGCGGGTAGTCATGCAGTCATTCTCGATCGTTGAGCGCGGCGGAGAGGAGCAGGTTCGGGCATCAAAGCCGCGGGGCTACCAGTTCCTTCAGTTCCACCAGCTTGCCATGAAAAAAGTGGCCGCATTCTGCCACTTTCAGCAGCTCATGGGGGTGCTGCAGCTGCGCGGAAAAGGTGTACACGGACTCGGCATCGATGACCTCGTCCTGCTCCGGCTGGATGATCGTCAGCTGGCAATCGTCAGCCAACGACAGCTCGACGAGGCGCGACACTGCCGGCGCCACCATCATCAGCCGCTGTACCGCCACGCCCTCCGCGTTCAAACGGTGGGCCAGCTTGCCGGCGACGAACCCGCCGAAGGAGAACCCCAGCAGCGTCAGCGGCAGCTCCGGATTCTGCTCGCGCAGCCAACGCAGCGCAGCCTCGGCGTCATCCACCTCGCCCTCGACCATGTCATGCGCGCCGGCGCTGCCGCCGACACCGCGATAATTGAAGCGCAGCGTGCTGTAGCCGGCGTCGCGAGCGGTGCGCTGCAGGGTCGAGACCACCTTGTTCAGCATGGTGCCGCCCTTGACCGGGTTCGGGTGGCAGATCAGCGCGAGCCCCGTCGGCTGCGATTGATCGAAGTACAGCGCTTCAAGGGTGCCGCAGGGGCCGTCGAGATTGAGGGGGGTTTCGCGTTTCAACAAAGCAGGAACTCCGTGACCTTGGGACGAGTCGACTCGTCTTGCTAACTAGCTGCCAATAACCGCCGCCTCGCGTCGCGGTATACAGAGCAGGTACGAGACGTTAACGTAAGCACAGCCGTTTATATAGAGGAAGGACTCGTGGAACAGACCCTCGCGACCTGGTTGCTCCCGATCGTCGGCCTGATCGCCGGCATCGCCATCGGTTATCTGGTGGCACGCAGCAGCGCACCGAACCGCACACAGCGTCAGGTCGATGACCTGCAAGAGCGTTTCGACACTTATCAGAGTGAGGTGGTTACCCACTTCAACACCACCGCCAGCCTGCTGCGCAAACTGACCAACAACTATCAGGACATTCAGGATCACCTGTCCGACGGCGCCAGCCGCCTCGCACTCGACGAACAGACCCGTCAACGCCTGATGGCCGCACTGCACAGCGAAGAGAACCACGGCACCCGTGAGCGTCTCTCGTCGCCGGCCTTCACCGAGCCGCCGAAGGACTATGCGCCCAAGGGCGACGACACCCCCGGTACCCTGCACGAGAATTTCGGCCTGAAAAGCCGTCACTGACCGATCCGCCTGGCGCAGCCGCTGCGCCAGGCACCGCAACCTCGCCCCGCCCTTACTGCCGCAAGCGCATCGACAGGTCCACCGCCCGCACATGCTTGGTCAGCGCGCCGATGGAGATGTAGTCCACCCCCGTTTCCGCCACGCTGCGCAGCGTTTCATCGCTGATGCCGCCCGACGCTTCGAGCTTGGCCCGCCCCCCATTGATGGCCACCGCGGTGCGCATGTCATCCAGACTGAGCTCGTCCAGCATGACGATATCGGCACCTGCTAGTAGCGCCTGCTCAAGCTCGCCCAGACTCTCCACCTCGATCTCCACCGGCTTGCCCGGCGCGATGCGATGTGCAGCAGCAACCGCCTCGGCGATGCCACCGCAAGCGGCGATGTGGTTTTCCTTGATCAGGAAGGCGTCGTACAAACCGATGCGGTGGTTGTGGCAGCCACCGCAGGTAACGGCATACTTCTGCGCCAGGCGCAGCCCGGGTATGGTCTTGCGCGTATCGAGCAAACGCACGCCGGTCCCGTCGACCATGTCCGCGTAGTGACGACAGCGAGTCGCCACACCCGACAGCAGTTGCAGAAAATTCAGCGCACTGCGCTCGCCGGTGAGCAGCGCCCGCGCCGGCCCCTCGAGATGGAACAGCACCCGGTCAGCCCCGACACGGTCACCATCGGCAACCTGCCAGTGAACCGCAACGCGTGGGTCGACTTGGCGGAATACGGCGTCTACCCATGCCGTTCCACTGATCACTGCCTCCTCGCGAGTGATGACCGACGCATGCGCCAGCCGCTCGGCTGGAATCAACTGCGCCGTGATGTCACCACTTCCGACGTCCTCGGCGAGCGCGCGACGAACGTTGGCATCGATTTCTGCAGATAGATCGGCAAGTGTAAGATTCGGCATGGCTGACTCCTGAAGATTGCGCGGAGTATAAAGGCTGATTGCTCGCTAACGCAGCGCCAACCTGCGCATCCCGGACGGGTATTCGAGAGGCTTTTTTTACCTCCCGGCGGAAAACCTGCGAGTATCTGTGAGCCAAGTCATGTCCAATGAAAAACCGGCCTTGGCATCGCAATCCGATGCTTATAATGCCCTTCAAGAATATTGACGCCACCGAAATGGCGACACCTTACTGACGAGGTGTCGTTGTAAAATCAGACCGCTCGGCTATGCTGCGCTGGATCCGGTTCGACAGAAGAAACCCGCACTAGATTGCGGGCTCGCCCGGAACCTTCCGCCTTGCCCTGCCGATTTGGTTACCCTTACAAGACGCTGTTTGAAGCTGGCGTTGTGACCGCCGTTAAGCAGGCGACCGCAGGAGAGTCTCGATGCGAACCGATGCGAAAGTGGTGCACCTGAACAAGGCAGCCCCTGAGCACAAGCCTTCTTCACCAGCAGGCCGCCTGCCTGTGGCGCTCATCAGCGTGCGCGACAAGGCCGCCCAACAGCTGCGTCAGGCCTTGCAGTCGCTGTTCGACAACGCCGATGACTCGCTCTTCGAAATCGCCGATCGTGCGAGCAGCAACGTCGAACAGAACGCGTTTTTCGAAGCCATGCGTGATTTGCGCATGAAGCGCCGCAACATCGAACGCGGCTTTCTGCAACAGCTGTTCGAAGCATTCGCCAAACTCAATCAGTATGAGATCGGCAAGCCGCCGGTGCTGGACAATGTGTCGTTCGACAGTCTTTCACTTGTGCAGAACGATGAGCTGGAAGAGTCGGTAGCCGTCGACACCATGGTCGCGAAAGTCATGAGTCGTGCGGCTCAACCGCTGGGGCACCTGACCACTCGTTTCAATGCGCTGATCAGCAAGAAGCTCGATGACAAGAGCAACCCGCTCGGCCCGCACGCACTCTGCGACTACTTCATCGAGGCCAGCAGCAGCCTTGGGGTAGAGATCAAGGTCAAGCTGATCATCTTCAAGCTCTTCGAAAAATACGTGCTCGGGGATATCGACCAACTCTATGCCGAAGCTAACCAGACCCTGGTCGCTGCCGGCATCCTGCCAGAGCTGCACTCCGCCCCGCCCCGCCGCCAGCAGCGCCCCGGCGCGCCAGCCGGAAGCCATGCACCATCAGCACCACTTGGCCAGGCTGCACATGTCGACGAGGGACTGCAGGAAGCCGCATTCAGCGCACTGCACAGCCTGCTTTCAGAGCTCCGTGGCAGCAGCATGCTGCCGGCGCGCAACATCCCCAGCGATGCGATCCCGATCTCCAGTGGCGACCTCCTCCGCCTGCTGTCGCACATGCAGGCGCGCGCGCCGCAGACCGTCGACGAGTTCGATCTTCAGGAGCAGCTGGCCGGCCTGCTGAGCCGAGTCAGTGCCAAGACCGGCAAGTCCCGCGTGGTTGGCGAGATAGACGACGATGTGATCAACCTCGTCTCCATGCTGTTCGAATTCATACTCGATGACCGCACCCTGCCCGACTCGCTAAAGGCCCTGATCGGTCGCCTGCAGATCCCGCTTCTCAAGGTCGCGGTATTGGACAAGACCTTCTTCAGCCGCGGCAGCCATCCGGCACGCCGCCTGCTTAACGAGATTGCCTCGGCAGCGATGGGCTGGGGCGATCAGGATGAAGCGCAGCGGGACAGTCTCTACCAGAAGATCGAGCAGATCGTGGCTCGACTGCTCAACGACTTCACTGACGATCCGGCCATTTTCTCCGAGCTGCTGGCCGACTTCCTTGCCTTCATCGGCGATGAGCGCCGCCGTAGCGAGCTGCTCGAGCAACGCACCCGCGATGCCGAGGAAGGCCGCGCCAAGGCCGAGATCGCCCGACAGGAAGTTGAGCGCGCCCTGAACCAGCGCTTGCTCGGCAAGACGCTTCCGGAAGTCGTGGTGCGGCTGCTACAGGAAGCCTGGAGCAAGGTTCTGCTGCTTACCTGTCTGAAACACGGCACCCAGTCCGAAGAGTGGCAGGCCGCCCTGGACACGATGGACGATCTGGTGTGGAGCGTTACCCCTCACGAAGACGAAGAATCGCGCGCACGCCTGCTGGAGCTGGTCCCGAGCCTGCTTAAAGCGCTGCGCGACGGACTGGTCAGCGCCGCCTTCGACCCTTTTTCCACCGGCGACTTCTTTACCCAGCTCGAAGCGCTCCATGTCCAGACCCTGCAGCGCTTCCAGCAACCGCAGAGCGCTCCCAGCGAGGCGCCAGCGGACGACAGCACTTCAGCGGAGTCAGCGGCAACTCCGATAGCAACCACACCGGCAATGGTCGAAGTGGTCGACGAGATCGTCCTGCTTGCACCTGGCGAGAGCCGCGAGCAGGAACCGGAAATCAGCCTGCCGGATAACGATGTCGCGCTGGTCCAGGTCGACAATCTGCGCGTCGGCAGCTGGGTGGAGTTCCAGGAAGACGAAGAACACAAGCTGCGCTGCAAGCTGGCAGCGGTGATCAAGCCCACCGGCAAGTACATCTTCGTTAATCGCACCGGCATGAAAGTCCTGGAAAAGACCCGCATGGGCCTGGCGACCGAATTCCAGCGCGGCGCCATTCGGCTACTCAACGACACCCTGCTGTTCGACCGCGCGCTGGAGTCGGTCATCGGCAACCTGCGCAAGCTGAAGAACACCTGACAACCCCCAAGGGCATGCCGCCCGGCATGCCCGCCAGCCCTCCGCGCGGCAAAGCGCCGCACTTCGCGCTTGGCTTTTGACCCTGCACAGCTAGAATGCCTGCATTCCATTCGAGGTGCCCATGCCAAGCCGCCTGAAGCCCGAAGATCAGCAGCGCGTCGATGAATACCTCCGCGCCCCGCAACACCAGGTCGAGCGCCAGCCGTTTCGCCCCTGGCTTCTTCTGCTTGTGGTACTGGTCGTGGTGATCGGGCTCGGGTTATTGAGCCGCCTCTTGAGCCGCCTTGTGCTTTGAGCTCCGCTCGCCAGGCCGCCCCGCCGTTTCCCTTGCAGCTATGAGTCACTCCCATGTCACATCGAGTCGTAATCGTCGGCGGTGGCGCCGGCGGTCTGGAGCTTGCTACCCGCCTGGGTAGAACCCTGGGCAAGCGTGGCAAAGCCCGCATCACCCTGGTCGACGCCAACCTCACACACATCTGGAAGCCGCTGCTGCACGAAGTCGCCGCCGGCTCCTTGAACTCGTCCGCTGACGAACTCAACTACGTCGCTCAGGCCAAATGGAATCACTTCGAGTTCCAGATGGGCCGCATGGCAGGCCTGGATCGCGCGAGCAAATGCATTCGACTGGAAGCGACGCGCGACGAGTTTGGCGTGGAACTGGTCCCGTCACGCGCACTGAACTACGACACGCTGGTGATTGCCGTCGGCAGCACGACCAACGACTTCGGCACCTCGGGGGCTTCCGAGCACTGCATCTTCCTTGATACGCGCGAGCAGGCCGAGCGCTTCCACCGGCAACTGCTGAGCCATTACATGAAGGCGCATGCAGGCGAGGGAGCCTCGAGCAACATCAGCATGGCCATCGTCGGAGCCGGCGCTACCGGCGTGGAGCTGGCTGCAGAACTGCTGCACGCCGCCAAGGAGCTGGCGGCCTACGGCCTCGATGGCATCAAGCCGGAGGATGTAAACATCACCCTCATCGAGGCCGGCCCGAAAGTCCTGCCGGCACTGCCTGAGCGCATCAGCCAGCCGGTGCACCAGACACTGCTGGACCTGGGCGTCACGGTGCTCACGGGCGCCGCCGTCAGCGAAGTCACCGCCGAGGGCCTGCACACCAAGCAGGGCGAGTTCGTCCAGGCCAGCCTCAAGGTGTGGGCCGCCGGGATCAAGGCACCCGCCTTCCTTCACGAACTGGATGGCCTGGAAACCAACCGCATTAACCAGCTGGTCGTCCACCCGACACTGCAGAGCACGCGCGACGAGAACATCTTCGCATTCGGCGACTGCGCCGCCTGCCCGCAGCCGGACAGCGACCGCAATGTCCCACCCCGTGCACAGGCAGCCCATCAGCAGGCCTCGATGCTGGCCCGCTCGATCCACAACCGACTGGAAGGCAAGCCGCTGCCGACCTATCGCTACAAGGACTACGGCTCACTGATTTCGCTGTCAAGCTTCTCGGCAGTAGGCAATCTGATGGGTAACCTGACCGGCAACGTGATGCTCGAAGGCTGGCTGGCACGAATGTTCTATATCTCGCTCTACCGCATGCACCAGATCGCGCTGTATGGCATCGCTCGCACGCTGCTGATGATGCTTGGCGACAAGCTCAGCCGCACGACGGAGCCGCGCCTGAAGCTCCATTGACGCAGAAAAGGCGCACCCCTGGGTGCGCCTTGAATGTGCCGAGAAGAAATCGCAGGCAATAAAAAAGCTGGATGTCCGCGAGGACATCCAGCTTTTCATGCTTCCTGAGAAGCCCGTATGGTGGGTCGTGTAGGATTCGAACCTACGACCAATTGGTTAAAAGCCAACTGCTCTACCAACTGAGCTAACGACCCAAAAATGGTCGGGGTAGGGGGATTCGAACTCCCGACATCCTGCTCCCAAAGCAGGCGCGCTACCGGACTGCGCTATACCCCGATTGGAATTTGGCTCCGCGACCAGGACTCGAACCTGGGACCCAATGATTAACAGTCATTTGCTCTACCGACTGAGCTATCGCGGAACAACTTCAATTCCAGCTCTTCAGCGTTACGTTACCGCCTCAGAGGCGCGCCATTTTACGGTTCCCGGCTCGCCTGTCAACCCCAAAAATGCGATTCCTGACAACACTTTGCGTTCACCCGGCGGCACCCGCGAAAACGCTGCTCCAACACGGCTACCTGCGAGGTGTGCTGCACCCCGCAGGTAACCACCCCGTTCAATCGAAGACGATCTGCTCGCCCTCGACCCGCGCCTTGACGCTGCTGCCCGGCGCGAACTGACCGGAGAGTATCTGCTGCGCCAGCGGATTCTCGATCCAGCGCTGGATCGCCCGTTTGAGCGGCCGCGCTCCGTAGACAGGGTCGTAACCGATGGCGATCAGCTTGTCCATCGCCTCCTGACTGAGTTCCAGGCTCAATTCGCGCTCGGCCAGGCGCTTGCGCAGGCGCCCGAGCTGGATGTCGGCGATACCGGCGATCTGCTCGCGACCGAGCGGATCGAACACCACCACCTCGTCGATACGGTTGATGAACTCCGGTCGGAAGTGATGCGCCACCGCATCCATCACCGCAGCCCGCTGCGCATCGGGATCACCAACCAGCTCCTGGATCTGCGCAGAGCCCAGGTTGGAGGTCATCACGATCACCGTGTTCTTGAAGTCCACCGTCCGCCCATGACTGTCGGTCAGGCGGCCGTCTTCGAGCACCTGCAGCAGCACATTGAAGACGTCTGGATGGGCCTTCTCTACCTCGTCCATCAACACCACCGAATACGGTTTGCGACGCACCGCTTCGGTCAGGTAACCGCCTTCTTCGTAACCGACGTAGCCCGGCGGCGCACCGATCAGGCGCGCAACGGAGTGCTTCTCCATGAACTCGGACATGTCGATGCGGATCATCGCCTCCTCGGTATCGAAGAGGAACTCGGCCAGCGCCTTGCAAAGCTCAGTCTTGCCCACCCCGGTCGGGCCGAGAAAGAGGAACGAGCCGCTCGGACGATTCGGGTCGGCCAGCCCGGCACGCGAGCGGCGCACGGCATTGGATACGGCCACCACGGCTTCGTGCTGACCGATGACGCGAGTGTGCAGCATGTCTTCCATGCGCAGCAGCTTGTCGCGCTCGCCTTCGAGCATCTTGGAGACCGGGATACCGGTCCATTTGGAAACCACCTCGGCGATCTCCTCGTCGGTCACCTTGTTACGCAGCAGCTGGTTTTCTTTCTTGCCATGCTGATCGACCATCTCCAGGCTGCGCTCGAGGTCCGGAATGATGCCGTACTGCAGTTCGGCCATGCGCGCCAGATCACCCTTACGCCGCGCTGCTTCGAGCTCGGCCTTGGCTTGTTCGATCTTCTGCTGGATCTGCGCCGAACCCTGCACCTCGGCTTTCTCCGACTTCCAGATTTCTTCCAGATCGGCGTATTCGCGCTCCAGCTTGGCGATGTCGTCTTCCAGCTTGGCCAGGCGCTTCTTGGTGGCCTCGTCGTCTTCCTTCTTCAGCGCCTCACGCTCGATCTTCAGCTGGATCAAGCGGCGATCCAGGCGGTCGAGCTCTTCGGGCTTGGAGTCGATCTCCATGCGGATACGACTGGCGGCCTCGTCGATCAGGTCGATGGCCTTGTCCGGCAGCTGGCGATCGGTGATATAGCGGTGGCTGAGCTTGGCCGCGGCGATGATGGCGCCATCGGTGATGGTCACGCCATGGTGCACTTCGTAGCGCTCCTTGAGGCCACGGAGGATGGCGATGGTGTCCTCCTCGCTCGGCTCGTCGACCAGCACCTTCTGGAAGCGCCGCTCCAAGGCGGCATCCTTCTCGATGTACTGGCGGTATTCATCGAGAGTAGTGGCACCTACGCAGTGCAGCTCGCCGCGCGCCAGGGCAGGCTTGAGCATGTTGCCGGCATCCATGGCGCCTTCCGCCTTGCCCGCGCCGACCATCGTATGCAGCTCGTCGATGAACAGGATGACGCGACCCTCCTGCTTGGACAGCTCGTTGAGCACCGCCTTGAGGCGCTCCTCGAACTCGCCGCGAAATTTGGCCCCGGCAATCAGCGAGCCCATGTCCAGGGCCAGCAAGCGCTTGTCCTTGAGCCCGTCCGGGACCTCACCGTTGACGATGCGCTGGGCCAGCCCCTCGACGATGGCGGTCTTGCCCACGCCCGGTTCACCGATCAGTACCGGGTTGTTCTTGGTCCGCCGCTGCAGCACCTGGATGGTGCGGCGGATCTCGTCGTCACGACCGATCACCGGGTCGAGCTTGCCGTCCTCGGCGCGCTTGGTCATGTCCACGGTGTATTTGTCGAGTGCCTGCCGCGATTCTTCGGCGTTGGGATCATTGACCGCATCGCCGCCGCGCAGATTGCTGATGGCGTTCTCCAGCGCTTTCTTGCTTACACCCTGCGCCAGCAGCAGCTTGCCTAGACGGGTGTTGCTGTCCAGCGCTGCCAGCAGCACCAGCTCACTGGAAATGTATTGGTCGCCCTTCTGCTGGGCGAGGCGGTCAGCCTGATTGAGCAGGCGCGCCAGGTCCTGCGAGAGATTCATGTCGCCAGTGGGATTCTGTAGCTTCGGCAGCTGGTCGAGCTCTTTGGTCAGCGCCTGACGCAGCGCTGCGATGTCGAAGCCGACCTGCATCAGCAACGGTTTGATCGAGCCGCCCTGCTGCTCAAGCAGCGCCTGCATCAGGTGTAACGGCTCGATGGAGGGGTGATCCAGGCCGACGGCTATGGACTGGGCATCGGAGAGCGCAAGCTGCAGCTTGCTGGTCAAACGATCGATACGCATGGATGTTCATCCTCATGTGAAGCAGGCCGGCGCCGTGACTCGCGCCATATACGAAACCTGCGAGATGCAGCATAGATGAGGATGATTGTTGGAGATTCAAGGCGGATGACATTGATACAGGTCATGCCAGGACCGCAGAGTCATGGCTGACTTCACCGCTAGCGCGCCAATATCACTCGAGCCAGATCAGACTGGCGAAGCGCCCTGTGCGCGCGGCACGCCGATAGGAGTAGAAGCGCGGATCGCTGAAGGTGCACAACCCGCCACCGTAAACCGCGTCTACGCCCGCGGCAGCCAGACGGATACGCGCCAGCTGGAAGATATCCGCCATGAAGCGTCCCGGGTTGCGACTTGCAACGAACGCCGCGGCAGCCGACGAATGCTGCGCGAGGAATGCATCGCGCACTTCGGGCCCGACCTCGAATGCCGCCGCCCCGATCGCCGGCCCCAGCCACACAAGCAGTTCATCGGCAGGTATCGCCAGCGCTTCGAGCGTCGCCTCGAGCACACCACCAGCCAGCCCGCGCCAGCCAGCGTGAGCCGCGGCGACTCGGTTCGCAGCACGATCACAGAAAAGTACCGGCAGGCAGTCCGCAGTCAGTACCGCACAGGCCAGACCCGGCGTCTCGCTCCAGCTAGCATCGGCGGTCACGCAATTTCCCGGAGCGGCCTGGACAGCGACACTCGAATGCACTTGCTCCAGCCAGACTGGTTGGCAACCGAGCACGTCCTGAAGATGCTGGCGATTCCAGGCCACCGCGGCAGGCTCATCACCGACGTGATCACCCAGATTGAAGCTGTCGAACGGAGCGCGACTGACGCCGCCCTGCCGCGCGGTCACACAAGCGCGAACGCCGGGCGGAGCAGGCCATTCCGGCACGAGCCAGTCACCGCCCCACGCACTCACCCGACGAAGGCCTCTCGGTCCTGTTGCAGCAGCGTCAGCAGCCAGACGAAGTCATCCGGCAACGGCGACTCCCATTTCATCCTCTGCCCGGTAACAGGATGATCGAGTTCGAGGAAGCGCGCGTGCAGCGCCTGGCGAGGGAACTCGCGAAGCGTTTGCACCAGCGTCGGATTTGCCGCCGGCGGAATGCGGAAACGCCCGCTATACAGAGGATCACCGACCAGTGGATAGCCAAGATGGGTCATGTGCACGCGAATCTGGTGGGTACGCCCGGTTTCCAGCTTGACCCGCACATGGGTGTGCGAGCGAAAGCGCTCAAGCACGCGGTAATGGCTGACCGCGGGCTTGCCCCCCTCCACCACCGCCATGCGCTGACGCTGCTGGCCATGCCGACCGATCGGCGCGTCGACCGTACCACCAGTAATGATCACCCCGATGACGACCGCCTCGTAAATGCGGCTGACGCTACGCGCCTGCAACTGCTCGACCAGCCGAGTCTGCGCCTGCAGCGTCTTGGCCACGACCATCAGACCGGTGGTGTCCTTGTCCAGGCGATGAACGATGCCGGCACGCGGGACGTTGATCAGGTCCGGCACGTGATGCAGCAATGCATTGAGCAGCGTGCCGTCGGCATGGCCGGCCGCAGGGTGCACAACCAGGCCAGCAGGCTTGTCGATCACCAGGATCTGATCGTCCTCGTAGACGATCTCAAGCGGAATGTCTTGCGCGACCCACTCGCCCTGCGCCTGCTGTTCGGCACTCAGCTCGAGCACGGCGCCGGCATGCACGGTGTCGCGAGGGCGCAGCACGGCGCCATCCACGGTGAGCAGGCCATCCTTGATCCAGGTCGCGAGACGCGAGCGCGAGTGTTCGGAAAAGAGCTGCGCCGCAACCTGATCGAGACGTTGCCCGCCAAGGTCAAACGGCACTTCGGCGCGGAGTTGGATGGCCTGTTTGGAAGTCGTGGACATACGGCGAGATAGGTTCGTCTGAGAGAGGCAGGCGACATCCGTTGGTAACGGACGAGCCCGGGGACCGCAGATGGCGGAGCGGCCTTTGGTTTCGGCTACACGCTTGTGTTTAAATACGGCGTCTTTGTCCCGGCGCACCGGGGCGCTCATCATAACAGGACGGCTCCGCGCGAGACAGCCAGCCGTCACAGGGACGCAAGCCGCCATGCAAGTGAAACACCTGCTGCTGATCGCCATTCTCGCCCTCACCGCCGCCTGTTCATCCAACGAAACCGTCGACGAGAATCTGGGTGAAGTCGAGCTGTACCAGCAAGCACAGGCCGACTTGGACAACAAGAGCTACACCAGCGCCATCAGCAAACTCAAGGCACTGGAGTCGCGCTATCCATTCGGGCGCTTCGCCGAGCAGGCGCAACTCGAACTGATCTACGCCTATTACCGCAACGTCGAGCCGGAAGCCGCGCGCTCGGCGGCGGAGCGTTTCATCCGCCTGCATCCGCAGCATCCGAACGTCGATTACGCTTACTACCTCAAGGGCCTGGCCTCCTTCGATCAGGACCGCGGCCTGCTGGCCCGCTTCCTGCCGCTGGACATGACCAAGCGCGACCCAGGTGCCGCCCGCGACTCGTTCAACGAATTCGCCCAGCTCACCAGCCGCTACCCCAACAGCCGCTACTCGCCTGACGCCAAGGCACGCATGGTCTACCTGCGCAACCTGCTGGCGGCCAACGAGATACACGTCGCCCACTACTACCTCAAACGCCAGGCCTACGTCGCAGCGGCCAACCGCGGCCGTTACGTTGTGGAGAACTTCCAGGGCACGCCGGCCGTGGCCGACGGGCTTGCCGTGATGACCGAGGCTTACCAGCGCCTGGGCCTCGACGATCTCGCCGAAACCAGCCTGCAGACTCTGCAGCTCAACTACCCGGATCACGCAACGCTCGAAGACGGCAAATTCACCCCTGTCGAGACGGAAGACGACAACCGCAGCTGGCTGAGCAAGGCCACCCTCGGCCTTATCGAAGGCGAGGCTCCCCGCCCGGACACCTCGCGGGCCAATCGCGATGTGCTCCGTCAGTATGAAACGGCCGCTCAGGACCTTCCCGAAGAGCTTCGCCCGGTACTCAAGGAAGCAGAGCAGCAAGGCGAAAAACGCTCCTGGTGGAGCCGCCTGACCTTCGGCCTGTTCGACTGACAGCTGACCGACTTCCGCAGCGCCGTCCTTGCATTCGGCGCGCGCGGCGAAACGGGCCGGCAGTGGCCGGGCTCAATTGATCGCAGGCCACCACGCTTAATCAGGAAGGAATCGATATGGGTCTGTTTCGCCTGCTGTTCTGGATTGCACTGATTGGCGCCGCGTTCTGGCTGTGGCGCCGTTTCGCGCAAAAGAAAGCCGCCCCCAAGCCTCGCCAGACCACCCTGCCAATGGTGCGTTGCGCTCAGTGCGGCGTGCACGTCCCGCAGGACCAGGCGCTGCAGTCGCAGGCTCGTTGGTACTGCAGCCGCGCTCACCTGGAGCAGGACAGCACTCCTGGTGGGCACTGAAAACCTCACCTTCTTTGGCGATCAGGGACGGCGGATTCTCCGCCTGTACCACCTCTATCGGCTGACCATCGGCCTGGCGCTGGTTCTGCTGATCAGCGCCGACCTGCACAACGACCTGCTGGAGATGAGCAACCCGCAGCTCTTTCAGTACGGCGCCTGGATCTACCTGATCCTCAACATCATCGTCGCCGTGCTGGTGCAGAACCCGGAGCGCGATCTGCCCGTGCTCGGGCTGGCGCTGATGGACGTCATCCTGCTGTCCGGGCTGTTCTACTTCGGCGGTGGCACCCCGAGCGGTATCGGCAACCTGCTGATAGTTGCCGTTGCCATCGCCAACATACTGCTGCGTGGCAGGGTCGGTTTCTTCATCGCCGCGGTTGCTGCGACGGGCCTGATCTACCTGACCTTCTACCTCAGCATTCAACGCCCCGAAGCCAGCAGCCAGTACGTTCAGGCCAGCGCACTCGGCACGCTCTGCTTTGCTGCCGCCTTCCTGGTTCAGGGGCTGGCTCGCCGCCTGCAGGTCAGCGAGACGCTGGCGCGCCAGCGTGCGGAAGAGGTGGCGAACCTGGAGGCGCTCAACGCGCTGATCCTCCAGCGCATGCGTACCGGCATCATGGTGCTGGACCCGCAGGAGCGCGTTCTGCTCGCCAATCAGGGGGCTCTGCAACTGCTCGGCCAGGACTCGCTGGCAGGCGAACGCCTCGCACCGCGCTGCCCGGAATTGCTCAAGGCACTGCAACAGTGGCGAGGCAATCCGACCCTGCGCCCGCCGAACCTCAGGGCAACGCCTGGCGGCCCAACGCTGCAGCCGAGCTTCGCCGCACTACAGCACGGGAACAAGCTCGACACACTGGTGTTTCTCGAAGACATCTCGCAGATCGCACAGAAGGCACAACAGCTCAAGCTCGCCTCCCTCGGCCGCCTCACAGCCAGCATCGCCCATGAAATCCGCAATCCACTGGGCGCCATCAGCCACGCCGCGCAGCTACTGCAGGAATCCGAAGAACTGGACGGACCTGACCGCCGCCTGGCACAGATCATTCAGGATCATTCACGGCGGATGAACCTGGTGATAGAGAACGTCCTCCAGCTTTCCCGGCGGCGCCAGGCCGAACCCCAGCTGCTGGACCTGAAGTACTGGCTGCATCGTTTCGCCAGCGAGTTCCGCCAGGGGCTCGGCCCGCAGCAGACCCTGCATCTGGATACCGTGGGCAGCTCGCTGCAGACCCGCATGGACCCCAATCAGCTGACCCAGGTGCTGACCAACCTGGTCCAGAACGGGCTGCGCTACAGCGGCCAGCAGAATCCGCGGGCGCAGGTCTGGCTCCGCCTGTTCCGTGACGAAGCCAGCGACCTGCCTATCGTCGAAGTGCTCGATGACGGCCCTGGTATCGCGGCCGAGCAACTTCAGAACATCTTCGAACCGTTCTTCACCACCGAAAGCAAAGGCACCGGGCTGGGGCTATATATCTCCCGCGAGCTATGCGAAAGCAACCAGGCACGCCTGGACTACGGCGAGCGCCCCGAGGGCGGCAGCTGCTTCCGCATCGTCTTCGCCCACCCGCGCAAGCTGAGCTGAGCCTCGCTGCCGGCAACACATCACACATCGACCAAAGCGACAGCCACGACACAGCCGGCGGAGTTAACATGCTCCTCAGCCGCAATCCCCGGCGACAATCGCTTCACGAATCAAGAGCAGGACCATGACCGCGCGCCAAAAAGCACTGATCATCGATGACGAGCCGGATATCCGCGAACTGCTGGAAATCACTCTTGGCCGCATGAAACTCGATACCCGCAGCGCTCGCAATCTCAAGGAAGCGCGCGAATGCCTGGCCCGCGAGCATTACGACCTGTGCCTTACCGATATGCGTCTGCCCGATGGCAGCGGCCTGGAGCTGGTGCAATACATTCAGCAACAGCACCCGCAACTGCCGGTGGCGATGATCACTGCATACGGCAGCCTGGATACCGCCATTGGCGCGCTCAAGGCTGGGGCATTCGACTTTCTCACCAAACCGGTGGACCTCAACCGCTTGCGCGAGCTGGTCGGCACGGCCCTGCGCCTGAGGGCGCCCACAGCGGAAATGCCGGTGGACAGCCGCCTGCTCGGCAGCTCGCCACCCATGAAGACCCTTCGCAAGCAGATCGGCAAACTCGCCCGCAGCCAGGCGCCGGTTTATATCAGCGGCGAGTCCGGCAGCGGCAAGGAGCTGGTGGCCCGACTGATTCACGAGCAGGGTCCTCGCAGTGAAAAGCCCTTTGTGCCTGTCAACTGCGGCGCGATCCCGTCGGAACTGATGGAAAGCGAGTTCTTCGGCCACAAGAAAGGCAGCTTCAGTGGCGCCATTGAGGACAAGCCCGGGCTATTCCAGGCCGCCAATGGCGGCACGCTGTTCCTCGACGAGGTAGCCGACCTGCCGCTGCCGATGCAGGTCAAGCTGCTGCGCGCGATCCAGGAAAAGGCTGTACGCGCGGTCGGCGGCGCTCAGGAAGTAATGGTCGATGTGCGCATCCTCTGCGCCACCCACAAGGACCTCGCCAGCGAAGTGGCCGCAGGCCGTTTCCGCCAGGATCTGTATTACCGCTTGAATGTCATCGAACTGCGCGTGCCGCCACTGCGCGAGCGTCGCGAAGACATTGGCCTGCTCGCCGAAGCCATGCTTCGGCGTCTTGCAGCGGAGTGCGGTGACAGCAGCGCTCGCCTGCACCCGGAGGCTCTGGCCAAGCTGGAAAACTATCGCTTCCCAGGGAACGTTCGTGAGCTGGAGAACATGCTCGAGCGGGCCTACACACTCTGCGAGGGCGATGAGATCAAGGCGGGCGATCTACGCTTGGCAGACAGCCCAGGCGTATCGGAGAACGGCGAAGCCAGCCTGGCGCAGATCGACAACCTGGAAGATCACCTAGAAGAGATCGAGCGCAAGCTGATCATGCAGGCGCTGGAGGAAACCCGCTGGAACCGCACCGCGGCAGCCCAACGGCTGGGGCTGACCTTCCGTTCGATGCGTTACCGGTTGAAAAAACTCGGACTGGACTGAGTGCAAGCCTGGTTAGCGTCGAGCCAGTCAGACACGACGCCAACCTGAGGCTTCCTAAACCCCGCTGGGGGCTCGCCTTACCCCTGCGTCAGCAGGTTGCGCAGATCGATGATCGCCGCATTGGCACGGGAGATGTAGTTGGCCATCACCAGCGAGTGATTGGCCAGCACGCCGTAGCCGCTGCCATTGAGCACCATCGGACTCCACAGCGGCTCCTGAGCGGCCTCAAGCTCGCGGATGATCTGTCGCACGCTGATGGTGGCGTTCTTTTTCGCCAGCACGTCGGCGAAATCAACCTCGATCGCGCGCAGCAGATGTGACAAGGCCCACGCCTGACCGCGCGCCTCGAAGAAGACGTTGTCGATCTGCAACCACGGCGTTTCGACGACCTCCTCCTTGACCTGCGGCACGACGCCCGCACGCTCCTGTTCGGGCGCAACATCGGCATCCAGCCGCACCCGGCCAACGCTGGCAGAGAGGCGCTGGGACAGCGAGCCGAGTCGTGTGGCGGCATCGCCCAGCCAGTTGTTAAGGTTGTCAGCACGCGTGTAGAACAGCGCCTTGGGCTGCGGATCGCTGAGCCGAGCCAGGTAGCGATCCAGGCCGCGAATGGCGTTGCGGTACTCGGACTCGGAGGTCGGCAATGCCCAGCTGCGATTGTCGAAGTTGAACAGCGGCTCGGCCTTGGCCAGATCGGTGTCCTCGGTCGACTGCGACTGCGAGCGGGCGAAGTCCTTGCGCAGCGCACGAGCGAGATCTCGCACCTGCACAAGCACGCCATATTCCCAGCTCGGCATGTTGTCCAACCACAGACCCGGCGGCGCGATATCGTTGCTCAGGTAGCCACCCGGCTTATCCAGCAAGGTACTGGCAACACGCTTGAGCGTTTCCACGGTGGTATAGCCGCTGACCAACTGCCGCTGCGAGGCCTCGGCCGCCTGGCGGGCACTCTGCTGTACGGGAAACAGATCGGGTTCGCGGCTCCAGTACCAGCCGAGCACCAAGGTAACCAGCAGGTACACGCCCAGCAGGACGGCAAGAACCAGCAGAAGCGGATTACCCTCCCGCCGTCCGGCCCCGCCGGAAGGGCCACTCGAGCGGCCGAGACGAGCGAAGCGATTCTTCCAGTCCAACATGGGCAATGTGTCCTTCTCGCGAGTTCTGGGGTTCGACCGCACGACGTCGGAGACGTTGCGCTGACATGTCTTTACTATAACGCAGGGCCCCTGCTCACTCAGCGCCAAATTGAGAACCACTACCGCACAGTGGACTTCCAAAGCGCCGCCGCAGTGATAGCATGCCGCCACCATAAAGCCAGGGCAGCGCACCCTGTGCACCGGGAAGAATCGCGATGTCGGATCAGGAAGAACTCAAGCAGCATTTCGCCCAGCGGGTCATTCACCAGGCACGCGAAGTGCTGGAAGTTTGGCAGCAACTGCAACGCAGCGAATGGAACGAGGACTACCACGCTGCCCTGACCGAAGCGACGACGCGGCTGCGGCGGTTCGCCGACCGCTTCGAGCAGACCGAGCACAGCGAGCTTGCCCTGAGCATCGAAGATTGCCTGAGCGACATCCGGGACAACCGCGGCCGTCTCTCCAGCAGCACCATCTCCACCCTCAGCCAGCTGATCTACCGTCTGGCGCGTACCGGGTTGCGCCACAGCGATCCGCATAATCAGTCGTTTCTACCGCCGCTGAGCAAACCGGTGTACATCGCTCTGCAGGATCAGCAGCGCGCCGAACACTTGGTGCGCCAGCTGGACTTCTTCAGCATGTCCGCGCAGGCGTTCAGCAGTGTCGCAGCCTTCCGTACCGCGATGCATCGCCGACATCCGGCCGCGATCGTCATGGAAGTGGATTTCAACGGTCCGAGCGAAGGGCTGCGCCTCGCCGAGCAGGTCCAACAGGGACTGGAACCGAAGCTGCCGATGCTGTTCTTCAGCCACCTGGAAACCGATACGCCAACGCGCCTTGCTGCGGTGCGCGCCGGTGGCCTGGAGTTCTTTACCGGCACCCTCGACGCCAGCAGCCTGCTGGAGAAGATCGAAATATTCACCCGCACGGCGCACTACGAACCGATCCGCGTACTGATCATCGACGACTCCCGGGCCCAGGCCACCCACACCGAGCGAGTGCTGAACAACGCCGGCATCGTCACCCAGACGCTGATCGAGCCGATTCAGGCCATCGGCGCCCTGGCCGAGTTTCAACCGGACCTGATCATCCTCGACATGTACATGCCCGAGTGCCAGGGCACCGAACTGGCCAAGGTGATTCGTCAACACGAGCGCTATGTCAGCGTGCCGATCATCTACCTCTCGGCCGAGGACGACCTGGACAAACAGCTCGACGCCATGGGCGAAGGCGGCGATGACTTCCTCACCAAGCCGATCAAGCCCAGTCACCTGATCGCCACCGTGCGCACCCGCGCGACCCGCGCCAGAAGCCTGAAGGCACGCATCGTCCGCGACAGCCTGACCGGGCTCTACAACCATACCCACAGCCTGCAACTGCTTGAGGATGCTCGCTTCCGTGCGCGGCGCGACAACAGCCCGCTGAGCTTCGCCATGCTGGATATCGACCACTTCAAGCAGGTCAACGACACCTTTGGCCATCCCATGGGCGACCGGGTGATCAAGAGCCTGGCGCTGTTCCTGAAGCAGCGTTTGCGCAAGACCGATCACATCGGCCGCTACGGTGGCGAAGAGTTCGCCGTGGTACTGCCGGACACGCCGGCGGACGCCGCCTGCAAGGTGCTCGACGAGATTCGCCAGCGCTTCGCGGAGATTCGCTTTCCAGCCCAGCCCCACGACCTCAGCTGCACCTTCAGCTGCGGTATCACCGAACTGGCCGGCGATGCCGAGGTCAAGACGCTCACCCAACAGGCCGACGAAGCGCTGTATCGCGCCAAGCACGGGGGCCGCAATCGCGTCGAACGCTACTGACACGACGGATACCCCAATCGCCACGCCAGACAGCGCCTCGCAGAGGCGGCGACCTGACAGGCCCGCGCTCGCTGTAACGCGAATGACATCAAACTGCCATACCTTGCAAGCCTCCTGATTCGTTCTGCGAGGCGAGGATGCGCCTGAAGTCGCTCACCACTCTCAACACCCTGCTGCTCATTGCAGTCTGTCTCGCGCTGGGTGCCACGCTCTGGTGGTCCGAGCGTGCCATGGAGCGCCCCTACCTGCTCATGGCGCGTTACCTGGGGCTGTCTCAACAGTTCCAGCATCAGGCAGCGGAAAATATTCAGGGCTATCTCGCCAGCGGTGACGCATTGCGTCATAGCCAGGCGCAGCAGGCGCTCACCGATCTCCAGCGCGACGTAATCGAACTTCCGGATGGTCTGACGGAAACGCTACGCCCGAGCCTGGAAGAGCTGGTCCGCTTCACCGCCACTGACCTGCTCGCGGCCGGCAAGCTCGCCGGCGATCCGCAGGGCTTGCTGCTGCAGGCAGAACGCGAAATGGCCGGAGCGCTGTCGCAACTCGACGACTACCAGGCGGGAGCCGATCATCCGAGCGCGCGACACTATCAACAGCCTCTTTTCTCGGCCGGGCAACAGCTGCTGCGGCTCAGCCACGCAAGGGGAAAGCTGGTCGCCTCCGGCCGGGATGAGCTGGCCAGCGAAGTGGAGCAGGCCCTGCAAAACCTCGAACAGGACGCCGCAAAGCTCGAGGCACTGCCGTTACTCGGCGTGCTCGCAGCCGAGCAGTCGGCCGCAAGCAATTTCGCCGCCCTGCTCGACCTCGGCGATGCCGCGAAGCAGACCAGTGAAGACCAGGGCGTTGCGCTCAAGCGCGAGCTGACCAGCCTGATCAAGCGCTATCCGGCCGAGCTGCAGCGCACCCGGCAGCTGATCCGCCAGCGCAGCGAGCTGCTGCAGAGCAGCGCCGGCAAGATCGATGCCGTGCAACAGGCCCTGGCCGAGCTGGAGCCGGCGGTACGCGCCGAGCATGGTCGTATCCAGGCGGAGGTGCGCATGCTGCAGGGCGGCATCATCCTGCTGATCCTGCTGATCGCCCTGGCCATCGATCGTCTGCAACGCCAGCTGACCCGAGCTCTCGGTCAGCTGGTGCCGGCACTTTCGGAATGGGCCGAGGGAGACTTCGCCAGCGATGCACGGATCGAGTCGAAGATCCGCGAGATTGCCGATATCGAAAGCTCGCTCAATCGCCTGCGCAGCTACCTGCTTGGCCTGGTCGGAACCTTGCGCCAGCAGGCGACCCAGGTCGCCGCCAGCAGTCGAAGCCTCGACGAAATGAGCAGCGACCTGCACGAAGGCGCCCAGCGCCAGACCGGCGATACCGCACAGATACGCGATTCGCTGAGCGAACTGGAGGCCACCATCCAGCAGGTCGCCGATGGTGCCGGAGAAGCCGCCGAGGCGAGCCGCGCTGCGGCGCGCGCCGTGCATCAGGGTCAGCAGGTGATCGGCCAGAGCCTGACCGGCCTGCATGGGCTGGTCAGCGAAGTGCAGGACAACGCGGCGGCGATCGAACGCCTGGCCGACGAAACCACCACCATCGGCAACGTGCTGACGGTGATCCGCTCCATCGCCGAGCAAACCAATCTGCTCGCGCTCAATGCCGCCATCGAGGCGGCCCGCGCCGGCGGGCATGGACGCGGGTTCGCCGTGGTGGCCGACGAAGTGCGTTCACTGGCGCAGCGCACCAGCGGTGCGACCGAGGAGATCCAGCAACTGATCGGTCGCCTGCAACTGGCGGCACGACAGTCGGTCGAGGCGATGCGCAGCCAGGTCGAGCATGCGCAAAGCACGGCGAACCTCGCCGAAAGTGCCGATCAGGCACTGGACGAGATCGTCTCGACCATCGCCACCATCAGCCGCATGGCCGAACAGATCGCCCAGGCGACCGCCCAGCAGGGCGAAGCGGTGGGCGAGATTCGCGGACACAGTGAGCGTATCCACCAGCTCGGCGACGCCAACCTGAATCACATCAGCCGGGGACGTGAGCAAAGTGCGCAGATGCTGCAGCTGGGCAGCGAACTGGATCGCGCGACCCAGGCGTTCAGATTCTGAAAAAGAAAACGGAGCCTGGCGCTCCGTTTCTTTATGCCGGCAAGCCTCCCTACCGCTAGCGGGGGGCGACCGGACGCTGCGACTTACCACCCTTGCCAGCCGGCTTGCCGCTCTTTTCCGCCTTGCGCCGGGCCTCGGCCGCGGCCTTGGCCTGCTCGCGCTTGTCCCAGGCGTTGCCGTCATGGCTGCGTGGCGGCAGGCCGTTGTGCTGGGTGAGGATCTTGCCGCCCAGCCCGGCCTTCTTGCTGCCGACTGGCGTCGAGTTCTTGCGCCGCGCGCTCTGGTAGCCCTCGGTGGCCGGCTGGTGCGCCGGGATCAGCTGGTGCTTGCCATTGCCGATCAGGTCGGCGCGGCCCATACGAATCAGCGCCTCACGCAGCAGCGGCCAACCCTTGGGATCGTGATAGCGCAGGAAGGCCTTGTGCAGGCGCCGCTGCTCCTCGCTCTTGACCACGGTGACGCCTTCGCTCTTGTAGGTCACCTTGCGCAGCGGGTTCTTGCCGGTGTGGTACATGGCGGTGGCCGAGGCCATCGGCGACGGATAGAACGCCTGCACCTGGTCGGCGCGGAAACCGTTGGCCTTGAGCCACAGGGCGAGGTTCATCATGTCCTCGTCGGTGGTGCCAGGGTGCGCGGCGATGAAGTATGGGATCAGGTATTGCTCCTTGCCCGCCTCTTTCGAGTACTTCTCGAACATCCGCTTGAAGCGATCGTAGCTGCCGATGCCCGGCTTCATCATCTTGTCCAGCGGACCACGCTCGGTGTGCTCCGGCGCGATCTTCAGGTAGCCGCCGACGTGGTGGGTGACCAGCTCCTTGACGTACTCCGGCGACTCCACGGCGAGGTCGTAGCGCAGGCCGGAGGCGATCAGAATCTTTTTCACACCCGGCAGTGCACGTGCCTTGCGGTACAGCTCGATCAGCGAGCTGTGGTCGGTGTCGAGGTTCTCGCAGATGCCAGGGAACACGCAGGACGGCTTGCGGCAGTGCTTCTCGATGTCGTGGCTCTTGCAGGCCAGGCGATACATGTTGGCGGTCGGCCCGCCGAGATCGGAGACCACGCCGGTGAAGCCCGGTACGTTCTTCATTTCCTCGATCTCATGCAGGATCGACTCGTGGGAACGGCTCTGGATGATGCGGCCCTCGTGCTCGGTGATCGAGCAGAAGGTGCAGCCACCGAAGCAGCCACGCATGATGTTCACCGAGAAGCGAATCATCTCGTAGGCCGGAATCTTCGCCCCGGCATAGGCTGGATGCGGCACCCGCGCATAGGGCGCGGCGAACACGTAGTCCATTTCCTCGGTGGTCAGCGGAATGGGCGGCGGGTTGAGCCACAACTCACGATCATCGTGACGCTGGACCAGCGCACGGGCGTTACCGGGGTTGGTCTCCAGGTGCAGCACGCGGTTGGCGTGGGCATACAGCGCCGGGTCGTTGCGCACCTTCTCGAACGACGGCAGGCGAATTACCGTGCGATCACGCTCGAGTTTCGGGTGCGGCAGCAGCTCGACCGGGCGGGCTTCATTCGGGTCGTCCTGCGGCCCCTTGTCCTTCTCGATGGCGCAGGCGGACAGGTCCTGCGTATTGACGTAGGGGTTGATGATCTTATCGATCTTGCCCGGACGGTCGATGCGCGTGGAGTCGATCTCGAACCAGCCCTCGGGCGTGTCCTTGCGGATGAACGCGGTGCCGCGCACGTCGGTGATCGCTTCGATGGGTTCGCCGCGGGCCAGGCGCTGCGCCACCTCGACGATAGCGCGCTCGGCGTTGCCGTAGAGCAGCACATCCGCCGTGGCATCCATCAGGATCGAGCGACGCACCTTGTCCGACCAGTAGTCGTAATGGGCAATGCGGCGCAGCGAGGCTTCGATGCCGCCAAGCACCACCGGAACGTGCTTGTAGGCCTCCTTGCAGCGCTGGCTATAGACCAGGCTGGCACGATCCGGCCGCTTGCCTGCCAGGCCGCCCGCCGTGTAGGCGTCGTCGGAGCGCACCTTGCGGTCAGCCGTGTAGCGATTGATCATCGAGTCCATGTTGCCGGCGGCGACACCGAAGAACAGATTCGGCTCGCCGAGCTTCATGAAGTCGTCTTTGCTGTGCCAGTCCGGCTGGCTGATGATGCCGACGCGAAACCCCTGTGCTTCGAGCAGTCGGCCGATGATCGCCATGCCAAAGGACGGATGATCGACGTAGGCATCACCGGTGATGATGATGATGTCGCAGGAATCCCAGCCGAGCTGATCCATCTCCTCCCTACTCATTGGCAGGAACGGCGCCGGACCGAAACACTCGGCCCAGTACTTGGGATAGTCGAACAATGGCTTTACGGCGTGCATGGCGGGAAACCGGGACAACGAAAACGGGCGCGGAATATAGCACAAAAAATAACCAAGCCCGACCATCACGCAGGGTCTTTATCGACCTTCGCGACGGCCGCGCGAAGTGTCACTGCCGCCCGCTATACTCGCGCGACTCAACCATTGCTTCGAGCCCGGGAGTGTCTGGTGCACGTCGTCCTTTTCGCCTTGCTCCTGAGCCTTTGCAGCCAGGCCTCCGCTCATGCCGAAACCGCCCTCCTGAGTGCCAGTGACAGTGGCCGCGGACTGAATGCGCACGTCACGCTGCTGGCCGATCCCGGAGCCGAGCTGAACATCGACGACCTGCAACGCCCGGACGTAAAAGCGCGCTTCGTGCCAGCCGAAGGCAAGGCCAGTGTCGGGCAGAGTCCGCATCCCTGGTGGATCCGCGTCAGCCTGCAACGGGAAAGCGATGCACCGTTTCAATGGTGGCTGGAAGTCGGATCGGTAACCCTGAAAGACCTGCGCATCTATTTGCCGGATGGCAACGGTGACTGGATCGAGCGACAATCCGGCGAACTGGTCGGGTTCAACGAAGGCCGCGACCATGCCTATCGGCGCATGCTGTTCAGGCTTCCGCCACTCGGTGACAGCCAGCCGGTGACCTTCTACCTGCGCAGTTACGACCCCGCCGGCAACTCCTTTCCGCTCAAGGTCTGGCAGCTCGATGCCCTGCAGGAGCAGGCGGTGGGCGAGAACCTGTTTCTCGGCCTGATCTATGGCGTCATCCTGGCGATGCTGCTGTACAACCTGTTCATCTTTCTCAGCCTGCGCGACAGCGCCTATTTCTGGTACGTGGTGACCACCACCGGCGCGTTGCTGATGATCCTGGCGATGACCGGCCATGGCTTTCAGTACCTCTGGCCGAACGGCCCGGTGCCCTTCTGGCTCGACCGCATCAGCATCCCGGCACTCTGGGGGTTCAGCGCCTGCCGCTTCACCCAGACGCTGTTGCAGACACGCCAGTTCGTGCCCTGGGCGCATCGCCTGCTGACCTTTGCCTTGACGCTGTATGTCACCGCCGTGCTGCTCAACGCCTTCGGTTGGCGCGCGTTCGGCGCCTGGGTATTCGTGGCGCTGGCGCTCACCGCGATTCCCGCCTCGCTGTGGGCTTCGTTCCGTCGCTGGCGCCAGGGCTATTTCCCCGCACTGCTTTATCTGCTCGGCTTCGGCGTGATCCTGGGTAGCGTCAACCTGCTCCTGCTGCGCGCCACAGGTGTGGTTCAGCCCGCGGCCTGGAACGCCTACCTCTTTCCGCTGGCGGTGACCGCAGAATCCATTCTGTTCTCCTTCGCGCTGGCCTACCGCATCCAGATCCTCAAGCAGGAACGGGCAGCAGCGCTGGAGCATGCCGATCAGGAAAAGAGCGCGCGACTGAGGCAGGTTCAGGCCAGTGCCGAGCAGCTCAGCCTAGCAGTGGAAACCCGCACCGCCGAGCTCGCCGAAGCCAACCGGCACCTCAGCGAACGAGAAGTCGAACTGAAGCAGGTCGCTTTTCACGACGCACTGACCGAGCTACCCAACCGGCGCTATCTCATCGAGCGTGTCGAGATGGCGTTGAGCGATGCCCGACGCCGCGGTGAATCCATCGCCCTGCTGCTCATCGACCTGGACCACTTCAAGCCCATCAACGATTGCCACGGCCACGATGCCGGCGATCTGTTGCTGCGTACGCTCAGTCAACGCCTGCGCGACCTGGTGCGCAGCAGCGACATGGCGGCACGCCTGGGTGGGGATGAATTTGCAGTGCTGTTGACCGGCCCGAATGTCGAACAAGACGCCGCCCAGATCGCCGAGCGGCTGCTGCACGAGCTGTCGCAGCCGGTGCCCTACCGCGACGTCACGCTGGCCGTCACGATTAGCGTTGGCGCCGCATTCTTTCCACGCCATGCCGATGGATTTTCACAGCTGTACAAAGCTGCCGACGAGGCCCTCTACCGAGCCAAGCATCAAGGGCGCGGGAACTGGGTCCAGCAGGAAGAGCAAGCACGGCCCGCCGATCAACCGATGTAGCGGCGCGGTACACGCCCGGTCACCTTGGTCAGCAGCTCGTAGCCGATGGTCCCGCAGGCCTGGGCCAGCTCGTCGATTGGCATCTGCGCGCCCCACAACTCCACGGCATCCCCTACCTGCGCCTGCGGCAGATCGGTGAGATCCACCGCCAGCATGTCCATTGAGACCCTGCCGGCCAGCGGCACGCGCTGGCCATGAATCACCACCGAGGTGCCCGAAGGCGCGGTACGCGGGTAACCATCGGCATAGCCGCAGCTGACCGTGCCGATACGCGAGGCGCGTTGCGCGACCCAGCTGGCGCCATAGCCGACACTTTCACCTTCGGACACATCACGCACGGCGATCAGGGCACCGGTCAGCGTCATCACCGGGCGCAATCCAAGTTCCTTCGCACTCAGTTCGGCGAACGGCGTGGCGCCATAAAGCATGATGCCGGGACGAATCCAGGCCATGTGTGCCTGCGGCAACGCCAACACCGCGGCAGAGTTGGCCAGCGAGCAGTTATCGAACTCCAGGGCCATCAATTCGCTATAGCGCTCCAGCTGCAACTCGGTCAGGGCATGACCGCGCTCATCGGCGCAGGCAAAGTGGCTGATCAGGTTGAGCTCGCCAACCTGTGCCTTGCCCCTGAGCCGCGCATGGCATTCGCGCAGGCCGTGCAGGGTGAAGCCCAACCTGTGCATGCCCGAATCCAGCTTCAACCACACATTCAACGGCCGCGGCAGATCGGCCGCCAGCAACCAATCGGCCTGACGCTGATCCTGGATGGCAACATCCAGCCCAAGCTCGGCGGCGCGCAAATACTCAGCCGGCTCGAAACAACCTTCCAGCAGCAGGATGCGGGCATCGGGCGCACTGAGGCGAACCTCTTCCGCTTCTTCCAGGCAGGCCACGGCATAGCCGTCGGCAATCTCGCGTAGCGCCGTAACCGCTTCCCGTGCGCCATGCCCGTAGGCATTGGCCTTGACCACGGCAAACGCCTGGCGCTGCGGGGCGCATTGCTTGGCGAGCAGGTAGTTGTGACGAAGCGCGGTCAGATCGACCGTGGCAACCAGCGGACGCATGAAGTTTTTCCTGTACAACGGCGGGTGGGCGAAATCTTACTCCTGTGGACCGGGCCGCGCAGGCTGGCGTTCGGCTGAGTCGGGCGGCAACAACATACAGCCCGCCGTCAAAAACGCCACAGCAGCTACGCTTACTCGTCGTCGAACTGGTAGCTGCCCGGTGCCAGGTTCTCGAAGCGTGAATAGCGGCCAAGGAACGCCAGACGCGTTGTGCCGATCGGACCGTTACGCTGCTTGCCGATGATAATTTCGGCGACGCCCTTGTACTCGGTTTCGGGGTGATAGACCTCGTCCCGGTATACGAACATGATGATGTCGGCGTCCTGCTCGATTGCCCCCGATTCACGCAAGTCGGAGTTCACCGGGCGCTTGTTGGGGCGCTGTTCGAGCGAGCGGTTGAGCTGCGACAGGGCGATCACCGGACAGTTGAATTCCTTGGCGAGGCCCTTGAGCGAGCGCGAAATCTCGGAAATCTCGTTGGTCCGGTTGTCGCCGCTCGAGCCTGGGATCTGCATCAGCTGCAGGTAGTCGACCATGATCATGGCGATCTCGCCGTGCTCACGGGCCAGGCGCCGGGTCCGCGCACGCATCTCCGACGGGCTGATACCGGCGGTATCGTCGATGAACAGCTTACGGTCGTTGAGCAGATTCACCGCGGAAGTCAGCCGTGGCCAGTCGTCGTCCTCAAGCTTACCTGCGCGGACCTTGGTCTGGTCGATGCGGCCGAGCGAAGCGAGCATACGAATGACGATGGAGTCCGCGGGCATTTCCAGGGAAAACACCAGTACCGCCTTGTCGGTGCGCAGCACGGCATTCTCGACAAGGTTCATGGCGAAGGTCGTCTTACCCATGGACGGACGACCGGCAACGATGATCAGGTCAGCCGGTTGCAGTCCGTTGGTGGCTTCGTCGAGATCGGTAAAGCCGGTGGACAGGCCGGTGATCGCCTCACCCGCATTGAAGAGGGTGTCGATACGATCGATGGCTTTGACCAGAATGTCGTTGATGCCGATCGGACCACCGGTCTTGGGCCGCGCTTCAGCGATCTGAAAGATCAAACGCTCGGCTTCGTCGAGAATCTCCTCGCCGGTACGGCCTTGCGGCGCGTAGGCACTGTCGGCGATCTCATTGCTGATGCCGATCAGCTGGCGCAGCGTCGCGCGCTCGCGAATGATCTGCGCGTAGGCCTTGATGTTCGCCACCGAAGGCGTGTTCTTCGCCAGCTCACCGAGATAGGCCAGGCCGCCGACCTGTGGCAGGGGCCCTTCCTTGTCCAGTTGCTCGGACAGGGTGACCACGTCGAACGGCGAGTTGCGCTCGGCCAGGGTGAAGATGGCGCGGAAGATGAGGCGATGATCGTGGCGATAGAAATCGCCATCGGATACCTGGTCGAGCACGCGCTCCCAGGCATTGTTGTCCAGCATCAGGCCGCCAAGCACCGCCTGCTCTGCCTCGATGGAGTGCGGCGGCACCTTGAGCGCTGCGGTTTCCAGATCGTATTGCTGGGGGACACTGATGTCGTTCATGGCACTCGGAATTCGAAACTACAAAAAAACAAAGGGCACGTTCCACTCGCGTGGAAACGTGCCCGATGTTACTCGTCAGGCACCAGCGGTGCCAGACGATGGCTTAGCCGGCTACGACGATCAGCTTGACGGTCGCTTCGACGTCGGTGTGCAGGTGCACAGCTACGTCGTACTCACCAACCTGACGGATGGTGCCGTTCGGCAGACGGACTTCGCTCTTCGCTACTTCAACGCCAGAGGCGGTCAGTGCGTCGGCGATGTCGTGAGTGCCGATGGAACCGAACAGCTTGCCCTCATCGCCCGCGGTAGCGGTGATGGTGACTTCCAGTTCGGCCAGCTGAGCGGCGCGAGTTTCGGCAGAAGCCTTACGCTCGGCAGCAGCTTTTTCCAGGTCAGCACGACGAGCTTCGAACTCGGCGATGTTGGCTGCGGTAGCAGCAGTAGCCTTGCGCTGCGGCAGCAGGTAGTTGCGACCGTAACCAGACTTGACGTTTACCTTGTCGCCCAGGTTGCCCAGGTTTGCGACTTTTTCCAGCAGGATGACTTCCATTTGAGTCTTACCTCTTAACTTTTAACCTTCACCGTTCGCAGGTCCCGCGCCATTCTTACCGGCTGCGCGACCACGAAAATCAAACAGACTGTCGACAATGGCCAAAACGGCCAGTAACGGATAAATCAACTGCATGAACAGCACCAGCGTGACGTACAGCCCCACCAGCCAGAATCGCGGCAGACGCCCCTGAGCCACCAGCCCGTGCATTAGCGCGATACCGGCAAACACCAGCGGTACACTGCACAACGGCGTCAAAACCGCCAGCTGCGCACCCAGGTTCGGTCCAAGCAGCATGCCGACCAGCAGCAGCACCGCCAGCAGTGGCGGGAACCGCAGCGTATGAAACTCACTGCCGAAACCGCCCGGGTTGTACAACGCTGCCTGCCAGTAACGACCAAGCATCAGGCTAAGCAGGGTGACGACCTGCAGCAGTGCAGCCAGAAGGCCGGTCAGTACCGGTGCCAACAAGGACTCCAAGCGTCCGCGCTCCTCCACCGAAAGCTGCTGATAGGCGCCTGACAATGCGTCAGGCAACACTTTCTGCAGTTCGCTGGCCAGCGCCGCAATGGGCTCGCCGAACACCGCACCGAGAGCCCAGACATACAGCAGTCCAAGGCCCACACTGCACAACATCACCCGCACCCACGAAGCCTGACTGCGCAGCAGTAACGCCAGCCCCAGCGAGCCCAGCAATACCAGCAGGGTTCGCGGATCGCCGAAGTACCACCAGGCCAGTGCTGGCAATACCGCCCAGACCAGCACACCCAACGCATCGTTGAGGCCACGGCGCAACAACACCAGGCTGCCCGCGGCTGCACTCAGCCAGAACAACATGGGCAACGCTGCAGCACCCGCCACCACGAAGATGGCTTGCATACGGCCGCGCATGATGAACTCAGCCAGGGCACGCATGCGATTTATCCTTTACTTCTGTCGACCAGCCGGATCAACGGCCGTGGCTGTCGGTGTAGGGCAGCAGGGCCAGGTAGCGGGCGCGCTTGATAGCGGTAGCCAGCTGACGCTGATAACGTGCCTTGGTTCCGGTGATACGGCTAGGAACGATCTTGCCGGTCTCGGAGATATAGGCCTTCAGGGTGTTGAGATCTTTGTAGTCGATCTCTTTCACGCCTTCGGCGGTGAAACGGCAGAACTTACGACGACGGAAAAAACGTGCCATGAAATAGGCTCCTCAATAGATCCGTGGATTACTCGTCAGCGTTGTTATCGCTGTCACTGTCGCTCTCGTTGGAGCCGTCAGTGTTGTCAGGGCGATCACGACGCTCGCGGCGCTCGCTACGGTTTTCCTCGGCCTTGAGCATTTCAGACTGTTCGGTCTCGGCTTCGTCGCGACGAATGATCAGGTTACGGATGACGGCGTCGTTGTAGCGGAAGTTGTCTTCCAGCTCGGCCAGGGCCTTGCCACTGCACTCGACGTTCAGCATCACATAGTGAGCCTTGTGCACGTTGTTGATGGCGTAAGCCAGCTGACGACGGCCCCAGTCTTCCAGGCGGTGAATCTTGCCACCGTCTTCTTCGATCAGCTTGGTGTAACGCTCCACCATGCCGCCGACCTGCTCGCTCTGGTCCGGGTGAACCAGAAAGATGATTTCGTAATGACGCATAATTGCTCCTTACGGGTTGCAGCCTGCCGACTAAGCGGTCAGGCAAGGAGTGAATGACTTGTTGTCTTGCTTGCAGGTAGGCGCGCAAACGCCTGCCGTCCAGGCAAGGGGCGCCATTCTAGAGAAGGGCTGACAGCGGCGCAAGGCGACCTGGTGAATATTTAACCAGCTTTAGACATTCAGTTGCGCAGCGCTGCACGCTCGGCGCGAATACCATCGAGCAGCTCGCGAACCTGGTGGATATCGTACGGCTTCAGCATGGTACGCAACCGATCGAGACCCACATCCGAAGCATTGACCGCATAGCCCGAGGCGATCACCAGCGATAACCTCGGGTGACGCGCACTAGCTTCACGCGCCAGATCGATTCCGCTCATCCCGGCTAGGCCGACATCCGTCAGCAGCACGTCGAAAGGCTGCTGCCCCAGCGCCTCCAGGGCCTCTTCCGCTGTCTCGCTCGCGACGACCTGATGCCCTAGCTCCATCATCACTTCACCGGTAAGCATGCGCAGAGTCGGGTCATCCTCGACGAAGAGGATCTTCAGACTGGCATCATCGGCCGCCGGGTTTTCCACGATATCGTCAGGCTGCGGGTCGCCCGCCACCACTTTGGCCGGACCTGCCGAGAGATCACCTCCCGCGCCCTGCCGCTGCCCGTCATCGACGCAGCGCGGCAAATGCACATGCACGGCGGTACCACCGCGCTCGCCGCTCTCCAGCGTAACGAAGCCACCGCTCTGCTTGACGAATCCATAAACCATGCTCAAGCCGAGACCGGAGGCATTGCTGTCCTGCTTGGTGGTGAAGAAGGGTTCGAATGCCCGTGCGCGCACGTCGTCACTCATGCCGCCGCCCTCGTCGATGACACTGAGCAGGACGTAATCGCCACGCGAGTTGCCAGGCGCATCCTCGCCCAGCTGGCGATTCTCCAGACGCAGCACCACACGTCCGCTACCCGCCATCGCATCGCGCGCGTTGGAAGCGAGGTTCAACACTACGCTCTGCAGATTGCCGACATCGGCGAACACCGGCCATGGCTCGCCCAGCACCTCCAGCTCCAGCTGTACCGCCGAACCCAACGCCCCATTTAGCAGCTCGTGCATCTGCTCAAGCAGCTCCGGCAAGTGCACCTGGCGCGGCAACAATGGTTGGCGGCTGGCGAAAGCCAGCAGCTGCGACGCCAGACGCGCACCCTTCTCGACCCCGCTGACGGCCGAGTCCAACCGTCGCGCTGCAGTCTGATCGCTACCGAGACCACGCCGCAGCAGCTGCAGGTTGCCTCCGATGATCTGCAGCATGTTGTTGAAGTCGTGCGCGATGCCACCAGTCAGCTTGCCCACTGCCTCCAACCGCTGAGCCTGCTGCAGGGCCTGCTCGGCCACCTGTCGCTCGGCCTCACTTTGCTGCAGCGCCAGGGTTCGCTCACGGACCAGCTCTTCCAGGTGATCGCGATAACGCTGCAGCTCCGCCTCGTTGCGCTGCTGCTCGGTCACATCCTGCCCTTGAACGAAGATGCCAATGACCCCGCCGTCGTTCTCGACGATCGGCTGCAAAACGAAATCCAGAATCGCTTCCTGTGGCTCCTTGCCCGGATGCCGTCTCAGGAACAGCGATACACGTTTGCCGACATACGGCTGACCGGTGCGATAGACCTCGTCGAGCAGACCGATGAGGGCCTGCCCCTCGATCTCCGGCAATCCCTCGCGAACCGTCTTGCCAAGCAGCTGACGGTGCCCAGTGACCTGCCGATAGGCATCATTGACCAGTTCATATACATGATCAGGGCCGCGCAGAAAGCAGACGAACCCAGGCGCCTGCGCGAACAGACGGCGCAGCTGCTCGCCTTCGGACTGCAGCAGCCTGGCACGGGACATTACGCTTTGCTCCAACTGCTGCAAGGGCTGCAGACCGGCCGCCGCCTGACTCAACGAGTCTTTCATTGCCTGCAGCTCGGTAATGTCCGAGGTGTGCTGCAGAATCGCAACGACCTCTCCTTGCTCATCCAGGATTGGCGTGTGCGTGGCGCTCCAGTAACGATCCTCGTAAACCGGGCCAAGCGGCGTTTGTCGCGCGATGGAGTAACGAATCACCGGCAACGTATCGACTGCCTTGCGGCTGAGCACCCGCGCAAACGAATCGAGCAACTCTTGCACTCGGGTCATCTCGGGACTGAGCGGATCGGCAGCGAAGGCCTCATGAAGGCGCTGCCCCTGGATATCCGTCAGTTTTCGCCCGGTAAGCGTCAGGTAAGCGGCATTCGCATCCAGAATGACCAGGTCACGATCAAGCAGGACATAAGCATTCGGGGATAGCCGGAACAGACTTTCGAAAGACGGGCGCTGCTGCATACAACCTCCATGGTGCGAGCCTGACGCCGCGTAACTAACCCAGCAAGGCTCCGGCAGCACCCGGAGCCCTCAAGCAAAATATGACGAGAAGCCGCTATCCGCGGACGGGCCTGGACACCGATTGACCACAAAAAGGTCAATCGGTTTCAGATCAGCAGGTCAGGCGTTCAGCCAGCGACCTTGGCGCTCTTGCGCTGACGCAGCGCCTCGAACAGGCATACGCCGGTCGCCACAGAAACATTCAGACTGCTGACGCTGCCGGCCATGGGCAGGCGCACCAGATAATCACAGTGTTCACGCGTCAGGCGCCGCATACCGCGACCCTCGGCGCCCATGATAAGCACGATGGGCCCGGTGAGATCCTGATCGTAGAGTGATTGCTCGGCTTCGCCCGCCGTCCCCACGACCCATAATCCACGCTGCTGCAGCTTCTCCAGCGTACGCGCAAGGTTGGTCACGGCGACCAGCGGAATCACTTCCGCCGCACCGCAGGCAACCTTGCGCACGGTGGCATTGAGAGTGGCCGATTTGTCTTTCGGCACGATCACGGCGAGCGCACCGGCCGCGTCCGCGGTGCGCAGACAGGCACCGAGGTTGTGCGGATCCGTCACACCATCCAGCACCAACAGCAGCGGCGGGCCATCGGCGCGATCGAGCAATTCCTCGAGCATGGCCTCACCCCATACCTGACTGGGGCTCACCTCGGCGACCACACCCTGATGCACGCCTTCGACCCAGGCATCCATCTCCCGCCGCTCACACTGCCCGACACTCACACGTGCCTGAGCAGCCAGCTCGATCACCATCTGGGCGCGCGGATCGCCGCGCCCCTCTGCCAGCCATACCTGCTTGACGCGCTTGGGATGATGGCGCAGCAATGCCTCGACAGCGTGCAGGCCGTAGATCTTTTCCAGCTGACTCATGACTTGGCCTTGCGCTTTCTGGCACCGCCACTCGAGCCGGTGGGTTTGTCACCTGACTTGGCTGCAGATTTCGGCTTGGCCGAGCCTGATCGCGACTTGCTCCCGCCCGCCGCCTTCTCGCTCTTGCCCTTCCTGCCGCCCTTCGCCTCGGCGAGCAATGCCTTCTTCAGCTCTCGACTCTTGCGCACATCGGCATTGCCCGGCTCGCGTCCACGGCTCGCACCGTCACGCTGCCCCGGAGCAGACTTGGTACCACCACCGATCAGCTCGAAATCGATCTTGCGCTCATCCAGATCGACGCGCATGACGCGCACCTCGACGCTGTCGCCGAGACGGAAACTGCGCCCACTGCGCTCACCGGACAACCGGTGGTGCAACGGATCGAAGTGGTAGTAGTCGCCCGGCATGGCAGTGACATGCACCAGCCCTTCTACGTAGATGTCTGTCAGCTCGACGAACAGGCCGAAACCAGTCACCGCAGTAATCACACCAGGGAAGGCCTCGCCGACACGATCCTTCATGAACTCGCACTTAAGCCAGTTAGTGACGTCGCGGGTAGCTTCGTCGGCGCGTCGCTCGGTCATCGAGCATTGCTCGCCCAGCTGTTCCAGCGCGGCTTCGTCGTACGGATAGATTCGCGCCTTGGGCATGCTGGTGGCGCCTTCGCGGCGCACATGAGGCGTGTCTCGACGGGAGCGGATGACACTGCGAATGGCGCGATGCACCAGCAGATCGGGATAACGCCTGATTGGCGAAGTGAAGTGGGCGTAAGCCTCGTAGTTCAGGCCAAAGTGACCATTGTTCTCGGCGCTGTATACGGCCTGACTCAGCGAGCGCAGCATGACCGTCTGGATCACATGGAAATCCGGGCGCCCCTGAATCTGCTCCAGCAGCGCCTGGTAATCCTTCGGCGTCGGACCTTCCTTGCCCTTGTGCAACGAGAGACCCAGTTCACCGAGAAAGGCGCGCAGCTTTTCCTGACGCTCCAGCGGCGGCGCATCGTGGACACGATAAAGCGCTGGGATCTCATGCTTCTGCAGGAATGCCGCCGTGGCGACGTTGGCGCAGAGCATGCACTCCTCGATCAGCTTGTGCGCATCGTTGCGCTCGGTCGGCTTGATCTCGGCGATCTTTTGATCGGCACCGAAGACGATACGCGTTTCCTGGGTCTCGAAATCGATCGCGCCGCGGGTATGACGCGCCTTGAGCAGCACCTTGTAGAGCGAATAGAGCTGCTTGAGATGCGGCAACACTTCGGCGTACTCCCCGCTCAGCCGCTTGCCTTCGGCTGACTTGGGCTGCTCCAGCATCGCGCTGACCTTGTTGTAGGTCAGTCGCGCATGCGAATGAATCACCGCCTCGTAGAACTGGTAGTCGGTCATCTTTCCCGACTTGCTCAGCGTGATCTCGCAGACCATGGCCAGGCGATCGACCTGCGGATTCAGCGAACAGAGCCCGTTGGAAAGCTGCTCGGGCAGCATGGGCACCACCCGCTCAGGGAAGTACACCGAGTTGCCGCGAACCACGGCCTCCTTGTCGAGCGCCGAGTCGATCTTGACGTAGTGCGACACGTCGGCAATGGCGACATACAGGCGGAAACCTCCTGTCAGGAGCTTCCAGCCGCCAGGCTTCTCGCAATAGACCGCATCGTCGAAGTCGCGCGCGTCTTCGCCATCGATGGTCACAAACGGTAGATGACGCAGATCGACGCGCTTGTGCTTGTCCTTTTCCTCGACCTCGGGCTTCAGCCGGGACGCTTCCTTCAGCACCGCTTCCGGCCAGACATGCGGGATATCGAAGCTGCGTAGCGCCACGTCGATTTCCATGCCCGGCGCCATGTAGTTGCCGATCACCTCAACGATGTCGCCCTGCGGCTGGAAGCGCTGGGTCGGCCAGTGAGTGATCTTGACCTCGACAAACTGCCCCGGTTTGGCGTCGAGCGCGCGGCCCGGCGTCACCAGCACTTCCTGCTGGATTTTCGGGTTGTCAGGAATGACAAAACCGACGTCGCTCTCAATGTGGTAGCGACCAACGATGCTTTCGTGAGCCCGACTGATCACTTCAACGATCGCGCCCTCACGACGCCCACGCCGATCAAGCCCGGCAACGCGCGCCAGACAGCGGTCGCCGTCGAACACCAGGCGCATCTGCGCGGGACTGAGAAACAGATCATCGCTGCCGTCATCCGGGATGAGAAAGCCGAAGCCGTCGCGGTGCCCACTGACGCGACCGCAGACCAGGTCCAGCTTGTCCACCGGGGCATAGGTGCCGCGCCGGGTGTAGATTAGCTGACCATCGCGCTCCATCGCTCGCAGGCGACGACGCAGCGCTTCGATATCTTCTTCGGACACCAGTCCGAACTCTTCAACCAGCTCTTCGCGGGCCGCCGGGGAGCCGCGCTCACCGAGATGCTGGAGAATCAGCTCGCGACTGGGAATGGGGTTGTCGTACTTTTCCGCTTCACGAGCGGCCTCGGGATCGAGGGATTGCCAATCGGCCATTAAGAGATGTCACCTTTCATTCATTTATAGGGCCAGAACGCCCTTCTTCTATTGAAGCGCGAATCGCTCCCGGACGGCAGCTTTCACGCGAATTATTTTTCACCATCAGGGGTTTACAAGGCCAAACCTCAGCCGTATAGTTCGCGCCCACAATGTCTGGCAGACGTTGTAACACGGAAACGGCTTAGTATCATCGTTTCTAGTGCCCAGGTGGCGGAATTGGTAGACGCACTAGGTTCAGGTCCTAGCGGTGGCAACACCGTGGAAGTTCGAGTCTTCTCCTGGGCACCACTTATTCAAATGAAACCCGCTGCGACATGGCGAGTCTCATGCAAGACGAAGAAGCCGACTTCGACCGATCTGATCGGTGAAATGGCAAAAGTCGGTGAGCGATCATCGCAATGTGCCCAGGTGGCGGAATTGGTAGACGCACTAGGTTCAGGTCCTAGCGGTGGCAACACCGTGGAAGTTCGAGTCTTCTCCTGGGCACCACTTATTCAAATGAAACCCGCTGCGACATGGCGAGTCTCATGCAAGACGAAGAAGCCGACTTCGACCGATCTGATCGGTGAAATGGCAAAAGTCGGTGAGCGATCATCGCAATGTGCCCAGGTGGCGGAATTGGTAGACGCACTAGGTTCAGGTCCTAGCGGTGGCAACACCGTGGAAGTTCGAGTCTTCTCCTGGGCACCACTCTTCAAGAAAAAACCGAGCCTCTGGCTCGGTTTTTTCGTTTCGGCGAGCAACTGATTGAACTGCCCCTTCCGATAGCCGGCAACGCCAGACAAAAGAAGACCGCCCGAAGGCGGTCTTTTTGTACCTGCAGCCTAGATCAGGCGTAAGGGTGGCGCAGCACAATGGTTTCGTTGCGATCCGGGCCGGTGGAGATGATATCCACCGGCGCCTCGACCAGCTCCTCGAGACGCTTGATGTACGCGCGCGCATTGGCGGGCAGCTCATCAAGGGTCTTCGCACCAACAGTCGACTCGCTCCAGCCCGGCATCTCTTCGTATACCGGCTGCAGGCCGTCATAGCTGTCCGCATCGGTCGGCGCGTCAACCAGAACATCGCCGTTACGATCCTTGTAACCGACACATATGCGGATGGTTTCCAGACCATCGAGCACGTCGAGCTTGGTCAGGCAGATGCCGGATATACTGTTGATCTCGATGGCACGACGCAGGATCACTGCATCGAACCAGCCACAGCGCCGCGCACGACCGGTAGTGGAACCGAACTCGTGACCGCGCTCGGCCAGGCGAGCACCGATATCATCGAACAGCTCGGTCGGGAACGGACCGGAACCCACGCGCGTGGTGTATGCCTTGGTGATACCGAGAATGTAATCCAGATACAGCGGACCGAAGCCCGAACCGGTGGCAGTGCCGCCGGCAGTGGTGCTGGAGCTGGTGACGTAGGGATAGGTGCCATGGTCGATGTCCAGCAGCGAGCCCTGCGCGCCCTCGAACATGATGCAGGCACCCTGCTTGCGCAGCTCGTGCAGGCGGGCGGTGACATCGGTGATCAACGGCTTGAGGATTTCCGCGTAGCCGAGCGCCTCATCTAGGGTCTTCTGGAAATCAACCGGCTCGACCTTGTAGAAGTTCTGCAGCACGAAGTTGTGGTATTCCAGCAGCTCGCGCAGCTTGACCGCGAAGCGCTCCGGGTTGAACAGGTCAGCAATGCGCAGGCCGCGACGTGCAACCTTGTCCTCGTAAGCCGGGCCAATGCCACGACCCGTCGTGCCGATCTTGCCTTCCGAGCGCGAAGCCTCACGCGCCTGATCCAGCGCCACGTGGTACGGCAGGATCAGCGTGCAGGACGGACTGATGCGCAGGCGCTCGCGTACCGGCACGCCCTTTTCTTCCAGCTTGGTGATCTCACGCAGCAGCGCATCGGGAGCGACCACCACGCCGTTGCCGATCAGACACTGCACATTGTCACGCAGGATGCCGGACGGAATCAGGTGCAGCACGGTCTTCTCACCGTCGATGACCAGGGTATGTCCGGCATTGTGGCCGCCCTGGTAACGCACGACCGCAGCCGCCTGATCGGTCAGCAGATCGACGATCTTGCCCTTGCCCTCATCACCCCACTGGGTGCCCAGGACCACGACGTTCTTACCCATAACCCTCTGTCCTCTTCGGCGAAGCATGCCGGTCGCAACCGGCGATAATCGAAACCAGGCCAGCGCCGCAGCGCGGCGCCACAACCATCAGGACGCCAGCGAAGCCACCGTCCAGACACCATCCTTCAATTGCAATTGCCGGTCGCAGCCGAGCTGCGCAGCATCGGCTCGCGACTGCCCATCAAGGGCTTGCACCACGCGCTCACCCTGACGCCGCAGCTGACGGACCGCATCCCACAGACCCGGTTCGCCGTCTTGCGGCGCCCAAACGCCCGACACAGGCGCGGAAAGATCAGCACTGCCCAGACTGACCAGCGTCTTCAGGTCGGTGGAGAAACCCGTCGCCGGGCGTGCGCGACCGAAGTCGGCACCAATGTCGTCATAACGACCACCCTGCGCGATCGACTGACCGACGCCGGGTACGAACACCGCGAACACCACTCCAGTATGGTAGTGATAGCCACGCAACTCGCCCAAATCGAAATACAGCGGCACATCCGGATAACGCGCCGCCAGCTGATCGGCAATGGCCGTCAGCGTTTCCAGCGCGGCCCGCACCTCGGCGGGCGCAGCCGCCAGCGCCATACGCGCCTGATCGAGCACTTCCCGCCCACCGCACAACCGCGCCAGCGCGCGCAGCATGCCGGCCAATGCCGGATTGAGCGCAGCAGTCTGCTCGGCAATCTCGTCCATCGCCTTGCGCTGCAGCGCATCGAACAACCGCTGCTCGGCTTCGCCGCTCAGCCCGGCAGCCTTGGCCAGACCACGATAGATGCCCACATGCCCGAGATCCATATGCACATCCGGCACCTCGGCAAGCTCGAGCATTTCCAGCATCAGACTGATGACCTCGATATCACTGGCAGCAGACGCATCACCATACAGCTCAGCCCCCAACTGGATAGGGCTGCGCGAGGTGGAAAGCGCCTGCGGCTTGGCATGCAACACACTACCGGCATAGCACAGGCGACTGGGACCTTCGCGACGCAGGGTATGCGCGTCGACCCGGGCCACTTGTGGCGTGATATCAGCCCGCAGCCCCATCTGGCGACCGGAAAGCGGGTCGATGACCTTGAAGGTGCGCAAATCCAGATCCTGCCCGGAACCGGTGAGCAACGACTCGAGAAACTCCACGTGCGGGGTGATGACCAGCTCGTAGCCCCAGCACTGGAACAGGTCCAGCACGCGCCGACGCGCCGTTTCGATACGCGCCGCCTCCGGCGGCAGCACCTCTTCGATGCCATCTGGCAAAAGCCAGCGGTCTACCGTTGCCATTCGCGAAATCACCTCTCGTTCCGGTAAGCCCAGACGAAAACCGCGGCAGCAGCCTTAGCCGGCCTTCGGTCGCGTGCAGTTGTATTCGAACCATGGCATCCGAGCCATGCCCTGTGAAGGGATCGGCATGACCGCTGCATGCCTGGGATAGCCTGCGACCTCAAGGGCACAGACGCAAAAAAGCCGGGATTTTCCCGGCTGGCGGATCATAGCAATCTTTTCTCTAACGGTCACCCGACGGCACGGCCGTGCCGCCGGGGAACCTTCATCTCGCCATCAACTAGTTGCTCTTTTCCAGATAACGGAAGAAATCGCTCTTCGGATCGAGCACCAACACGTCTTCCTTGCTGGAGAAGCTCTCGCGATAAGCCTGCAGACTGCGATGGAAGGCATAGAACTCCTGATCCTGACCATACGCCGCGGCATAGATGGCAGCAGCCTGAGCATCGCCATCACCGCGCAGCTCCTCAGCCTCGCGGAACGCCTCGGCCAGCAGGACACGGCGCTGACGATCGGCGTCGGCACGGATACCTTCGGCTAGCTCTTTACCTTTGGCGCGATGCTCACGAGCCTCACGCTCACGCTCAGAGCTCATTCGCTCGAACACGCTGCGATTGACTTCCCGCGGCAGATCAATGCCCTTGACGCGCACATCGACCACTTCGATGCCCAGCTCCTGTTGAGCGGCGCGGTTCAGACTGGTTGTGACCTGAGCCATCAGCTCGTCACGCTGACCGGACACGGACTCGTGCAACGTGCGCTTACCGAACTGGTCACGCAACGCCGCCTCCAGACGGCGAGCCAGGCGCTCGTCGGCAATCTGCTTCATCCCCGAGGTCGCGGTGTAGAAGCGCTCGGCATCATCTACACGCCACTTGGCGTAGGAGTCGACCATCAGCGCTTTCTTTTCCAGGGTCAGGAAGCGGGAAGTCGTGGTATCCAGTGTCAGCAGTCGCGCATCGAATTTGCGCACCGAGTTCACGTACGGAATCTTCATGTGCAGGCCAGGCTTCACATCAGGCTCGACGATGCGACCGAAGCGCAGCAGGACTGCACGCTCGGTCTGCGAGACGATGTAGAAGCTGTTCCACAGAACGATTGCCGCCACAACGCCCACGATCAGGGCGGTAAGGGATTTATTGCTCATCAGCGGCTCTCCCTCGTACGAACTTCACGCGGATCCAACTCCGGCGGCAGACGGGTGCCCTGGGTAGCCGCGCCCGACACAGCTCCGGCCGGAGCAGGCGTGCTCGCACCACGACTGTTGATCATCTTGTCCAGCGGCAGATAGAGCAGGTTCTGCCCGCTGTCACCACTCACCATGACCTTGCTGGTATTGCTCATGACTTCCTGCATGGTTTCCAGATACAGGCGCTCGCGCGTCACTTCCGGCGCCTTGCGATATTCGGCGACCAGCTTGCTGAAGCGATCCGCCTCACCCTGAGCGCGGGAAATCACCGCGTCGCGGTAACCACTGGCTTCTTCCAGCATGCGCTGGGCCTGGCCGCGGGCTTCGGGAATCACGCCATTGGCGTACGACTCAGCCTGGTTCTTCTCACGCTGCTCGTCTTCACGCGCGCGAATCACGTCATCGAACGCTTCCTGCACCTCACGCGGCGCAGCTGCGCTCTGCAGGTTGACCTGGGTGACGACGATGCCTGTGGCGTAATTGTCGAGGAAACGCTGCAAGCGCTCCTTGACCTCGCCAGCCATCACTTCACGACCTTCAGTCAGCACCTGATCCATGGCGGTCGAACCCACCACATGCCGCACGGCGCTGTCGGTCGCATGTTGCAGGCTTACTTCAGGCTGATCGACATTGAGCACGAACGCCTGAAGATTGCTGATCTTGTACTGAACGGTGAGCGGCACCTCGATGATGTTCTCATCCTCGGTGAGCATCTGCCCCTGCTTGCTGTAAGAACGCTCGCGGGTGACGTTTTCCTGGAACTTGCGATCGATCGGCGGGAAGTAGATGTTCAGGCCCGGCCCGACCGTCTCGTGATACTTGCCGAAGCGCAGCACGACGGCCTGCTCCTGCTCGTCGACGATATAGATCGCATTGAACAGCCAGACGGCCAGCAGCACGACCAGGGCAATCCAAACCAGACCGAAGCCGCCGCGCTTGCCGCTGCCACCGAAATTGCTGCCGCCGCCACGCTTCTTGCCACCGAACATGCCGTTCAGGCTGTCCTGCAGCTTGCGGAAAGCCTCATCGAGATCCGGCGGGCCTTTCTGGTCGCCACCGCCACCACCGCGACGGCCACCGCCACCACTGCCCCAGGGATCCTGGTTGTTCGAGTTGCCACCCGGCTCATTCCAAGCCATAGCGCTCTCCATTCAAATAAAGCTAAAGGCGCGCCCACGGCGCGCCCACCAATGCTACAGAAAGCCCCGAACTACCGGCAAAATTGCCACTAGAGGCTTTATTGCAAAGTGTGTTGCTCGATGAACTCATCCACCCGCAACCCTTCGCGACTGATCAAGCGATTCAATTCGATTCTTGGCAAGCGAACTTCCAGCAGGCTGCCACCCTCGTCATCATGCGTTTCCCGCTGCACCGCGCTGAGCTCGAAGAACTGCGCCCGCAGCCGCCCGAGCCGCTGTGGCAGGCGCAGCGTCCCGACAAACAGATCGTTGCCCAGCAGCTCGGCAATGGCCTGGCGCACCAGATCCAGCCCCAATCCATCACGAGCGGACACCCAGACACGCTGCGGCTTGCCATCGGCGTCGCGCTGAATCTGCGGCTCGATGCCCTCCATCAGGTCAACCTTGTTGTAGACCTCGAGCATCGGCAACTCGTTGGCGCCGATCTCACCGAGCACCGCCAGCACCTGCTCGATCTGCTGATCACGCTCTGGCTCGTGCGCATCGATGACATGCAAGAGAAGATCGGCGTTGCTGGACTCTTCCAGCGTAGCCCTGAAGGACTCCACCAACTTGTGTGGCAGATGACGGATGAAACCCACGGTGTCGGCCAGCACCACCGGCCCGACATCATCCAGCTCAAGCCGCCGCAACGTCGGATCGAGCGTGGCGAACAGCTGATTGGCCGCGTACACATCCGACTCGGTCAGCGCATTAAACAAGGTGGACTTGCCGGCGTTGGTGTAACCAACCAGCGACACGGAGGGTATATCGGCACGACGACGCCCGCGACGGGCCTGCTCGCGCTGACCGCGGACCTTTTCCAGACGCTGCTTGATTTGCCGGATGCGCACACGCAGCAAGCGGCGGTCGGTTTCCAGCTGGGTTTCACCCGGGCCACGCAGACCGATACCGCCCTTCTGTCGCTCAAGGTGAGTCCAGCCGCGAACCAGGCGCGTACTCATGTGCTCAAGCTGGGCCAGTTCGACCTGTAGCTTGCCTTCATGGGTGCGTGCGCGCTGGGCGAAGATATCCAGAATCAGACCGGTACGATCCAGCACGCGACATTCGAGCGCTCGCTCGAGGTTGCGCTCCTGGCTAGGCGTCAGGGTGTGATTGAAGATCACCAACTCGGCCTCGCCATCCTTGACGAGGTCATGCAGCTCCTCGACCTTGCCACTGCCGATCAGGAACTTGGCGGACGGCTGATGCCGGGCGACATTGACGAAGCCAACCGCCTCGGCGCCTGCCGAGCGCGCCAGCTCCTGGAATTCCTGAGGGTCCTCGCGCGCCGCGGGGTCCTGGCCGTCCAGGTGCACCAGGATAGCCCGCTCACCACCACCGGGACGTTCGAAGAACAAAGAAACCTACCTCAGTCGTTGCTCGACTCGGATTGCTCGGCATCACCAGCGGTCGGCAGGCGCACAGGGCGGCCCGGAACCACAGTGGAGATGGCGTGCTTGTAAACCATCTGGCTGACGGTGTTTTTCAGAAGAATGACGAACTGGTCGAAGGATTCGATCTGGCCCTGCAGCTTGATGCCGTTGACCAGATAGATGGAAACCGGGACGCGTTCCTTACGCAGTGTGTTGAGGTAAGGGTCTTGTAGCGAATGCCCTTTTGACATGTGCCGCACTCCTTAGAGGATCTGTTTTCATTAGTGTTCTAAAAGTACAACCGACGATCCACTTGTCTGAGAATAGACGGTCAATTCGCAGTGTCAGCTCAATATGGAGAGCGATTGCAGGTATTTCAATGCGCGCGGCAGATTGTCGCGGGACAAACTGTCCAGCCAGTGCATCTCCCCCCAGCTTCGCAACCAGGTGAACTGCCGTTTGGCCAGTTGCCGGGTTGCGATGATGCCGCGCTCCACCATTTCCTCTCGGGTCGATGATCCGTCCAGATATTCCCAGACCTGACGATAACCAACCGCTCGAATCGACGGCATGCCAAGGTGCAGATCACCCCGATCCCTCAGGGCTTCGACCTCTTCGACAAAGCCCTGTTCAACCATGTGCAGGAAACGTCTCTCGATGCGTTCATGCAAGATGTGGCGTTGTGCGGGGGCGATGCACAGTTGCGCGACAGTATAAGGCAAGACTCCTGAGCCTGGAGCGTCTGCGACGGCTTTTTGCGACCTTTGTCGGGCGCGATGCTCGCTCATGGTCAAGCCGCTGACGCGATATACCTCTAGTGCGCGTACCAGCCGCTGCGGATCGTTAGGATGAATGCGCGCTGCCGACTCCGGATCCACCTGGGCCAACTGATCGTGCAGCACCTGCAACCCTTGCGTCGCGGCCAGCGCCTCGAGCTCGGCACGTAGCAACGGGTCAGCTGCCGGCATATCGGCGAGTCCTTCCTGCAACGCCTTGAAATACAACATAGTGCCGCCAACCAGCAGAGGAATTCGGCCAGCCGCGCTGATCTCGGCCATGGCCGCCAGGGCATCTGCGCTGAACTCTGCAGCCGAGTAGCTCTCGGCCGGGTCGAGAATGTCCACCAGACGATGGGGAAACTCGGCCAACACCTCAGCCGACGGCTTCGCCGTGCCGATATCCATGCCACGATAGACCAGCGCCGAATCGACACTAATCAGCTCGCAGGGCAGCAAGCGCGCCAGCTCCAACGCAAGATCGGTCTTGCCCGACGCAGTGGGGCCCATGAGGAAGATGGCAGGAGGGAGAGCGGACATCAGGAAGCTCGACGGTCTTGGCCGCATAGTTTCCGGCGACAGGCGGCCGGCTGCAAGCACGGTTCGCCGCGAGGATTACTCAGCGACCGCGCAGGAACAGCTTGTCCAGCTCGTCCATGCCGAGCTGCGTCCAGGTCGGACGCCCGTGATTGCACTGCCCGCTGCGCTCGGTATGTTCCATATCGCGCAGCAAGGCGTTCATCTCGGGCACCGTCAGCCGCCGGTTGGCGCGCACTGCGCCATGACACGCCATGGTCGCCAGCAGCTCGTTCAGATGGGCCTGAATACGGTCACTGGTGCCGTACTCAAGCAGATCGGCCAACACGTCGCGGACCAGCCGGGTCGCTTCGGCCTGCTTGAGCAGCGACGGGATCTGTCGAATCGCCAAGGTTTCCGGCCCCAGTCGTTGCAGCTCGAAACCCAGCATCTGAAACCATTGCCCGTGCTCTTCGGCGCAGTCGGCTTCACGCTGACTCAGCGCAATCGACTCAGGCACCAGCAATGGCTGCCCGCGCAAGCCTTCGCTGGCCATGGCGGTTTTCAGTCGCTCATAGGTGATGCGTTCGTGAGCGGCGTGCATGTCAACCAACACCATGCCCTGAGCATTTTCGGCGAGGATGTAGACGCCCTTGAGCTGCGCCAGCGCATACCCCAGCGGCGGCACGTCATCCTGACTCGCCGGCAGTGCCGCGGGACCGCTTTCGGGCAACGGTGTGAAGAACTCGCGATAAGCACCCTGAGCTTCGGCGGTATAGCCGGCCGAAGCAGGCCGTGGCGCCTGATAACCGGCCCCTGCGCCGCGCCAGGACGACGTATCACCCTGGGGCCGCTCAAGCACACTGGCCGCCAGACTCATTTCGTTCTGCCCGGCGAACTCGCCAGCGGCCAGTCCGGAAACCTGCGTCATCGGCGTGACGCTGGCCGGTGCCGCGAGCTGATCTTCCGGCCGCACATCCCCCAGGGCGCGATGCAGCGTGCCGTAAAGGAAGTCATGCACCATGCGGCTGTCGCGGAAGCGCACTTCATGCTTGGTCGGGTGCACGTTGACGTCCACCACCGCCGGGTCGACATCGAGGAACAGCACAAACGTCGGGTGCCGGCCGTTGAACAGCACATCGCGATAGGCCTGGCGTACCGCATGGGCCACCAGCTTGTCGCGAACCATGCGCCCGTTGACGTAGAAATACTGCAGGTCCGCCTGACTGCGCGAGAAGGTCGGCAGCCCGACCCAGCCCCACAGTCGCAAGCCGTTACGCTCGATCTCAATGGGCAGCGCCTGCTCGAGGAACGCCGGCCCGCATACCGAAGCGACACGACGCGCGCGCGCCGCATCGTCTTCGGCCTGGTGCAGCGCCAGCACGACCTTGCCGTTATGGCGCAGATGGAAGGACACGTCGAAACGCGCCAGCGCCAGGCGCTTGATGACTTCCTGAAGGTGATCGAATTCGGTCTTCTCGGTGCGCAGAAACTTGCGTCGCGCCGGCGTATTGAAGAACAGATCGCGCACCTCCACCGAGGTGCCCACTGGATGCGCCGCGGGCTGCACCCGCGCTTCCATTTCACGCCCCTCGGTCTCCACCTGCCAGGCCTCGCTGGCATCGGCGGTGCGTGAGGTCATGGTCAGACGCGAGACGGAACTGATCGAAGCCAGCGCTTCGCCCCGAAAGCCCAGACTCATGACCCGCTCGAGGTCTTCCAGATCACGAATCTTGCTGGTGGCGTGACGCGCCAGGGCCAGCGGCAGATCGTCCGGCGGAATGCCGCAGCCGTCGTCGCGCACTCGCAACAGCTTGACCCCGCCCTGCTCAATGTCCACATCGATACGTCGCGCGCCCGAATCCAGACTGTTTTCCAGCAGCTCCTTGATCACCGAGGCCGGGCGCTCCACCACCTCGCCGGCGGCAATCTGGTTCGCCAGCCGCGGACTTAGCAGCTGGATGCGCGGCACGTCGCTCATGGCTGCGAGGCCAGCGTGGTGGCGGGAATGCTCAGCGTCTGGCCGATCTTGATCACATCATTGCGCAGATTGTTGGCGCTGCGCAGGGAAGTCAGGCTTACCTGATAGCGCTGGGCGAGCAATGCCAGGCTCTCGCCGGAACGTACGACGTGCTCGCGCGGCGCACTGGCGATCTTGCCGGAATCCCGCAACCAGGCCACATAGGTTCCAGGCGGCGGATTCTCATGAAAGAACTGCCTTACGCCACTGTGGATCGAGCGCGCCAGGGACTGCTGGTGGCTCCCCCCCC
>NZ_AOFQ01000075.1 GCF_000495915.1 Stutzerimonas chloritidismutans AW-1
GCGGGTTTCCCCCCCCCGCCGTGCCGTGGCGATGCGTTGGGCCTGCTGCGAGTTCATCTCCGCGAAACCATAGGTCCAGTCTGGATGGGTGCGGTGCGCCGAACTCGCATCGATCACCCGAACGGCGGGGTTTTCGATGCTCGCTACAGCGTCGCGTGCGGCTTGGTCGGGCAAGCAGAGAATCGCGATGTCGCAGGCGTTGATGATTTCGGCGCGACGTTGCGGATCCTTGCGATGTTCGGGGCTGAGCGTGATAAGCCGCAGATCGGTCCGGTCGCGTAGACGTTGATGGATTTGCAACCCGGTGGTGCCTTGGTCGCCGTCGATGAATATAAGAGGACTTGCCATGGAATGCTCTCGGACATAGGAAATCAGGAGTTCCAATCTTCAGTGAGGGGCTAAGATAGGAAAAGTTGAATTTCTAAACGATGAAATTCAGCTTTTCTGAACAAGGAGTGACTCATGCGCGAAATCAGCCTGGACCGTCTGCGCACGTTGGTGGCCATTGCCGACCTGGGTTCGTTTGCCGAGGCGGCCCGTGTGCTGCACCTCGCGCCACCCACGGTCAGTTTGCATATTGCCGACCTGGAGTCGCGGGTTGGCGGAAAGCTGTTGTCGCGCACACGTGGGCGCATTCAGCCTTCGGCGATTGGAGAAACGCTGGTGGAGCGCGCGCGGCGTCTGTTGGCGGATGCGGAGCAGGCGCTTGAGGACGTGGAGCGTCAGGTGCAGGGCTTGGCCGGGCGTGTGCGGCTGGGTGCCTCCACAGGGGCCATCGCACAGTTGATGCCGCAAGCTTTGGAGACGTTGGGCCAACGCCATCCCGCTATCGATGTGCAGGTCGCGGTGCTCACGTCGCAGGAAACTTTGAAGAAGCTTGCCGAGGGCTCTTTGGAGATCGGTCTGGTCGCGCTGCCACAGACCCCGGTGAAGGAATTGCGGATCGAGCCATGGCGGCGGGACCCGGTCATGGCCTTCTTGCCGGCTCGCTGGGAATGCCCGGATGTTGTGACCCCCGGTTGGCTGGCCGCCCAGCCATTAATTCTGAATGACAAAACTACTCGGCTTTCGCGCTTGACCTCGGAGTGGTTCGCCAGTGATGGACGGCAGCCCACGCCGCGTATTCAACTGAACTACAACGATGCGATCAAAAGCCTAGTGGCGGCCGGTTATGGTGCGACGTTGTTGCCGCATGAAGCCTCCACGCCATTGCCCGATACCAGGATCGTCATGCGGCCATTACAGCCCTTATTGTGGCGTCAACTTGGTATTGCCCACCGTGGTGGGGACGTCGAGCGGCCTACGCAACATGTGCTGGATGTGTTGTGGGGGTTGAGTGCGGGCTAGGGCGATGTTGTCAGAGAAAGGACCGCTTTCGACCCGGTCATACGGTGATTGAGGTCCCAGGCGTCAGCTACCGCACCTGAAGCCGTCGTTCATCGCTCCAAAGCCGGTGCCTGTCTCCGTTCGCCCAGGCCAGGGTGTCGTAGTACTTGTGCAGCAGCTCGGTAATGGCGGCGGTGTCGTCGGTCATGGGGTTTCCTTGGGGTTGGCGGTGAGGACTGCCTGGACGCGTGCTTGCAGCGCGGGCAGCACGTCTTGTTGGAACCAGGGGTTGCGCACCAGCCAGCGATTGTTGCGCGGGCTAGGGTGAGGCAGGGGGAACGCTTGCGGCCAGTGCTCGCGCCAGGCTTCGACCACCCGGGTGAGCGGCGTCTTGCCAGTACCGAGGTGGTAGTCCATGGCGTAGCTGCCCAGCACGATGACCAGCGACAGGCGCTCGAAACGCTGCATGAAGGCTTCGCGCCAGGCGGGGGGCGCACTCCGGGCGTAGCGGCAGGTCACCGCTTTTGCCGGTGCCCGGATAACAGAAGCCCATGGGCAGAATGGCGATGCGGGTAGGGTCGTAGAAGGTGTCGCGGTCCACGCCCAGCCAGGCGCGCAGACGCGCGCCGCTGGCGTCGTCGAAGGGCACGCCTGAGGCATGGACCCGGGCCCCCGGTGCTTGGCCGGCGATGAGGATGGGCGCACTCGGGTGAAACTGGAAGACCGGCTGCACGCCGTGTGGCAGATGCGGTGCGCAGCGCGTGCAGGCGCGGACGTCGGTCAGAAAGGCGTCGAGTGTCGGCATGGCGCGCTTCCGGAAAGGGTGGCTCGCGCAGGACGGAGGTGCCATCCTGCGCGAAGCGTAACCCGGCAGCAAGTCAGTGCTGGGTCAGTGTCGGATAGCCCTGGATGAATACGCGGTCGGTCTTGGCCGCCGGCACATGGCAGCCCATGCAGTCGGCTTCGTAGCTGACGGCGACATTCTTGGCGGGGGCGTCGGCCTTGAACAGCGCCCAGCCCCAGCCGTCGCCCCACAAGGGGTTGCTGGCGAAACGGCCTTTGGCGTCCTTGACCATCACGAACCACACGGCCGCATCGGAACCCCAGACCACAGGGTTGCCAGTGGTCATGGCGCTGGTTTCGAGCTTGCGGATCTCTTTCACCAGCGTGGCGCCGTCCAAGAACTTGCCGGTCTTGCGGTAGTGCTCGGCCGAGGCCTTTTCGGTGTACACATCGTGCAAGCCGCGAGAGGCGGATTTTTCGTCCAACACCGCATATGAGCCCAGGTGGACGAAGTTTGTGCGGAAGTCTGTGGGGCGGCTGATGCCGCCCTGGCTGTCCACATAGGGCGAAAAGTCGCCGGCCGTGACGGCCAGTGGCAGGACGAGGGCGCTGGCGAGCAGAGCGCCGGTGAGTGCGATTTTCATCGTGTTCTCCTTATATGCCTATGGAGATCAGACGGCGACCACGGGGAAATCCACCGTGGTGTCGGCGATGTGGTTGGTGTAGTTGGTGAGCGTGTTCAGCGCGACGTTGGCGATCACTTCCAGTATCAGGCCGTCGTCGAGCCCCGCGCGGCGGTAGTTGGCCATGGCGTCGGCCGACACCACGCCGCGTTGCTCGACCAGCGCGCGGGCAAAGCCGGCGATTGCATCGTCAAGTGCGTTGGCCGCCTGGCCGGTGCGGGCCGCGGCGATGGCCTCTGCCGACAGTCCGGCACCTTTGCCGATCAGGGTGTGTGCGCTCAGGCAATACTGGCAGCGATTGGCTTGACCGGCAGCGAGCGCAACGATCTCGCGCTGGGAGGCATTCAGGCGGCCGGTGCCCAGCGTTTCGGACAAGCCGAGGTAGCCATTGAGCGCCGCCGGCGCGTGGGCCAGCGTGGCGAACAGGTTCGGCACCATGCCAAGCTTGGCTTTGACGGCCTTGAGTGTGGCAGCGGTAGCGGCGTCAGCGGTGTCGATGGTCAGGGGGGCGATTTGGGTCATGTCTATCTCCGTAGTGGGTGAGGTGCAAGAGCACGTGGGCATGATCGCCCTTTGTTTGGTACGATATGGCACGTAAAGTATCAAATACGTAACCTATCGTCTTATATGGAGAGTGGAATGGCGGATCGACTGGCCGGCTTGCTCCGGCACTACTCGCTTTCGGCGCGCGTTTTTCACAGCGGCGCCTTCTGTGGGCAGCATCATTACGCGGCGCCGCATGGCTATATCCATCTGGTGCGGCGCGGCCCGATTACGGCGCGTTCGCCCGTGCATGAAGATCTGCTGGTTACCGAGCCGAGCCTGCTGTTTTATCCGCGCGTGGCGTCGCATCGTTTTGTCGCCGCCCCCGGCGATACCGCTGAGCTGTTGTGTGCGGAGGTCGACCTGGGCGCTTCGACGGGCAATCCGTTGGCCATGGCCTTGCCGTCGATGCTGCTGATTCCGTTGGCGGACTTGCCCGGCCTCGGGCCGACGCTAGAGTTGCTGTTTGCCGAAGCCGAGCGCGACCAGTGCGGTCGGCAGGCCGCCATCGACCGCTTGTGCGAGTTGCTACTGATCCAGTTGCTGCGTTATCTGATGGATGGGCGGCTTGGCGCCACCGGACTGCTGGCGGGCCTGGCCGACCCGAAACTCGCGCGCGCCATAACCGCCATGCACGATGCGCCGCAGACCGCGTGGTCGCTCGAGGCGCTGGCGGCGAAGGCGGGCATGTCACGCGCGCGCTTCGCCGCCGCGTTCAAGGACGCGGTGGGCGTCACGCCGGGCGACTATCTGGCCGACTGGCGGATGAACGTCAGTTGCACCCTGCTCAAGCAGGGGCGGCCGGTGGCGGTGGTGGCCGACCGCGTCGGCTACGGCAGCCCGAACGCTCTGGCGCGCGCCTTCCGCGTGCGCATGGGCTGCGCCCCGCGCGACTGGCTGGCGCAGCAGCGCGGTGACGCGGCGCTCAGCGGTTCGTGAGTTTGAGTTCGATTCGCCGGTTCTTGGCGTAGGCGGCGCCGGTGTTGCGCTCGTCGAGCGGGTGAAATTCGCATCACGCCGGAACAACTGGCGGAACTCCAGGTGGCGATCCGTCAACGGCTGGTCAGTCTGTTCGTGCGGCGCGGCCGGCTGGACAAGGCTGAGTCAGTGGCGCAGGTAGCTGGATGACGCTGTCCCGCCCTGAGCCGACGCTCACAGGCGGGGATTTCCAGTGTCGTCATTGTCGGCTATTGGCCGAAAGCGGTCGTAGCTACCTGCTGATGCTAAGCCGATTCGCCTATTTTCCCTGCTCAAGCGCCTTCAACAGCGTTGTGTCAAGCGGCTCGATTTCCGGATATTCAAACATTCGCTCCGCGTAAGACCTAGCGTTGCCAGCTCGGCCCCGAATCTGTGGAAGGCCAGCACCTACGAGAATCACTGGCAAGGCCAGTTGCGACAGACGGTGTAGTGCAGATATTAACGCAGCCAACTGGGCCTGTTCGATGTACTGCATATCGTCCATAAAAACGACCAAAGCTGTATCCGCGGCTTTGGCTGCTGTGCCTATCTGAACAAGTAGTGCTGTCAGATCACTATCGAGATCACCGTTGTCCGCCAGCCCTGCTTCTGGCTCGTAGTCCAATACAATTTCAATGTCGGCAAACTTAGCCTTCAGAGTTTGGGAAAAGTTAGCCAGCGCTTTCAGACCTCGAGCAGCGGAAGTCTTTGCTGCATCCACGGCGCTCATACGTAGTAAGGCCAGATGTAAGGCAGTGGTGAGCATTGAGGGCAGTGAGCGTGACTTCGCAGCATTTACAAGCACGCACTGCACCTGGGAATTCTCCATCTCGTGGAAAAATCGGTTGAGCAGAGCGGTTTTGCCGACCCCACGGGGGCCTACCATGATCACGCTTTTTGTTGGCCGTCCGATGCGGATGCGCTCAATGGCGGTGCGGACCTGCTTACGCAGCACATCATGGCAAGAAGACTCTGGTGCCTGTACCTGGATTTTCATTGAAACAGGACCTACTAAAATTCCAGCTTTGACCAAAAGAAAGCTTCAAGCCTTCTTTGCCGACAACCCCCGAGTTCGCGCTTGGCTTATCGCGGCGCCTCTGCTCGGGTAGTGCCGCGACAATCGCTTTGCTTTGCTACAAACCTTTTCGCTCGGAAAGGTATCGCGCTCAAGTGCTCAGGACACGAGCGCTCATGGGCAAGTTCATATATTGGCTCTCCTGTTTGCGCGCTAAGCGCCAATGCCGAGCCCTGGGTGAAGACACCGTCACCACTGTGCTGACACTCAGTGGCTTGATTCGCTGGTGGGTCCCGTACAAGGAAATCGTGGCGTCTGAGCCATGATGTCCAGCGATTTTCGCCCGCTGAGCATCATTGTGAATCTATGTCGGAGGTCCCCTGAGTTGTCGAAATCTATGCCCAGCAGGACATGAGTGCTCAGCAAGAGATCGATGCTACAGCCGTCCACAGGGTCGCATGTTTAGAGCGCATATATGCGCTGTGTGACATACGCAGGATGCGGCAGATCTGTGCAGACGAGGTGTTTCACTTTCAGAACACAGTGCTGCCTGAAGGCTCAAGGCAGCAGTTCGTGCGCGGCTGCATTCATACGTCGGCGATGATTCCTTTTCTATTAGGATTGCGACCATAGACTCGCATGCATGGTCCATCCATTCCGGGCACGATCCGAATGCCAGCGAGACTGCTAATGGCACAGTCCAGTTAAGTGGTAGTTGAACAGTAGATCCGAGCGCGCTCTACATCGGACGAGCTGATGTGATCTCTATCCGAGTAGACAACCCCTGAAGCGGTTCTAAGGTCATAGCCCAATACCTTTTCATCGGTATCGGAGATGCGAACCAGCTCAGCAAGCTGTTCCATCTGCCATGCGCCGGTTCCATTCAGACGAGAGGGAGTGATGACCTGCACCTCCTCTATCTTGGCTATGGCGATACCTTCCAGCATATGGTCTAGCTCTGCCCCGGAGGCCACAAGGTACATCGTTCTCCAGTTAGCCCTACCTTTGCCTAGATTAAGTGTCACGCAAAACCAGGGGTGATGCTGCTCAAGCTCAACAAAACGCCATAGTTGGTAAGGCTCCCCAAATAAAGGCGCGAACGGGATTTCAGCATGCCGGTGGGTGGTGAACATCAATGGATCTCTACATTTAAGCTATATACAGCATAGCTCATTCGGCTTTGAAAAGGCTTCATCGTTCCTTTTGCGAGGCAGCAAAGTGGAACTGAATGATGCGCTTGGGCTGGTGATTAAGGAGCTTCGGCAACAGAGGGAATTACCCCAAGAAGGACTTGGGCCCAGCCAGAGCTACATCAGCGCGATTGAGCGTGGCAAGTGGAAGCCATCGTTGGAGAAAATAGAGCAAATTGCAGCAATTTTGTCGGTTCATCCTGCTTCCTTGCTTATCCTGGCCTATCTAAGACAGGCGCCAGCGGGACAGGCGGATCAGATCCTCAACTGCATCCAAGCTGAAATTGAGGAGCTACGTCTACCTGGAAGTGACTCGGTGGCATTACCTTCGCAGTGACGCTTTGATCGGTGTTTCTTGGCTCGCTGCCCAACAAACCGCCCTACAGCTCCATGGTAACGTTGCTACAGCGCCGTGACTTGTATCTCTCGAAGGGCTGTGCCAATGATCCATAACAATAGACAATATATTGAGAGTCTTTGAACATCAGCCATCGCGGCTACCATTGAGAGGACTGAATCATGGCTGAACTCAGCGATAACGAAATGGACCGTGACGAGGAAATGATTCCTATGCTCGCAGCTGCCGCCACGCATGCTGCTTACCTGCGATCAGTGGCGGCAGGCCGTACCGTACTAATAGCGAAGGATTGCATGCTTGTTCAGGTTGAGCAGGACGGTTCGGAGATACCGCTCCGCGCATTAAGTGCCAAGCATAGGGTAAAATCTGGGAAGATTTTCCACATTAGGCAGCTACCTAGTAGCTAGCAAGAATGTGGTAACGGATGGCTCTTGTAGAATGCCAACCGCTGAAGTTGCTGAAGAAAGCCATTCGCGAAGGGCAGATCTGCGCATCCAAGGGCTGTCCGAGCAGCTACAGGCAGCGCCAACCTTGCAGGCCAGTGGATCAGCGTTCGATCCGGCCTCCAACGGGGGGCCGACCCCCTGAGGAGTCGCTGCTCGATGGTGACGGCGAGTTGAGCTTCCGCTCAATCCGCTATAAACGTAGTAATTCTAAACAAGTAGTCAGCGACGCGGTGAATGCCGCGTTGCTGGACAAACGGCCCTTCTGTCGTCCGTATCAGGTCTCACGGATTGCGGTTTGAGCGTTAGAGAAATCCCCTCCTCGCTTTTCTCCACTTTCAGCTCATCTCCCAGCGTCCAACCGAGTTTCGCAAGTAACTCAGATGGAAGCTCAACGATTACGTCTCCGCTGTAAGCGTCCGCTCAAGTCACCTTGCGTGACTCAGGTGGGTACCCACTGATGCGGCAGCAGTTGCTCGATCTCACTCGCCCGCTGCGTTGGCAGTCGTGTCAGCACGTCCTTGAGATAGGCATACGGATCATGCCCATTCATCCGCGCCGACTGGATCAGACTCATGATCGCTGCTGCCCGTTTACCGCTGCGCAGTGATCCGGCGAACAACCAGTTTGAGCGACCCAGCGCCCATGGCCGGATCTGGTTCTCGACCCAATTGTTGTCGATGGGCACGGCACCATCCTCGACGTAGCGAGTCAGTGCAGCCCAACGTTTGAGGCTGTAATCCAGGGG
>NZ_AOFQ01000076.1 GCF_000495915.1 Stutzerimonas chloritidismutans AW-1
TCCCCCTGCCAGTACTACAAGTTCGACAAGCCCAACCGTTGGCTCAACTCGGGCGGCCTCGGCACCATGGGCTTTGGTCTGCCTGCAGCCATGGGCGTGAAGCTGAACTTCCCCGAAGCCGATGTCGCGGTGGTGACGGGTGAGGGCAGCATCCAGATGAACATCCAGGAGCTGTCCACCTGCCTGCAGTACGACCTGCCGGTGAAGATCATCAACCTCAACAACGGTGCGCTGGGAATGGTTCGCCAGTGGCAGGACATGGTGTACAACAGCCGCTATTCGCACTCCTACATGGAGTCGCTGCCAGACTTCGTCAAGCTGGCCGAGGCTTATGGTCACGTGGGAATGCGCATCACCGACCTCAAGGACCTCAAGCCGATGATGGAAGAGGCGTTCGCCATGAAGGATCGCCTGGTCTTCCTGGATATCGCGGTCGATACCGCTGAGCACGTCTATCCGATGCAGATCAAAGACGGTGCGATGCGCGACATGTGGCTGAGCAAGACGGAGCGGACCTGATCATGAGACACATCATTTCCCTGCTGATGGAAAACGAACCGGGTGCGCTGTCTCGTGTGGTCGGCCTGTTTTCGCAACGCAACTACAACATCGAAAGCCTCACCGTGGCGCCGACCGAAGACCCGACCCTGTCGCGTCTAACGCTGACCACGGTAGGCCACGAGGAGGTGATCGAGCAGATCACCAAAAACCTCAACAAGCTGGTTGAGGTGGTCAAGCTGGTCGACCTGTCGGAGAGCGCCCATATCGAGCGTGAACTTATGCTGATCAAGGTCAAGGCCACCGGTGCCCAGCGCGCCGAGGTCAAGCGCACCACCGATATCTTCCGCGGGCAGATCGTCGACGTGACCACCAGCGTTTATACGATTCAGTTGGCCGGAACCAGCGACAAGCTGGACAGTTTCATCCAGGCCGTTGGCACTGCTTCGATCCTGGAGGTTGTGCGCAGTGGCGTCACCGGGATTTCCCGCGGTGACAAGGTGCTGAGTATCTAACGGCTGGCGGACGCGTCGTCTCTCCAGTCAGTAACGTTTTATCGAATGGCCCACGAGGCCGGCAACAGGGGTAATTCATGAAGGTTTCTTACGATAAAGACTGCGACCTCTCCATCATTCAGGGCAAGAAGGTCGCCATCATCGGTTACGGCTCCCAGGGCCACGCGCACGCGTGCAACCTGAAGGATTCCGGCGTCGACGTCACCGTCGGCCTGCGCCCGGGCTCGTCGTCCATTGCCAAGGCCGAGGCCCATGGCCTGAAGGTCAGCGACGTGCCGGCCGCTGTTGCTGCTGCCGACCTGGTGATGATCCTGACCCCGGACGAGTTCCAGGGCCGCCTGTACAAGGACGAAATCGAGCCGAACCTGAAGCAGGGCGCTACTCTGGCCTTCGCCCACGGCTTCTCGATCCACTACAACCAGGTCGTGCCCCGTGCCGATCTGGACGTGATCATGATTGCTCCCAAGGCGCCGGGCCACACTGTGCGTTCCGAGTTCGTCAAGGGCGGCGGCATCCCTGACCTGATCGCGATCTACCAGGACGCTTCCGGCAATGCCCGCAACGTCGCGCTGTCCTACGCCTGTGGTGTCGGCGGTGGCCGTACCGGCATCATCGAAACCACCTTCAAGGACGAAACCGAAACCGACCTGTTCGGCGAGCAGGCTGTTCTCTGTGGCGGTTGCGTCGAGCTGGTCAAGGCCGGCTTCGAAACTCTGGTCGAAGCTGGCTACGCGCCGGAAATGGCCTACTTCGAGTGCCTGCACGAGCTGAAGTTGATCGTCGATCTGATGTTCGAAGGCGGCATCGCTAACATGAACTACTCGATCTCCAACAACGCCGAGTACGGCGAGTACGTGACCGGCCCTGAGGTGATCAACGCCGAGTCCCGTGCCGCCATGCGTAATGCCCTGAAGCGCATTCAGGACGGCGAGTACGCCAAGATGTTCATCACCGAGGGCGCTGCCAACTATCCGTCCATGACTGCCTACCGTCGCAACAACGCGGCGCACGGTATCGAAGTGGTCGGCGAGAAGCTGCGTGCAATGATGCCTTGGATCGCGGCGAACAAGATCGTCGACAAGAGCAAGAACTGATCGTTCTACTGCTCAAGAAAACGCGGCTTCGGCCGCGTTTTTTCGTTCGGCCTGCCAGGCTTCTGGTATAAAACCCGGCTTTGGCCAGGCTGAACCCCAAGTCTCCAGGACTGGTCGAAATCTATCCGTAACCTGTTGTAGAAGGTGAATGCGCATGAGTGGACAACCCGAAGAGCCGAACAAGCCAGTCGAGCCAGAAAGCATTCTGCCGATCGACGAGCATGTCGAGGAGACCCAAGAGCCTGATGGGCGCAAGGTTCGTCATCGTGGCATCTATCTGCTGCCCAATCTGTTCACCACCGCCAACCTTTTTGCTGGTTTTTTTTCGATCATCACCGCGATTAACGGCAACTTCTACGTGGCCGCCGCCACGGTGTTCGTCGCTATGGTGCTCGATAGTCTGGATGGGCGCGTGGCTCGTCTCACCAATACCCAAAGCGCATTTGGTGCCGAGTACGATTCGCTGTCGGACATGGTTGCCTTTGGTCTGGCCCCCGCAGTGCTGGCGTACGAGTGGGCATTGTCCGAACTGGGTAATGTTGGTCTCACCGTCGCCTTCATATATGTCGCTTGCGCCGCTCTGCGTCTGGCGCGTTTCAATACGCAGATCGGTAAGGTGGACAAGCGCTGGTTCATTGGTCTGGCTAGCCCGGCTGCGGCGGGAGTAGTCGCCGGCTGGGTCTGGGCTGTCTGGGCACTGGATGAGGTTGGTATTCGCGGAGTCGATCTGCCGCTCATATTGGTCATGCTGTTCGCGCTGATGGTCGCGGCCGCAGGTTTGTTGATGGTCAGCAATATCAAGTACTACAGCTTCAAGGATCTCGATTTGAAAGGGCGCGTACCTTTCGTCGCTATCCTGATAGTGGTGCTCGTGTTCGCTGTCGTATTCAGTGATCCGCCCCGCATTCTGCTGTTGATCTTCCTGGCGTATGCGGCGTCCGGTCCTGTGCAGTACCTGATGCAGTTGCGCCGCCGCAAGCGTGTCGAGGGTTGATTTTCAGCTCGGCTGCGCGTATTACTCCATCGGAGTCAATACGCGGAGCAACCCATGCTGATCAAGATTCCCGCCTCCGGCGAGTGTCGTGAGTCAGAGGTAACGACCGAGGCTGCTTACTTGAGCCGTCGGCAGATTCTTGGTGGAGTGATGCTTTCGGGGGCTGCCGTCGGATTGCCAGCTCTCGCTAAAGCTTCCGAGCGTTATCCTGGCGTTACATCGGCGCCAGCGCCGAAATGGTTTACCGACAAGCTCGCCAGCGCCCGTTGGCAAGCCATGACCGCAGACGGCGAAGCCATCACGCCATTTGCGGACGCTTCCCAGTACAACAACTTCTACGAATTTGGCCCCAACAAGGGTGATCCGGCGCGTCATGCTTCGACTTTGAAAGTGGAGCCTTGGTCGGTGTTGATCGACGGTGAGATCGATCAGCCTGGGCGTTACTCTCTTGAGGAGCTGTGCTCGGAAAGCCGACTCGAGGAACGCATCTATCGGCTTCGCTGTGTTGAAGCTTGGTCAATGGTCATTCCGTGGCTGGGATTTCCTTTGGCCGATCTGATTCGCAAGGCCCAACCGCATTCCTCTGCGAAGTTCATTCGTTTCGAAACGGCGTACCGGTCGGAGGAAATGCGCGGAACCCGCTCCGGGTTTGGGCTGATCGATTGGCCCTATGTCGAAGGGTTGCGAATGGATGAGGCCATGCATCCGCTAACGTTGCTTGCAGTCGGGATGTATGGCCGTACGCTACCTAACCAGAATGGGGCGCCGCTGAGGCTGGTGGTCCCTTGGAAGTACGGCTTCAAGAGCATCAAGTCGATTGTACGCATCAGCTTCGTGCGCGAGCAGCCGATTACAACCTGGCAGTCGATGGCGCCCCAGGAATATGGGTTCTACGCCAACGTCAACCCGAAGGTCTCGCACCCGCGATGGTCGCAAGCTCGTGAGCGCCGGCTCCCAGGAAGCCTGTTCAGCACAAACCTCCGGGACACCCAACTGTTCAACGGCTACGCGGAGCAAGTCGCGGGTTTATATAGCTCGATGGATCTCAGTAAGGACTATTGATGCGCTACCCTGTGTGGCGGCCAGCAGTTTTCGCCTGTGCCGCGAGCTTGCCGTTTTATTGGCTGTATCTGGGCTGGCAGTTCGCGCTTGGTCCTGACCCAGGCAAGGTGCTGGTCGATAATCTCGGTGAGGGTGCGCTGGTTTTGCTGCTTCTGACGCTTTCGATGACTCCGATGCAACGGCTGACAGGATGGGGTGGCTGGCTGGCCGTCCGACGTCAGCTCGGACTGTGGTGTTTCACCTATGCACTGCTGCACCTGAGTGGTTATCTATACTTCTTATTGGGTGGCGAGTTTTCTCGTTTGGGCGAGGAATTGCGCGAACGCCCCTATGTTCTGGTCGGTGGACTAGGGTTTGTCGGACTGACCGTCTTGGCGATGACATCATCCCGGTGGAGCATGCGCCGGCTTGGTAAGCGCTGGAAGAAAGTGCATAGATTGGTTTATCTCATTGTCATTCTTGCGTTGCTGCATATGCTCTGGGTCGTTCGAGCGGACGCGGCCCGTTGGTTTCTCTATGCGGGTATTGCAATGGCGCTGTTCTTCTTGCGTGTTCCAGCGGTGACTAAGACTCTCGCTTCAGTGCGCAGCAGAAAAGGTAGGGGTAAATAAAACTGAAATAAACGGTTGACGTTGATTTTCAGGCTCCTATAATGCGTACCACTTCCGGCGCAGCCCTTAAGCAAAACCTCTTGTAAATCAAAAGGTTAGCGAAATAAAAAGGGTTGCACGGATGGCGGATTCGAGTAGAATGCGCCGGGCTGGCAGGGTGGTGGTTGGATCCTGTTGGCGGCTTCGGTCGGGTTAATCGGAAGCGGTTGAAAGAGGTGGTTGACAGCGGATTTGAACGCTGTATGATTCGCCTCCCGCTGACGAGAGACGCAAGTTGATCTGAAGCGCAAGCGGTTGAGAAGAAAGAAAAATTCTTCAAAAACAGCTTGACAGGTAACAAGGCTGCTGTAGAATGCGCGGCCTCGGTTGAGACGAAAGACTTGATCGAAACGCTCTTTAACAACTGAATCAAGCAATTCGTGTGGGTGCTTGTGAATGTAAGACTGATGGTCAGATAGATTATCAGCATCACAAAGCAAGAAATGTCGCAAACCGA
>NZ_AOFQ01000077.1 GCF_000495915.1 Stutzerimonas chloritidismutans AW-1
CCCCGGCGCCCAGCCGCAACATGTTGAAGCTGCCGATCAGGTTGATGCCGACGATGCGGCTGAAGCCGTCCAGACTGTGCGGGCCGTTGCGGCCGAGGACCTTTTCGCCGCCGGCGACGCCGGCGCAGTTGACCAGCCCGTGCAGGGCGCCGAAATGTGCGCGGGCGGTGGCGACGGCATGCCGCGCGGCCTGCTCATCACGAATATCGGCAGCGACACCCAGGGCGTTCGGCCCCAGCGCCTCTGCCATGGCGTTGGCCGCGGATGCGTCCAGATCGACGAGTACGACCTTGCCGCCCGCCTCCACCAGCGCCTGCGCCGCCGCAGCGCCGAGGCCGGAAGCGCCCCCCGTAATGAGGAATACCTTGTCGCGAATCTGCATGGCGCTCTCCCGTGCTTGTTGTTATTCGGTGCGAAGCCGGGAGTTATCTTTGGACAGCCACTCGGGTGCGGCAATGGTCGATGTTCTCAACCTGCCTGACCGTTTTGGCCAATGGCAAACCGCGATCACGCTGCGCCACAGCGCACATCGGCGGGACTGACGTCTGGAGGCGGGAAATCAGCGCCGCGCCGGCGCCAGAATCAGATTGCGGTAGTGGCCGGGATTGATACCCGTCCACTTGCGGAACGCCTTGTAGAACGAGCTGACATCGGCAAATCCAAGCCTCTCGGCAATTTCGCCGTAGCTGATGGCAGCGTCGGCCAGCCACTCGGTGGCCATCTCCTGACGCAAGCCGTCCTTGATCGCCTGGTAGGGCTGCCCCGCTTCTGCCAGACGGCGACGCAGCGTCGAGGCCGACATGCACAGGGTCTGCGCCAGCGTCTCGCTGTCCGGCCAGCGTTCGGCGGGCAGGCTGCGCAGGTGCTGTTTGATGCGGCTGGCCAGGCTGGAGTGGTCGCGATAACGCACCAGGATGTTGGCTGGCGCCTCGGCGAGAAAGGCCTGCAATTCCGCTTCGCTCCTGCGAATCGGCAGATCGAGCACTTCGGCAGCGAAGATGATTCGCGTCGAGGGTCGACCGAAACGCAGGTTGTCGGAGAACATCACCCGGTAGTCGTCGGTATAGTCCGGTTCGGCGCAGCGCAACTCGACCGCCAGCAACGGGATGCGCCGTCCCACCAGCCAACAGGCCAGGCCGTGCAGGAGCATCCAGAAGGTGAAGTAGCAGAAGGCTCGCGCCGGCTCGGGGTTGCGCTCGCGCAGCACCACTTCGGCCAGGCTCTGGCTGCGGATCAGCTTGCCGCGCAGGTTCTCCAGGCCCAGTCCGAGAAAGCTCAGTGCGTGAACCAGCGCTTTTTCCAGGGTCGGCTGCTGGATGCAGCTACGGCTGAGAAAGACGAAGCTGCCCCAGCGCAGGCGTCGCGGGTCCATGCCGAAGAATTCGTCGTCAAAGCGCCGCGCCAGACGCAGCCAGAGTTGCGAGTAGGCGCGCACGCCCATGCGGCCATCGGGATCTTGCAGGCAGGCGGGGTCGAGGCCGATCTCATGCAGCAGCTGCTCGGCGGATAGCCCGGGCCGCACGAAGCCCAGCAGCGCCTCGGCTACCAGGCGGACGCTGATGCTGTCCCGGCGGGCTATCGCCGAGACGGCTGCCTCGTCTGCTGTCGTTTGCGCCTCGCTGGTCATGCGGCTCGGTTTCCTGCCCTGTAGTCGTTGGCCGCCATGATCGGCCAGGCACGGTCGCGCTGTCAGCCCTTGCGTCACATCCAGCCCAGGGTCAGCCCCATCACCATGAGGTAACGCGCGGTCTTCGCCAACGTGACGATCAGCAGAAAGCTCCATAGCGGCTCACGCATCACGCCGGCGACCAGGGTCAGCGGATCACCGATGATCGGCACCCAGCTGAGCAGCAGCGTCCAGCGACCGTAGCGGTGGTAGCTGTGCTGCGCCTTCGCCAGTTGCCGCTCGTTGACCGGAAACCAGCGTTTGTGGCGCAAATGCTCGACGTAACGCCCGAGCAACCAGTTCACCAGCGAGCCCAATACGTTGCCCAGGCTGGCCACGGCGACCAGGGCCCAGACCGTGTAGCGTTCGGAAAGGAGGAGGCCGGCGAGCACCGCCTCGGACTGCATCGGTAGCAGCGTGGCGGCACCGAACGCCGCGAGAAAAAGGCCGAGATAGCCGGAGAGCGACACCATCGATATGCAACCGTAACCATGCTGACTGACGGCGCGCAGTATGCGGGAAAGCGCATCGCTTGGGCGGCGACTGCGGCTGGGATGATGCTTGAGTAACAACCTCCAAGCCCGCGGCAATTCACTCGCGACAGACTAGCCGGCGTCACTGTGTCACCCGGCAACAGGGCAACAGGGCAACAGGGCAAATGTACATGCGGCCATGCGGCACCCGGTGTTGCCGAGTTCGGACATTGCAATGGACGGCAGGACAGGCCGCACTGACATCACATCTCGTGAATACGGCTCACCTGACGAGCAAGACGCATGGTCTCGTGCTCTTCCATGCGAAGAAGGTCCTCGGCGAGATTGCGTGCACCATCAATTTCGGCGCGACGCGCCAAGGAGCGGTAGAGATCGATCACCTGGTTATGAATGGTGAAGATATCCAGGGAAATCTCCTCCACCGTCATGGTGTCGTAAGCCTTACAGGCCTGATTGCGCAATACCGGATTGCGTGTCAGATAGTCGTAGATCCAGGTATGCAATGCCTTCGGGTCGGCATGCTTCTCGATCTTGTCGACCGTTTCCGCCAGTGCTCTCTCGTGGTCGGCAATGTAGACCAGCAGCCATTTGGCTCGGGTCTCTTCGTGCTTGTCGGAACAGCGAGCCATGCAACGAGCCAGCATGGCATGGGTGTCGCGTGTCCAGTCGATCAGGTCTTCGAATCGCTCGATCTTCATCGCCAAAAATCTCCGCTGGTAGGACGGCAAACAGCACGGCACAGGCCTGTCTCACCGGTGCCTGATTCTGTCCGCTTGTCAGGTCCGGTTACATGACGCTGATTAAGAGATTAGTCCACCCTGCTGCGCCAAGGCCGTTCACACCGCGCAACCTTGCTACAGATCATTGCTGGCCGGAAAAAGACGGTCGAGGATGGGCGTGGATTCGCAAACCATGTGCCATCGCCCCGCCGGAGGCTAGGCCAGCACCACGGAAGCACGCCCATGTACCACGTCGTGTTGCGCGGGGCTCTGTTGATGCTTCTGGGGATACTTGCAAGCGCTCATGCCTTCGCTAACGCAACGGTGCCTGAGGTATTCGTGCGTGACGGCTGCCCGCACTGCAGCGCAGCCAAGGCCCATCTCGCGGAGCTCTCCACGCAGCATCCGGAGCTGGAGATTCGCCTGCGGGAAGTCGATCGCGATCCTGCCGCTCGCGCCGATCTGCTGCGCCTGTCCCGTGACGCTGGCATCTGGCCGCCGGCAGTGCCGACATTCGTCATCGCTGATCAGATGTACTACCTGTTTCGCCGTGCCCGCGCTGAGCAGCCGCAAGCTCACAAAACGACCCAGCGGCACGCTGAAGCTCATCAGCGGTGCGGCGATGCTCCCGCGGGACGTCGTCATGCTGCTACAGCCGCAATGGCTGCAGTAGCAGATTGCCAAAGGTGACCTATGCTGGACCCTAGCGCCGCTGCCATGCAGCAAGGGAGAGGCAAATGAGAGCATTCCGGCAGCGCACCATCGCCCTGCTGCTAGCGCCGCTCCTGCTTGCTGGCAGCCTGGCGCAAGCATCCACCGCCAATCACGCTCGTTTCGATGCCCTGCTGGGTCCTTTCGCCAGTGGCGAAGAAGTAACGCGGGCCTGTCTGAGCTGCCACGGCAAGGCAGCCAAGCAGATCATGGCCACCCGGCACTGGACTTGGGACTACATAAACCCGGATACCGGTCAGCGTCTGGGCAAGAAGACCATGCTCAACGGCTTCTGCATCGGCGACCGTTCCAACGAGGCGTTCTGCCAGTCTTGCCACATCGGCTATGGTTGGAAGGATGCCAGCTTCGACTTTACCGACGAAACCAAGGTCGACTGCCTTTCCTGCCATAACACCGGCAACTACCTCAAGCTTGCGGGCCTCGCTGGGCATCCGCCGCTGGTGCGCAGCGAAACCGCACCCGGCTCAGGCAAATTCATCGAACCGGTCGACCTGGCCGCCGTGGCACGCCATGTTGGCGCAACCACGCGCCGGACCTGCGGGACCTGCCATTACTACGGCGGCGGTGGCGACGGCGTGAAACACGGCGATCTCGATTCGTCGCTCAATGCGCCGTCGCGTGAGCTGGACGTGCACATGGCCGCGGAGGGTCTCGATTTCACCTGTGCGACGTGCCACATTGCCGAGGAGCACCGGATCGCCGGCAGTCGCATCAACGTTACTGCCAGCGACCCGCACGGCGCAGTCACTCGAGGTGAGCGCAGCGAGCGCAATCGTTCGACCTGTCAGTCCTGCCATGGTGACAAGCCGCACCTGGGAAACCTGCTGCACACCGGGCGCCTTAATGACCACACCAGCGTGCTTGCCTGCCAGAGCTGTCATATCCCAGCCTTCGCCCGCGGCGGCGTGCCTACCAAAATGGCCTGGGACTGGTCCAGCGCAGGAAGAATGGACGCCAACGGCAAACCATTCCAGACGCGCAACGAGCGCGGTCAGGTTCTTTACGACAGCAGAAAGGGCAGTTTCGTACTCGGCGAGGATGTAGTGCCCGACTATGTCTGGTTCGACGGTCGGGTTAGCTATGTGCAACCCGATACGGTAATAGACCCAAGCACCCGGGTACCGATCAATAGCTTTCACGGCACACCGGGGGCCACTGATGCACGCATCTGGCCGGTCAAAACCTTTCACGGGCGCCAGCCTTTCGATACCGAACTCCTGACATTGCTGGTGCCGCATACCGCGATCCCGAACGATACGGCGTTCTGGTACAACTTCGATTGGGGCAAGGCCCTGCAGGCTGGAGCCGACGCTTCTGGCGCACCCTATAGTGGCAAGTTCGGCTTCGTCGACACGTCGATGCTGTGGCCAATCACCCATATGGTCGCACCGAAGGAACAGGCGCTCGATTGCGCACAGTGCCATGCCCAACAAAGCCGGCTCGGCACTGTTCCCGGCATCTGGCTGACTGGCAAACACCACAGCCCCCTGCTCGACCGGATCGGCTTTGGGCTGGCTGGCCTCGCCCTGCTGGGCGTCCTCATCCATGCCGCCTTGCGCGTACTCTCGCGCCGCCGCAGAAGGAGTCACTGACATGGGCGAGCGTCTCTACCTGTTTACCCGTTTCGAGCGCTTCTGGCACTGGTCACAAGCCACACTGATCATCACGCTGTTGTTCAGCGGCTTCGCGGTTCATGGCAGCCACGCGTTATTGGAGTTTCGCACTGCGGTTGGAATCCATGAGGTATCAGCCTGGCTGCTGATGCTGTTGTGGGTATTCGGTATCTTCTGGCATTTCACCACCGGCCAGTGGCGCCAGTACATTCCCACGCTGAACAACATCGACCGGATGCTGCGCTACTACGTCCACGGGATTTTCATGGGCGCCCCCCATCCGTACAAGATCACGGTGGAGCGCAAGCACAACCCGTTGCAGCGCCTGTCGTACCTGTTCGTCAAAGTGATGATCGGCCCGCTGCTGTGGCTGACCGGGCTGCTCTATCTCTTCTGGGAGCAGGTACAGGAGCTACTCTCGCCCTGGTTCGGCTTGCAACAGGTCGCACTGCTGCACACGGCGGGCGCGTTCATGATGCTGATCTTCCTGATAGCGCATGTATACCTGGCCACAACCGGGCGGACGCCCCTGGAACACATCAGAGCCATGCTGAGCGGCTGGGAAGAGAAGCACTGAGTGGATCAATGAGTGGATAAATACCCCCACCGGTATAAGATGACCCGAACATCTACGTCCTTTCATGTCGGAGTTTCAGATGAAATCCTCATTGATCGCCCTTTCCCTCAGCATGCTGGCTTTCGCGGCCCAGGCAGTAGAACTCGAAGTCACCCCGCAAGACGCCTACGCCCGCGCCCAACAGGAGAATGCAAAGGTCCTCTTCATCGACGTCCGCGACCCGGTGGAGATCATGTTCGTCGGCTTCACCGATGCTGTGGACACCAACATTCCGTATCTGCTCGTCGATCGGGACGCCTGGAATGACGAGCGCGGTGCGTTCCAGACCAACCGTAATCCGAAGTTCATCGAGCAGATCCAAGCCGAGCTGGACAAGCGTGGGCTGGGCGCCGACACCGAAATCATCACCATGTGCCGCTCGGGCAGCGAGCGTGGCAAACCCAGTGCGGATTTCCTGCGTGAGAACGGTTTTCCCAATGCGCGGTATGTCGTCGATGGATTTCAGGGCGCGGCGATAAAGGAAGGACCGCAGGCAGGTTTTCGCCTACAGAACGGCTGGCAGAACGCCGGCCTGCCGTGGAGCCCGAAGATGAATCCGGAAAAGATCTACCGCACCGATCGCAAGTAAAACCCTCGCGTAGCGCGGCACCTCGGCGATGAGCATCGGTAACGCACGCCGCCGATCGGCCATCAGCCAAAAACGGTCACCGTTTGCCGGCTCAGCGCGACCAACTCTCCGGTTGGCGTCCACAACGCCGCGGCGCAGTGGCCGTAGCCGTCACCGGCATGCTCGATAACTGCGCGGTACATGCACCAGTCGTGGCTGTCGAGTTCAGGCAACGGCTGGATGAATTCGATGGTCCAGGTCAGTGAACTGCCGGGCGCGAAGCTCTTCAGATGCGGCAACACGGCAGGCGGCCAGGCATCGACCAGCGCCAGCAGGTGCGCTTCAGTCATCGGCTCGCGGGGTACATCACCACGCTGGCGCACCCAGCCGCCCATTTCGCGGGACGCGTTGCCGGAAAATGGCAGCCCGCCGATGCCCCAGCGCATGGCCAGGTAACGGGTAAATTCCGGCGTTACGCCTGCTACGTAAGGCAGTTCTTGGCAGGCTTCGACCGGTGGCATGGCTGGCGCCGGCTCGGCCGCGACATCCACGACGGAACTGCGCGCTGCGCCGAAGCTGCCCTGGACTATGGTGACCACCTGCCCGTCCTGCATCACCCGGCCGAGCATCTGGCTCACGGCCTTGCCTTCTCGCAATACCTCGGCCTCGAAGCTCGCCGGCGTGTCCAGCGCCAGCGGCCCGACGAAGGTGATCGCCAGCGAACGCAGCGGTCTGCCGTCGGGCACCTTGGCGCGCATGCTTTCGAAGACCAGCGCGGCGACCAGACCGCCGAAACCGGCACGCCCCTGTCCCCAGCTGGCCGGTACCACCAAACTGCCGGGGTTGTCACGCACCGCCTGCAATAGCTCGCAAAGCTCCATATCCACCTCGTTATCGTTCGTTATGCGAGCGATGTTAAAGGGGCGCCGGTGAGGGTGCGAGCCTGCCTGGCAGAAGCGGCCGCATGAAATGCCGAATCATCCATGCCGGCAATGGACGTCAGCCACGTTGCGCCGGCGCAGCGGGACGCCAGGGCAGCGCCCGGCGCAGCTGGTTCAAGGCGCGTGACAGGTCGTCAGTCGCATCAGTTTGCTCGGCGTAGCGCTGCGCCTCGTAGAGGCTGACGAACGCAAGGATGGCTGGCGCCTGTTCGGGCAGCATCACTGCGGCGCGCTGGGCGAAACTACGGGCACCCTCGCCTTTGTGGCGGCGCGCGCCATGACGTGCCAGAAGTCGTTCGAAGCGCCGGAACAGGCGCTGCTGAACGTCCGTTTCGCGCCGCCAGGGCTTGAACAGCAGCAGCGCGAGCACGCCGGTCAGCACACCCAGCAGCGCCACCAGGCCAAGACCGAGCGTCTGCCCGTCCAGCTTGCCGAACCAGCGTTGCAGCATCTGCGACTGCTGCTCGTCCTGATAGTTGAGTACCCAGCGCTGCCAACCGTAATTGAGGCTGTCCCAGCGCAGGCGCAGCGCGTTCATCCAGCCGATATCACGGTAGCGCAGCAGTGACATCGGTTCATCGGCGAGAAAGCTCTGCTCACGGGCCAGCGCCTGCTCCAGGCCCTGCTCCACCCGCTCGGGCGCGACCTGGAAGGTCGGGTCGACACTGACCCAACCGCGCTCGGCGACCCAGTATTCGACCCAGGCGTGGGCGTCGAACTGACGAACGGAGAGGTAATTGCCCGCCGGGTTGACCTCACCTCCCTGATAGCCCGCCACCACCCGGGCCGGAATGCCCGCTGCGCGCAGCACGAAAGTCATGGCGCCGGCGTAGTGTGCGCAGAAACCGCTGCGCGTCTCGAACAGGAAGTCATCGACGATATCGCTCCCCACCGGCGGCGGCTCCAGGGTGTAGTGATAGGGCTGGCGGTTGAAGTGCTTCAACAGCGCATCCACCATCGCCTGCGGCTCTTGCGCAGAGCGCCGTAGCTCGGTCGCCCAGGCGCGAGTACGTGGATTGCCCTGTTCCGGCAGCTGCAATGCGCGCCCGAGGCTCGCCGGTGCGCTGGTCGCTTCGCGACGCGCGTCCAGCCATGAAGTCGCCTGATACATCAGCGGCTTGTTCACCGGCTGGCGGCGCTGGAGATGAAAATCCGCCATAAGCTGCGCCTCGGCGGACGCAACCTGCGGCACATCCAGCGCGAACAGCCAGGGCTGACCGCTGGGCTGCATGACGATGCTGTAGCTGAGCGGCTCACCAACCGCCTGCCACTCCGGCGCCTGGGGAAGCTGCGAAGCGTAGGACTGCGACCAGCGACGGCCGTCGAAGCGTTCGAAGGTCACCGCGCGCCAGTAGAGCTGGTCGCGAGGCGGAATGTCGCCGGTGAAGGTGACACGGAAGGCCAACTCCGCCGAACGACCAAGACGGGCGATATCGCCGGGCGCCATGTGATCGGCCAAGCCAGTCGTACCGCGGTCCCCGGCCTGCGGCAACGACCACAGCGGCGGCAGGCGAGGGAAAAACAGGAACAGCACCAGCATCAGCGGAACCGCCTGCAGCAGCAGCGAGCCGGCCAGGCGTACCGTCGGCCATGGTCGGGTGACCAGGCTGCTCTGCTGCAGCCCGATCATCGCGGCCAGCAATGCGGTGACGGGCAACAGGCTATACAGCCCGGCCACCAGGCTGTCCTCGAACAGGTAGCTGGTCACCACCGCGAAGAAACCCAGGAAGATCAATACCAGCGCATCACGACGGGTGCTCATCTCCACGAGTTTGAGAATGAACGCAGCGATCAGCAGCACCACGCCGGCCTCCAGTCCGACCAGGCTGCCGCGCGAGAAATACACGCCGAAGCCGGCGCCAATCATCAGCAGCGCCTTGAGCCAACTACGCGGATAACGCGCACGCATGCGGAAGATCTGGATCCGCCAGCTGGCGCAACCCAGCCACAGGCCGATGATCCACAGCGGCAGATGAGTGAGGTGCGGCAGGATCACCAGCACCTGCGCCACCAGCAGCCAGATCAGGCTGTTGCGCGGAATTCCCGGCTTCGCGCTCACTTCGCGCCCTTCTCGCTCAAGCCATGCAGCGCCAGCGCACGCAGGCAGGCATCCCGATGAGCCTGCCCGCCATCGGGGCCGACCAGCTCACCCGGAAGGCGCAGCGCAAACGGTTGCTGCTTGTCGCTGAGGTCGACGACCCAGTGGCAGAGTTTCGACAGACGCTGCTCGGTGTCACCGTCGAGGGCATCGAAGTCCAGCAGCGGATCGTTGCCGAGCAGGCTGGCGAAATCCTTCACCAGCAGGCCCTGGCCACGGGAATAGGCCTTCCAGTGCAGGCGTCGGCGCGGATCGCCCGGCTGCCAGGCCCGCAGCCCCTGGTAGTCGTCGACACCGGCGCCGCGCGTCAGCGTGCCCTCATCCTCGGTTTCCGGCGCACTGCCGCCGAGCGGCCGCTCGGCGATCGATGGGTGCGGGTAGACCAGCGCCGCCAATTCCAGATCGATCCAGCTCCAGGCCACCAGCAGGCCCAGCGGAAAGCGGCTCTCGACCCGCACACGCCCCGGTCGCAGCCATCCGCGGCGTTGCGTTGGCAGGCTCAATTCGACTTCGACGGCGCCGCCCGCGGGCACATCGACCAACCGCAGGCCACTGGCCGGCCAGCCGAGCGCCACCGCCTGATACGCGCGGCCGGGACTTTCCAGACGCACCCGCAGCAGCGCCTGCTCGCCGACGAATGCGGCGGTGGTCCCGCCTGCTTGCAAGACCAGCCCGGCAAGATTGCGCCAGGTATGCAGGATGGTGACGAGGTACAACGACCCGAGCAGAAAGGTCAGGCCGTAGGCCAGGCTGTTCTGGTAGTTGATCGCGGTCAGCAGCATCAGCAACAGCGCCACCAGGAACGCCAGCCCGACCGCGGTGGGCATGATGAAGATGCGCCGCTGGTTCAGGCGCACGCTGGAAGCGGGCGGGATGCGCCGCAGCAGCCAGCGGTCACGAAAGCGCGGCAACAGCCTCACGACAGTTGCCCGCCGTCATGCGCGGATGTCGCTGTCACAGGGCAGGCACTTCGCGCAGCAACCATTGCACCAACGCACCGCCGCCATGACCGGTGGCGTCCGCGCGCTCGCGCAGGCGATGACCGACCACGGTCGGCAACACCGCCTGCACGTCCTCCGGAATCACGTAGTCGCGCCCATCGAGAAATGCCCAGGCACGTGCAGCAGCAAGCAGGGCCAGGCTGCCCCGCGGCGACAGTCCCCAGGCGAATTGCGGCTGCGTACGGGTGGCCTCCACCAGTCGCAGCACATAATCGACCAGCGCATCGCTGACCCGCACGTTGCCCACCGCATCCTGGATGGCACGAAGCTCGTCGTGTTCCAGCAGCGGTTCGAGCCGGGTCAGCAGATCGCGTCGCGACTCGCCCAACAGCAGCGCCTTTTCCGCAGCCTTGGCCGGATAGCCTAGGGAAACGCGCATGAGAAAGCGGTCCAGCTGCGATTCCGGCAATGCAAAGGTGCCACCTGAACTGACCGGGTTCTGTGTGGCGATGACGAAGAATGGGTCAGGTAACGGGCGCGTCGCCCCCTCGATGGTGACCTGCCCCTCCTCCATGGCTTCAAGCAGCGCGCTCTGGCTCTTCGGCGTGGCGCGGTTGATCTCGTCGGCCAGCACCAGCTCGGCGAAGATCGGACCCGGGTGGAAGACGAACTGTCCGCTGTCCTTGTCGAACACCGAGGTGCCGAGAATGTCACCGGGCAGCAGATCGGAGGTGAACTGGATGCGCTGGAACTCCAATCCCAGCACCTTGGCCAGGGTATGGCTCAGGGTGGTCTTGCCCATGCCCGGCATGTCTTCGACCAGCAGATGACCTCGGGCCAAGAGACAGGCAAGGGCCAGTCGAACCTGGGCTTCCTTGCCGAGCAATACTTCGTTGACTGCTCGCAGGCAGCCGTCCAATCGGGTGCGCATAGACTCTCCTTCGTTCGTCGCCCTGATGCTACTGGTCAGCTGCGGCCAGGCAAAGCGAAGGAAATGCCCGGTGACGAGTTTGTGATCCTGGCACCGTTGCAGCGCTCACGCCGCTGCGCCTGTTTCCAGACGATGGAAAGCAGCTGCAGACATTGCTTGTGAGATGACGGCCGCGGGAAAGCGGTAAGCGAGCCGGAAGGCTCGAAGGCAATTGCCGGCCCGTGCGCTAGCGAACGGACCGACAACTGAAGGCGCCGGCTCAGCGACCGGCGCGGGATTCGCGAAGGTAGAAGCGCGCCTTCTGCGCTTTCTGCGTGCAACCGCGGAAGGCTTCGAACTGCTGCTGCGTCTTGGCGCCGGTCAGCAAGGCCATGGCCTTGGAGTAGCTGACCGTACCGGCGAAGCCTTCGGCTTCCGCCAGGCTCTGCTCCTTCCACGCCGCATTCAGCTCCGCGGCGCAGCTGTCACGGTATGCCGTCTTGCCAGCACAACCGGCCAGCAACAGAACCAGCAAAGGCAAAGATAGCCAGGTTTTCATCGCATGATCCCTCGTATGCCATTCAGGAGTTAAGGCGCAGCTCGCGCCTGACGGTGCCGCAAATACTCGACCACGGACGGCTGGTCGCCAGCGAACTCGATACGCTCGGCCTTGCTCTCGCGCTGATAGGCGTACATGGGGTCGTAATACTCACCCAGCAGCGTCTCAATCCAGGCGCGATGCAGGTCGACAGAGCCACTACGCGCCTGTTCCGCCAGCGCTTGATCCATCAGCAATGCCAGGCGCTGGTAACGCTCGCCGCCGAGTCGCTTGCTGATATTGACCAGACTTTGCTGCAGACGCTCGGCGAATGCAGCGAAACCGTTCTCGCCCTGCTCGGCGATGAATTCAGCGCACAGGTCGATCACGTAGTCCTTGAGAATCCGCTCGACGCGCCCTTCCAGGCTGTCCTCCAGCCAGACCAGCGGAAATTCCTGCATGCCGTTGAACAGCGGCAATGGAATCGAGCAACGCCCGACCAGACGCGCCTCATCCTCGACAACGAACGTCTGGATGCCCGCTGCACGCATCTTCAGCAGCCGGATCGCCAGGGCGTTCTCGAAATCGATCTGCGCCGGTTGTGGTGTCGCGCGCTTGCCGAAGCTGGAGCCCCGGTGATTGGCCAGGCCTTCCAGGTCCAGGCTGTTATCCAGCTGCGCCAGCACTTCGGTCTTGCCGGTACCAGTCATCCCGCCCACCAGCACGAAACCGCACTGCTCGACAGCCTGATCAATGGTATCCAGCAAGAAATGGCGCATCGCCTTGTAGCCGCCGACGACCCGCGGGTACTCGATGCCCATCTCGTCCTTCAACCACTGCTGGACGATCTTCGAGCGCAAGCCGCCACGGAAGCAGTACAGGTAACCCTCCGGGTGGGCACGGGCGAAATCGGCCCAGGCCTGCAGACGCTCGGCCTTGGTCTTGCCGGACACCAGCTGATGGCCCAGCTCGATAGCGGCTTTCTGCCCGTGCTGCTTGTAACAGGTGCCGACCTTCTGCCGCTCGACATCATTCATCAGCGGCAGATTGACCACGCCGGGAAACGCGCCCTTGTCGAATTCCACGGGCGCACGGGCATCCATCATCGGGGTGCCGTTGAGGAACAACGCGCGAAAATCTTCGGTATCGCTGCGCATCAACGCACCTCTACCGCATGGCTGCGCGCGCCCACCAGCTGGCCGATAGGCTCCAGGGCGAGGCCGAGCTCGGCGCAAACGGTTAGGAATTCAGCTTCGCCTTCCGGCGCCACGGCGACCAGCAAGCCACCACTGGTTTGCGGGTCACAGAGCAGCTGCTTGTGGCGTTCGTCGAGCGTGGCGATGCGCTCACCGTAGCTGTCGAAATTGCGTTGGGTCCCGCCGGGCACGCACCCTTGCTCCAGGTAGTACTCGATGCCCGGTAGCCGCGGTACGCGGTCGTAGTCGATCTCGGCAGTCAGGCCGCTGCCGTCGGCCATTTCCACCAGATGGCCGAGCAGGCCGAAGCCGGTGACGTCGGTCATGGCACGAACCCCCTCGAGCTTGCCGAAACGGCTACCGGCAGTGTTCAGCGTGCACATCCAGTCGCGGGCCAGCCCGACATCTTCAGGGCGCAGCTTGGCCTTTTTTTCGGCGGTGGTGAGAATGCCGATACCCAGCGGCTTGGTTAGGTACAGCGTGCAGCCGGCGGTGGCGGTGTCGTTACGCTTCATCTGGCGCTTGTTCACCAGCCCGGTGACGGCCAGGCCGAAGATCGGCTCGGGCGCATCGATCGAATGGCCGCCTGCCAGGGGAATGCCTGCGGCATCGCAGACGGCGCGGCCACCGGCGATCACTTCGCGGGCGACTTCCGGCGGCAGCACGTTGACCGGCCAGCCGAGGATGGCGATGGCCATCAGCGGGTCGCCACCCATGGCGTAGATGTCGCTGATGGCATTGGTCGCAGCAATGCGACCGAAATCGAACGGATCGTCGACGATGGGCATGAAGAAGTCTGTGGTCGACACCACGCCGCGCTCTTCATCGATGCCATACACCGCGGCATCATCACGCGAGGCATTACCGACCCACAGACGCGGGTCGAGGTTCTGCGCTCCGCTGCCGGCAAGAATCACGTCCAGCACCTTGGGCGATATCTTGCAGCCGCAGCCGGCGCCATGACTGTACTGGGTGAGGCGGATCGGTTCGCTCATCGGACTCTCTCGTGACACATGCACAAACGGGCGGCGATTGTAGCAAAGGCCGCTGTAAGTTCGCCGGTAGCCGCCGGATTCGGGCCTGCAACGACAGACTCGAGCGTGGCGAGGTCCGATCAGCCCTTGCAGGCTTGCCGGCCAGGCACGAAGCTATCGCGAGTGCCACAGGGAGAACCGCATGAGTAAGAGAGTTGCACTGGTATTGGGATCAGGTGGCGCACGGGGCTATGCGCATATCGGCGTGATCGAGGAGCTGGAGGCACGAGGCTATGAGATCGCCTGCATTGCAGGCTGTTCAATGGGCGCGGTCGTCGGCGGCATCTATGCAGCCGGCAAGCTCGACGAGTATCGCAGCTGGATCGAAAGCCTCGATTATCTGGATCTGCTGCGCCTGGTCGACCCGAGCTTCAGTCTCGGCGCGATCCGCGGCGAAAAGGTGTTCGGCCGCATCCGCGACATGGTCGGCAAGACCCGCATCGAGGATCTGCCGATTCCGTTCACCGCGGTCGCCACCGACCTGACCAATCAGCAGGAAATCTGGTTTCAGGAAGGCAGCCTGGAACTGGCGATGCGCGCCTCCGCGGCCATCCCGAGCCTGTTCACGCCGGTCATGCAGGGCAATCGCATGCTGGTCGACGGCGGCCTGCTCAATCCCCTACCGATCGTCCCGGTGGTGTCGGCGCATTGCGACATGATCATCGCGGTCAACCTCAACGCCAACAATCACAAGCAATATCCGCTGCCGGAGATCGAGCGCCCCGGCCGCTTCGACTCGCTCATGACCTCGATCAGCTCGCACATCCCGTTCTGGCGCAAGGACGAAGCCGAGCTGACCGAACAGATCGAGGATATCCGCGCAGGCGAACTGACTCGCGGTGATCAGCCACCGGCCGCACCGACCAGCCGCAGCGCGCCTCGATCGGCGGAAGGCTCGACGGTAATCGATGTGACTGGCCCGGCGTCGCTGCTGGAGCTGATCAACCAGAGCTTCGATGTCATGCAGTCTTCGCTGGCGCAGTACAAGATCGCCGGCTATCCGCCGAATGTACTGGTCAATATTCCGAAGCGGGCCTGCCGCTTCTACGAGTTCTACAAGGCGCCGGAGCTCATAGCGCTGGGCCGCATCGTCGCCCACGACGCCCTCGTGCGCTACGAAGAGGAGCAGTGACCGGCAGACGCCACCTCACCGCCCGGCAGGTTCCCGCCGCTCGTTCGCGAGCTGCGTCGATTCGTGCGGTGGCATCTGCGGCACCTCCTTGATCAGCCAGTCACCCAGCAGGCTATAGGCGACCGCGAGCAGGGTCGGGCCGAGGAACAGCCCCATGAAACCGAACGCGAGAATGCCGCCGAACACACCGAGCAGCACCACCACCAGCGGCAGATTGCCCCCTCGGCTGATCAGATAGGGTTTGAGCACGTTGTCCACGCCGCTGATGATGAACATCCCCCAGATGCCGAGGAAGATCGCCATACCGTAATCGCCCTGCCAGGCCAGCCAGGCAACGGCAGGGCCCCAGATCAGCGGCGGCACCATGATGAAGCTACAGGCGAAGGTCAGCAGCCCGAGCACCAGCGCTCCCGGCACCCCGGCGATGAGAAAACCGATGTAGGCCAGAATCGCCTGAGCCGCGGCAGTGCCTATCACCCCGTTGACCACGCGCTGCACCGTCCCCGCAACGAGTTCCAGATAATGATCCGCACGATCACCGATCAGCCTGTGCAACAGGCTATGGACGAATGCCGACAAGCGTGGCCCATCGCGATAGAAGAAGAACACCAGCACCAGGCTCAGCGCCAGTTCGAGCATCCCGCCGCCGATGCGCGCGCTGCGCACCAGCAGCCAGTTGGCGACCTGGCCGATGTAGGGCCGAATGCTGGCGATCAGCGCCGTGCCCTGCTCGTCCACGGTGCTCCAGAAATTCAGTAGTGCATCGCCTATCAGCGGCACCTCACCCAACCAGGCCGGCGCCGGCGGCAGTCCCTCGACCTGCAGATCGTGCAGCAATGCGTTGGCATCGCGGATCTGGTCGGCGATGTTGAAGCCCAGCCAAACCAGCGGCACCGCCACCAGAACCATCCAGCTGAACGTGAGCAGACCGGCGGCGAGCGTGGCATTGCCATTCAGCCAACGGGTCAGCACGCGCATGACCGGCCAGCTGGCGAATGCCAGAACGGCAGCCCAGAACAACGCGGAAGCAAAGGGCGCCAGTACCCAGAGACAGGCGGCCAGCAGCCCGAGGAGCAGAATCTGCACCAGCAGGCGATCATTGTTGAGCATGTGAAATTACTCTACTGAAAAGAGCCGGCGCGTTCTGTCAGCGTGACGCGTCAGCGAAGACGGCTATTGCAGCCGTTACGCAGGATCAGCGCAATAGTCTGATGAGCAAACCGGGTTGCTCCGACTCATCCACTTCCAGGCGGCCGCCACGAATGCGTTCGGCGACCAGCGCTTCACGCCAGGCGGCTGCGCTACGCCCGGCCAGGCTCACCCGCGTTGTGCTGTCCAGGCGCATGACGTTGGCCAGCAGCGCACCCCACTCGGCCGTCGGCTCATCGGCCAGATCCGGTAGACGCAGTTCGCCGGTGCTGCGCAGCTGTCGTTGTAATGTCGCCGCAGTCGGCAGTACACCCGTCAAAGGCCGGTCGGAGAGAAGTTGTTCGACATGCAGGTAAGGCCTACCGTTGCCACGGGTAATCCCGTACAGCGCGATCAGTTCGCCCTCACCGCCGGGCATGCGCGCCAATAGATAGGCCTGCTGCGCCTCGGGACCGTAGAGCATCGACTTGTCGAAGATTGCGTTGGCCCACAGACTGCTGGAACCACACTCACGCCCTTCGCACCAGAAGAGCAACTCGGCGCCCCGTTGCAACAGCGTGCCGCGAGCCTCGGTAAAGGCTTCAATACCCGTGTGCGTGGCTGGCAATTGATAGGTGATCGCGGTCAGCTCGCCAGAGACGACCACCTGGGAGGCCATCCGCAGGTTGCCACTGATGCGACGTATCGAGTCCTGCGGATACACCCGCTCCTGAACCTGGGTTTGCCGGTAATCGACGATCTGCGCCTGGGCAAAACGAGGCAGGCGCTCCAGATCGGCGCTCCCGGTAACGTCAGCCGCCAGCACAGCGGCGGAGAAAAACGCCGCCGCTGCTATCCATGCACTTCGCATAACTCTCCTCAACGGGACACCTTCGACTGCTTGCCGAAGCTCAACCGGCGTATCGCGTCGCATGGACCCGATAGGCTCAGAACGTCAGCAGGCCGGTGCTCGCAGGGAAACGTGGCACTGTAGCGATTGATCATTGCGCTGGCTCTGCTGGAACATTGCTTCCCAGCCTCGCCAGTTGGCAAAAGCAAGTCAAGCAAGGGTTTGCGAGAGAGTATTGCGAGCCCGCCGGATACGTCAGTCGTGTAAGAAGCTGTTGAATACCCTGGCGACCGCCTCAGCGCCAATGTCATCGTCCAGATGCAAATGATGCCCACCCGCCAGGCGGCGGATATCGAACGGGAAGCTTTCGACAAGCTCGAGCAGCTCAGGCTGCATCATCAACCCCTGCTCGGCCAGCACCAGGCTGGTCGGGCAAGCGACCCGACTGACGAAGGCCAACGCATGGGCGCGGGTCAGCCGCATTGCCGAGGGAAGCATCAGGCGTGGATCGGTGCGCCAGGTGTAGCCGCCGGGCACAGGCATCAACCCTCGCTGTGCGAGCATCTCGGCCGCCTCGCGACTGACCGCGCCGACGCCTTTCATCCGCGCTTCCACAGCCTGGTCGAAACTCGCGTAGACCGGCTTGCGCTTGTCGTTCACCGCGAGCAGCGCCTCGAGGGCGGAACCAAGCTTCTGCGGCGCGCTATCCGCCTCGCCGGTGTAGGGAATCACGCCATCGATCAATGCGAGCCGCTCGACGCGCTCGGGTAGCGCACCGGCGAGCAGCACGGAAACGATCGCGCCCATGGAGTGCCCGAGCAATGAAAAGCGCTGCCAGCCAAACTGCTCGGCGACCTGCAGCACGTCATGGGCATAGTCCCAGATGTTGTATCCGGCCCCGATCGGACGATGATCGGAATGGCCGTGACCAGGCAGATCCAGCGCCACGATGCGCAGCCCTTGCAGCCTGGGCGCCAGACGGCTGAAGGTTGCCGCGTTATCCAGCCAGCCATGCAACGCAATCACCGGCTTGCCATCGTCAGGCCCGTAAAGATGCGCCGCCACCTCAAGATGCGGCAGGCTCAGCCGGACTTCTTCGAACAGCACGCTCATGCAGCCCCCTTGGAAAGCTCGGTGTAGCTGCCCCAGCGACCAAGCAGTTCACGCAGCTTTTCTGCGGTCTGCTGCGGCTGTTCGAACGGAAACATGTGGCCTCCTGGCAAGGTGTGCGCTTCGCCACGCGACATCAGCCGCAGCAGATAACCATGATGCGGCAGCACGACACGACTATCGCGCCCGCGAATCATCGCCAGCGGAATCTTCAAGGCCGGCGGCCAACCGGGAGTGAGATGAGGCACGCTGCGATAGATGCTGATTTCGGTCCGCGGATCGAAACGCAGGCGCACCCCCTGCCCCACAGGCTCCAGACCATGCTCGAGATAGGCTTCGAGGCATTCCGGATCAAAGCTGCTGAACAGGGCTTTGCCGGCGAAATAGGCGCGTGCCTCTTCGACACTGGCGAACTGTTCGCGCCGTCCCAGCGTACGGCCAGCCGGCGTCAGCCGGTCGATGAAACCGAGGCGCTTGGCCGCCCAGATCACCGTCTGGTCGAACCAGGTCGGTATCGGCGAATCCAGCATGACGACCCCGTGGTACAGGTCCGGGCGCAGCAGCGCGGCGCGGTAATGCAGCATGCCACCGAACGAATGCCCTACCCCCCACACCGGCTCGTGCAATCGATCGAGCTGCTCGAACAACTCGTCGAGCAGGTTGTTCCAGTTATCGTCGACCGGAAAGCGCGGGTCGTGCCCATGGCGGTCCATGTGCGTGACCCGGTATTCCGGCGCCAGGGCGTCGAACAGCTTGCGATAGGTGGCCGAGGGAAAGCCATTGGCGTGGGCGAAGAAGATGCGTTGCGACATGGAAGGCGTTGCCGGACAGACTGAAGCCTCATTGTCTGGCAGGCCTCGGCAGGCAGCAATCGCCATAGCCCTGCCGAATGAAGGGCATTCAGGCCAATCAGCAGGCCGCAATGCTCCAGGTTTGCTGTCAGCCCGCGGGAGCGCCTTTTTCCAGGGGCACGATCGCGACGGTCAAACGTGAAATGCAGCTTGGCTTGCCGTCCTCGCCGCTGAGACGAATATCCCAGACATGGGTCGAGCGTCCCAGGTGCACCGGCCGGCATACGCCGGTCACGCGCCCGCTGCGCAAACCGCGCAGATGGTTGGCGTTCACTTCGAGGCCAACGCAATAGAACTTGCTGCTGTCGATGCAGTGATAGCTGGCCATCGAACCGAGGGTTTCAGCCAGCACTACAGAGGCACCGCCATGTAGCAGGCCGTAAGGCTGGTGGGTGCGTGCATCGACCGGCATGCTGGCGGTGATGGACGAGTCATCGAAGGTCTCGAAGCGGATGTCCAGCAATTCGGTGATGGTGTTCTTGCGGGTACTGTGAAGCTCTTCCAGGTTGGGCTGACGGTGCCAGATACTCAAGGCGCATACTCCTGACGTCTATTGTTGTTCTTTGCTTGATGTGCCGCCGTGAGCAAAACAGCCTGGCGGACCGGTCAACCCTAACTAACGTGACGCAAGGACACCAGCCGCATCAGCCCTCCGGCTATTGCCTCACCCTCCAGCTCCGCCAGGGACGCGGTCGCCATCGGCACAGGCTCCGCATAGTTGCCGTTCATCAGCCAGCCGGCAAGATTGCCGACGAAGGGCTGGTGGGTGACCAGTAGCAGATCGCTTTCGCCGCGCAGATCGAGCTGGCGCAATGCTTCGCCAAGATCCGCCTCCGGCGTCAGCCAGTCCACGGTTTCACATTGACCGCCGAAGCTCAGCGCCTTGCGCACCTCGTCCGCAGTCTGCTGTGCACGATGAAACGGACTGACCAGGATCGTTTGCAGCGGCTTGCCGCGAAGAAAAGTGGCGCTGCGCCGCACGTCGCGGCGCCCTCCCTCGGTCAGGTTGCGCTCCGCATCGGTGCGCGCACGGGGTTCGGCTTCGCCGTGTCGTAGCAGCCACAGCTTCATGCCGTCGGACCCTGCTGGGAGTCCTTCGGCTCGTGCGGCGCAACGGGCGGAGCCGGGGTGGTCAGCTCGACATCCGCCGGGCGCGGGGTCGGCCAGTCCGAAAGCGGCCAGGGCTTGCGTTCGGTATTGAAGGTGGCGAAACGGCCAATCTGGGCGATGTACTGGCTGAGGCTGTCGCCAAAGCCCTGCAGGCTGGAGTCCGGGTAGCCCTTGACCAGGCGCATTACCAGCTGCAGCACCACGACCACCAGCAGGGCCAGTTCGGCCAATTGCCAGACGAAGAAGAAGATCAGCATCCAGACGGCTCGCAGGATCAGCGATTCCCGGTCCGTTGCCTGGTTCGATTGACTCATGGAATGTCCCCTACGCTCGGCTCAGAAACCGTCGGTTGAAATGAAGTCCACATCGGTCTTGGGCTCGCCACGCATCAGCACACCGATGATCTGATCGAGCGTACGCCCCTCGAACAGGATGGCATGCAGACCCGCGACCAGCGGCATATACACCTGCAGCTCCTCGGCCTTGCACTTGAGCACCTTGATAGTGTTGACGCCTTCCGCGACCTCGCCCAGCCGGGAAACCGCCTCATCAAGGCTGAGGCCTTCACCGAGCGCAAAGCCCACCTGGAAATTGCGGCTTTTCTGCGATGTACAGGTGACGATCAGGTCGCCGACGCCGGCCAGGCCGAGAAAGGTCATGGGATTGGCGCCCAGCTTCACGGCGAAACGAGTCATTTCCGCAAGAGCGCGGGTGATAAGCATGCTACGGGTGTTCTCACCCATGCCCAGCGCTGCGGCCATACCCGCCATGATCGCGTAAACATTCTTTAGCGCCCCACCCAGCTCGACGCCGAAGCGATCCGAGCTTGCGTAGACGCGGAAGGTGCGGCCGTGCAGCACCTGCTGGACGCTGCGGCAGAGCGCCTCGTCCTGACTTGCCACGACCGTTGCGGTCAGCGCGTGCTCGGCCACCTCACGCGCCAGGTTCGGTCCGGACAACACGCCGATGCGCGCCTGCGGCGCGATCTGCTCGAGAATCTGGCTCATCAGCATGAAGCCGTCAGCCTCGATGCCCTTGGTGGTACTGACCAGCATCTTGCCGCCGAGCTGCGCCGCGAACGGCTGCAGTGCCTGGCGCAGCGCGCTGGACGGCAGCGCAACGAAGATCAGCTCGCAGGCATCGAGGGTCGACGACAGATCGGTGGTCGGCTCGACCTGCGTAAGGATCTCGACGCCCTTTAGATAGCGCGGGTTCTGTCGCAGCGTCCGGATACTTTCGGCCTGCTCCGCATCGCGCATCCAGAGCAGGACGTGGTGACCATTCTCGGCCAGCAGATTGGCGATCGCGGTACCGAAACTGCCGCCGCCGAGTACCGCGATGGGTTGCTGTCGTGTCATGTGGAATCCGTTGTTGGCCATCCGAAATGGCAGTGCCGGGCATTATACGTTTCATCTTCACAGCGGCCAGCGCAACTACGGGGCCCAGTGAAATCATTTGGTTACAGTCGTCACGAAGGCTAGCCCAGAGCCTCCCGGGGGCCTTTGGATCGGTATTCGTTCACGCCATGCAACCGTCACTGCAACGATTGTCTATAGAGGACACGCTGTCGCAAGGTCCTCGTTCGCCGTTAAGGAGTGTTAAAGTAGCCGCCCAATTCTGTCTTTGCGCATTCAGCCGCAGGTACGGGTTGAATGGCGTCGCTGTTGGCGGGCTGTGACTTTAGCCACAACGCGGCAGTCTATGACTAGTCTTGATGATCAGGCCTCGAACTCTGGCCCGGTATGTAAGCAGCAAAGCCCTTCGCAAGGGGCCCATTGAGGAATACGCATGACCAAACAACACGCCTTTACTCGGGAAGACCTGCTTCGTTGCAGCCGCGGCGAACTCTTCGGTCCCGGTAATGCGCAACTGCCCGCGCCGAACATGCTGATGGTCGATCGTATCGTTCACATCAGTGAAGTCGGCGGCAAGTATGGCAAGGGCGAACTGGTCGCCGAACTGGACATCAACCCTGATCTCTGGTTCTTCGCTTGCCATTTCGAAGGCGATCCGGTCATGCCCGGCTGCCTGGGCCTGGATGCCATGTGGCAGCTGGTCGGCTTCTACCTCGGCTGGCAGGGCAACCCCGGCCGTGGCCGTGCCCTCGGCTCCGGCGAAGTGAAGTTCTTCGGTCAGGTTCTGCCGACCGCCAAGAAAGTCACCTACAACATTCACATCAAGCGCACCATCAACCGCTCGCTGATTCTCGGCATTGCCGATGGCACCGTCAGCGTTGATGGCCGCGAGATCTACAGTGCCGAAGGCTTGCGCGTCGGCCTGTTCACCTCTACCGACAGCTTTTGAAGGACATCCGCATGCGTCGCGTCGTGATCACTGGCCTGGGTATCGTTTCTTGCCTGGGCAATGACAAAGAGACCGTCTCCGGCAACCTGCGCGCCGGCCGCCCCGGCATTCGCTTCAACCAGTCCTACGCGGACATGGGGTTGCGCAGCCAGGTTTCCGGTTCCGTCAATCTGAACCTCGAAGAACTGATCGACCGCAAGGTCCTGCGCTTCATGGGTGACGCTGCCGCCTACGCCTATCTGGCAATGGAGCAGGCCGTGAAAGACGCCGGCTTCACCCTCGATGACATCTCCAACCCGCGCATCGGCCTGGTGGCCGGCTCCGGTGGTGCTTCGACCATCAACCAGATGGAAGCCATCGACATCCTGCGCGACAAAGGCGTCAAGCGCATCGGCCCATATCGTGTTCCGCGCACCATGAGCAGCACGGTATCCGCCTGCCTGGCCACGCCGTTCCGTATCAAGGGCATCAACTACTCCATCGCTTCGGCCTGCGCCACCAGCGCGCATTGCATCGGCCATGCCATGGAACAGATCCAGATGGGCAAGCAGGATGTGGTCTTCGCCGGTGGTGGTGAAGAAGAGCATTACAGCCAGAGCTGCCTGTTCGACGCCATGGGCGCGCTGTCCAGCCAGTACAACGATACGCCGGAGAAAGCCTCCCGCGCCTATGATGCCAAGCGTGACGGTTTCGTCATTGCCGGCGGTGGCGGCATGGTGGTGGTCGAAGAGTTGGAGCACGCACTCAAGCGCGGCGCCAAGATCTACGCGGAAATCGTCGGCTACGGCGCTACTTCCGACGGCTACGACATGGTTGCGCCGAGTGGCGAAGGCGCCCTGCGCTGCATGCAGCAGGCCATGTCGACCGTTGATACCACGATCGACTACCTCAACACCCACGGCACCTCCACGCCGGTCGGTGACGTTGCCGAGATCAAGGCCGTGCGCAACATGTTCGGCGACAAGATCCCGACCATCAGCTCGACCAAGAGCCTATCCGGTCACTCGCTGGGCGCTGCAGGCGTTCATGAAGCGATCTACTCGATGCTGATGATGGAAGGCAACTTCATCGCGGGCTCCGCCAACATCGACGAGCTGGATCCGGAAGTCGCGGACATGCCGATTCTTCGCGAAACCCGCGAGAACGTGCAGCTCGATACCGTGATGAGCAACAGCTTCGGCTTCGGTGGCACCAACTCCACACTGGTGCTGCGCCGCTACAAAGGCTGAGTCTGACTAGCGACAAACAAGAACGGCGCCCTAGGGCGCCGTTTTTTGTTTCCACCTCACGCCGTCACACCCGGCGCTCGGCATCTCCATCGATATCGCCATGTGCGATACACGAAGCGGCGGTGAACAGCACATCGGTAGAAGAGTTGAGCGCGGTTTCCGCCGAGTCCTGGACGACCCCGATGATGAAGCCGACGGCCACCACCTGCATCGCCAGGTCATTGGAGATACCAAACAGGCTGCACGCCAGCGGAATGAGCAGCAGGGAGCCACCGGCCACACCCGACGCGCCGCAGGCACATACCGCAGCCAGAAGGCTGAGCAGCACCGCCGTGGCGATATCCACCTCGATACCCAGGGTGTTGACCGCAGCCAGCGTAAGCACCGTGATGGTGATCGCCGCACCACCCATGTTGATCGTCGCCCCGAGCGGAATGGATACCGAATAGGTGTCCTTGTGCAGCCCGAGCCGCTGACACAGTTGCATGTTCACTGGGATGTTCGCGGCGGAACTGCGCGTGAAGAACGCCGTGATACCGCTTTCGCGCAGGCAGGCGAATACCAGCGGATATGGGTTGCGGCGGATCTGCCAGAACACGATCAGCGGATTCATCACCAGCGCCATGAACAGCATCGCGCCGACCAGCACCAGCAACAACCGCATGTAGCCCAGCAGCACGTCGAAGCCCGATTCGGCCAACGTGCCGGCTACCAGCCCGAATACCCCCAGCGGGGCGAAGCGAATGACCACCTTGACGATCAAGGTGACACCATCGGAAAGGTCACTGATCAGATGCCGGGTGCTCTCCTGCGCATGACGGAAGGCGAAGCCAAGTCCGATGGCCCAGGCCAGGATGCCGATGAAGTTGCCGTCGAGCAGCGCCTGCACCGGGTTAGCCGTGATATTGAACAGCAGCGTCTGCAATACGGCCCCCACGCCCGACGGCGGCGTTACATCCGCAGCACCGCTGACCAACGTGAGCGTGGTTGGAAATATGAAGCTCGCCAGCACGGCAACGGCCGCCGCACTCAGCGTGCCGAGCGCGTACAACAAGATGATGGGGCGGATGTGGGTCGGCTGGCCGCGCTTGTGGTTGGCCAGTGAAGAGGTCACCAACACGAACACCAGAATCGGTGCTACCGCTTTGAGCGCCTGCACGAACAGATCACCGAGAAGAGCTACGGATTTTGCTGCGCCAGGCAGCAGTAGCGCAAGCAAGGCGCCAGCCACCAGGCCCGCGACGATCTGGGCAACGAGGCTGGTACGGCTGATGAAGCGAATGAATCGAGGCATATCGGACATGGGCGCATCTCGCAGCTCGGCAGGTACGGCCCGAAACAGCCCGTGCCTGCCATGGAAAAACGCCGGATGGTACGCCGCTCTCCCGTCCATGCCCAGCGTTGTGCTGTCACGGGGGCATGGGAGGCTGCTGAAGCGCCCGCAGGCGGCGGGAAGGCGCCATTGCGGCTAGCGCATGTCACACCTGAAAGCGCGCTACCAGGCCGCTCAGGTCGATGGCCAGGCGCGCCAGTTCCTGACTGGCCGCGCTCGTCTGATTGGCACCTGCCGAGGACTGCAGCGAGAGGTCACGGATATTAACCAGATTCCGATCCACTTCCCGCGCGACCTGAGCCTGTTCTTCTGAGGCGCTGGCAATCACTAGGTTGCGCTCGCTGATCTGGCTGATCGCCGAGGTGATGCCATCAAGAGCTTCGCCGGCCGCCCGAGCCATTTCCAACGTAGTACGGGCACGCTCGTTGCTCGATTGCATCGCGTGCACGGCCTTGTCCGTGCCCTGATGCACGCTGCCAATCATCTGCTCGATCTCACCGGTGGACTGCTGGGTACGATGCGCCAGGGCACGTACCTCGTCGGCCACCACCGCAAAGCCGCGCCCAGCGTCGCCAGCCCGGGCCGCCTCGATCGCGGCGTTCAGCGCGAGCAGATTGGTCTGTTCGGCAATCGAGCGGATCACTTCAAGCACCTTGCTTATATCTCGCACCTGACCGGCAAGATGCTCCACCTCGCCAGCGGTATTGGTCACGTCGCTTGCCAGCAGATTGATCGACTCGACTGTCTGCAGCACCTGCTTGCGCCCGCGCTGTGCGGTGTCGTTGGAGTCCTGGGAGGCCTCGGAGGTAGCCACCGCGTTGCGCGCCACTTCGTCTACGGCTGCGGTCATCTCGTTTACGGCGGCAGCCGCTTGTTCGATCTCGTGGTTCTGCTGGTGCAGGCCGCGGGTGGAGTCTTCGGTGACCGCGTTGAGCTCCTCGGCTGCCGAGGCAAGCTGATTGGACGAGTCGGCGATGCCCTGAATGGTCGAGCGCAGATTGGCCTGCATGGCTTTCAGTGATGTCAGCAGGCGGGCCGGCTCGTCCTTGCCCTCGACCACAAAATCGCCGGTCAGATCACCACCAGCGATACGCTCGGCTACCGAAACAGCAGTTCCCAGCGGGCCCACGACGCTGCGGGTGAACACCCAAGCCAGCGTAACGGTGATAGCGGCAGCGAACACCAGCGTCGCTACCACCCAGCTGAACGCCGTGTCGTATTGTGCGGACGCGCGATCCGCCGCCCCGCCGGCTTCCTCGCTGTTGATGGTAAGGAGCTGGTTCAGTGACGCAGTCACGTTATCCGCGTGCCCGTTGATTTCGCCGTTGATTATCGTCACGGCCTGGGCGCGCTCGCCGCGGACCACATGCTCGACGACACGCTGCTGAAGCAGCAGATACTGTTCGAAGCTCTGCTTGAAGCGTTCATACGCAGCACGTTCTTCGGCCGTTGTTACTCGCTTGGCGTAATCGGCATCACGTTGAGCCACTTCGCTGCGCAGCTGAGTCAAGCGCTGGGCAGTTTCCTGCACCATCTGCGGTTCTTCAGCCAAAGCCAGTCGCAGGGTGTTTGCCCGGATGCGCATGACCGTGACGTTAAGTTCACTGAGCGCCATGATGCTGGGCAGCCAGTTCTCATCGACCTCCTTGCTCTCGTTGCGCATGTTGGCCATCTGGTTCAGTGCGAACAGGCCGAGGAAGAGGACGAGCAGGCCAATCAGGCCGAAACCCAGTGTTGAGCGTTTACCAATAGTGAGCGAGCGAATGGACATGGGACTACCTTCTCCATGAAAAACGGAAAAACGCCACAAACCGTGACTTGCTCCGTTATCGGAAGGCCTAGCCTTTCACTTGAACTTTGACGCCAATTTTTTGCGCCGCTCGACTCCCTCCCCGACTAACGGTTCGAATGGCCATCTCGACCTAACAAGATGGCCATCACCGGACGTCGAACATCTGCTCGGCCAACTTGCGGTCCCCCTGGAACACCATCAGATGCCATCGACCGAGCACAATCTCATGGGGCTCGGTGAATTCGAATGCCATCACGTCCGTTTCAGCGCCCGACACCAGCGCTTGCACGACCTCGAACTTGTCATGCCGCTTGCCATCGGGTGTCACCACACCTGGCGTCAGGTATAGCAAAGTCAGCGGCGTATCGGCTTCGCGCTTACCAGCGAGGCGATAGCGCAGGCCGAACTTGCTTCCGAGCCGCGCCGGCACCTCAGTCGTCTGGCGAATGGGCTGGTCACGACGAGTCAGCACGCGCTCGCCTGGCTCGAAATCCTCTTTGACGGTTTCGAACACGCCATACTCCACGGCACCCACGACCTCGATCTGCGCCAGCGCTGCGGGCGAACTCACACCCAGTACCATGGCGACGAGCGCCCAACGAGTGAACGACATGGAACCTGCTCCTTCCTGTTTGCGAAGCAGGCAGGTTATGACGCACCGATTACAGTCTCATGACGCTCAACGTAGCTCAGCCTGACGCTTGCGGGGGAGCAGCGCGAGAAAGTTATCTCGCGCCACGCCTTGCGCTACGGAGGCTGGAAGTGCATCGAGGAAGGGAGCGAAGGCGTGCATGCCGGTCGCCAGGTTATCGAAATGGCCGACCACGTCCGAGCCGATCACGAAGCGCTTGGGATGCCGCTTCACCAACGCGACCCACTTCGGGTCGGGACGCTTATCATCGTCCAGCAGATAAGGTTGCAACATGGTCCAGGAAAGGTCGATGTACAGATTCGGATAGTCATCGAGCAGGCGGCTGACCGTATCGTGCAGGAATTCAAGCTTCTCCTGGTGTCGGTGCAGCTCCATGCTGGTTCCGGCATGAGCCCAGATAAAGCGCGTATGCGGATGATTGCGCAGCGGCTCCTCCAGCTCGACCAGGTAGAGCGGATTGCGCTCTCGCTTGGAGGTGATGTTGGAATGCAGCATCACCGGCAGATCGAACTCCGCCGCCAGGTGATAGACCCTGGCCAGCGCCTCGTTGTTGGCCCGCGGGGTGTCGCCCTCGGTCAACGCGGTCACGTCATCGTGTCGGGTGAATACCTCCCCCAGCCCCTGCCAGAGGCCCGGGTTCAGCTCCAGCATGCGGCGGATATGCGCGTCGGCGTTTTTGTCGTTAGGGTTGAAACCGGAAAGAAACGGATGGAAGCGCTTGCGCTGCTCCTCATCCAGATCTTCCAGTGCAGCGGCGACCAGCACGTCGGTGGCGCTGTACCAGTACACCGGCGCATCGTCACCGGCGTAGTAGCGAGGCCGCTTGGGCTCGTTCTCGTGCCATTTCTTCGCCACCGGAATGCCGCTGATCATCACGTGATCGATGCTACCCGCGTCCATCGCTGCCAGCAGCTTTTGCATGCCATCGGTTTCCTGGAAAAAATCCACATAGTGCAGATGCGCATCGCTGTAACGATAGTCACGCCCTTCCCCTACCGCGACGGACGACAACGTAACGAGGGCTACAACGGAAAATATTCTGAAAATGTACAAAGCTCGGTCCTCCTGACAGCCAGCGAGTAGACCGTCAGGAGGGCCACCCGTTCAGCTTTGCCATGCTGCAGGACACGACCAGAGGCTCAGCCGAGCCATACCCCCCACGGTATTTGACTGAAATCAACGACCATCCATCGCCATCACACTAGTCTCATGATCACCACAACCGCGCAGCCGCTACCTCACTGCGCGCTGCTTTTCTTCCGCTTCACAAAAGGACCCATCGCATGGCAATGAAAACCATCAGCGCGCACGGAACATTGAATGCCGGAATGGCAATCGAGGTGCAATGCGGCAACCACCGCCTGATCATGGACCAGCCAAAGAGCGCGGCGGGCCAAGACCTCGGCCCGACGCCGCTGGAAGCCATTCTGGCGGCAGTGGCCGGATGTTTCGGCACCATCGGCCGCTTCATCGCTCACCAGCAGAAGATCGAACTGCGCGGCATGCGCTTCGAGATCGAAGCCGATTACGATCCCGCCGGACTGCTCGGACGCGATCCTGCTGTACGGCCGGGCTTTCAGGAATTGCGCATCAAGGTGGACATCGACGCCGATCTGGATCGGGCCGGCAAGCAGGCATTGCTGGAGCAGATCGAGCAGCGTTGCCCGGTAGCCGACAATCTCACCCACGGCACTCGCCTGGTCAGCGTCCTGCTCTGAAGCAACCCGAAACGAAAACGGCCCGTCACTTGACGGGCCGTTCGTACATCGCTGCCAGGGATCAGGCCGATAGTTCGACCAGCAATTTGTTCAGACGCTGCACGTAAGCAGCGGGATCCTTCAGGCTATCCCCCGCCGCCAGCGCAGCCTGGTCGAACAGGATGTGCGACAGATCCGCGAAGCGATCCTCGTCCGGCTCGGCATCGAGCTTTTCGATCAGCGGATGCTGCGGGTTGATCTCGAAGATCGGCTTGGACTCTGGCACCTTCTGCCCGCTTGCCTCGAGAATCTGCCGCATCTGCAGGCCCAGGTCCTGCTCGCCAATGGCGAGAATCGCCGGCGAGTCGGTCAGACGATGGGAGACGCGCACCTCGGCGACTTCATCACCCAGCGCGCCCTTCAGGCGCTCGATCAGCCCTTCCTTGGTCTTGGCGATTTCTTCCTGAGCCTTCTTGTCCTCTTCGGAATCCAGCTTGCCCAGATCCAGGTCGCCGCGCACAACATCGGCGAACTGCTTGCCGTCGAACTCGGTCAGGTAGCTCATCAGCCATTCGTCGATACGATCAGTGAGCAGCAGTACCTCGACGCCTTTCTTGCGGAAGACTTCCAGGTGCGGGCTGTTCTTGACCTGCGCGTAGCTTTCGCCAGTCAGGTAGTAAACCTTGTCCTGACCTTCCTTCATGCGCGACAGGTAATCGGTCAGCGAAACCGACTGCTCGCCCGACGCGTCGCTGGTGGAAGCGAAACGCAGCAGGCTGGCAATTTTCTCCTTGTTGGCAAAATCTTCCGCCGGACCTTCCTTGAGTACCTGGCCGAACTGCGACCAGAACTTCTTGTAGTCCTCGGGCTTGTCCTTGGCCAGCTTCTCCAACATGTCCAGCACGCGCTTGGTCAGCGCCGACTTCATCGAATCGATGACCGGATCCTTCTGCAGGATTTCGCGGGACACATTGAGCGACAGGTCGTTGGAATCGACCACGCCCTTGACGAAGCGCAGGTACAGCGGCAGGAACTCGTCCGCCTGATCCATGATGAAGACGCGCTGGACGTAAAGCTTCAGGCCCTTCGGCGCCTCGCGGTGATACAGATCGAATGGCGCACGGCCGGGCACATAGAGCAGCGAGGTGTACTCGAGTTTGCCCTCGACCTTGTTGTGGCTCCAGGACAGAGGGTTGTCGAAGTCGTGAGCGACGTGCTTGTAGAACTCCTGATACTCCTCGTCCTTCACCTCGGTGCGCGGACGGGTCCAGAGGGCGCTGGCGCGGTTGACCGTCTCCCACTCCTGCTCGGCCGGCTTGTCCTTCTCCTCGCCGTGGAACTCTTTAGGCAACTCGATCGGCAGCGCGATGTGATCGGAGTACTTCTTGACGATGTTGCGCAGGCGCCAGCCATCGGCAAACTCTTCTTCGCCCTTCTTCAGGTGCAGGACGATGCGGGTGCCGCGTTCGGCCTTTTCGACGGTGGCGACTTCGAATTCGCCCTCGCCCTTCGACGACCAATGCACCCCTTCGCTGGCCGGGGTACCGGCGCGGCGGCTGTAGACGTCGACCTTGTCGGCGACGATGAACGCCGAATAGAAGCCCACACCGAACTGACCGATCAGGTGCGAATCCTTCTTCTGGTCGCCAGAGAGATTTTTCAGGAAGTCGGCAGTACCAGACTTGGCGATGGTACCCAGATGCGCGATCACGTCATCGCGGTTCATGCCGATGCCGTTGTCTTCCAGGGTGACGGTATTGGCATCCTTGTCAAAGCTGAGGCGAATCTTCAGATCAGCGCCACCCTCAAGCAGCTCCGGCTTGGCCAGCGCTTCGAAGCGCAGCTTGTCGGCGGCATCGGAGGCGTTGGAAATCAGCTCGCGAAGGAAGATTTCCTTGTTGGAATACAGCGAATGGATCATCAGATGAAGCAGCTGCTTCACTTCGGTCTGGAAGCCCAGGGTTTCTTTTTGAGTCTCCACACTCATCGTCTACAAACTCCACATCAGCGTAATGGCACGGACCGCGGTTGCGGCGATGTCTGGCAGATGGGGGCGTGGCGATGATTTTCAAGGGCAGCCGACGCGTCGCAACGCCGGCCAGTCAGTCAAGGGTCAACGAGTTCGAGCAGCACGATCTCCCCGGGAGCCAGGTTATAGGTCGCTTCGCCTGGGCCGCTGATGACCCGCCTGATGATCAGATTGCCCTCGCTATCCAGACCAGCGAAGCGCCCTTCTGCAACACCGCCGCGCTCGGTGTGCGCGCGCATCAACAGGTGCTGATAGCGGTCAGGCGTGCGCAGGACCTGCTCCATCGAGAAGCGCAGTCGCCGATCCAGACTGCTTTGCGGCACCGTCGCAGCAACGGGCTCGGCCGCCTTGGTCGTCGTTACAGGTGTCTCCACCGCAGGTTCGGTCAGGGGCGGATAGTCATCGCCCCTGACGTGCCAGCCCTGCTCGTTCTTTGCCAGGGGCAGCGTGAACGCCTGCATCTCGCCCTTCACCTGAGCCTGGACCTCAACCTCTAACTCTTCGGCCGGCAACGTGACGACGGGCGTCGATTGCAAAGCGACGTCCCGGCTCGCGTGACGACGCTGCAGGTAGTCCTCGATCACGAAGGCCAGGGTGTCCCGCGAATCATGGCGGCGGTCGACCTGACCATTCAGGTAGCGCAGGCGATCGGTGTACAGCTCGATGACGCCAGTGATGCTGGTGTCGAACTGTGGCGGCAGCACGAGATGGAAATCGCCACGCAGCTTGTTCGGCGCCACCGGCTGCAGATCAAGATGCAACGTGTAACCGCGATCGAGGCGTCGCGTCTCCGGCAGCTCCTGATCGGGGTTCAGCCAGGCGATTTCGACCTCAGGCAATGCGCCGATGTCGTCGGGCAGAACGTCGATGCGCAACGCACCCTCGATCGGTTCGCGCAAGCGAATCGTTACCTCCTGGCGAGCGAAGAAGCCCTTCCCCTCACGCAGATTCAGTACGCCATTTATGAGCTCACCCTGTTGCGGCGCGAATCGACGTCCGTTCAATTCCCCGCGCACCCCCATGGCAAGATCCGGCTCGACCTGAGTTGGCAGCCAACGCAGACTGAAAATCGCATCCAGCCGCTCGGCATCGCGACTGGCCAGCAGCGACAGCCCCACGATCAGCGGAATGAAACCCAGGCAGGACAGGATCAGCGCCTTGCGCGCAACGCGCCAGTGACTGAATACAAACGCCAACGTCAATGGAGGCAGCAGGCTGCCCAGGCCCCAGAGCAAGCTCGTCGAGAATGCCAGGCTGATGAGCCAGACGGCGCCAGCAAGAATCAGCAGCAAGCCGCCGAGGATCAGAAGTGCTTCCATTCGAGTTCCTTCACGCAATCGCACAAGGTGACGCCGCACACCGCAACGCCACCCTGACGAATGCGTCAGGGCTCGTCGATCTTGAAATGGCAGCGGGCGGTGGCGATGGGCTCGGCCTGATGGGTCTGCCAGGCGGTGATCGCGACGTTGGCGACCCTGCGACCCTGGCGCCAGACCTGGCAGGCGGCAAAGGTGTCACGATAGTGACCGGCGCGTAGATAATCTATCGAGAAGTCGATGATTTTGGGCAAATGTGGCGCGCCCATGAACATCAGCAGATGCAGCATCGCCGCGTGCTCCATGAAGCCTGCGATGACCCCGCCGTGAATGGCCGGTAGCGGATTGCCGATGTTGTCCTCGTTCTGCGGCAGACGAAAAACCATTTCGTCACCGAGCCGCAGGCACTCAATGCCGATCAGCTTGGCGTACGGCACCAGTTTGATCAGCGCGTCGTAATCGTTGTTGGCGTGTGCATGCTGGACCAGCTCGTTGAGGTTAAAATCGCTCATGCGCCGCCCTCCTTGCCCATGGCTGCCGGTGCAGCCTTGCCCATGCGCATGAAGGTGCCTACCACATGAGCGATCGGTTCGTTGATGTCGCGCTGATAGGCGACGCCACGAGTAAAGATGACCGTTGGGGTGACGCGGTAGCACTCGGCGAACCCGAAGATATCGTGTCCGGCCTCGGCGGGATGCATGTAGTCGATTCGCAGATCGAGCGTCGGGCAAACTTCCAGATCCGGCAGGGCGCAGGCCGTGGAAATGCCGCAGGTGGTGTCCATCAGCGTGGTGATCGCGCCGCCATGGACTCCGCCGGTTTCCGGGTTCCCGATGATCTTCTCGCTGTATGGAAGGCGCAGGGTAAGGCCGCGGCTGTCGGCATGCTCGACTGTAAGACCCAGCACCTGACAGTGTCGCAGAAAGGACAAGAAGCGCTGGGTGCGCTCGAGTATCTGGCTATCGCTCATTCGAATTCTCGGGGGGATGGCTCAAGGCGCGCATGATACCGCCTTGCCATGCACGCGCCCTATTCCTTGGGCATTTCGGCCGGGGAAGTTGGCGTGAATACCATCACCCCGAGCACGTCCGAGTGGAATTCGCGGCGGTAGAGGATCAGGACCACGCCTGTGGTGACCAACATGAAGAACCAGGGGTGAACGAACCAGGCCAAGGTGGCCATGCCGAAGTAATAGGCGCGCAAGCCGAAGTTGAACTGGTTGGCCGCCATGGACAGGACCCGCGCCGCACGCTCGGCGAAAGCCCTGCGCTCCTGATCACTGACGTTGCGCTCGCCCACCATCGGCGCCGAAGCAACCAGTACCGCGGCGAAGTTGTACTGGCGCATGCACCAGCTGAAGGTGAAGAACGCATAGACGAAGACGACCGCCAGACACAGCAGCTTGACTTCCGAAAGACCGCGGCTGACCGGTTGCGCAAATGGCAGGTCGGCCAATAGAGAAACCGCTCGATCGGATGCACCCAACGCGGTCAGGATGCCTGCAAGGATTATCAGCGTGCTGGATGCAAAGAACGATGCGTTGCGCTCCAGATTGCCGATCACGTTGGCATCGGCGATACGGTTGTCACGCAACAGCAGGCGCTGCATCCAGTCCTGCCGATAGAGGTGCAACACACTCGCCAGACAAGCCGTATCCCGGCCGCGCCAGCTCGCGTAGCGGGTGTATCCAGCCCAACAGACGATGAACCAGAGCACGGCGATCAGATGCGGCAGGGTTGAATCGGATAACGTCATGGCGCGCCCTCGGAGACATCACGCGATTATAGCCAGCACCGCGTCGCCGAAGCTTGCGCCTAATGTCAGCGCTACCCCGCGACCGATCTATCGTCAGCCGCGGCGCAGCGCGAGAACAAGTCAGGCGTGATGCTGCGCCTGATCGGCGCGACTGAGCAGGCGATCAGTGACGACTGCAAACACCAACATCACCAGAACCGGAACCAGCCAGCCCATGCTCTGATCGGCCAATGGCAACTGCGTGAACAGCACCGGAACCCAATCGGCGAAGCCCGCGGCGGCAAGTCCATCGACAACGCCGAAGATCAGCGTCACCGCCATGACCGGCACGAACACCCGCGAGGGCGAAACCCAGAAGCGATCCAGCAAGCTCAGAGCAACCAGGACGATGGCCAGCGGGTAAAGGCCCACCAAGACCGGCACCGACACACTGATCAACTGCGTCAGCCCCTGGTTGGCCACCAGCAGGCTGAACAGAGCGAAAACGACCACCACTGTGCGATAGGAAACCGGCAGCAATGCGCTGAAGAACTCGCCACAGGCCGTGGTCAGGCCGACCGCCGTGGTCAGGCAGGCCAGCGTGATGACTACTGCAAGCAGCAGGCTGCCCGGCGTGCCGAACGTGTGTTGCACGTAGGTCGTCAGAATCTGCACGCCGTTCTCCGCACCGGCGGCGATGCCCTGGCTGGTAGCACCAAGGTAGAACAGAGCGAGATAGACCAACGACAGCCCGACCGCAGCAATCACGCCGGCAATCATCGAGTAACGGGTAACTAGCGCGGGCTCGGTGACACCGCGGTCGCGAATGGCGGTGGCGATCACGATGCCGAAAACCAAAGCGCCGAGGGTATCCATGGTCAGATAGCCTTCGAGAAAACCCTTGATCAGCGGCGACGCACGATAAGTCTCACTCGCAGCACCGACCTCTCCCGCCGGGGCGAAAATCGCCGCGCCACCGAGTACCAACAGCGCCGCCAGCAGCACCGGCGTAATGAACTTGCCGATACGGTTGACCAGCTGACCGGGGTTCAGCACCAGGAACAGCATGGCCGCGAAGAACACCAGCGTGTAGATGAATAGCGGCATGCCGGCGTTACCGCTGAATGGCGCAATGCCCATCTCGAACGAAACGACGGCGGTGCGCGGAGTCGCGAACAGCGGACCGATCGCCAGGTAGACGGCCACCGCCAGCACCGTACCAGCGACCTTGCCGAGCGGTGCGGTCAAACGGTCCATGCCCCCACCCACTCGCGCCAGCGCGACGACGGTCAGCAGCGGCAACCCGACACCGGTCAGCAAGAAGCCCAGTGCCGCCTGCCAGATAAACTCGCCCGACGCCATACCGGCGCTGGGCGGGAAGATGATGTTGCCGGCGCCAAGGAACAACGCAAATGTCATGAAGCCAAGAGCCAGCAGGTCAAAACCTTTCAAACGATTCATGCGGAAAAAACTACCAAATGGATGACGGCTTAAATGAACGCGACGCACATGCCACGAGCGCGACGGGTCAGCGGTTCATATTGGCCTGAATGATGGGATACGGGTTTCCTTCAGGGATAAGGGGAAACGTCATTCAGCCGGTTGGGCCGAATCCTTCGTTGCACGCTGTCGCTCTTGTGGACCGAACAAGCGTATGAATGAGCGGCAATGATGCCACGATGCGGCGATGGATGCTGACCGGAGCGTCAACATTGGCCGCGAAAAAACGTCGCGCCGCAGAGTTGAAGCGCTCAACGCGTGATAGATGAAGCGCGGGACCAAGCAGCGATTGAAGCTGCAACGTTACCAAACCCAAAGCTGAAAGCCCCGAGGCAGAACCGTCAGGTCTGCCTCGGGGCATGCGAAGACTGAGCAACTCGAACGCCCGACTGCAGCCGAGCGGGCGTTACATCAGGCCTTCATTTCCCAGCCAGTCACTTCCGCCAGCGCCTTGCCGATATCGGCAAGCGAGCGAACGGTCTTCACACCGGCGTCCTGCAGGGCTGCGAATTTCTCTTCCGCCGTTCCCTTGCCGCCAGAAATGATCGCGCCGGCGTGCCCCATCCGCTTGCCAGCCGGAGCCGTGACACCCGCAATGTAGGAAACGACTGGCTTGGTCACGTTGGCCTTGATGAAGGCCGCCGCTTCTTCCTCGGCCGAACCGCCGATCTCGCCGATCATGACGATGGCCTCGGTCTGCGGATCATCCTGGAACAGCTTGAGGATATCGATGAAGGTCGAGCCCGGAATAGGGTCACCACCGATGCCAACACAGGTCGACTGGCCGAAACCAGCGTCGGTGGTCTGCTTCACGGCTTCGTAGGTCAGCGTGCCGGAGCGCGAGACGATGCCGACCTTGCCGGGCATATGGATGTGCCCAGGCTGAATGCCGATCTTGCACTCACCCGGCGTGATCACACCCGGGCAGTTCGGCCCGATCAGGCGCACACCCAGTTCGTCGCACTTGATCTTAACCTCGAGCATATCCAGTGTCGGAATGCCTTCGGTGATGCAGACGATGAGCTTGATCCCACCGAAAGCCGCTTCGAGAATCGAGTCCTTGCAGAACGGCGCCGGCACGTAGATCACCGAGGCGTCAGCACCGGTGGTCTCGACGGCCTCCCGAACGGTGTTGAATACCGGCAGACCGAGGTGCATGGTGCCGCCCTTGCCCGGCGTGACGCCGCCGACCATCTTCGTGCCGTAGGCAATGGCCTGCTCGGAGTGGAAGGTACCTTGCGAGCCGGTGAAGCCCTGGCAAATGACCTTGGTGTCCTTGTTGATCAATACGCTCATTACTTGCCCTCCGCGGCTTTGACAACCTGAATGGCCGCATCGGTCAGGCTGCTCGCACCGATGATGTTCAGACCGCTTTCACTCAGCATCTTGGCCCCCAAGTCGGCGTTGTTGCCTTCCAGGCGAACCACCACCGGTACCTTGACGCCCACTTCGCGAACGGCACCGATAATGCCTTCGGCGATCATGTCGCATCGCACGATGCCGCCGAAGATGTTCACCAGAACGGCCGCGACATTGCTATCGGAGAGAATGATCTTGAACGCTTCGGTCACGCGTTCCTCGGTGGCACCACCGCCCACGTCGAGGAAGTTCGCCGGCGCACCGCCATGCAGGTTGACGATATCCATGGTGCCCATGGCCAGGCCCGCACCATTGACCATGCAGCCGATGTTGCCGTCGAGCGCTACGTAATTGAGCTCCCACTTGGCCGCGTGGGCCTCGCGCGGATCGTCCTGAGACGGATCGGCCATGTCGCGCAGTTTGGGTTGACGATAGATGGCGTTGCTGTCGATGTTGATCTTGGCGTCCAGGCAATGCAGGTTGCCGTCCTTCTTGATCACCAGCGGGTTCACTTCGAGCAGGGCCAGGTCATAGTCCTGGAACAGCTGGGCAAGGCCGACGAAGATATGGACGAACTGCTTGACCTGATCGCCCTTCAGACCCAGCTGGAATGCCAGCTCGCGCGCCTGGAACGGCTGTGCACCGACCAGCGGGTCGATGGTGGCCTTGAGGATTTTCTCAGGCGTGTCGTGAGCGACTTTTTCGATATCCACGCCACCTTCGGTGGAGGCCATGAACACGACCCGGCGACTCGCGCGATCAACCACGGCGCCCAGATAGAGCTCCTTGTCGATATCGGTACAAGCCTCGACAAGGATCTTGCTGACTGGCTGACCATTGGCGTCGGTCTGATAGGTCACCAGACGCTTGTCAAGCCACTGCTGGGCAAACGCCCGGGCTTCATCCTTGCTGCGAACCAGCTTTACGCCACCTGCCTTGCCACGTCCGCCTGCATGCACCTGGGCTTTGACCACCCATTGCGTGCCGCCGATCTTGTCGCAGGCTTCCGCTGCTTCCTTCGGGCTATCGACTGCGTAACCCTTGGACACGGGCAGACCGTATTCAGCGAACAGTTGTTTACCTTGGTACTCGTGAAGATTCATGCTTTCTACCGTCTGGTTTGGTATTGGCGCATTTACGGCACGACGAGCCGCCGTGCCCCCTCACAAGTCGCTGAAAACTATCTGCGAATTCACGATACCTCTCAGCGACCTGCAATCCTTTTCGAATCTGCAGTTTGCAAAAGGCCCGGCGTATCCACAGATACGTCGGGCCCGGGTACAGCACGAAACCGATTAGCGCTTCTTGCGATTGGCAATGTGGATGGCGTGGCCATTCACTGCCAGGGCCGCTTCATGCAGCGCTTCGGACATCGTCGGGTGCGAGAACACCATCATGCCCAGGTCTTCGGCACTGGTACCGAATTCCATGCCGATCGCGCCTTGCTGAACCAGCTCGGCAGCGCTTGGGCCCATGACGTGAACGCCCAGCACGCGGTCGGTCTTGGCATCGGCGATGACCTTGACCAGGCCGGCGGTGTCGTTGGCCGCCATGGCACGTCCGCTGGCCGCGAACGGGAAGGTACCGACGTTGACTTCAACGCCTTCAGCCTTGAGCGCCTGCTCGGACTTGCCGACCCATGCGATTTCCGGGTGAGTGTAGATGACCGACGGAATCAGGTCATAGTTCATCTGGGTCTTGTGACCAGCGATACGCTCAGCAACCATCACGCCCTCTTCCGAGGCCTTGTGGGCCAGCATGGCACCGCGAACCACATCGCCGATGGCGTAGACGCCAGGGACGCTGGTCGCGCAGTAGTCGTCGACGAAGATGAAACCACGTTCATCCATATCGACACCGGCATCGGCAGCCAGCAGCTCGGAGGTGACCGGACGACGGCCAACTGCGACGATCAGCTTATCGAAGGTCATCTGCTGCTCGCCCTCGGCGCTGGTGAAGTTGACGGTCACTTGCTCGCCCTTCACTTCCGAACCGGTCAGACGAGCGCCCAGCAGAATCTTCAGACCCTGCTTGGAAAGAACCTTGAACGCTTCCTTGGAGATCTGCTCATCGGCAGCTGGCAGGAACTTGTCCATGGCTTCGATAACGGTCACTTCCGCGCCCAGACGTGCCCAGACCGAACCCAGCTCCAGACCGATCACGCCAGCACCGATGACGCCGAGCTTGCCCGGAACGCTCTGGAAATCCAGCGCACCAGTGGAGTCGACGATGACGTTCTGATCGACCGGCGCCGGCGGAATGTTCACCGGAGTGGAGCCAGATGCCAGGATCACATTCTCGGCAGCCAGCGTCTGCACGTTGCCGTCCAGGCCGGTCACTTCGACCTGCTTGCCGGCCAGCAGCTTGCCGTGGCCTTCGAAGACGGTCACACCGTTGGCCTTCAGCAGAGCGGAAACACCACCGGTGAGGTTCTTAACGATCTGGTCCTTGCGCGCAACCATGGTCGGAACGTCCATGGCCACTTCGCCAGTGCTGATGCCATGAACCTTGAAGCTCTCGTGGGCTTCATGAAACTTGTAGGAGCTGTCCAGCAGAGCCTTGGAAGGAATGCAACCTACATTCAGGCAGGTACCGCCCAGCGCGGTCTTGCCGTCCTTGCCCTGATATTTTTCGATACACGCGGTCTTCAGACCCAGCTGGGCTGCACGAATGGCGGCCACATAGCCGCCAGGGCCGGCACCGATGACGACGACGTCGAATTTCTGGCTCATTACGAATCCTCTTAAAAGCAGCTAAAAGCCAAAAGCTGCAGGCAGCAGGGACGGCTTTCGCCTGACCTACCAGCTGCAGCCCGTGACGTTTCTATCAGATATCCAGCAGCAGACGGGCCGGGTCTTCCAGCAGGTCCTTCATGGTAACCAGGAAGGTCACAGCTTCCTTGCCGTCGATCAAGCGATGGTCATAGGACAGCGCCAGGTACATCATCGGCAGGATGACCACTTGACCGTTAACAGCCATCGGGCGTTCCTGGATCTTGTGCATACCGAGGATGGCGGTCTGAGGCGGGTTGACGATCGGCGTCGACAGCAGCGAACCAAACACACCACCATTGGAGATGGTGAAGGTGCCGCCAGTCATCTCTTCGATGGTCAGCTTGCCGGCCTTGGCCTTCTTGCCGAAGTTGTTGATGCCGCCTTCGATCTCGGCCAGGCTCATGTGCTCGGCGTTGCGCAGGACCGGAACCACCAGGCCGCGGTCGCTGGAAACGGCGACGCCGATATCCTGATAACCGTGGTAGACGATGTCATTGCCATCGATGGAAGCATTGACGCCCGGCTGGCGCTTGAGTGCTTCGACCGCGGCCTTGACGAAGAAGGACATGAAGCCCAGGCGCACGCCGTTGTGAGTCTTCTCGAACAGGTCCTTGTACTTGGAACGCAGCTCCATGATCGGCTTCATGTTGACTTCGTTGAACGTAGTCAGCATCGCCATGGAGGATTGCGCTTCGACCAGACGCTCGGCGACCTTCGCACGCAGGCGGGTCATCGGCACGCGCTTCTCGACACGATCGCCCTCGGCGAAGATCGGAGCGGATGCAGCCGGAGCAGCCGGCTTGGCAGCAGCAGCCGGAGCGGATTTCTTGGCTTCAACGGCGGCAACCACGTCTTCCTTGGTCACGCGACCATCTTTACCAGTACCGGCGATGCTGTTCGGATCGATGCCGTTCTCTTCGGCCATCTTGCGCGCAGCAGGAGCCAGGATTGGCTCTTCACCTGCGGTTGCGGCAGCAGCCGGAGCAGCAGTTTGAGCCGGGGCAGCAGCCGGCGCAGGTGCAGCGGCGGCAGTAGCACCAGCCTCCAGCTTGCCGAGCAGCTCGCCGCTCAGCACGGTGTCGCCTTCGTTCTTGACGATCTCGGTCAGCACGCCGTCAGCTTCGGCGAGCACTTCCATCACCACCTTGTCGGTTTCGATGTCGACGATCAGCTCATCACGCTTGACCGCGTCGCCCGGCTGCTTGTGCCAGGTGGCAACGGTGCCGTCGGCAACCGATTCCGGGAATGTAGGGGCTTTGATCTCGATAGCCATTATTCAGGGGTCCTATTGATTCGGTTTCTACATCGAGGCCGCGATATCGCGGCCCCTTGCACGAAATGGTTAAACGGTGAAGGCGTCCTGCAGCAGTTTTTCCTGCTGTTCGGCATGCATGGAGGCGTAACCGACCGCCGGCGCCGCTGAAGCATCACGACCCGCGTACTGAAGGAACAGTTCCTTCTTGTGTGCGGTGGCCACACGGCGCATGTGATGCTGGCTGCAGTACCAGGCACCCTGGTTCATCGGCTCTTCCTGGCACCAGACGATGTGCTTGAGATTCTGGTAAGGCGCGAGCGCTTCGGCCAGATCCTCTTCCGGGAACGGATACAGCTGCTCGATACGTACGATGGCGATATCTTCGCGGCCTTCGGCACGACGCTTGTCCAGCAGGTCATAGTAGACCTTGCCGCTACACATGATTACACGCTCGACCTTCGCCGGATCGATCGCGTCGACTTCCGGGATAACGGTCTGGAAGGAACCCTGGGTGAGCTCTTCCAGAGTCGAGGTCGCAAGCTTATGACGCAGCAGCGACTTGGGTGTCAGCGCAACCAGCGGCTTGCGCAGCGGGCGAATCGCCTGGCGACGCAGCATGTGGTAGACCTGCGCCGGAGTCGTCGGCACGCAAACCTGGATATTGTGCTCGGCGCACAGCTGCAGGTAACGCTCCAGACGAGCGGACGAGTGCTCCGGGCCCTGCCCCTCATAGCCATGTGGTAACAGCATGGTCAGGCCACACAGGCGACCCCACTTGTGCTCACCGCTGGTGATGAACTGGTCGATCACTACCTGGGCGCCATTGGCGAAGTCGCCGAACTGCGCTTCCCACACGACAAGCGCGTTGGGCATAGTGGTGGCGTAACCGTATTCGAAAGCCAGAACCGCTTCCTCGGAGAGGAACGAGTCGTACAGATCGAAACGCGGCTGACCTTCATAGAGGTGCTGCAGCGGAATGTAGGTACTGCCGTCCTTCTGGTTATGCAGCGCAGCATGGCGGTGCGAGAAGGTGCCGCGGCCGACGTCCTGACCGGAGATACGTACCGGGTGGCCTTCGAACAGCAGCGTGGCGTACGCCATGACTTCCGCGTAGCCCCAGTTGATGGTGAGCGCGCCCGCACCCATCTTCTGGCGATCTTCGAGAATCTTCGAGACCTGACGCTGCACCACGAAGCCTTCCGGCGTCTGCAGCAGCTTGTTGGACAGATCCTGCAAGGTCTTCAGATCGAAGCTGGTGTCATGACGGGCAGTCCAGGCATGACCCAGATACGGACGCCAGTCAACGAAGAGTTCTTTATTCGGCTCTTTGACCAGGCTCTTGACTACGTGCAGCCCATTGTCGAGCGCCGTACGGTACTCGTCGATCTTGGCCTGAACACGCTCGTCGTCCAGCACCTTGGACTGGATCAGCGAATCGGCGTACAGCTCACGAGTGGTGCGCTGCTTGGCGATCTTCTGATACATCAACGGCTGAGTGCCGCTCGGCTCGTCCGCTTCGTTGTGACCACGACGGCGGTAGCAGATCAGGTCGATGACGATGTCGCGCTTGAACTGCATCCGGTAGTCGACAGCGAGCTGGGTGACGAACAGCACCGCCTCGGGATCGTCTGCGTTCACATGGAAGATCGGCGCCTGGATCATCTTCGCCACATCGGTTGCGTACTCGGTGGAACGAGCATCTTCCTGCTTGTTGGTGGTGAAGCCGACCTGGTTGTTGACCACGATGCGAATGGTGCCACCGGTGCGATAAGCACGGGTCTGCGACATCTGGAAGGTTTCCATCACCACGCCCTGACCGGCGACAGCAGCATCGCCGTGGATGGTTACCGGAAGCACCTTGTCGCCGACCGGATCACAACGGCGATCCTGACGAGCCCGCACCGAACCCTCGACCACCGGGGAAACGATTTCGAGGTGGGACGGGTTGAACGCCATGGCCAGGTGAATTTCGCCACCCGGGGTCATCACATTGGAGGAGAAGCCTTGGTGATATTTCACGTCACCTGAGCTCAGACCCTCGACCTTCTTGCCTTCGAACTCGTCGAAAAGGTCGCGCGGATTCTTGCCAAAGGTGTTGACCAGCACGTTCAGGCGGCCACGGTGGGCCATGCCGATTACGATTTCCTTAGTGCCATAAGAGCCAGAACGCTGGATGATCTCGTCAAGCAGCGGAATCAGGCTCTCGCCACCTTCGAGACCAAAACGCTTGGTGCCCGGATACTTGGTACCCAGGTACTTTTCCAGGCCTTCGGCGGCAGTCAGGCGCTCGAGCAGATGGCTCTTGATCTCCGGCGAGAAGTCCGGGCGGCCACGCACGCTTTCCAGGCGCTGAACGAACCAGCTGCGCTGCTCGGAATCGACGATGTGCATGTATTCGGCGCCGATGGTGCGGCAATAGGTTTCTTGCAACGCCTGCAGGATTTCGCGCAGAGTGGCCTGGCCGTTGACCATGGCCAGGTCAGCGGTGCGGAACACGGTGTCGAGGTCGGCGTCGGTCAGGCCGTAGTTGTTGATCGCCAGATCGGCAGGAACGGTGCGCTGTTGCAGGCCAAGCGGATCGAGCTGTGCTGCCTGATGGCCGCGCACTCGGTAGGCCTGAATCAGGCGCAGGACTTCGATCTGCTTCTTTTCATGCTCACTGCTGACGCTGCCCGCGGACACAGGCTGAGCGCGCCGCTGGTTCTTGCCCAGCAGGACGAAGTGGTCGCGAATCGTCGAGTGCGATACATCGGCTGAAGCGCTGCCACCGGAGGGCAACTTCTGGAAGTAAGTGCGCCACTCTTCGGGCACAGCGTTGGGATCGTGCAGGTAGAGCTCATAAAGCTCTTCCACATAGGCAGCGTTACCACCGGATAGGTGGGCACTGTCCCACATGCGCTGCATTACGCTTTCTTGCATGTCTGGTCACCTTCGATAAGGAGACACCACCAGCGTGGAAACCGCAGCATGACTTCCCAAGTTCTGAAGCAGCGACTCAGGTAAAGCCACTACGGACCGCGCAGATAGTTCCCGGGCACAAGCCGGGTGCTCCTGCTGGTCATCAAGTTTTCAGAGTGGAATCCCGGCTTTGTGGGCTGGGATTCCTACTAAAACTACGGCGCCGAGCTTCAACTTCGGCGCCGCAGGTGTAACGGGTAACGCAATCCGGCCATTCCAGGCTAGCGCATAACCTTTCGCGACCGGGGTGTCATCAGGTACCGCTCTGCAGCAGCATGTTGCGTATGTGACCGATTGCCTTGGTAGGGTTCAATCCCTTCGGACAAACGTCGACGCAGTTCATGATACCGCGGCAGCGGAACACGCTGAACGGATCGTCCAAACCTGCCAGACGGTTTTCGGTTTCGGTGTCGCGGCTGTCGGCCAGGAAACGATAAGCCTGCAGCGACGCGGCCGGACCGAGGAACTTGTCCGGGTTCCACCAGAAGGACGGGCAGCTGGTCGAACAGCAAGCGCACAGGATGCACTCGTACAGACCATCCAGCTTTTCGCGATCTTCCGGGCTTTGCAGACGTTCGATAGCCGGTGGCGGCGTATCGTTCATCAGATACGGACGCACTTTCTCGTACTGCTTGTAGAAGATGCTCATATCGACGGCCAAGTCACGAATAACTGGCAGCCCCGGCAGAGGACGCACGACCAGCTTGTTGTTCTTGACCACGGCGGACAGCGGCGTGATGCAAGCCAGACCGTTCTTACCGTTGATATTCATCCCATCGGAGCCACACACGCCTTCACGGCAGGAGCGACGATAGGAGAAACCCTGATCCTGTTCCTTGATCAGAGCCAAGACGTCCAGAACCATCAGATCCTTACCATCGGTATTGACCTGAAAATCCTGCATGAACGGCTTTTCGTCCTGATCGGGGTTGTAGCGATAAACACTCACTTGCAACATATCGTCGACCTCAATAAGTCCGAACCTTGGGCTCGAATGCCGGAACGGTCTTCGGAGCGAAGTTCACGGCACGCTTGGCAACGCGCTTGTCACCTGGGAAATAGAGGGTGTGGCACAGCCAATTCTCGTCATCACGCTCTTCGAAATCTTCGCGAGCATGCGCGCCACGGGATTCCTTGCGGTTCTCCGCGGCAATTGCAGTAGCCTCGGCAACTTCCAGCAGGTTCTGCAGCTCGAGCGCTTCGATGCGCGCGGTGTTGAACGCCTGGCTCTTGTCCGAGATCTTGACATTGGCGATACGCTGACGCAGATCCACCAGCTGAGCGATACCCTTCTGCATATATTCACCGGTGCGGAATACACCGAAGTAGTTCTGCATGCAGTTCTGCAGCTCTTTGCGCAGCGGGGCGACGTCCTCACCAGTGGTACGCTCGTTGAGACCGGCAAGACGGCTTAGAGCAACGTCCAGATCGGTTTCGCTGGCACCACGATGCTCGATACCTTCCTTCAGCGCTTTCTCCAGGTGCAGGCCCGCAGCGCGACCGAAGACCACCAGGTCGAGCAGCGAGTTGCCGCCCAGACGGTTGGCGCCATGCACCGATACACAAGCCACTTCGCCTACTGCGAACAGGCCATCGATGATGGTGTCATTACCGTTGGCGTCCTGGGTAATGGCCTGACCATGGATGTTAGTGGCGATACCACCCATCATGTAGTGGCAGGTCGGCACGACAGGTACTGGAGCAGTCACCGGGTCGACGTGAGCAAAGGTCTTCGACAGCTCACAGATACCTGGCAGACGGCTGTGCAGCACTTCTTCACCGAGGTGATCCAGCTTCAGCATCACGTGGTCGCCATCCGGACCACAGCCGTTACCAGCCAGGATTTCCTTGACCATCGAGCGCGCAACGACGTCACGACCAGCCAGGTCCTTCGCGTTAGGAGCATAACGCTCCATGAAACGCTCGCCGTGCTTGTTGATCAGGTAGCCACCTTCACCACGGCAACCTTCGGTTACCAGCACGCCGGCACCGGCGATACCGGTCGGGTGGAACTGCCACATCTCGATGTCTTGTACCGGTACGCCTGCACGCAGCGCCATGCCCACGCCGTCGCCGGTGTTGATCAGCGCGTTGGTGGTCGATGCATAGATGCGACCAGCACCACCAGTTGCAAGAACAGTGGCCTTCGAGCGGATGTAAACGGTTTCGCCGGTCTCGATGCAGATGGCGATAACACCAACGACCGCACCATCCTGGTTCTTCACCAGATCGACCGCGTACCATTCATTGAGGAATACGGTGTCGTTCTTCAGATTGCCCTGATAGAGGGTATGCAGCAGCGCATGACCAGTACGGTCGGCAGCAGCGCAGGTACGAGCAGCCTGCCCGCCCTTGCCGAAATCCTTGGACTGACCACCGAACGGACGCTGGTAGATGCGGCCCTGCTCGGTGCGGGAGAATGGCAGGCCCATGTGCTCGAGCTCGAACACGGCTTCCGGGCCGACGGAGCACATGTACTCGATAGCGTCCTGGTCACCGATGTAGTCGGAACCCTTGACGGTATCGTACATATGCCAGCGCCAGTCATCATTCGGATCGGCCGAAGCGATGGCGCAGGTGATGCCACCCTGAGCGGAAACGGTGTGCGAACGAGTCGGAAAAACCTTGGTGACCACAGCGGTCTTGTGACCGGACTGGGACAACTGCAGCGCCGCGCGCATACCGGCGCCACCGCCACCAACGATGATGGCGTCAAAAGAAAGCGTACGAATGTTAGCCATGAATCAGATACCCCAAAGAATCTGCACGCCCCAGACGAAGAAGGTGAACATGGCAATGCCACACACCGCCTGGAACAGGAAACGAACGCCGGTAGCCCACTTGCCGATCGCCATGTTGGTCAGGTAGTCAGTGGAAATCGTCCACATACCAACCCACGCGTGCACACTCAGGGCAACCAGCGCCAACAGGCTGAAGATCCGCATCCAGTTGGCCGAAAACAGCTCATGCCACTGTGCATACTCCAAGTCCGGGTTCGCAATCAGGTACCCAAGCAGGAACAGAAAATAAGCCGCAAGAACCACTGCAGAAACGCGCTGCGCCATCCAGTCGTACAGACCCGAGCGCGAAAAGTTGGTGACATTGGTTACCATATCCACACTCCCGCCAGAACGATCAGCACCGCCGACACGGCGATTACGATTTTCGAGCCCAGCTTGCCGCCTTCCAGCGTCTCGCCATGCCCAGTGTCCATGATCAGGTGACGCACACCCGCCACAAGGTGGTACAGCAGTGCGGACAGCAACGCCCAGCTCACCAGCTTGGCCAGGGGACTGCTCAGATACGCACGAACATCCTCAAAGCCTTCTGGCGAAGACAACGAGGTATCGAGCGCAAGCAGCAGCAAGGCGACACCGACGAACAGGATGACACCGGATACACGGTGGAGAATCGACGTGTAAGCAGTGATGGGGAGTTTTATTGTCCTAAGATCTAGGTTTACAGGTCGTTGGCTTTTCACGGCTTTTTTTCACACTTGAGAGCCCCAGAGCGCAGGGCAAAGTTGTTGGGAAGAGTACGCAGCAGTACCCGCTACCCACGAGTGACAACCTACAGAATACTGCCTGTAAGGCCCCTGCCGGTCGGTGTCCGAGTATAAACAGTTAGGTCACTAATGACAATGTGGTGAAGTGCCACTAAAGGCTGATAGCAGCCCCTATATAAATGCCGTAAACAGTGCATCCAAGCTGTACGCATCCCCCTGCAGAGCCCTCTACGGCATGGGTTCACGCAAATTGACTTTGCGATTTATCACTCTATAGTGATGCGGGCCCTGCGTGGGGGGCCATGATGATTCCAAGCACAAAACAGGAGGCCATACATGGCTGACAAGAAAGCGCAGTTGATCATCGAGGGCGCTGCCCCCGTCGAACTGCCCGTTTTAACCGGTACCGTAGGGCCTGATGTAATAGACGTACGAAGCCTGACCTCCACGGGTCACTTCACCTTCGATCCCGGCTTCATGTCGACCGCCTCTTGCGAGTCCAAGATCACCTACATCGACGGCGATAAGGGCATCCTGCTGCACCGCGGCTATCCCATCGAGCAGCTGGCAGAGAAATCCGACTACCTGGAAACCTGCTACCTGCTGCTGAACGGCGAACTGCCTACCGCCGAGCAGAAGGCACAGTTCGTCAGCACCGTGAAGAACCACACCATGGTTCACGAGCAGCTGAAGTCCTTCCTTAATGGCTTCCGTCGTGACGCTCACCCCATGGCCATCATGTGCGGCGTAGTCGGCGCACTCTCGGCCTTCTACCACGACTCCCTAGACATCAACGACCCGCACCATCGCGAGATTTCCGCGGTGCGTCTGGTCGCGAAGATGCCAACCATTGCTGCAATGGTCTACAAGTACTCGATCGGTCAGCCGCTGATGTATCCGCGCAACGATCTGAGCTACTCGGAAAACTTCCTGCACATGATGTTCAACACCCCGTGCGAGATCAAACCGATCAGCCCGGTGCTGGCCAAGGCAATGGATCGCATCTTCATCCTGCACGCCGACCATGAGCAGAACGCCTCGACTTCCACCGTACGCCTCGCCGGCTCCACCGGTGCCAACCCGTTCGCCTGTATCGCAGCCGGCATCGCCGCTCTGTGGGGACCGGCACACGGCGGCGCGAACGAAGCCGTACTCACCATGCTGGACGAGATCGGCGACGTATCGAACGTCGAGAAATTCCTGGCGAAGGCCAAGGACAAGAACGATCCGTTCAAGCTGATGGGCTTCGGGCATCGCGTCTACAAGAACTTCGACCCGCGCGCAAAGGTCATGAAGCAGACCTGCGACGAGGTGCTGGGTGAGCTGGGTATCAACGATCCGCAGCTGGATCTGGCCATGAAGCTGGAAGAGATTGCTCTCAACGATCCTTACTTCGCCGAGCGCAACCTGTATCCGAACGTGGACTTCTACTCGGGCATCATTCTCAAGGCTATCGGCATTCCGACCAGCATGTTCACCGTCATCTTTGCCTTGGCGCGTACTGTTGGCTGGATTTCCCACTGGAAGGAAATGATCGCCTCCGGCCAGAAGATCGGCCGCCCGCGTCAGCTGTATACCGGCCACACCAAGCGCGACCTGCCGCGTTAAGCGACAACCAGCGCAAAATAAGGCTGCCCTTGGGCAGCCTTTTTTATTCCCCTTGGGCCGACTGAATATTTATCCCTTCCATTCGATTCACTAGAGGTCGACACAGGTGGCCGATGGCCATCTAGCGCAATCGGCGATCTTCCGGCCTGACGTCATTGATCAGCTCTCAGCAGACATACCGGCGCAGCCAGCAACTCATAGCCCGACGAGCAGTTGAATACGCAATCTTGGACTTAACTACACGCAGACTTGCCTACGCAGTCGCTTGCTCCAGCCAACCCAACAATCGAATCGCATCCTCCCTAGTTTCACCACAGCAAACAGGGTCCGCCGAAAAAGCCGAGCAGACAACCGGCCGCCGCGGATCGCCGAACAGCAAACAGAGAAAGTCAGCGCTTAATTGAATACAGCGCTCCCCAGCGCGCTTACCATGAGGCATGCCAGGTATCGAGGAGCTAATTGAGGGGGCGATACAGCAGGCACCGCAACCGGGGCGACAATCCATAAAACTGCCACTCAGTGAAAAACGGGCGCGATAATAATCCGGCTGAAGCTTACGCACCAGATGCACCATTGCAGGCGAAAACGCTTGGAAATACCCTAGCGCGTCATCATTTCGAGCCCACACCCACCATGCCTGTCTGGTTGCAAACCGCCGCCCTCCTCTGCTGCTCCAACCTATTCATGACCTTCGCCTGGTACGGCCACCTGAAGAGCCTGAACGGCAAACCCTGGCTCATCGCCGCATTGATCAGCTGGGGCATCGCATTCTTCGAATACATGCTGATGGTGCCAGCAAACCGCATCGGCTATACCGAGCTGTCGATCGGCCAACTGAAGATCATGCAGGAGGTAATCACCCTGATGGTGTTCGTTCCGTTCAGCGTGCTGTACATGCAGCAGCCATTGAAGCTCGATTATCTATGGGCAGGGCTTTGCATGGTCGGAGCGGTCTACTTCATTTTTCGCAGCTAGCACTTCTGCCAGGTGACGCCAGGCCTGGCGCTTGGGCATACTGGCGACCCTTTTCCCGACCCTGCAAAGGAATCCAAATGTTCAAGGTCAATGAGTACTTCGATGGCACCGTCAAATCCATCGCCTTCGACATGACTGAAGGCCCGGCCACGATCGGCGTCATGGCGCCAGGTGAATACGAATTCGGCACTGCGCAACTGGAAGTCATGCACGTAGTTGCTGGCAGCCTGGACGTGAAACTGCCGGGTAGCGACGCCTGGGAAACCTTTGCCAGCGGCAGCCAGTTCACCGTACCGGCGAACAGCAAATTTCAGCTGAAGGTCAAGGTAGACACCGCGTATCTGTGCGAGTACCGCTGAGACGCAGCGAGCACTCCCTGAGACGGTGGGTTCGCGGTGGATGAGCGAAGCGTCATCCACCCTACTCCACGCACCCTCGGTACCGCCCAGCTCTTCGCCGCGCGAAGAATCCAGCGTGACGGGCGTCTAGCCTAACGACCCGTAAGCGCGGCTGACCTGCTTGGCCTGATTCAGCCTGGTCAGCTCCGCGGCCAGCCGCTCACGCTCAGCGCGCCCCGCCCGCTGAAGCTCATCATACAGAGCCGCCACTGCGTCGATTTCCGCACGCAGCCCGGCATCAGCTGCATCTTCGTCGCACAATGATGCCACCAGCGCGCTGCACTCATGATCCAGCGAGCTGACCGCATCCCACTCCCCTGCGCTCAGTGCGCCGCGGAGCTTTTGCGCCAACGCGGCGAAGGCTTGCTTCTTCAACGACATCTTTTCCCCGAAAACGCGGTAAGCCAGCAAGCCAGCTTCAGGTGAATCAGCCCCTAGGCGCGATCTGATCCCAAGCCAGCTTTATCTCACCCAGAAGCTTGCCCACCTCGTTCAGTTTGTCGACATCATTATGCCGGCTCGCTTCGAACAGGCGCATCGTCATGTATTCATACAGACGATCAAGGTTGGCCGCCAGCTCGCCGCCAACATCCTGATCCAGCGCATCACGCAGCCCACCGATGATATTGATGGCCTTGCCGATCAGCACACCCTTCTCAGCGAAAGCCTCACGCTCCATCGCACCTTTGGCCTGAGCGATACGATCCAAACCACCTTGCATCAGCATCTGAATCAGGCGATGCGGGTCGGCCTCGGTAACCTGGGCTTTTACGCCAACCTGCTGGTATTGCCGCATTGCTGCCATAGCATTCATTTGGATGAGCCCCTTGCCACATCGATCTCACATACCTGTTTATCGGTCATCTGGCGCAGGACTTGAGTTTGTTTTGCAAACAAAAAACCGCCTACCGGCGGTTCTTGTATAAGCAGTCTGGCCTACTTTTTCGAATTGCTTCCTGCCCAAGGCAGGTTCTCCAGCGACGCGAGAAGGCTCGAAGACGTATTAGACAACTGCCCCACCAACAGATCCATTGCATTGAACTGCTTGTACAGTCGCTCCTGAAGCGAGGTGATACGGCGGGGGGGGG